>NZ_JAHVHR010000035.1:0-604374 GCF_019802175.1 Halomonas sp. DP5N14-9
GACCATAGCGAGTGGGAACCACCTGATCCCTTGCCGAACTCAGAAGTGAAACCGCTCAGCGCCGATGGTAGTGTGGGGTCTCCCCATGCGAGAGTAGGTCATCGTCAGGCATTTATTCAGAAGAAGCCCGGTTATCGAGAGATAATCGGGCTTTTTCATATGCATGGGAAGACCCCCCTCTTTATATGTGGGGCCGCGCCGATAACCCCCTCGGTGCGGTCCGGCCTGGCTCTTCTCAAGGGCGGGCTCGCGTTGTTTGTCCCCCCTTGCAGCTTCGCTGCAGCCCTTGTAAAGAGCGCTGGGGCGACTCACCCCCATGCGAGCGACCTTGCTGTCTAAGTGTCATCGTCAGGTATCGATTCAAAAGAAGGCCCGATTATCGAGAGATAGTCGGGCCTTCTTTTTGTAAAGAGCGTATGCATGGGCTCTCTACAAGTTCAGCCCCGCTTTTTATATGTGGGGCCGCGCCGATAACCCCCTCGGTGCGGTTCGGCCTGGCTCTTCTCAAGGGCAGGCTCGCGTCGTTCGTCACCCCTTGCAGCTTCGCTGCAGCCCTTGTAAAGAGCGCTGGGGCGACTCACCCCCATGCGAGCGAACTTGTTGTCTAAGCGTCATCGTCAGGCATTTATTAAGAAGTAGGCCCGATTGTCGAGAGACAGTCGGGCCTTCTTTTTGTAAAGAGCGCATGCATGGGCTCTCTACAAGTTCAGCCGAATAAGGCGAGGTGACTCACCCCCATGCGACTACCCTGGCGGGAACAGACCAGTCATGTATCACGAAGAAGCCCGCTTCCGAGAGGAGGCGGGCTTCCTGGTTTCAGGCAAGTTTCAGCAAGACGGCTGTCGCGGCTCTGTGCCTAGGCGCTGTCCGAAAAGTCGACGAGCGAAGGTTAGACAAGGCAAAAATCGGTGAGAAAGCGCAGTTTACGGGGTGTAAATGAGCATGTTGATCCGATTTTTAACGCCGTATTACCGAGCGCAGGCACTTTTCAGACAAGCCCTAGAACGCGATGGTGGAGACGACCAGTTGGCTCGCTTGCAGCGAACGCAGGCCCAGGCGGTCGCCGGGTTCGATGACCAGAAGATCACCGGCCGCGAGTACCTCGCCGGAGACGAGTTCCACACGACCACTGATCAGGTACCAGGCTCGAAGTAGTGCGGGTTCCGGTGACAGGTGCAGGGTTTCCTGTTCGCGGAGCAACTGGTGTGTGAGGTAGCCGCGACTGCCGTATCTCACCATCAGGTTGAAGTCGCGATAGAGCCCCTGGCTCAGGGTTTGCCAGGCGCCGTCAAAGGTGTCGACTTCGAAGCGCCTGAGGTCCCTGGAGCGGTGCCCTTGATGCTCAAGGTGGGCCTCGCCTTCCAATACCATGAGGTGTCGTTCGTAGCCTGCCAGAGGGGTGAACAGGCACTCTTCGGACTCTACCGTGGCGGTGCTCAGGCGGACCTGAAAGTTCCGGTCGGCATAGTCACTGTCAACGGGAGCGATGAACAGCTCCCGCGTCGTGCCTCCGGACCAGAGGCGCGCGGGTGTCTCGGATGAGCGTCGAATGATCATGGGAGGTTGGCCAGCGAGTGCTGCGCCTCCTTTTGCCAAGGATCGTTTCATCGTCTCAAGGGTTTAAGTCGATGTGCTTGATCTGGCTCAAGAGATGCTGGGGTAGAGCGACTCTCGCTCGGCGCTGACTCCCGAATCACAACAGTTCGGCGAAAAAGTTGTGCTTACATCAAAATGATAGTTCTACGCCTGCATAGAAGGAACGGTCCGGCGCCGGTTCGAAATAGCGGTCGTTGCTGGCATTGATGCGGATATTGGCATAGTGGTCTTCGTCAAACAGATTGCGGATGCCGAGGTAGGTCGACAGTATCTGGTTGCCGCCCAGTCGCCAGCCGTCACCCGCACGAAGGTTGACCAGCCAGTAGCTGTCGACGTCTACCCGGTTGGCATTGTCCGCGACCATGTCGCCCACATACTGGGTTTCCAGGGTGGCAAAGTAACGGGTGTCCTGGCTGCCTGTCCCGTACCAGGTGAGCTGGTTGACCCAGGTTGTCTCCGGAAGCCCGGGCAGACGGTTGCCGTCCAGGTCACTACCGGAAACCTGGTCGAACTCGTAGCGTGCCAGGGTCAGGGCGGTATTGAGCTCCAGACGCGCCGAGGGCTGCCATCCTAGCGCGACTTCGAGCCCGTCGCGGCTGGTGTCGCCAAGGTTTTCGTAGAAGGTGCGATCGCTGCCATCGATCTCGTAGGGGACCAGTTCATCGTCGACGTCGATCGAGAACAGGGTGACGTCGTAATCCAGTCCGGTGGGCAGGGTGCCGCGCACCCCGAGCTCACGGCTCCAGCTCTCCTGGGGCTCGACGTCGGGGTTGAAGCCACCACCTGCGGGATTGGCAAACTCTGAGAAGGTCGGTGTCTCGAAGGCGGTGGAGGTGTTGGCGTAGACCTGGTGCAAGGGATGGAAGCGATAGCTGATTCCCAGGCTTCCATTGGTTTCGTGGAAGGTGCGTTCACCGCTCTGGTCGCCATCGTTGTCGTAGTCGTCGTCGATTTCCATGTCGATGCGATCGAAGCGTCCGCCGGCCGACAGTGTCCAGTGCTCATTCAGGGCAAGGTCGCCCTGGGCGAAGATGCCCAGGCTGGTCGCCGTCTGGGTCTCGTCGGCCACTTCTCCCGTCACGCTGCCATCGAAGGCCACATCGCGGCGATGGCGGTCGTCTTCCTGGCGAGCGCCGTCGATACCTACCATGCTGTCCAGCGTCATGCCGACGAGGTTGAAGCGTTGGTGATATTCGGCGCTGCCACCGAAGTGGTGGCGTCGGTAGTCGATCAAGCTGTCGCCCGGATAGGGCAATTGCTGTTCGAAGTCTCGCCAGGTGGTGAATCCCTTGAGGTAGAGCTCCCCGGGGCCGAAGCCAAGATCCTCGTACTGCAATCCCACGACCTGCTGGTCCACCTCCTGGCCGGTGTCGTAGTCCTCGGTGAAGCGGCCCGCCTGTCGGCGATCTTCATCGACCTGGTCCTGGGTCAGGCCACCAGGATCTTCGGAACGGGGGTTGTCGAGCAGGTTGATGATGGCGGTGAGACGGCGTTGATCGCCCATCTCTCGTGACAGGCTGGCGTTCAGCAAACGCTTCTCGGTGCGGCTGTGATCCCGATAGCCGGCTAGTTCCAGTCGCGAGGCACCCAGGTGGTAGGCCCAGCCGTCGTGCTCGCCGCCGGTGGAAAGGGATTGCTTGTTGTAGCCGTCGCTACCGATACCGGCACGTATCGTCGTCGAGTCGTCACCTTCGTCACGCCCGTCCGCCGTTGTGACCGAAATGACGCCACCGGCGGCATTGCCGTACTGAACCGCCGCCGGTCCCCTGATGACCTCGATCTGTTCTGCGTTGTCCAGGTCGATGGCATCGAGCTGGGCCTGGCCATCGGGGAGGGTGTAGGGAATACCGTCCACCAATATGGTGATGCCGCGCACGCCGAAGGGAGCGCGGGCACCAAAGCCCCTGATGGAGACACGAGCACCCTGGGCGAAGTTGTCGCGATTCTGGATGAAGACCCCGGGCACTCGAACCAGGGATTCATCGAGACGGACCCGCTGCTGACCTTGATGGATGTCGTCTTCATCGACCATCGAGACAGCCATCGGGGTGGTGAGTAGCTCGCGCTCCAGGCGCGGCGCCGACACCGTCAACACGGGTTGCTGCAGCTCGACGGCGCGGTCGTCGGTTGCGGCAGTCTGTGCGGTGACGGGCGTTGTCAGCGGGAGCAGCAGCAGTGCGGCGGCCGGGCGAGAGGTCATCAGGTTCATCCTTGAACGGCGAGGCGAGAAGGGAGTGGTGGCTCGAAAGAGCATCTTTATCGTTTAAGCACAATTCTAGAGAAGTCGCCTCCTTGGCACCACTCTGGGGAAGAGAGCCTGGTTCCCGTCGGTGCAGGCCTTCCGCTAGACCAAAGTCGCTTTTCGTTGTGTGGCCAGGTAGTTTATCTTTTGAACTGAAAAAAACGAACAGAAGTTCACTATGCGAACGAGCGCCGCTGGTCGAGTTGCCGGAAACGGTGTCGAGCGAGAGACCAATAATGAGCGCGCGTCGACGATAACGATAAAGTCCGGAGGATCCCCATGAAGACCCCCCTCGCGTGCCTGATGGCCGCATCCCTGACGGCCCTTTCCTGTGCCTCGGTTCAAGCGGCGACCACGCTGCGCATGGCCCACTTCTGGCCTGGTGCCTCTGGTATCAATACCCAGATCTTCGAGCAGTGGGCCAAGGCGGTGGAGGAAGACTCCGGCGGTGATCTGCGTGTTCAGGTCTTCCCTTCCGGTACCCTGGCCAAGGCTGACGACATCTATGAGGCGACCGTAAACGGCATCGCCGATATCGGCGCCACCGCTCAGGGCTATACCGCCGGGCGCTTCCCGCTGTCGCAGATCGTCGAACTCCCCGGGGTGGCCGATTCCGCGATACAGGGTTCATGCATCCTGCAGACCCTGCACGACGATGGCGGCCTGGGGGGAGAGTACGACGATACTCGCGTGTTGTTCATGTTCACCACCGGTCCCGGTTACATCCATACCGTGGATACCGACGTCCAGGTACCGGCTGATCTGGAAGGGCTGCGAATCCGTCGCCCGACCGCGGTGGCAGGCGATATCCTCGAAAACATGGGGGCAAGCCCGGTAGGCATGCCTGCCCCGGATATCTATACCTCCATGCAGCGGGGCGTGCTCGATGGCTTGAGCTTTCCCTGGGAAGGCATGAAGGGGTTTCGTATCAACGAGCTGGTCGAATACCACACCCAGGTGCCGTTCTATTCGCTGATCTTTGTGGCAACCATGAGCCAGCGTGCCTACGATCGGCTGACGCCGGAGCAGCAGGCGGTCATCGATGCCAACTCCGGCATGCAGTGGGCACTCAATGCGGGGGAGGTGTTCCACGCCATCGACGAGGTGGGGCGGCAGGAAGCGGTGGATGCCGGCCACACCATTCGGGTGGTCGATGCGCCCCTCGACAACGCCGACTGGGCGCCGCCGCTCCAGCAGGGCATCGAGGATTACCTGAGCGGACTCGAGGAGCGCGGCTTGAGCCAGGCGCATGACGTCTATCAGGCGGCGCTGGCGGCACGTGAAAGCTGCGCCGGGACGGAGTGACGCCATGCAACCCTTTCTGGAAGGGGCCAGCCGTTGGCTGGCCCTGGTCTGTCGCTGGGTGGCGGGCGGCTGTCTGATACTGATGCTGGCGGTGACCATCGCCGACGTGGTGACACGCTACCTGCAGCGTCTGACCGATGGCGCCATCTCCTTTCAAGTCTTCGGTAGCGTCGAACTGGTCAGCTACCTGATGCTGTTTGCCTTGCTGGCGGCCATGTCGGCCAGCGTGGAGAAGAGCCAGGTGGTGGTCGAGGCCTTTTCCCACCGTCTTCCTGCGTCCATCGCAGCGCGCCTGCATGGCGTCTATCTGCTGGGCTTTGCGGTGCTTGGCGGGGTGCTGGCGACGGGCTTGGTGGGTGCGGCCCACGCCGCTGTCGAGTACGGCGAGGTCACCCAGGACCTGAGGATCTCGCTCGGGCCGATCTATCTTGTCGCTGCAGTGCTCAGTGCTCTGCTGGCGTTGCGCAGCCTGCTGCACGCGCTCCTGGGGGCGCTGTTCGGCCAGAGTGCGGAGGTGTCCCATGGCGACTGAGACGATCGGCGGGTTCGGGCTGCTGCTGTTGCTGGTGTTGATGATCCTGCGGGTGCCGGTAGCTCTGGCGATGCTGCTGGTCGGTGTCGGTGGTTTTGCCACGATCATCGATCTCGGCGCGGCGGTATCGATGTTGAAATCGGTGCCGGTGGAGGTGTTGTCCAACTACAGCTTCAGCGCGATTCCGATGTTCATCCTGATGGGCGTACTGGCGGCGCATTCTGGCATGGCCGGCAAGCTGTTCCAGTCGGCGCGGGTGATCTGCGGTGGATGGAAGGGCGGCCTGGCGATCGCCGCCGTAGGCTCCTGCGGTGTCTTTTCGGCGATTTCCGGATCTTCTCTGGCCACCGCCAGCACCATGACTCGGGTGGCCCTGCCGGAGATGGAACGATATGGCTACCATCGCGGCCTGGCCACCGGGGCGCTGGCTGCGGGCGGCACCCTCGGCATCATGATTCCGCCCAGTATCGCCCTGCTGATCTATGCCATCCTGACCGAGCAGTCGGTGGGTGACATGTTCATGGCGGGTCTGGTGCCCGGGCTCCTGGGGCTGGTGCTGTACGCCCTGACCGTCAGCGTGGTCATGCGGGTAAAGCCGGATCTGGCGGTGGCAGGGGAAGCGACAGGCTGGGGTGAGAAGCTTGCCTCGCTCGGCGGCCTGGTGCCCTTCTTCGCGGTCTTCCTGGTCATGATCCTGGGCATCTATCAGGGAATCTTCACTCCCACCGAGGGGGCCAGTGTCGGTGCCTTTGCCACCCTGATCTACGCCCTGGTCAAGGGGCTGCGTGCACGGGAGCTGTGGTCTGCGGTCCAGGAGACCCTGGCGCTGTCGGCGGTGGTGTTCTTCATGCTGGTCGGTGCCGAGGCGCTGGGCTACTTCATTTCACTCTCACGGATCTCGTTCTCCATCAGCGACAGTCTGTTTGCCATGGAGCTGACGCCCTTCGTTGTCGTGCTGTGCATCCTGGCCATGTACTTCCTGCTCGGCATGTTCATGGACTCGATCGCCATGCTGGTGATCACGGTGCCGGTGGTGTTCCCGATCATTCAGAGCCTGGGTATCGACCCGGTGTGGTTTGGCATCGTCACGGTGCTGACGGTCGAGTTGGGGCTGATCACGCCGCCGGTGGGGATGAACGTCTTCGTGATCAAGGCCATGGCGCCCCATGTGGGACTGGGGGAGATCTTCCGAGGCGTCTCTCCCTTTATCGTGTCTGACTTTGTGCGCCTGGCTCTGTTG
Organism: Halomonas sp. DP5N14-9; assembly: GCF_019802175.1. Classification (NCBI taxonomy): domain Bacteria; kingdom Pseudomonadati; phylum Pseudomonadota; class Gammaproteobacteria; order Oceanospirillales; family Halomonadaceae; genus Halomonas; species Halomonas sp. DP5N14-9. Next base: position 6,916 of record NZ_JAHVHR010000035.1, read on the forward strand.
CTGTTGTTCCCGACCTTGAGCACCCTCTTTTTGCTGTAGTCGGCATCGAAGCGGCGGCCAGTATTACGCTCAGCTCACCCCAAGCCCGCCATACGGCGGGCTTTTTTGATGCATTTAATGTCGGTTGGATGAGGTTTCTGATATGACGCTCTAGTCCAATATGAGCCTTTGTGGGAGGCGCGTTTCACTAAGCTTGCAGCGTGACACCATCGTAATGACGCGAGGGCTTGACGTGAGTGCGCGCAATATTTTTGTGGTGGGGCTGAACGATGACAATCATGAGCGTCTGCTGCGCTTGAAGGGTGCCGAAGAATGGCGCTTTCACCGAATTATTGCGCCGGAGGCGGTCTATGACACCGAAGAATTCGATATTCCCGCGATGCTCGAGGAAGCCGGCCAGACCCTGGACCGATTCGGCAGGCCGATAGACGCGATCATCGGCTATATGGATTTTCCGGTATCCACGATGCTGCCGATCCTGTGCAAGCGATTCGGTACCCGATCGACGTCGCTGGAAAGCTTGCTGAAGTGTGAGCACAAGTACTGGAGCCGTTGCGTTCAGCGCGAGGTGGTGCCGCAGTACATCCCCGGGTTCACCGCCTTCGACCCCTTCGACGAGGCGGCGTTGGGTCAGATCGGTGCGGCGGGGCTGTCCTTTCCCTTCTTCGTCAAGCCGATCAAGTCGTCGGGCTCACGGCTCGGTTTTCGCATCGAGACGCCGGAAGACTTTGCGCTTGCCATTGACCGTCTGAAGGCGGAGATCGGTTCCATCGCCGAGCCGTTCAACAGCGTGCTGGATCAGGCCAACCTGCCTCCGGAGATCGCGGCGATCGATGGCCATTACTGCATGGCCGAGGAAATCATCGGCGGCTGGCAATGCACGCTGGAAGGCTACGTCCACGATGGCGAGGTCGTGGTCTATGGTGTGGTCGACTCGATTCGCTACCCAGGGGTGTTGAGCTTCTTCCACTATCTGTACCCCTCGGCCCTGCCACAAAGGGTTCAGCAGCAGATGATCGACGCCACCCGCCTGGTCATGACCCGCACCGGCTTCGATCAATCCGCGTTCAACGTCGAGTTTTTCTGGGACGAACTCCAGGATCGCATCTGGCTGCTCGAGATCAACACACGCATTTCTCAGTCACATTGCGACCTGTTCGAGAAGGTCGACGGGCTCAGCCATCAGCAGGTGACGGTGGACCTGGCGCTGGGGCAGCGTCCGAGACTGCCCCACCGGGAGGGCGCCTACGCGGTCGCGGCCAAGTTCTTCTACCGCGTTTTTTTCCATGACGCCACCGTCGAACGGGTTCCGTCGGCGCAGACCCTCGCACAACTCGAACAGGACTACCCCGGCACGGTGATCAGTCTGCAGGTGGAGGAGGGGCAGCGTCTGTCGAGCCTGCCAGAACAGGATAGTTACAGCTTTGCATTGGCCTATATTTGGATGGGGGGCGACGACTATCAGGCGCTGCTTCGTCGCTATCAGCAACTGGCGGCCCGACTGATCTTCGCATTCGGCGATATCGATAGTTGAGTCGGCGCGCCGCCGCTGTACCGAGCGTCACCGAGAGCGCTGGAGTGGCCAGGTTGCAGGGGTAGGGCGATCTCGGCAGCGCGGTATGGACAGGGCGATCTCGACAGGGTGAGCTTGAAGCCAGTGCAAGGAGCGACGATGCGGGTGGTCAGCGATTTTCCGCGCAAGGTGATGGAGCAGGAAACCTGGATTCCACTGGCCGACGGCACGCGGCTGGCTGCCCGTATCTGGCGGCCGGTCGACGCCGACGATGATCCGGTGCCGGCGATCCTCGAGTACCTGCCTTATCGCAAGCGTGACCTGACCGCGGAGCGAGACGCTCAGGTGCATCCTTACTGGGCCGGGCATGGCTATGCCGGGGTTCGCGTCGATATCCGAGGCACCGGCGAATCCGATGGCGTACTGACCGACGAGTACCTGCAGCAGGAACTGGACGACGGGGTGGCGGTACTCGAGTGGCTGGAACGCCAGCCCTGGTGTACGGGAAGTGTCGGCATGGTCGGTATTTCCTGGGGGGGCTTCAACGGCCTGCAGATCGCCGCCATGCGCCCACCGCAGCTCAAGGCGGTCATCACCATCTGTTTTACCGATGACCGCTACGCCGATGATATCCACCATATGGGTGGCTGCCTGCTGGCCGACAATCTTTCCTGGGCGTCGACCATGTTCGATGGCAATGCCATCCCGCCCGACCCGGCGCTGGTGGGTGGCGACTGGTTCAGGATGTGGCTCGATCGCCTGGACGGCAGCGGCCTCTGGCTTTCGCGCTGGCTTCAGCACCAGCGACGTGATGACTACTGGAAACATGGCTCGGTGTGCGAGGACTACAGCCGTATCCAGGTGCCGGTGTACGCCATCAGCGGCTGGGCGGATGGTTACTGCAACGCCGTCTTCCGGCTGCTGGCCGGTTTGACCTCGCCACGCAAGGGGCTGGTGGGCCCCTGGGCTCACAAGTACCCCCACCTCGGGGTACCGGGGCCGGCCATCGGCTTCCTGCAGGAAGGGCTACGGTGGTGGGACCACTGGCTGAAGGACCAGGATACCGGGATCATGGACGAACCGATGCTGAGGGTCTGGATGCAGCAATCGATGCTGCCATCGGCGCGCTACAGCGCTCGTCCCGGTCGCTGGGTCGCCGAGCCGAGCTGGCCCTCTCCCCACATCATGTCCCGGAGCTGGCGGCTGACCAGCGGACATGACCTGCGTGGCGAGGACGGCACCGACGCGAAGGACGGCGATGACGACGAGAGCCTGGATATCCGCTCGCCGCTGTCGGTGGGCCTGTATGCCGGCAAGTGGTGTTCCTACAACGCACCGCCGGATCTGCCTCACGACCAGCGTGACGAGGACGGCGGCGCCCTGATTTTCCAGACGCCCCGGCTCGAGCAGGATCTGGAAATCTGTGGTGCCCCATCGGTGCAGCTGGAACTGTCCGCCGACCAGCCGGTGGCGATGGTGGCGCTGCGTCTTGTCGATATCGCCGAGGACGACAAGGCGACACGGGTGTCCTATGGGGTGCTCAACCTGACCCATCGTGACAGCGACGAACACCCGGAGCCTCTGGTGCCGGGGCGCCGCTACCGCGTGACGGTGTGTCTCAAGCATATTGCCCAGCAGTTTCCGGCGGGGCACGCCATCCGGCTGGCGATCTCGACCAGCTACTGGCCGCTGGTATGGCCTGCGCCAAGGCCGGTACGCCTGACACTGTGGCCTGGTGCCTGTCGCCTGGTGCTGCCGACCAGGGTCCCCAGGCCGGCGGAAGAAGCGGCTCTGCGCCCCTTCGAGGAGCCGGAAGGGGCGCCACCGCTGGCCAAGACGCTGCTGCAGCCTTCCCAGGAAAGCTGGAAGGTGATCCGAGATCTGGCCAATGACCAGACCACACTGGAGGTGTTCCACGACGAGGGCAGCTACCGGCTGGACGATATCGCGCTGGACATCTCCGGCTCGGTGACCGAGCGCTACAGCTATTCCTACGGCAACTACGACAGTGTTACCGGCTGGACCGAGTGGCAACGTACCTTCCGCCGGGGGGACTGGGAGATCCACACCCTGACCCGCACTCGGCTGACCAGCGACGCCGACAGCTTTCGGGTGCGTGCCACCCTGGACGCCTGGCAGGGCGATACTCGAATCTTTTCGCGAAGCTGGGATGAGGTCTTCCCCCGGGATCTGGTCTAGGGCTTGTCTGAAAAGTGCCTGCGCTCGGTAATACGGCGTTAAAAATCGGCAGGTGCGCCAGCCCGGTCAAAATGCTCATTTACACCCCGTAAACTGCGCTTTCTCACCGATTTTTGCCTTGTCTAACCTTCGCTCGTCGACTTTTCGGACAGCGCCTAGGGCGAGCTTGGCGATCCGTCGCCTTGACGATGGAACTGGCGGCGGCGGAAGTCGCGGGGAGCCACTCCGCTGAGCCGCTTGAAGAAGCGGGTGAAATAGGCGGGCTCGGAAAATCCCAGGCCATCGGCGATCTGGGCGATGGTCAGGTTGGTATAGGTCAACTCGCGCTTGGCTTCGAGCAGTAGACGCTGGTGCAGCACCGCCAGGGCGCTTTGGTCCGCCAGGCGCCGGCACAGGGCGTTGAGGTGGGCCGCGCTGATGTCCAGCTCGCGCGCCATTTCCTCGATGCTCGGCTGCTGGCGAAAGCGCCGCTCGATCAGTGTCTGGTAGCGGGCCAGGTGGCCGTGGCCGGGATCGGTGCTCACGGCAGACCTGGCCCGGGTGGCCGGATGCGTCGCCAGGCGAGCCGCTTCCACCGTCAGCGCCTGGATCAAGGCGTCGAGCAGCACGTCGCGGTCCCGCGCCGGCCGTCGGTATTCCCCGTCGATATGTTCCACCAATGCCTGCAGTCGGTGTCTGGCGTCGGCTAGTGCAGTGACTCCCGCGCTGCGCCAGACCCTGCTGGCGTCCGGCAGTACCTGCTCGAGGTGGCTGACCAGCGGTGCCGCCAGGGTCAGGATGTGGCCCTGGATGTTCGGAGCGAAGGCAAACCCGTGAATGGTGAGCGCAGGCACCAGGATCAGCAGCGGGGCGGCCCGCCGTTGTCGGCTGTCTTCCAGTTGCAGTTCGACCTCGCCCGCGTACAGCAGCAGCAGGTGAGTCAGGTCGACGTGGCGGTGGGGATGGATGCGCCAATCGTGAAGCCGACTGCGTTCGGCGATGGACTCGCAGTGCAGCAGGTCGGGGGTCGGCCAGCTACCGGTTTCCCCGTAAAGGGTAAAGGTGGGAACCGCTGACGATATCGTGGTGGACGGGGTCTCGGGGTTCATGGTCTGCGCTCCTGGCGGTTGCCGGGGAGGTGATTGAGCGTGACTACGACAAATGTCAGGGTAGATTCCGCGAAAAGTCCAGTTTGTGGCGAGGAATATGCCTTATCTGGGGTGGTGTTTAAGCGAAAAATACAAGGCATAACCATAACGTTCCGCTGACGAGGTAGCCACCATGACGACAACATCTTCCCCCGAGCGTATCGATAGTGAACTCACGACCCAGGTCGCCATCATCGGGGCCGGGCCCTCCGGACTGCTGCTGGGGCAACTGCTCAGCCGGGCCGGGATCGGCAATGTGATCGTCGAACGCAAGAGCGGCGACTATGTGCTGGGACGTATTCGTGCCGGGGTGCTCGAGCAGGGCATGGTCGACCTGCTGCGTGAAGCCGGCGTCAGCCAACGCATGGATGCCGAGGGCCTGCCCCACCACGGCTTTGAGCTTGCCTTCGACAACCGCCGGGTACGCGTCGACCTTGCGGGGCACACCGATGGCAAGCAGGTGATGGTGTACGGCCAGACCGAAGTCACCCGGGACCTGATGGAAGCACGCGAGCGAGAAGGCGGTATCAGCTACTACGAGGCCAGCGACGTCACCCCCCATGATCTGGATAGCGAGTCGCCCTTCCTCACCTTTCAGCATGAAGGCAAAGGGTACCGTCTGCGCTGTGCCTATGTGGCGGGGTGCGATGGATACCACGGCGTGTCACGCCAATCGATCCCGCAGGAGCGTCTGAAGACCTTCGAGCGGGTCTATCCGTTTGGCTGGTTGGGGCTGTTGTCCGACACGCCACCGGTGACCGATGAGCTGATCTACGCACGCCACGAGCGGGGCTTCGCCCTGTGCAGCATGCGGTCGGAGAATCGCAGCCGCTACTACGTGCAGGTGGGCCTCGATGAGAAGGTCGAGGACTGGTCCGATGATCGTTTCTGGGACGAACTGAAACGGCGCCTGCCGGATGACGTGGCCGAGACTCTGGTGACGGGACCTTCGATCGAAAAGAGCATCGCACCGCTGCGCAGCTTCGTGGTCGAGCCGATGCAGTACGGTCGCCTGTTTCTGGTGGGGGACGCCGCCCATATCGTGCCGCCCACCGGTGCCAAGGGGCTGAACCTGGCGGCGAGTGACGTCAACACCCTGTATCGCCTGCTGGTGAAGGTGTTTAACGAAGGGCGCAGCGATCTGATCCCGCGCTACTCCGAGGTGTGCCTCAAGCGTATCTGGAAGGCCGAGCGCTTCTCCTGGTGGATGACGTCGATGCTGCATCGTTTCAGCGACGAGGAAGACTTCGAGGCGCGCATGCAGTTGGCGGAGCTCGATTATCTGACCGGCTCGACAGCGGGCCTGACCACCATCGCCGAAAACTACGTGGGGCTGCCCTACGAACCCCTGGAGTAGCGTCATAGAGGTATCTGCCGGCGAGGGACCTGCGAGGGAAAAGCGGCTCTCGGTCAGGGGCAATACCGACATCGGGGCATCGACAGGGAAAGGTGCAATGGGGTCGACGTTGACCTGGTGAGGGCTCGGGGCGTGTCCTGCCGCTAGGCAGCTTCCGGTGCATCGCGTAAGGTCGTGATTCTGCTTCCCGGTCGATGTCGAACCCCATGAAACAAGAGAGCTTGACCCCATTTCAGATCCTGATTCTGATCCTCTCCTTTTACGTGCTTGGTGCCATGGCGGTGCAGGAGCTGAATGACCTGCCGCCGGAGGTCGATGACCTGATTTTCAAGCTGGACCTGGTGGTCTGCGGCTTCTTCTTTGCCGACTTCTGCATCCGTTTTCACCGTGCGGAGAGCAAGTGGCGCTTTATGCGCTGGGGCTGGATCGATCTGCTGGCGAGTATCCCGGTGAGCTTCTTGATGGCTGGCCGTCTGGTGCGCGTAGTGCAGATCATCCGCATGCTGCGCGCGATCAAGTCGGTACACCTGATCTGGAACCTGCTGTTTCGCAACAAGGCCAAGGGCATCTTCGCCTCGGTGGCCTCGGCCACGGTACTGCTGTTGATCTTCGGCTCGGTGGTGATCCTGGTGGTGGAAGGCCCCAACCCGGAAAGCGCCATCGATACCGCCGAAGAGGCGCTGTGGTGGGCCTTCGTCACCGTCACCACGGTGGGGTACGGCGATTACTATCCGGTGACGTCGCTGGGACGGGTGGTGGCGGCGCTGTTGATGGTGGCCGGTGTGGGTCTGTTCGGTAGCTTCGCGGCCTACGTCGGTTCACTGTTCATCGATGATCAGGAGGACGAGTCCGAACGGCTGCATCGGGTCAATCGAGACATGCTGCGAGAGTTGCACCGCGAGGTGCGAGAACTCAAGGCCGAGGTGGTGGCCCTGAGGGGGGCACTCGATGGGAGCAGCGACGCCCCGTCAAGCGGACAGGTTGCCCGTGAAGACCGGGCAGGCGGGTCTGATCAGGTGCCCGAGCCCGGTCCCGAACGGCTGCCGGGAGGCGATCCGCGCGAGTGACGCACACTCGCCGCTGCATCGCCTCCCGGGTGCTTCACTTGACCTCATACTGGCCTTCCCACACGCGGGCATCGTCCTGACCGGGGGCTCGGGTGGTCGCCCCCGGCGTGATGTCGTCGGCATGATCGGCGCGGTAGGCCTCCATGCGCTTCTTCATGCGGTGACGCACCAGCGGCATCAGCGCCAGTCCCACCAGGCTCAGCACCAGGGCCATCATGGTGGCCAGCACCAGGGTGACGGCGCCGACCAGGGTGGCGAGAGCCAGCTTGAAGCCACCCATCCGGCGGGTGGGGCGTGCCTGGCGAGCGCGTTGCTGCCAACGGGACGCCGCCCTCCAGGCGGCGTTGTGCTGGTAGTCGTCGGTGCTGAAGGAATGATCAGTCGTCATGCTGGACTCCGGTCACGTCAAAGGTATGGCGATCGAGGCGGACCTCGAGCTCCTGGTGCTGGGCGTCGTAGCCTTCGATCTCGATATCACCTGTACGGTCGACATCCAGCGAGCTGAACAGTTCCAGGCCGGCCGACTGGGCGGCGTCCAGCGCCTTGCCGACATCGTCGCCGCTGAGGCTCCAGGTCGGGATCTCGCTCTGGCGCCGCTGTTCGCCCAGCAGGCTGCCGTCACGCAGGTCCATGTCGACGTCCAGGCGCCAGCCGTCGTCGCGCCAGCCTTCCGCCTCGAAACGATCGCCGTCGTCGATACCCAGCTCATCGTAGTGGGTGAAGCCGTACTCCCCGGTGCTGGCCAGCAGGCGGTCGATCTCCTCCCGGTTGACGGCTTCATCGTCGGCCATGGCGGTGGTGGTGAGGGTACCGCTCAAGGTCAGGGCGGCCAGGCTCAGGGTGACAGTCTTGTTCATGCTGGGGACTCCATTCGCTGTTGAGGTAAGCTCACCGTGTGCTTGGTGATCTCGGCGAGTGGGACCATCCTGACAGGGGGGACCTGTCGCCAGCCTGACGGGATCGTTCATCTTTCATTCATCTGCAGTGGGTCAGACTTCGCCTCATGACCTCCAAGACACTTTTCTTGCTATGCACGTCCGTGATGGCCGCGAGCCTGGCCCAGGCCCCGCGCCCGAGTGACGACGTCAGCCTCGCGGCACTGGCGAGCGAGTCGCTGGGAATCGGTTTTGCCCGCGCGGAGGACGACTGGCGTGACTTGCACCAGGAGGTGCGTGAGGGCCGGCTGGTGGCGTTGCCGACGCTGCTGGACTGGCTCGATGAGCGCTACGACGGGCAGGTGCTCGAAGTGGAGCTCGAACGTGACGACGGCAGAATCCTCTACGAGATCGAACTGGTCGGCGCCCAGGGACAGGTCGTGGAGTTCGAGTTTGACGCAGGCAGTGGTGAGCTGTTGAGCATCGAAGGGGTCGGCATCGATGCCATGCAGCGCCCCGCGCCGCGCGATGCCGACTAGCCCGCGGGGATCACCGCAATACAGGGATGACGCCGGAGGAGGCGCGGCATGAAGATTCTGTTGGTCGAGGATGACCAGGCGCTGAGCGAAGCGCTCGCGGCCTCCCTCGAGGAAGGCGGGCTGCTGGTGGAAGTCGCGGCGACCGGAGGCGAGGCGGATTTTCTGCTGCGCACCGAGCGCTACGACGCAGTCGTGCTCGACCTGGGACTGCCGGATGGCGATGGCACGCGCTGGCTGGCCCAGTGGCGCGACGACGACATCGACCTGCCGGTACTGGTGCTGACCGCGCGAGAGCGCTGGTCCGACAAGGCTGCGGGCTTTTCTGCCGGGGCCGATGACTACGTCACCAAACCCTTCGAGACCGCCGAAGTCATGTTTCGGCTGCGGGCCCTGGTGCGCCGCAGCCACGGCCACGCCCACCCGGTGCTCAGCGCCGGGGCGCTCAGCTTCGACACCCACACGGGGGCCGTGACGCTGGCCGGCAGGCCGGTGGCGCTGACGGCTCAGGAGTCACGGTTGTTGTCCTACCTGATGCATGCCCGCGAGCGGGTGGTCAGTCGCGCCGAGCTGGCCGAGCACGTCTACGACCGTGACCATGAACCCGATTCCAACGTGATCGACGTCCAGATCAGTCGCCTGCGGCGCAAGCTCGGCAGCGAGCGGATCGAGACACGACGCGGCGAGGGCTATCGCCTGGTGACCCCGGCGGGAGAGGATGCGCCGTGACGCCGCCGCGCGGTTCGCTGACCCGGCGGCTGCTGCTGGCGTCGCTGGTGCTGGTGCTGGTGATCCTGCCGCTGGTCGGCGGTGGGCTGTCCTACAGCTTTCGCGAATCCGCCTCGGCCTCGTTCGACGAACGCCTGTCGTCGATGCACCGGGTGCTGCTGGCGGCCCTGGATCGAGACCCCCAGAGCGGTGCCCTGGTGGTCAACGACAGTCTCGGCGATGCGCGCTTCGATCAGGTGTTCTCCGGTTGGTACTGGCAGATCAGCGACGGCGAGCGCCTTTCCCGAGGCTCGCGTTCGCTATGGGATCAGCGCCTGCCGATCACCGCCTCTCCGGACACCGTCTGGCGCACCATCGAAGGGCCTCGTGGGCAGCGGCTGAGGCTGGTCGAGCGTTCCCTCAGGCTGTCGGGACATCCCCACCCCGTTCACGTCAGCCTGGCGGTCAGCCGTCAGGAGCTCGATGCCGAGGTGGCACGCTTCGAACGGCTGCTATGGCTGTCGCTGCTTGGGCTCGGCGTGCTGTTGCTGAGCGGTCTGGCGCTGCAGATCCGCTGGGGGCTGGCGCCCTTGAGGTCGCTTCACGCGGATCTGGCGGCGGTCAAGGGCGGCCAGCGGGAGCGCCTCGATACCCGGCTGCCGACCGAGCTCGCGGAACTGGCGGTGACCATGAACGAGGTGCTCGACCATGACCGGCGGTTGATCGAGCGCGGCCGCGCCACCGCCGGCAATCTGGCCCACGCGCTCAAGACGCCGGTCAGCGTGTTGATGACCCAGGCGGAACGCCTTCCCGAGACCGAGCGAGCCAGGATGCGCCAGGAGCTAGGACGTATCGATGCTGCCGTGCGCCACCACCTGGCCCGTGCCAGCGCCGTCGGCAGCGCCGCCCTGGCCGCCAGGGTACGTCTGGCCAGGGTGCTGGCGCCGGTGCTGGACGGCCTGTCTCGGCTGGCCAGGCGTCGCGGTATCCGTCTCGAGACCCGCGTGGCGGATGGGCTGGCGCTGCGCATCGATCCCAACGATCTGCAGGAGCTGACCGGCAACCTGCTGGAGAATGCCATCGACTGGGCGCGCACCCGGGTCGAGCTCGATCTCTGGCTCGAAGGCGACAGCGTGCGCCTGCGTCTGGAAGATGACGGTCCGGGCATGAGCGCGCAAGAGCGTGAGGCGGTACTCAAGCGCGGCGTGCGTCTGGATGAGCGCCGCCCCGGCAGTGGGCTGGGGCTTTCCATCGTCGAGGAACTGGTGTCACTGTACGGCGGCACGATGACCCTGGATCGCGCGGCGCTCGGTGGACTGAGGGTAAGCGTCACGCTGCCCGGCGGCTTGCTGGAAAAGGCGCCGGCCGAGTAAGCCTGCGTTGTGCCGGTGTCCCTGGCTTGCGATGATACAGGCTGTACGATCAGCCAGAGAGACGATGCGTGGACAAGTTCGAGGTCAAGCTGGACCAGGCCGCACGAGCCGCCTGGCTTTCCTATGTGGGTGGACAGACGCAGGATGAGATCGCCGCACAGCTTGGGGTCTCCCGGCCGGGCGTGCAGCGACTGCTGGCGCTGGCCAGGCAGGAAGGCCTGGTCAAGGTCCATATCGACCACCCCGTGGCCCACTGCACCGCACTGTCCCAGGCCATCCGTGAACGCTTCGAACTGGACTACTGCGACGTGGTGCCTGCGTCCGCCACCTCCGAGGACAGTACCCCCTACCTGGCGGTGGCCGGCGCCGAGCGTCTGTCACGCATCATCGAGCGCAGCGAGCCGCAGACCCTGTCGCTGGGCTCCGGCCGCTCGATTCGAGCGACCGTGGAGGCCCTGAGCCGGATCGACCGTCCACGTCATCGCTTCGTCTCGCTGGTCGGTAACGTGGCCAGGGACGGCTCGTCCAACCGCTACGACGGGGTCATGGTGGCGGCGGACAAGACCGGTGGCGAGCGCTACCTGCTGCCGACGCCGGTGGTCGCCAGTTCGGTCGAGGAGAAGCGGGCGCTGGCGGCACAGCCGCTGTTCCGCGCCATCGGCGAGGTGGCCGAGCAGGCCAGCGCGGCCTTCGTCGGGGTAGGGCGGATCGATCGCCAGGCGACGCTGTTTCAGGATCATTTCATCAGCGAGTCGGAACTCGACGAGCTGCTGGCGCTGGACGCCGTGGGAGAGCTGGTGGGCTGGCCGATGGATGCCGATGGCCGGTTGATCGACTGCTCCACCAGTCAGCGAGTGACCAGCCTGCCGCTGACCACGCTGAAGCGTCAGGCGATGGTGGCGGTGGCCGGTGGCCGCGACAAGGGGCCGGCCATCCTGGCCGCGCTGCGCGGCGGCTGGCTGACCAGTCTGATCACCGACGATCAGGCGGCGCGCTATATCGTCGAGCGCCTTTCCTCGCAAATCTAGGCAGCACGGCTGCTGTATCGTCGAGCGCCTTTGCCTGGCCCCCTTCCTGACACCCTCGCGCCCCGGCGGCTCGCCGGGGCGCGAGGGTGTTGTCTGACGCGCTTCTTCGTCACTTCGTGTGGATCTGGCCTGCTTGCCTTCATGCCTTCACGCCTGCTGGTGCTGCAACTGCTGCTCCTTGCGCGCGGTGATCGCCTTGAGCTTGAGCGATGCCAGCATCCCGACGATGCCCATGCAGGCGATGTAGCCGAAGTACAGCTGGTAGGCGGTGACCGCCTCGAAGCGTGCCGACAGGAAGCCGTAGATCTGCGGCAAGAAGATGTCCGGGGTGTAGGCGAGCAGCGAGATTACGCCGATGGCCAGTCCCGCCACCTCCATGGAAATATCGCAGTCGTCGAGTATCGCCCAGTACAGTCCGCGCAACGCATAGGTGAGCACACCGATCATCAGCACCACCGCCAGCAAGGCCACCGTGCCCACCGAGGTCGGCATCAGGATCAAGGTGGCCAGAAAGGCGGTGGCGCCTAAAAACAGCAGTGCCAGCACATTGGTCTTGCCGAAGCAGTCACCGAGAAATCCGGCGGTGATGCCGCCGATAGGGCGCATCCACAGCTTGGCCACGGTGATGGCGCCGGCGGCGACGGCGGTGACGCCATATCCCTCCTGGACATAGGCCGAGAAGGAATAGGTCGCCCAGAACAGCTGGTAGCCGCACAGGATGATAAGGGCAACCAGCCACAGCGCCGGAATCGACGCCAGATGCTTGAGGTCGGCGAGTACATTGCCGCTGGTCTTGATCTTCTTGGCGCGTATCTCGGAGCCGTCATGGCGAGTGAAGAAGATGAAGGTCAAGGCGGCGATCACCAGACAGGTGAACGAATACATGTAGACCACCACCTTGAGCGCCTCGGTGGTGTTGTCCTGCTGGTCGTTGAGGTAGTAGGCGAACAGGCTGATCGCAATGGTCGCCAGGATCGCCTCGATCAGTCCGCGCCCGCCATCGAGGATACCGAAGAAGCGGCCCTGCTCGTCTTTCTTGGCCAGCATCTTCACCCCCTTCAGCATCGCCGACCAGAAGGTCAGCCCCGAGGTCAGTCCCCAGCCGAGAAAGACCATCGTCAGCATGACGCCGGAAGGGATGGTCGCGAACAGTAGTCCGAGCAGCCCGGTGCCGGCCATGGAGACCGTCACCAGCAGGCGGGGCGAGAACTTGTCGGCGAGCCAGCCGCTGGGCAGGTAGCACAGGAAGAACACGACACCCAGCATGGAATAGAAGTTACCGAGTTCACTCGAGGTGATGTCGAAGACCTCGAGGATCGGTGTTTCGAAATTCTGGCGCAGGTAGAGCAGGGGGTAGATGGACCCGGCCGCCAGCAGCATCAGACTGAACTGGAAGTAGCGCTTGCGATTGGACTTGTTGGCGATGGCCGGAGGCAGAGCAGCGTGGTCTGTCATTGTTGTGGCTCCCTCGATCCAGGATCGATTGGCGTGGCATGCGTGGTGGCGCGGGGCCTGCAGGCATGCTCGGCGAGGCCCTGGCCGGCGCTTCACGCAAGGGCCCCGGGGCACCGGACGAGAAGGCAGGGAACTAAATGACAGGTCGCGCGGTGGGTCTGCAGAAGTGCCGCAAAGGACGCATCGAACTGCCGGATCAGCGATCGATCGAAGCCTAGGAGGCGGGTCTGAGAGCGTCAATTTTATTCCATATAGGGAATAAGATTTCTATATATGGAAAATAAGGAGAAGGTTAAAGTAATTGTTTGATTTTAAAGAAAGTACTGACTGTTACAACGGCTTTTCGAGGTAAGGGGGCAGGCTGAAGCCAGGGGCGGGAAACTACCATGGGAGGATGAAAAGCCTTTAAACAACAAGGTAATGAAGAGGCTGAATATCTAATATTTGCTGTTTTGTGCGAGCTCGGTGAAGGCCAGACGTTTGGCTGATTTACGTCGATGAGTGGTTGCCGGGGCAGGGGCTGAAAGGCGTCCGTGTACCGCTAAAGTCTAAAGCTATCGGCTTTGCGTTTTGTGTGGCTGTGTCCGATCATTTGATCATCAAGTGATTTGATTGATCATTTTCTGGGAGAGGTATCCGCAGCGTTGGCTTGCTCGGATGCACGCAAGGCCCGACCACCACGACGAGTCCGAGGATTCGCGTCGGCGGTACAACAATATCCCCGCCAAGCGGGTAACGATCAGGAGTGCGCCATGAAGCCGTCTTACACCCTCCGTCCTCTTTGCGCGGCGCTGTCCAGGCCGCTGGTGCCGGCAAGCGCGCTGGTGCTGTCGCTGGGCGCGTCAGCCGCCCAGGCCGAGACCATCACCGTGGCCACCGTCAACAACAACGACATGGTGATCATGCAGAGCCTGACCGAAGCGTTCGAGAAGGCGCATCCGGACATCACCCTCGACTGGGTGGTACTGGAAGAGAACGTGCTGCGTCAGCGCATGACCACGGATATCGCCACCCAGGGTGGCCAGTTCGACGTCATGACCATCGGCAGTTACGAGGCTCCGATCTGGGCCGAGCGGGGCTGGCTCGAGCCGCTGGATGATCTGCCCGAGAGCTATCAGGTCGATGACCTGCTGGGACCCGTGCGCGATGGCCTGAGCCACGAAGGCAGCCTCTACGCGCTGCCGTTCTACGCCGAAAGCTCGATGCTCTACTACCGCAAGGATCTGTTCGCCGAGGCCGGTATCGAGATGCCCGAGCAGCCCACCTGGAGCCAGGTGCGCGACTGGGCAGAAGCCCTGCACGACGACGACGGCGAAGTGGCCGGCATCTGTCTGCGTGGCAAGCCGGGCTGGGGCGAGAACATGGCCTTCGTCTCCACCTTGACCAACACCTTCGGTGGCCGCTGGTTCGACATGGACTGGAACGCCCAGATCGACAGCCCGGCCTGGCAGGAGGCGGTCGCCTTCTACGTCGACCTGCTCGACAACTACGGTCCGGCCGGTGCCAGCTCCAACGGCTTCAATGAAAACCTGGCGCTGTTCTCGCGCGGCAACTGTGCCATGTGGGTGGACGCCACCTCGGCGGCGGGCAAGCTGTTCGATGCCGACGAGTCCCAGGTCGCCGACCAACTGGGCTTCGCCCCGGCGCCGGTGGCCGAGACCCCCAAGGGCTCTCACTGGCTGTGGGCCTGGGCGCTGGCCATCCCCGCTTCTTCGGACGCCAAGGATGCGGCTCGTCAGTTCGTGACCTGGGCCACCTCCCCGGAGTACGTGGCGCTGGTCGGCGAGCGTGAAGGCTGGACCAGCGTGCCCCCCGGCACCCGCCAGTCCACCTACGACAACGCCGAGTACATCGAGGCCGCGCCCTTCGCCAGCTTCGTGGTCGACGCCATCAGCAAGGCCGACCCGCTCGACTCGAGCCTCGAGCCGAACCCCTACGTGGGCGTCCAGTTCGTCGGCATCCCCGAGTTCCAGGCCATCGGCACCCAGGTCGGCCAGATGGTGGCCTCGGCCCTGACCGGCGAGACCAGCGTCGAGCAGGCGTTGTCCGCCGCCCAGCGGGCCACCGAGCGCACCATGAAGCGCGCCGGCTACACCGACTGAAGCTCGTTCGCGGGCCGGCCTTCATGGCCGGCCCCTGGCTCCGATCGCCTGCGGACTTACCCCGCAGGCCTGACCAAGCGTGATCTCCCATGAACAAGAACCGTACTTCCGGGCGCACCGTCGGAGGGCTTCGCACCCTCTCGCTGCAGGCGCCGGCCGTTACTCTGCTGCTGCTGTGGATGATCGTGCCGCTGGCGATGACCGTCTGGTTCTCGTTTCAGCGCTACAACCTGTTGATGCCGAGCATGACCGGCTTTGCCGGTTTCGAGAACTACGAATACCTGCTGACCGACCCGGCGCTGTGGTCGGCGATGGGCACCACCCTGCTGCTGGTGGGCTGGGTACTGGCCATCACCGTGGTCGGTGGCACCCTGCTGGCGGTGCTGTTCCAGCAGGACTTCATGGGGCGCGGCGTTGCCCGAGTGCTGGCGATCTCGCCGTTCTTCGTGATGCCAACGGTCAGCGCCCTGGTGTGGAAGAACATGATGATGCACCCGGCCAACGGCGTATTCGCCTGGCTCGCCGAGAGCCTGGGGCTGCCGGCGGTGGACTGGTTCTCGAGCCTGCCGCTGACCTCGATCATCATCATCGTGTCCTGGCAGTGGCTGCCCTTTGCGCTGCTGATCCTGCTGACCGCGATGCAGTCGCTGGACGACGACCAGGTCGAGGCTGCGCGCATGGATGGTGCGGGCCCGGTGGCGATCTTCTTCTACATCACCCTGCCGCACCTGAAGCGTGCCATCAGCGTGGTGGTGATGATCGAGATGATCTTCCTGCTGACGATCTTTGCCGAAATCTTCGTCACCACCTCGGGCGGACCGGGGCTGGCCACCACCAACCTGGCCTACCTGATCTACATCCGCGCGCTGCTCGACTTCGACGTGGGCACCGCCTCCGCCGGCGGCGTCATCGCCATCATCCTGGCCAACATCGTCGCCATCTTCCTGGTGCGCATGGTGGCCAAGAACCTCGAGCAGTAGCGCCTTGCGGCCGCTGACGACCCATCGACCAACAACAAGCTGACGAGGTGCACCACATGACCACCACCACTACCACCGGCGACAGCGTCAAGGCGCCGGTCGCCGACGCCGGGCGAGGTGCCTCGGCCCTGCGCGCCCAGCGCAGGCGCAAGTTCGGCATCACCCTGCTGGGCTGGGGCGTGGCCCTGATCATCTTCTTTCCGATCTTCTGGATGATCGTCACCGGCTTCAAGACCGAAGCCGAGGCCATCGCCGATCCCAGCCTGATCTTCACCCCGACGCTGGAAAGCTATGTCGAGGTACAGGAGCGGGCCGACTATCTCAAGTTCGCCTGGAACAGTGTTGTCGTTTCCTTTGGTTCGACCCTGCTGGCGCTGTTGATCGCGGTGCCCTCGGCCTATGCCATGGCCTTTTTGCCGACCAAACGCACCAAGGGCACCCTGCTGTGGATGCTGTCCACCAAGATGCTGCCCTCGGTGGGTGTGCTGGTACCGATCTATCTGCTGTTTCGCGACTTCGGCCTGCTCGATACCCGAATCGGCCTGACCATCGTCTACACCTTGATGAACCTGCCGATCGTGGTGTGGATGCTTTACACCTTCTTCAAGGACCTGCCCAGGGAGATTCTGGAAGCGGGCCGCATGGACGGTGCCAGCACCTTCCAGGAGGTGTGGTATCTGCTGCTGCCGCTGACCCTGCCGGGGATCGCTTCCACCGGATTGCTGTCGGTGATCCTGAGCTGGAACGAGGCCTTCTGGAGCCTGAACCTGACCACCTCTCAGGCGGCGCCGTTGACCGCTTACATCGCTTCCTTCTCCAGCCCCGAGGGACTGTTCTGGGCCAAGCTGTCGGCGGCCTCGACCATGGCCATCGCGCCGATCCTGATTTTTGGGTGGTTGACTCAAAAGCAGATGGTCCGTGGCCTGACCTTTGGCGCGGTGAAGTGAGCGAACTGATCGACGAGAAGCTTCGGCTGGCGCTCTTCACAAGCCCAGAAACAAATGGTCCGTGGTCTGACCTTCGGCGCGGTGAAGTGAGCGAACTGATCGACGAGAAGCTTCGGCTGGCGCTCTTCACAAGCCCAGAAACAAATGGTCCGTGGCCTGACCTTTGGCGCGGTGAAGTGACCGAGCTTCGGCGCGATGAAAAAACCGATCTTCGGCGCGGTGAACGACGCACCGGCAGACAGATATTTCAGGCGGCGCCGAGGCGCCCCTGACAGAACTTCGAGGACAACAAGATGGCAACACTGACACTCAACCAGGTGGTCAAGAGCTTCGGCGACACCCACGTCATCAAGGGCGTCGATCTGGAGGTCAAGGACCAGGAATTCGTGGTCTTCGTCGGCCCGTCCGGCTGCGGCAAGTCGACCCTTTTGCGGATGATCGCGGGACTCGAAAGCACCAGTGACGGCGATATCGTCATCGACGGCCAGCGGGTCAATGACCTGGGGCCGGCGGAGCGGGGGCTGGCCATGGTGTTCCAGAGCTATGCGCTGTACCCCCACATGACGGTGGAGGACAACATGGGCTTCAGCCTCAAGCTGGCGGGGGTGTCCCAGCAGGAACGCCGCCAGAAAGTGCTGGACGCGGCGAAGATCCTGCAGCTGGAGCCCCTGCTCGAGCGCAAGCCCAAGGCGCTTTCCGGCGGTCAGCGCCAGCGTGTGGCGATCGGCCGCGCCATCGTGCGCAACCCCAGCATCTTCCTGTTCGACGAGCCATTGTCCAACCTGGACGCGGCGCTTCGGGTACAGATGCGCATCGAACTGGCGCGTCTGCACGAAGAGCTCAAGGCGACCATGATCTATGTGACCCATGACCAGATCGAGGCCATGACCATGGCCGACAAGATCGTGGTGCTCCAGGGCGGCGTGGTGGAACAGGTCGGCTCGCCGATGGAGCTGTATCACCATCCGCGCAATCGTTTCGTGGCGGGGTTCATCGGCTCGCCCAAGATGAACTTCCTGAAGGTCGAGGCCGTTGCCGGCGACGCCCAGGGGGTCGAGGTGCGTGTGCCGGGCGGCGATACCGTCAAGGTGCCGGTGGAAGGCGACGAGGTGGCCCAGGGCCAGGCGCTGGAGCTCGGCATCCGTCCCGAGCATCTGATGCTCGACGACCAGGGACCGCTGAAGGCCAGCGTCAGCGTGATCGAGCGGCTGGGCGGACAGACCTCGCTGTACGTGGAGATGGACGGCGACTTGCTGACGCTGATGGTGGATGGCGACGTGACCCACCGGGTGGGAGACGAGATCCGCTTCGGCTTCGAGCCGGGCCGGGCACATCTGTTCGGTGAGCAGGGTCTGGCGCTGGCAAGCCTGGAGCGTCACCCGCTGGCGTCGCTGACCCGCCAGGACAATCGTGCCGCCAGTACCGCGGAAGCCTGAGGAGCGACCATGACGACCCTGATCTTCGACTGCGATGGCGTGCTGGTGGACAGTGAGGTGATCGCCGAGGCGACCCTGGCCGATCGGCTGGCCGAGTGGCTACCCGACCTCGACGTCGAGGCGGCCCTGAATGAAGCCCTGGGCCGCACCACCGCGGCGATTCTCGAGCTTCTCGACGGCCAGAGCGCCCACGCGCTGCCCAAGGACGCGCTGGCCCTGCTCGACGACGAGATCGAAGCCCGCCTCGCTCGCGAACTCACCGCCATCGATGGCGTGGCGCAGGCGCTGTCGGCGATTCCCGGTGCCAAGGCGGTGGTCTCCAACAGTCGTCGTCAGCGGGTCGTCGCCTCGTTGTCGCGCACTGGTCTGGATCAGGTGCTGGGCACGGCGCCGATCTTCTGTGCCGAGCAGGTCGACAAGCCCAAGCCCGATCCCGGCGTCTACCTGCTGGCCGCCGAGACCCTGGGGGTCAGCCCTGGTGCCTGCCTGGTGGTCGAGGACTCCATCGCCGGTGCCAGCGCCGCCCTGGCCGCCGGCATGACGGTCATCGGCTTCGTCGGGGCAAGCCATCTGCCCGCCGATCACGCCGAACGGCTCAGCCAACTCGGTGTGTGGCAGGTGATGACCCATATGGCGCAATTGCCCGCCCTGGTGTCCAACTGGCAGCAGCGTCAGCAGGCCAGCGTATGAAAGACGGCTCTGTTGGCCCGGTGGCGGGCAAGCTCCAGGACAAGACCGCCGTGATCACCGGTGGTGCACGCGGGATCGGGCTCGCCATCGCCCGGCGTTACGCCGAGGAGGGCGCGCGCGTGGTGATCGCGGATGTCGACAGCGAGGCCATCGAGCAGGCGCTGGAAGGCTTCGACCGCGAGCGCGCGATGGGTACTGCGCTGGATGTCCGCGACAACGCCGCCATCACTGCTATGGTTCGAAAGGTAGAGAAACGTTTTGGCGCTATCGACGTGCTGGTCAACAATGCGGCGGTATTTGGTATGGCGCCGGTGCTCGAGGTGGATGAGGCCGACTTCGAGCGCCAGTTCGCGGTCAACGTCAAGGGGCTGTTCTTCACCCTGCAGGCGGTGGCCAGGGCCATGGTCGAGGCGAAACGTGGCGGTGTCGTCATCAATATGGCCTCCCAGGCCGGGCGGCGTGGCGAGCCTCTGGTCAGCACCTACTGCGCCACCAAGGCAGCGGTGATCAGTCTGACCCAGTCCTGCGCGCTGGACCTGATTCGCCACGGTATCCGTGTCAACGCTATCGCCCCGGGGGTGGTCGATACCCCCATGTGGGACGAGGTCGACGCCCTGTTCGCCCGCTACGAGGGACGCCCCCTCGGCGAGAAGAAGCGACTGGTCGGCGAGGCGGTGCCCTGTGGCCGCATGGGGCGACCGGACGATTACGCCGGCGCTGCGGTGTTTCTGGCCAGCGCCGACAGCGACTATGTCATCGCCCAGACCCTGAACGTCGATGGCGGCAATTGGATGAGTTGAGCCACGGGCACGAGCGAGGTGACAGATGACCCCCACCATGGAAGCGATCGCTGACGAACTGCTGACGCGCAGCGAGGGCAGGGCGCGCTATATCGTTGCTCTGGCCGGCCCACCGGGGGCCGGCAAGTCCTTTCGCTCCGCCTGGCTGGCACGTCAGCTCAACGAGCGGCAACCCGGCGTCGCCGAGGTGGTGCCCATGGACGGCTATCACTTCGACAACGGCGTGCTGGAATCGCAGGGGCTGCTGCCCATCAAGGGCGCGCCGGAAACCTTCGATGTGGATGGTCTGCGCCATGACCTGGCGCGGCTGAAGCGAGCCGACCGGGACGTGGCCGTACCGGTATTCGACCGACCGCTGGACCTGGCGCGTGCGGGTGCACGGGTGATCACGCCCGGTCATCGGGTGCTGATCGTCGAGGGCAACTACCTGCTGCTGGATCACGGGCCCTGGCCGGCGCTGGCGGACTACTTCGACTTCAGCCTGTTTCTCGAGGTCGCCGATACGGTGCTCGAGCAGCGATTGATCGAGCGCTGGCTCGGCATGGGCCAGGACCAGGCCGGGGCCATCGCCAAGACCCGGGACAAGGACATGCTCAACGCGCGCCTGATCAAGACCCGCTCGATCACCGCCGATCTCCATTGGCACTAGCCAATCCCATTTTTGGAAAGCGGCTCTGCTTTCTCATTGTTCATCTGGCGGAGAGCCTTCATGACACGACTTTGCAACGCGGAACTGGCTGGCCTCGCTCCGCATCTCTCGGTGCCCAGCTACGATCGTCGGGCGCTGACTCCGGGCATCGCCCATTTCGGCGTCGGCGGTTTTCATCGGGCCCATCAGGCCATGTACCTGGATCGTCTGATGGAAGCCGGGCAGGCCCATGACTGGGGTATCGTCGGCATCGGCGTGATGCCAGGCGACAAGCGCATGCAGGAGGCACTGGCCAGCCAGGACCACCTCTACACCCTGGTGGTCAAGCATCCCGATGGCGCGCTGGAACCCCGTGTCATCGGTTCGATCATCGATTACCGATTCGCACCGGACGACCCCGAGGCGGTGATCGAGACCCTGTCGGACCCGACCATCCGGATCGTCTCGTTGACGGTGACCGAGGGCGGCTACAACGTCCACCCGGTCACCGGCGAGTTCGATCTCGATGCCGCCGAGGTGGTGTATGACCTGTGCAACCCCGAGCGTCCGCGTACCAGTTTTGGCTTGATCGTGGCGGCGATCGAGCGCCGGCGCGAGCGCGGCATCCCGCCCTTCACGGTGATGTCCTGCGACAACATCCCGGGCAACGGCGAGGTGGCGAGGCGGATGTTCACGGCCTTTGCCTACGCTCGTGATCGCGCGCTCGGGCAGTACGTCGAGGCGGAAGTGCCTTTCCCCAGTTCCATGGTCGATCGCATCACGCCGATGACCACGCCGGGCGACATCGAGGAGCTTTCCGAGCGCTTCGGACTGGAAGACGCCTGGCCGGTGATCTGCGAACCCTTCACCCAATGGGTGCTGGAGGATCATTTTGCCAGTGACCGACCGGCGTTTGATGAGGTCGGCGTGCAGCTGGTCGAGGACGTCGAGCCCTACGAGCTGATGAAGCTCAGGTTGCTCAACGCAGGCCACCAGGCGCTTTGCTATGTCGGCTATCTGGCCGGCTATCGTTACGCCCATGAGGTCTGTCAGGATTCGCTGTTCATCGACTTCCTGCTTGGCTACATGGCCGAGGAGGGCAGCCCGACACTGCCTCCGGTCCCTGGCGTCGATCTCGATCAGTACCGGCACACCCTGATCGAGCGCTTCGCCAATCCCGAGGTGAGAGACACGCTATCGCGGCTTTGTGCTGAAAGCTCGGACCGAATCCCGAAGTGGCTGTTGCCGGTCATTCGTCACCAGCTCGAACACGGCGGCGAACTCAAGCGTTCTGCCGCGGTGGTGGCAAGCTGGGCGCGCTACGCCGAAGGCGTGGACGAGCAGGGCCAGCCCATCGTGATCGTCGATCGCTGGAAGGATCGGCTGACCGAGCTCGCCGGTTCCCAGCGCGAGCACCCCACCGCCTTTATCGAGAACCGTGAGCTGTTCGGGGATCTCGCCGACTCGCCGCGCTTCGTGGTGGCCTACGTCGAGGCGCTGAAGCTGTTGCAGGACAAGGGCGCCAGGGCGACCCTGGAGGCGCTGGCGTCCTGACCCACCGGTGAGCGCGTCGGCTTCGACGCACCGTGTCGATGCGCCAACGAGGAATCTTTTCATGTATCTCGGTGTGGATTGTGGCACCCAGAGCACCAAGGTGGTGGTGGTGGATCTGGCGCGTGGCGCCACCATCGGCGAGGCCAGTCGACCCCACCGCATGATCGAGGGCGCCAGAGGACGGCGCGAGCAGGACCCGGCACAGTGGATCGAGGCCTTTATCGGCGCCTTCCACGCGGCGATCGCGTCGGCCGGTGTCAGCGCCGGTGATATCCGCGGCATCGGTGTCTCCGGCCAGCAGCATGGCATGGTGGCGCTGGATGCCAGGGACCAGGTGCTGTACCCGGCCAAGCTGTGGTGCGATACCGAGACCCATGCCCACAACCAGGCCCTGATCGGCGCTCTGGGCGGGGAAGAGGGCTGCCTGGCGCGGCTTGGCCTGGTGCCTCAGACCGGCTACACCGCCTCCAAGGTGGCCTGGCTGCGCGAGCACCATCGCGACATCTATGATCGCGTGGATGGCGTGCTGTTACCCCACGACTACCTCAATCTGTGGTTGACCGGCGAGCGTGTCAGCGAGGCGGGAGACGCCTCGGGTACCGGTTATTTCGATAGTCGCTCACGGCGCTGGAGTCCTGAGGTGTGGCAGTGGATCGCCCCTGAGCTGGACCCGGCCCGGGTGCTGCCAAGACTGATCGATTCCCGCGACACGGCAGGGCAGGTCCGGCCGGTGCTGGCCCGGGAGCTGGGGCTTTCCCCGGGCGTCGCGGTCGCCAGCGGCGGCGGAGACAATATGCTCGGCGCCATCGGCACCGGCAACATCGTGCCGGGCAAGGTGACCATGAGCCTTGGCACCTCGGGCACCGTCTGCGCCCACTCCGATCACCCGGTGCTGGCCGATTCGGCCATGGTCGCCAACTTCTGCGCCAGCCACGCGGGCTGGCTGCCGCTGGTCTGCACCATGAACACCACCTCGGCCACCAATCGCGTGCGTGAGCTGTTCGGTCTCGACCTGGCGGGGTTCAACCAGGCCCTGGCCCAGGCGCCTGTCGGCGCCGATGGCGTGACGGTCTTGCCGTTCTTCAACGGCGAACGGGTACCGAGCCTGCCCGAGGCCAGCGCCTCCTTTCTCGGCCTGACCAGTCGCAATACCAGCCCCGCCCATCTGTGTCGCGCGGTGGTGGAGGGCGCCACCTTCTGTCTGCGCTACGGCCTTGACCTGATGGGGCCGCTGGCCGACCAGGCACGCCAGATTCGGCTGATCGGCGGCGGCGCCCACAGCGCCGCCTGGCGCCAGATGGTGGCGGACATCACCGCCACCGAGGTGGTGTGCCCCCGGGTGACCGACGCCGCCGCGCTTGGCGGCGCCATCCAGGCGGCCTGGTGTGCCAGGGAGGGCGAGCTGGACGAGCTGTGTCAGACGCTGGTGCAGCTGGATGAAGGCTCCCGGGCCGAGCCCGACGCAGGCCGAGTCAAGCGCTATGGTGAGGTCTACCTGGGCTGGCTGGTCGCCCTCGACCGTTTGCATGGATGACAGCTGAGGCTCTTGCATAAGTGACAGCTGAGGCTCTGCCGGCTAGCGTTGGAGCAAGTCGGGCCAGCCCGCTCGTCTAAATGCCGTGCAGCGAGGACGCCATGCCTATTCCACCGCCATCGTCACCTTTACCGTCTGATTCGCCCACCTCACCGCCCGGCGCTTCATCCTCTGCTCCGTCCGTGGGCGAGGGCGCCACCAGCCCTGCCCAGCGCGAGATCCTGGCGCTGGGAGCGCTTGCGCTGTCCCGGGCGATCCATGCACGAGAGCTTAGTTGCCGCGAGGTGATGGACGCCTACCTGGCACAGATCGACGCGGCCAACCCGGTGGTCAACGCCATCGTCTCTCGCCGTGACCACGAGGTGCTGATGGACGAGGCCGGGGAGTGCGACCGCGAACTGGCGGCGGGGCGCTCTCGCGGCTGGCTCCACGGCATTCCCCAGGCGATCAAGGACCTTTCGGCCACGCGTGACCTGCCGACCTCGATGGGCTCGCCCTTGTTCAAGGGTCAGGTGCCGCCGCAGGACGGCATCATGGTCAGGCGGATGCGTGAGGCCGGTGCCATCCTTGTCGGCAAGACCAACACGCCGGAGTTTGGCCTCGGTTCCCAGACCTACAACCGCGTCTTCGGCGCGACCCGCAACGCCTTCGATCCCGCCCTGTGCGCCGGTGGCTCCAGCGGCGGGGCCGCTGCCGCCCTGGCCATGCGCATGCTGCCGGTGGCCGATGGCAGCGACATGATGGGGTCTTTGCGAAACCCCGCCGCCTACCACAACCTGTTCGGGATGAGGCCTTCCTTCGGTCGCGTTCCCCATGGTCCAGGCCCTGATATCTTCGGCCATCAGCTGGCCACCGAAGGGCCCATGGCGCGCAGCGTCGGCGACCTTGCCAGGCTGCTGGCGACCCAGGCCGGGGCCCACCCCCGCGCTCCCCTGTCACTCGCCGATGATCCCGAGCGTCTCGCCGATCCGTTCGATGACGCTGACGCGGCGTCGGGCCTGCGTATCGGCTGGCTCGGCGACTGGCAGGGCTACCTGGCGATGGAAGAGGGTGTGCTGGACGTCTGCCAGGGGGCGCTGTCGGTGTTCGAGCGCCTCGGTGCCCGGGTCGAGCCGGTGGTGCCGGAGATGTCACCCGAGCGGCTGTGGCAAAGCTGGCTGGTGCTGCGCCAGTGGGCGGTGGCGGGCAGTCTGTCAGAGGTCTGGGCCGACGATAGCCGTCGTTGCCAGCTCAAGCCCGAGGCCTGCTGGGAGGTCGCGCAGGGCATGGGCCGAACGGCGCTGGATGTGCACCGCGCCAACGTCGAGCGCAGTGCCTGGTACGCCTGTCTGCTCGGACTGTTCGAGCGCTTCGATGCGCTGGCTCTGCCCAGCGCCCAGGTATTTGCCTTCGACGTCGACACACCCTGGCCCGGGCAGATCGCCGGGCGAACGATGGACACCTACCATCGCTGGATGGAGGTGGTGATCGCCGGCTCCCTGTCGGGGTGCCCGGTGATCAATCTGCCCGCAGGCTTCAACCCGCGCGGCCAGGCCATGGGCGTCCAGCTCATCGCTCCCCATCGCCGTGATCGCGACCTGCTGCGCTGGGCTCATGCCTTCGAACAGGCCGCTCCCGACTGGCTCGAGCGCGAGCCCGAATGGCGTACGCCCGGGGCTCACCCGCCGCGTTGAGGCCGCGTCGCGCCACGTTGCCGGGCGGGGCTCAGCCTTGCCATACCTCAGCGACCAGGCGGTAGCTCTCGAGGCGATCCTCCAGGGCATAGGTGTCGGTGTTGATCATCAGCTCATCGGCCTGGGTGCGTTCGAGCAGGCGCTCCAGCCCGTCGCGTACCGTCGCCGGGCTGCCGATCACCGCGGCGCCAAGAAACCCTTCCACCTGGGCGCGCTCCATGGGGGTCCAGTCCAGCGTCGCCACCGGTGGCCGGGCGCGTCCGCGCTGGCCGCGAATCAGGCCCAGAAACTTCTGTCTTGCGGTGCTGGCGAGGTAGTCGGCGCGCTCGTCCGTGGCGGCGGCCAGCACCGGCAGACCGACCATGGCGTAGGGCGCCGCGAGCACCTCGGAGGGGCGGAAGTCGCGGCGATAGATGGCCAGCGCTTCGTCGAGCTGGGCCGGGGCGAACTGGGCGGCGAAGGCAAAGGGCAGCCCCTTGTGGGCGGCCAGCTGGGCGCTGTACAGGCTCGAGCCCAACAGCCAGATCGGTACTCGGGTGCCCTGGCCGGGCACCGCCCGGACCCGCTGCTCCGGTCGGGCCTCCCCAAGAAAGCCTTCCAGTTCGGCCAGACGCTGGGGGAAGTCCTCGACGCCAGCGTGTGGATCGCGGCGCATCGCCGCCATGGTGGCCGCGTCCGAGCCCGGAGCCCGGCCCAGTCCCAGGTCAATGCGGCCCGGATAGAGCGTCTCCAGGGTGCCGAACTGTTCGGCGATCACCAGCGGTGGATGGTTCGGCAGCATGATGCCGCCGCTGCCCACGCGGATGCGTGAGGTCTTCTCCGCCAGGTGTCCGATCAGTACCGAGGTCGCCGCGCTGGCGATCCCCTCCAGCCCATGATGTTCGGCCAGCCAGTAGCGGGTGAAGCCAAGCGATTCGCTCAGGCGGGCGAGGGCAACGCTGTCGTGGAAGCTGTCGGCGACGGTGCCTCCATCCCGGATCGGCGCCAGGTCCAGGACCGAAAGGGGCGTAGTGTCGAGACGGGCCATGGGGCTCTCCTTTTCTTGGGCCGAGTTTCTGGCCGAGTTTCTGGCCGGGTTCTTGGTCAGGTTTCTGGCCGGGTTTCTGGCCGTGCCTATAGTCGGGCTTTTGGCCGGGAAAATTCGTACCTGAGGCGACGAATTTGGCGGATGTTTTGCTGCGCCGACTGGCGGGCGGTGGATTCCGCTGTCTTGGTGGCGAACTTCACTATGATGTCACCGAGGTGCCTCATCGGTGCTTCGACTCTCCAGTGGCAGTCCAGTGTCAGCTTAGTGCCAAGCCGGATCGGTGGGCTGCCCGGGGATGATAGATAACAACCTAACTGTTATCAAAGTACGGGTCTGCAAAGGCTGCTCGGCGAATGCCCGGGCAGAAGCGTTCGATAAGGAGCGTCCGAGCGTGGTCTTCGCCGGAGCGGCGCTGCACAGGCCTTCCAACAAGCAGTCGAACAAAAGGAAGGCGATATGCAACGCAATGAAGGACAGCGGGTCTTTTACGTCTCCGCGATCATCATCCTGATTCTGGTGGCCCTGGGGGCCATGTTCCCTGAAGGTTTCGGCGAAGTCGCCAGTCGCGCCCTGGGAGGCGTATCCCACTATTTTGGCTGGTTCTATCTGCTGTCGGTCACCGGCATCGTGGTATTCCTGCTCGGCCTTGCCATGAGCAAGTACGGCAAGGTGCGCCTGGGGCCGCAGGACGGCAAGCCAGAATACGGCTTCTTTTCCTGGGTCAGCATGCTGCTGGCCGCCGGCTTCGGGGTTGGCCTGGTGTTCTACGGCATGGCCGAGCCCATGACCCACTATATTGCACCACCCTACGCAGACATGACGCCGGAAAGCGCGGAGTCGGCCCGGTACGCGATTCAGTACAGCTTCTTCAACTGGGGGATTCATCAGTGGGCGGCCTTCGCTCTGGTGGGCTTGATCATCGCCTACTACCAGTTTCGCAAGGAGCAGGCGGGCCTAGTGTCGGTGGTGCTGCGTCCGCTGACCGCCAAGCGACCGGGGCTGCGCAAGTTCAACGGCGCCCTGGACGTCTTTGCCGTGGTGGCTACGGTGATGGGGGTGGCGACCTCGCTGGGGCTGGGCGTGCTGCAGACCAACGGCGGCCTGCACGCGGTGTTCGGCATCCCGGAGAACGGCCTGTGGCAGTTCATCATCCTGTTCTGCATGTTCCTGGCCTACATGGCGTCCACCTGGTCGGGCCTGGACAAGGGGATCAAGCGACTGTCCAACCTCAACATGATCATGTGTATCGCCATGATGGTCTACGTGCTGGCGACCGGCCCCACCATCAAGCTGCTGGAGACCATCACCCTGGGACTGGGCGACTACCTGCAGAACTTCTTCGTGATGAGCCTGCGCATGTCGCCCTACAACGATAATCCCTGGGCCCAGAACTGGACCATCTTCTACTGGGCCTGGGTCATCGCCTGGTCGCCCTTTGTCGGTACCTTCGTTGCGCGTATCTCCAAGGGGCGCACCATCAAGGAGTACGTGTTCGGCGTGCTGTTCGTGCCGCCACTGCTGGCCTGCCTGTGGCTGGGCGTGTTCGGTGGCACCGCCATCCATATGGAGCTGGCCAACGAGGGCCTCGGTCTGGCCCAGGCGACCCAGGACAACATCACCGTGGCGCTGTTCGAGATGTTCGATCTGATGCCCTTCTCGGGACTCTTGTCGGTGATGGCGATGATGCTGATCTTCATCTTCCTGGTGACCTCGGCAGACTCGGCGTCCTATATCGTTGCCCAGATGACCGACAACGGCTCGATCAATCCTCCCCTCTACAAGCGGGTGCTGTGGGGTGTGCTGATCGCCGCCATCTGCCTGACGCTGATCGCCGCTGGCGGCCTCAAGGGACTGCAGTCGGCATCGGTACTGTCGGCGCTGCCGTTCACCTTCATCCTCTACATGATGGTGATCGTGCTGGTGAGAGAGCTGCGCAAGGATCGCAAGCTGATGCTCGACGGTCTCTATCAGCACTACCGCGAGATGCCGGTCGGTGCAGACGCCTTCGAGGCGCGTGACCAGGCCAAGACCGAAGGCATGGAGCCCCCCGAGGAAGCGCTGAAAATGGATGACAGTGAGGAGGGTGGCTCCAGCGAGGCGATGGCCACACCGAAACCGCAGTAACCACTAGTGGCGGCCGGGCCTCGATAGCCCGTCTGTGATAGCCCCGGCTGGACTGGCCCCTGCTGGACGGGCGGCCGGTAAAAAGCAGGCTGGTAAAGGACAGGCGGAGCCAGACCTGACCGCAGTAAACCAGAAGGCCCGCCCCATGGCGGGCCTTCTGCTATGTCGTCAACTGACGGCGCTATTGGAGGCACTATTTCCGACACTATTGCCGGTACTATTCCCGGCACTATTGCCGGTACCCCTGGGTGCCGGCAATTTTTTGTGCCGAATCGAATATTCGCCTACCGTGATGGATAGTCCGACTTTTGTTAGGGTGCTACGCCCCTCACATCATGACCGCCGTCTGGCAAGGAGTGTCCATGAACGGTCGAGCGCTGCAGGAGCGCCTGCCGCTGTCTGGCAAGGATCGCGTCTTTCGTCTATCTGCCCTTATCATCATCGCCCTGGTCGCCGTGGGCGCCAGTTTCCCCGACGCCTTCGGTGACGCCGCCAACACCGCGCTGAGCCAGGTGACCCACTACTTTGGCTGGTTCTACCTGATGGCGGTGTTCGCCTTCGTCATCTTTCTGGTGGCGCTGGCGATGAGCAAGTACGGCAAGGTGCGCCTGGGGCCCCAGGATAGCACCCCCACCTACGGCACCTTTTCCTGGATCAGCATGTTGCTGGCGGCCGGCTTCGGCGTCGGTCTGGTGTTCTACGGCATGGCCGAGCCCATGACCCACTTCGCCGAGCCTCCCTATGGCGCGGTCCCCGCCGAAAGCGTGGAAGCGGCGCGCTACGCCATCCAGATGAGCTACTTCAACTGGGGGGTGCACCAGTGGGCGGCATTCTCGCTGGTCGGGCTGATCATCGCCTACTTCCAGTTCCGCAAGGACCAGGCCGGGCTGGTCTCCTCGGTGCTGTCGTCGATGACCGCCAAGCGACCGGCGCTGCGCCCCTACACCGACTGGCTCGACATCTTCGCCGTGGTCGCCACGGTGATGGGGGTGGCGACCTCGCTGGGGCTCGGGGTGCTGCAGGTCAATGGTGGCCTCAATGCGGTCTTCGGACTGCCGGAAAGCGGCCTCTGGCAGGCGGGCATCCTCGGGGTGATGTTCGTGGCGTACATGGCCTCGACCTGGTCGGGGCTCGACAAGGGCATCAAGCGATTGTCCAACCTCAATATGGCGCTGTGCATCGCGATGATGCTGTACGTGCTGTTCACCGGCCCCACGGTCAAGATCCTCGAGACCATCACCCTGGGCATCGGCGACTACCTGCAGAACTTCATCGGCATGAGCCTCAAGATGTCGCCCTACAACGATGACCCCTGGGCTTCCAGCTGGACCATCTTCTACTGGGCGTGGGTGATCGCCTGGTCGCCCTTTGTCGGCACCTTCGTGGCTCGGGTCTCGCGGGGGCGGACCATTCGCGAGTACGTACTCGGTGTGCTGGTGGTGCCGCCGCTGCTGGCGTGTCTGTGGATCGGGGTGTTCGGCGGGGCGGCCCTGCATATGGAGCTGGGCGGTGATGCCGGCCTGGCCGCCGCCACCCAGGACAATATCACCGTGGCACTGTTCGAGATGTTCGACCTGATGCCGTTTTCCACGGTGCTGTCGGTGCTCGCCATGATCCTGATCTTCATTTTTCTGGTCACCTCGGCAGACTCCGCCTCCTTTATCGTCGCCCAGATGACCGACCATGGCTCCATCGCGCCGCCGCTGTACAAGCGGATCTGCTGGGGGCTGTTGATTGCCGCCATCTGTCTGACGCTGATCGTTGCAGGTGGGCTCAAGGGACTGCAGTCTGCCGCCGTGCTGGCGGCCCTGCCGTTCTCGTTCATCCTGTTCGGGATGATGTTCGTGCTGGTCAAGGAGCTGCAGGCGGATCGCCGCAACATGCTGTCACAGCTGTATCGTCAGCATGGCGAGACCCCGGTGGGCGCGGATCCGTTCGAGGCCGGCAACCTGGCCGAGGAGGAGCGTCTGCGGCGGGCCCCCAACGTGGTCAACCGGCGCATCAACCACTGAGGTGACGTCGACCGGCACCGGCGATCTGTGACCCCGGGCGAGCACCGTCAAACGAAACTTGGCGCAAAATGCAGTATCTACGATGCATTGGTAGTCAGGAAGAGTGCCAGGACGTAAGCTCAGGGTATCGTCGGAAGGATCTCGGCCATGTCTTCACCCCCTGCCCGCGGCGCGACCCGCCGCGGGCCACCGTCTCGTCGCAGGCGGCTGACATTCAACTGGGTCACCTTCGATCGCTGGCTGGACCGTATCGTCATCCTGGCGGTGGTAACCGCCGTGACGGTCGGTATCGTCGCTCTGGCGCTATCCTTGTTGGTGGACCCTTGATCGTACCCGACGCCCCGGTCGTGGGATGAACCGTGGCCAAGGGTCGGGCGCAGGAAGGGTCGGGCACAGAAAGGGTCGGGCACAGGAAGGAACTATATGGGGCAGTGGCTGTTGATCATGCTGCTGGTGTTGGGCGTTGCCCTGGACAAGGGGATGATCGCAATACCGGATCGCTGGTTGCCCTGGACACCGATATCGATCGAGACGCCGCCTGGTCCTTTCCTCGGCTGGAAGCTGGCGCGGCTGGCGGATGACCCCGAGGCCTGCCGTGCGGTGCTGGCGGCGGACCCGCCCCAGCGATATACCCCACTGGATGACGTCACCCGGGGCCAGTGCGAGCTTTCCAATCTTGTGCGCTACGCCGGAGGCCAGTCGCGCATGCAGCCGAGCGTGATGACACGCTGCCCGCTGGCGGTGGCCTGGGCGGTGTTCGAGCGTCATGAGCTCAGCGCCGCTGCGCGTGCCCACCTTGGCGTGGACGTGGCCCAGATCGAACACTTCGGCAGCTTCGCCTGCCGCAACATCTATGGTCGAGCCGAGGGACGTCGCAGCCAGCATGCCAGCGCCGAGGCCCTGGATGTGGCCGCCTTCGAACTCGAGGACGGTCGTCGCGTCAGCTTGTCGGGCCACTGGGGCAAGGGAGCCGAAGGACGTTTCCTGAAGGAAGTGGGGCAGCGCGCCTGCAAGGTCTTCGGCACCGTGCTGGGGCCTGACTACAATGCCGCCCACGCCGATCACTTTCATCTCGGCGTGGGCGGTCGGGTCTGCCGCTGAGGGCGGCATCCTGGCTCGGATCGGGGCGGGGTCGAAAGCTGCCTGGACGCCTCGGGCCTGGACTTAGCGACTGAGGTCGATGTCCCGGGAATCGGTGGCAGCACCGGTCGCCGCACCCACGCCGCCGCCGATGACCGCGCCCTTGCCCACGTCGCCGCCGGTGATGGCCGCCGCGCCGGCACCTACCGCTGCACCGACCCCCGCGCCACTCAGCGCCCGTTCTCCGGTACCGGTACCGCAGGCCGACAGTGCCAGGGCCATGGTCAGGGCAGTAGCGCTCAGCCCGGTCATCTTCAGAAGTTTCATGTCGTCGTCCTCATGCTGGGGGATGACCCTAACAGTAACAACGGCATAGAAAGGAGCAAGTGAAGCAAATATGCAGCAATTGTCGCCAATTGGCGCCAATTGTGGGAGCCGTGCTCGCTTGGCCGCCCCCCGTCTAGCCGAACCCCGCTTGGTCGAACCAGGTCAGACACACGACAGCTCAGACACACGGCCGGACAGGCCCGGGCGATATACACGACCGGCCAGATACAAGAACACCGCCGGCAAGCCGGCGGTGTTCTTGTGCGTCGAGCAGGTCTGGAACGAGGCGCCCTCGCCTCGCCCCAGGCCCAGGACCTTAGTTGTCCAGGTCGACGTCGTCCTCATCGGTGGCGGCGCCGGTGGCCGCGCCTACGCCACCGCCGATCACGGCGCCTTCGGCGACGTCACCACCGGTGGCGGCAGCGGCGCCGGCACCTACGGCGGCACCCACGCCAGCGCCACTGGCGGCGCGTTCACCGGTGCCGGTGCCGCAGGCGGCGAGGCCCAAGGTCATGAAAGTGGCCAGCAGCAGGCTGGAGAGTGTCTTGATGGAACCCTTCCTCATGATGTTTCTCCTATGCTGTTATGTGCCATATCGAGCCTATTGGCCAAGAGAGCCGAGCACAACCCCTTGATTCTCCGATGTGGTGTCGCTTTCAGCAGACATTTTCTGGTGCCGTGTCGTTACCGACGACGACTCCCGCCTGTCAGGTATGTCTTGGATCCCTCGGCTGTTGTTGGGTGATGCAGTGGACGTTGCCGCCGCCGAGCAGGATCTCTCGGGCGGGCACGCCGATCACCCGACGCTCGGGAAAAAGCCTCGCCAGAATGTCGCGAGCCTCGTTGTCGCGGCGTTCATCCAGCAGGGGCATGACCACCACTCGATTGCCGATGTAGAAGTTGACGTAGGAGGCCGCCATGCGGTCCCCGGGCTGGCGTGGGTGCGAGCTCGAGAGCCGGTCGATGCCGCTGGCCTCGTCTTCGCCGATAAACAGCGGGCCGGGCTGGGGCAGGCGGTGCACGGTAAACGGTCGACCGCAGGCATCGGTACTGGCTTCCAGCACCGCCAGGGCGTCGCGACAGATCTGGTACTCCGGGTCCGCGGCGTCGTCGCACCAGGTCAAGGCAACTTCGGCGGGGCCCACAAAGCAGCAGAGATTGTCGACGTGGCCGTCGGTTTCATCGAGGTAGCAGCCCCGGGGAAGCCAGATGACCTTGCTGATGCCCAGCTGCTCACCCAGGCGCGCCTCCATGGCGGCGCGATCCAGACCCGGGTTGCGGTTGGGGTTGAGCAGGCACTCCTCGGTGGTGATCAGGGTGCCCTCGCCGTCGACGTGAATGGCGCCGCCTTCCAGCACGATACCGGCATCGAAGCGGGGGATGCCCAGCATTTCGGCGATCTTGGGGCGGATCCGGCGATCCTTGTCCCAGGGAAAGTAAAGCCCGCCCTTGAGTCCGCCCCAGGCGTTGAATTCCCAGTCCACCACCGCCAGGCCATGTTCGGGGTGGGTCAGAAAGGTCGGGCCCACGTCCCGCATCCAGGCGTCGTTGCTGGATAGTTCGACCACGCGAATCGATTCCGGAAGCTGATAACGGGCGTTTTCGTACTGATCGTCGTTGACGCCCACGTAGACGGTCTCGCTTTCGGCGATGGCGCTGGCCACCGCGACGAAGGCCTGTTGGGCGGGCTTGGCTCCCAGGCGCCAGGTATCCGGGCGCTGGGGCCACAGCATCCAGCAGGCGTCGTGAGGGGCGAATTCCGCCGGCATGGACCAGCCAAGTCGGGCGGGACTGTGCGCGTCGCTGCCAGCGGAACGCGACGCGATAGGGGACGCGATAGGGGCCGGGGTCGATGAAGACGAATGGTGTGTCTGGTTCATGTAGGCTCTCACAAGAATCCGATCAGCAGGAACACGCCGGTGGCCAGGGCCGCGGCGATCAACACGTAGGGGATCTGGGTCAGGGCGTGGGCCATGGGGCTGCAACCGCTACCCTGGGCCGACAGCACCGTGGAGTCCCCGTAGAAGCAGGCGTGGCTACCGAAGGCGCTGGCCGAGATCAAGGCGCCGACCACCAGCGGCATATTGGCGTCCATGCTGATCGCCAACGGCAGCACGATAGGCATGGCCACCGCGAACAGCCCCCAGAAGGAGCCGGTGGCAAAGGCCAGGAAGGCCATGGTGACGAATACCACGGCGGGCAGCAGGCCGGCGGTCATCAGCGGCTGTACCGCCTGGATCACCACCTCGGTGAGGCCCAGGACGTCGTTGACCTCCTTGAGCGAGAAGCCGGCGACCAGGGTGCCCAGCGGCATGATCATCGCCTTGAAGCCTTCCAGGGCGGTATCGAAGGTGTCATTGAAGCTCAGCAGACGCTGGACGGCGATCAGCACCAGGGTGACGGCCAGGGCAACGATGACCCCGCGCAGGATGTCGATATCGAAGTACCAGGTGGCGACGATCAGGCTGGCGATTGGCAGCAGGAAGTTGAGCAGATGCGGGCTCTGGCCATCGTAGTTGGTGTCGATCTGCAGCGCGTGCTCCTCGCCGCCATCGGGCACCGGCTGGCCGGCCTTGGCACGGGCCTCGGCGGTCTTCATCGGGCCGATGTCAGGCAGCCAGCCCAGCGCGACCAAGGGCACCAGGGCCGCCGCCACCCAGGCGTAGGCCATGTACGGGATCGCCGAGATGTACAGCGACATGCCGTTGTCGGCGACGTTGTTGTCCTCGAGCAGGCCGGCGAAGAACACCGCCCAGGTCGAGAAGGGCACCAGGATGCACACCGGGGCGGCGGTGGAATCCACCAGATAGGCCAGCTTTTCGCGGGAGACGCCGAAGCGATCGGTGATCTTCTTCATCGAGGCGCTGATGGTCAGGGCGTTGAGGTAGTCGTCGACGAAGATCACCAGCCCCAGCACCCAGGTGGTCAGCAGGCTCTGGCGACGACTGTGCAGTCGTTTGGTCATGGCGTCACCGAAGCTCAGCACGCCGCCGGTCTTGACCAGCAAGGCGATCAGGCTGCCGAACAGGCCGCAGACCAGGATGATCCAGGTGACGGTGTCATTGCCGAGGACCGTGAGCAGGATGTCCGACCCGCGGGTGACGACCTCGCTGGGGGCGATCATCAAGAGCCCGACCAGGCAGCCGGCAAGCAGTGATTCGATGGTGCGACGAGTGATGATGGCGGTGACCAGCACCACCAGGGTGGGAACCAGGCTCCAGACGCCGTAGGTTTCCATGCAAGCTCCTTGTATCGCCTGTGGCGACGGTTGTTATTGGACGGAAGCTATCGCGCAGGGGCGAGCCCTGCGCTGGCCGCGCGGCAAAAAAGCGTGCGGCCTCGTGTTGCAGGAGGGTTCGTGGCTAGAGATAGCCGTCGCGACGCAGGGACTCGGCGGTGGCGGCAAGCGCCTCGTCGAGGATGGCGACGGCCTCGTCGACGGTGTCGCGGGTCCAGATCAGGGGCGGCGAGATCACGTTGAGATGCCCCACCGGACGAATGATCAGTCCGCGCTGCTGGGCCTCGAAGGCCACCCGATCGCCGACACGCGCGTCCACCGGGAACAGCGCCTTGGTGTCCTTGTCGGCCACGTTCTCGATGCACATCATGAAGTGGCTGCCGCGCACGTCGCCGACGGTGGGATGTCGTGACAGCGTCGCCAGTGCCTGCTCCAGATAGGGGCCGACCTCGCGGACGTTGGCGCAAAGCTCTTCTCGCTCGAGGATCTCGATATTCTTGAGCGCCGCGGCGCAACTGACCGGATGTCCGGAGTAGGTGAAGCCGGTGCTGAGTACTCCGCCCTTGCCCTGGGGCGTGCCCAGCACCTCGTAGAGGCGGTCGGAGATCAGGGTCGCGCCGAGCGGGGCATAGCCCGAGGACAGGCCCTTGGCCAGGTTGATGACGTCGGGCTGGGTGTCGAATACCGCTTCCGAGGCGAAGATGTGGCCGAGGCGACCGAAGCCGGTGACCACCTCGTCGGCGATATACAGGATGTCGTGGGCGCGCAGCACCTCCTGCATGCGGGCGTGATAGCCCCGGGGGGCCACCAGTACGCCGCCGGCTCCCATGATCGGCTCGGCGATGAAGGCGGCGATATTGTCGGCGCCGATCTCGGCGATGGTGGCCTCGAGTTCCGCGACCAGATGATCACAGTACTGTGCTTCATCCATGCCTTCGGGGCGACGATAGAGGTTGGCCTCGCTTAGATGGGTGACCAGACCATCGAGGGTGTCGAATTCCCAGTTGTTGCTCTCGATGCCGGTCAGGCTCGCGGCCAGGTAGGTGGTGCCGTGGTAGGCGTTGCGGCGCGACAGGATACGCTTCTTGTTCGGCTTGCCCAGGCGGTTGAAGTAGTAGTGCACCAGGCGGATGGTGGCGTCGTTGGCGGTGGAGCCTCCGCAGCTGTAGAAGACATGGTTGAGGTGGGCCGGGGCCAGTTCGGCGAGCTTGGCGGCCAGCCGCGTAGCCGGTGCGTTGGACAGATTGTTGAAGGTCGAGAAGTAGGCCATGCGGGTGGCCTGTTCGGCCATGGCCTGGCCGATCTCGGCACGACCGTGGCCAACGTTGACGCACCACAGCCCGGCGATGCCGTCGATAAAGCGGTTGCCGTGAATGTCCTGAACGTGGATGCCCTCGGCATCGGTGATCAGCTCGCAGCCCTTGTCGTGGAAGACGCTGAAGTCGGTGAAGGGATGGACGAAGTGGTCCCGATCCTGGCGCCACAGGGTCTCGGCATCCACTGTTGTTGGGACTGGGGCCGGAACCGGAGCCGTGTCGGCGACGGGAGTCGAGGGGCGGGACGAGAGGCGAGTGTCGGGTGTTGTCATTGGAAACCTCCTTGGGAAGGTCTCCAGTCTCGCCAGACTGCCCCTGTCGATGACATATCCTTATGAGGGTAGGTCTCCTCGGGCCGCCAGGCGGCGGCAGTGCCGGTATCACCGATGGGGTAGCCTATGATCGACTCAGGTTGCCATGACCTTGATCTACCTCATGATTGAGAGAGGGGTGCGCGAAACGGCACTACCGAGACTTGAGGCAGACGTAGCGATCCTCCGACGTTGGTGTAGGCTGTGCCGTAATGATCCGCAGGTGCCGGAAGAGGTGGCCCAGATTCTGGCGCGGCGGATGCTGAATGGTCAGTCCGGATACTTTGCCATGTTGCCAGCACCACCCTTTACTCGTCGTGCCCTGGGCACCCTTGTCGCCTTTCTGATGTCGGCCCCGTTACCCGCTATCGCCGCCAACTGTGGTGCCTCGGGAGGGCTGGCTTTTGTCGGTGTCACCAACGATGGTTCGCGCTCGGTGTGGTTGTCGGGGACCTCGCCGGGTGACTTCGGGTTGGAGGCGGCGCAGGGAAAGCAGAGCGTCGATGAGTGGACGCGCAATGCCGGCGGCCTGCACCTGACCCTGTCGCCAGTGGTATCCAACGGCAACGGTGGTGTGCACAAGCTTCTGGATCTGGGGGGCAACAAGGATTGTCTGCTGGATACCCAGAACCAGAAGGGTGGCTTCACATTGCCGCCGGCCGGGCAGATCCCGATGCCGGAGCGTCCGGGCATTACCCCTCCCATCGGCAAGATCTTTCCTGATTTTTCCCGCCCTGGCGGGGTGACGCCGCCGATAGGTACGGTGCCTCCAGGCTTCCGGCCACCCACCGGGGTGACGCCGCCGATAGGGACGGTGCCGCCAGGCTTCCGACCCCCGACCGGGGTGACGCCGCCGATAGGGACGGTGCCGCCAGGCTTCCGGCCACCCACCGGGGTGACGCCGCCGATAGGTACGGTGCCTCCAGGCTTCCGGCCACCCACCGGGGTGACGCCGCCGATAGGTACGGTGCCGCCAGGCTTCCGGCCACCCACCGGGGTGACGCCGCCGGTAGGGACGGTGCCACCGAACTTCAGACCACCCACCGGGGTGACGCCGCCGGTAGGCACGGTGCCACCCGCTTTCCCACCAATCGAGCGGCCACCGACCGGGGTAACGCCGCCGGTAGGCACGGTGCCGCCAGGCTTCCGGCCACCCACCGGGGTAACGCCGCCGATAGGTACGGTGCCTCCGGGCTTCCGGCCACCGACCGGGGTAACGCCGCCGGTAGGCACGGTGCCACCGGCTTTCCCACCAATCGAGCGGCCGCCCACCGGGGTGACGCCGCCGGTAGGCACGGTGCCACCCGCTTTCCCACCAATCGTCCGACCCCCGACCGGAGTGACGCCACCGATAGGTACGGTGCCACCGGACTTCAGACCACCCACCGGGGTAACGCCGCCGGTAGGCACGGTGCCTCCAGGCTTCAGGCCACCCACCGGGGTGACGCCACCGATAGGCACGGTGCCTCCGGGCTTCCGGCCACCCACCGGGGTGACGCCACCGATAGGCACGGTGCCACCGGACTTCAGACCGCCGACCGGCGTAACGCCGCCGATAGGTACGGTGCCCGCCCCCGAGCGCCCGCCGGTGGGGGTGACGCCGGGGCGGCCCACCCTGGGGCAATGGAGCCTTCCTCCGAACGTTGCGCGGCCGGGCGAGGTAGCGCCCCCCATCGGTGTCGTGCCTCCGGATGTCAGGCCGCCTTCCGGGGTGACACCTCCCATCGGTGTCGTACCGCCTGAACAGCGTCCGCCGTCGGGTCTGACACCTTCTGTGCCATCGATGCCCCAGGGCCAGATTGTTGGCCGTGTCGATGCGGCCGAGTGGTATGCCGGGCGGGTGCCGCTGCCGGCTAACCGCTGCATCGACCCTCGTCACGACCCCAGACTCGGGGGTGCGCCGCTGGCCGATGGTACCCTGCCGGTGGTGACCTGCCCCGAGAACCTGCTGCGCCAGCACGCCCAGGCAAGAACCCGGAACGCGCTGGAGGCCACCTTGATGGAACAGGTGCCGATCACCGCAGGGCGTCAGGGAGAGCCGGTCTCTCCCTGGAACACCTGGGTGGATGCTCGTTATACCGATATCTCCGATGACCGTGATGGCCAGGATCTGGATGGCGAGGCCCAGGTAGTGGCGGTGGGGGTCGACCGCTGGGTGTCGGAGCAGGCGGTGGCGGGTGTCAGTTTCAGCGTCGACTCGAGCCGCTCTGACAACTTTGGCGGCGCCTGGGACAGCGACAGCGATGGTTTCAGCATCTCTCCCTATGTCGCCTATCGACTGTCCGAGCGCTGGGCGTTGGACGCATCGCTGATCTGGCGCTGGGGTGACAATGACACCGAACTGGCGACCCTGGATGGCAGCTTCGACACCCGTAGCTTCGGCGGCGCGCTCAATGCCCACGGTCAGTACCGCTGGGGGGAGGCCCTGTTGCGTCCCACCGTCTCGCTGTTCTACTCCCGTGAGCGCAGCGACGACTATGACCTGGACGGCAAGATCCTGGGGATACCGGTGGAGGTGGAAGTGCCCGGCGACTCCTACAGCACTGGCGTCGCGTCGGTCAGTGGTGAGGTTAGCCGTATCTACCACACTGACCACGCGGGTCTGATCATGCCCTACGCCGAACTGGGGGTGGACTGGGCCTTCGAGCAGCCCAACGGCGGGCGCTACCTCAACGAGGATCTGGAGTGGGAGGACCCTTCTGACCTGACGGGTACCCTGCGCACTGGCGCCCGCTGGTTTGTCGGCGAGGCCACCCTGCTCGAGGCCAGCGCCGGCTATCTCAGCATCGGCCATGACGACCTGGATATCTGGGAGGGGCGGTTGTATCTCTCCTACCGCTTCTGAGCGGGTGCGTCAGTCACGCTGCTGGCGGGAGATCAGCGCTACGTGATCGAGAAAGGCGCGAAACAGCTCGGCCTGACTCGTGACCTGCAGGCGCTGATAGACGTGCTTGCGGTGGACCTTGACGGTGCCATCGCTGATGCCGAGCTCTCGCGCCGCCGACTTGGCCGAGTGGCCCGCGAGCAGCAGGCGCACGATATCCTGCTCGCGGCGGGTGAGCACACCCTGGCCAAAGCTCGAGAAGGCGGCGTCGACGGGCTCGACCTCCTGGTGTTGCGGTTCGAAGGCATTGCGTTGCCAGCTCCAGAACCGCTGAAGCAGGGCTTCGACGATGGGCGTCAGGTGGCGTAGCGCCTGTACGGTGCGCCGAGTCACCGGTCGCGACTGGGTACGGAAGCCGAGAGACAGCACCATCACGGTGTCGTCGCTGACCCGTGCGAAGAGTCCGATCTCATCCTTGAGTCCCAGGCCGCGATAGTAGTGGTGGTAGTACTCGCTGCTCTCGAAACGGTCCGGCGCCAGATCGCGCAGTCGATGGGTTCCGCTATCCTGACCAGACTCGATGGCCTGGAACATCGGGTCGAGCAGGTAGACGCGACTCAGATAAGGGTCGATGTCGCGCTGGCGGCGTTCGGGGGGATAGTTGTCATGGACCACTCGCGGACGGCCTCGGCCCTGGTAGGCATGCAGGATCAGGGTGTCCATGGGCACCAGCTCGGCGAGTGCCTGCTCCAGCTGTCGCGGAAGGTCGCTGCGATCGGCACCCTGAATCAGGCCAGCCAGTCGTTGGTGCCAGGCCTGGGCCGCGCTGGATGCCAGGTAGTCGATGGGAGTCATGGGGCTCGCTGGGTCGAAAGTCTGAAGCCCACACTGTATCACTTCGTTATTGGTGTCAGTGGTCGTCCCAAGGGTCTGCCGGGCTCGGCGTGACGTGGCGCTGGGGCGAGTCGGGCTGCTATCTTGAACTCCTTTGCCAACGGGACGGCAGCATGAGCGTGAGCATGACGACTCCAAGGGGCGGCGACAGGGCGAGCCGGCGCGAGATCTTCGGCTGGGCGATGTTCGACTTCGCCAATCAGGCCTACACCCTGCTGATCATCACCGTGGTGTTCGGTGAACTCTTCACCACGGTGATCGTCGGCGACCGAGGCGACGACTTTCGCCTGGCCAACCTGCTGTGGAGCCTGGCGCTGGCGCTGAGCTTTCTGCTGGTGGTGGTGACCGGCCCGCTGTGTGGTGCGGTGATGGACTACCGCGCCGAAAAGAAGCGCTTCCTGTTTGCCAGCTATCTGGCCACCATCGCCACCACCGCCATGCTGTACTTTGTCGAGCCGGGCTACGTGGCGCTGGGCTTTGTGTTGATCATCCTGTCCAACTACGCCTATTCCATGGGCGAGTCCTTTATCGCGGCCTTTCTTCCGGGGCTTGGGCCGCCAGAGAAGCTTGGCGCCATCTCCGGTTTCGGCTGGGCGCTGGGCTACGTCGGCGGACTGGTGGCAGCGGGCTTCACCCTGGCCATACTGGGCGAGGCCACCGCGGATAACTTCGAGCGGATCCGCTGGGTCGGGCCCTTCGCCGCGGGCTTCTTCCTGTTGGCGGCGATACCAACCTTCGTCTGGCTCAAGGAGCGCGCCGAGCCACAGCCCCATCGCCAACCCTTCGCCCGCATCGCCTGGCAGCGGGTATCGACCACCCTGCATGAACTGCGTCGGTTCCGTGACCTGGGTCTGTTTCTGACCTCGGTGCTGTTCTCCATGGCCGGTGTCTACATCATCATCGCCTTCGCCTTCATCTATGGCGCCCAGGTCATCGGCTGGCAGGAAAGCACCCGCAACCTGATGTTCATCATCGTCCAGATCACCGCCGCGGCAGGGGCACTCGGATTTGGCTTTATCCAGGACCGCATCGGTACCCTGGTGACCTATCTGATGACTCTGGTGCTGTGGGTGCTGGCGATCCTGGCCATCTGGGCCACCCCCGAGGTCACCGCCTGGCTAAACGCTACCTGGGGACTCGACTGGCAGGCCGAGCAACTGTTTCTGGTGGTCGGCTGTCTGGCGGGCCTTAGCCTCGGCTCCAGCCAGTCGGCCAGCCGGGTCCTGGTAGGCCTGTTCTCGCCCCGCCAGAAGGCGGCCGAGTTCTTCGGGTTCTGGGGGTTGGCCAACAAGCTGGCGGGGGTCATCGGCATCGTCGGCCTTGGCCTGCTGCAGGCGGCGGTGGGGCTCAAGGCCTCGATCCTGTTGTGCGCCGCCTTCTTCATCATCGCCATCGTGATCTGCGCTGGCGTCAATCAGCGCCGTGGCCAGCGGGTGGCAGGGGAGTGGGAAGCCAGGCTGGACGATACGCACTGAACCACCTGGGCCGAGGGAACGCTATCGAGGACCTTGGCCCAGAGACCCGTACCGAGGACGATTGAATGCTGCCGGACGCGCTGTTCGCACCCGCTACCCTGTTCCTGCTGTCGGCCATCTTCGTCCTGGCAGGACTGGTCAAGGGAGTGCTCGGCATGGGCATGCCCACGGTACTGCTGGCGCTGTTGACCGCGACCCTGGGGCTGCCTCTGGCCATGGCGCTGATGCTGGTGCCCACGGTGGTCACCAACGTCTGGCAGGCCCTGGTGGGAGGGCATCTGCTGACGCTATGCCGTCGGCTCTGGTTGTTTCTGTTGGCGGCGGTGCTGGCGGTCTGGCCGGGGGTATGGGTGCTGGCCAGCGTCGAGGCTCATTGGCTGTCGTTGCTGCTGGGGCTGTTGCTGATGCTCTACGCACTGATGAATCTGAGCGGGCGACGGCTGCGCTTCTCGGGAAGCCCGGTCCAGGCCGGCGCCGTCGGCGCGATGAATGGCGTCCTGACCGGGCTGACGGGCTCCAGCGTCTTCCCCGGGGTGCCCTTTCTGCAGGCCATCGGTCTGTCACGGGACGCCCTGGTTCAGGCCATGGGGCTGTTGTTCAGCCTGTCGACCCTGAGCCTGGCGCTGGCACTCGGCGAGAGGGACTTGCTCTCCACCGACCTGCTGCTGGCGTCGAGCCTGGCGCTGCTGCCGGCGAGTCTCGGCATGTGGTGGGGCGCCTGGCTCAGACGCCGGCTATCCGAGGCGCGCTTTCGCCAGGTGTTTCTGCTTGGCCTGCTGGCCATGGGCGGCTACCTGGCGACGCGTTCGCTGCTTGCGGCTTGAGCAACGACCCGGGCGACCCGAGCTTCATCGAGAGCTGCATTGGGCCGTTGCAGGCGCCGTCAGGGGGTGCCGGGGCGCCCCAGGGTTCGTTACTTCGG
Source organism: Halomonas sp. DP5N14-9 (assembly GCF_019802175.1). Lineage (NCBI taxonomy): Bacteria > Pseudomonadati > Pseudomonadota > Gammaproteobacteria > Oceanospirillales > Halomonadaceae > Halomonas > Halomonas sp. DP5N14-9. The sequence continues at coordinate 50,048 of NZ_JAHVHR010000035.1, forward strand.
ACGTTCCAGGGAGAACAGGTCGGTGCAGCGTGCGTAGTCGCTGCCGGCCATGCGCCCGATCGGGGCCAGGGCGTCGCAGCTGACGTGTCGACCGTTCCACACCCGGGGATCGGCGTGGATGACGGTCACCTCGGCCAGTACCAGGTTGCCTGACAGCGGACGGTCGCCGAAGTGCAGGATATCGTGAAGGCGACAGCCGAAGGCAACCGGTGCCTCCTGAATACGCGGTACCCGCAGGTCTCCCAGGCTGGCCTTGGTCAACCCGGCATGGTCGAACTCGTCTCCCTCGGGCGGCAGGCTTGCGCTGGTGGCGTTGAGCGCCTCGGCCAGCGCCTCACCACCGATATGCACGATGCACTCGCCGACCTGCTTGAGGTTGGCGATGGTGTCCTTGGTGGCGCCTTCGCCGTTGAGCAATGGAGAAAACGCCAGCACGGGGGGATCGACGCTGGCCACATTGAAAAACGAGAAGGGCGCCAGATTGGCGTGACCGCTCTCGCTCAGGGTCGACACCCAGGCGATGGGACGCGGAGCGATGGCTCCGGAGAACAGTCGATAGATCAGCCCGGCGTCGAGGTCGCTGACCTTGAGGGTGGCGTCGTCGCTCACTGTCGAACTCCTTGTGTTCATTGTCGTTGCAACAGCACCCGTTGTGATGGTGCCAGTTGGCGTGGGGCGGTCCAGGCGCTATCCCAGCACGCCGAGCCCGACAGGTCCAGCCTTGGCGGAGCTGCGTGATCGAGGCCATCGCCTCGGTCCTGGAAAGGCGCCAGGGCCGCCAATCAGGCCCCGGTGCCAGGTCGGCGACGGCGGGTATTCAGGGAATCGGTGCCTCGAGGAAGTCACGCAACTGTCTTTCGGCCTGCTGGATGTTCACCACGCCGTCGATGTGGCCGCGGTCTCCCTCCAGGGCCTCGAGGGTCACCGGGGTGCCGTCGGCCTCGATCAGTGCGGCGGTCTCGCGAACCTTCTGGGGCGAGAACACCAGGTCGTCTTCGCTATAGAGCATCAGGGTCGGGGCCTCGATGGCGGCCAGGCCCGCCTCCAGGCTGTCGCCATGGCCAGTCATGAAGGCCTGGTTGGCCTTGACCAGGTACAGCAGGTGATTGGCGTCGGCGGTGGCAGCCCGCTGTTCGGCGACGCTGTCCAGGGTCGCCTCGACCTCGTACTGGGCTTCCAGTGAACTCATCGGTGAGGTGTTTGCGTCGGCCCAGTCGCGGTCGAAGGTGGCGTCCGCCCAGCGCCAGTGGTTGGCCTGCAGGGTGATCAGCTTCAACGACTCGCGCAGACCGTCGAGCGGTGGCGTCTGTCCGTAGTAGTCACCGCCGCGCCAGTGGGGGTCCAGCGTGATGGGGGCGGCCCAGGCGTCCAGGCTGGCGATCAGCCAGGGATCGGCCACGCCCGCACCGATCACCGGAATCAGGCGTTCGACCCGCTCGGGATAGGCGCTGGCCCACTCGTAAGCCTGCAGCGCCCCCATGGAGGCACCCATCACCGCGTGCAAGCGCTGGATACCGAGATCATCCAGCAAGGCCTTCTGCACATTGACGAAGTCGCGAATGGTCACCAACGGGAAGTCGGTGCCCCAGGGCTCGCCGGTGTCGGGGTTGTGACTGGCAGGGCCGGTGGTGGTGACTCCGGGGTCGCCGGCGTTGAGGTTGACCAGGGTGTCCGACGACACGACGTAATAGCGGTCGGTGTCGAGCGGCTTGCCGGGTCCGATGATGGCATCCCAGTAGCCCGGGGTCTCTTCACCGTCATAGCGGCCGGCGGCGTGACTGGTGCCGGAGAAGAAGTGGGTGATCAGGATGGCGTTATCGCCTGCCTCGTTAAGCTCGCCATAGGCCTCCCAGCCGACTCTGACCGGGGCGATGGTGTCACCGCCGACGGTGGTGTAGCTTGGCATCTCGAAGACCTGTTTGGTGACATTGTCCAGGCCGGTGGAGGCCGCCTCGTCATCGTTGTCGGCGCTGGCCAGTGCCGGCGAGGCGATAAGCCAGATCGAGGCGACGAGGAGGCCAAGGGCGACGGCGGCGCCAGGCTGGCGCCGGTCATGGAGAGCGGACGCATAAACTGTCATCATGAACCTTCCCTGGTGGTGGTCGGCGCGGACGATGCCGCGTACAGACACCAGTACAGCGTTCACCTGGCGCCTTCGCCATGCTGCCTTCGTCGTCCCGGCGCGAGGAGGACGAAACCGCCCGTGAGGAGAAACCGATGACCCAGCGACAGGGGACACGTGGCCCCGGGCTCGCCATGATGCTGTTGTTCTGGGTGCTGTTCATGGGGCTCGGTGGCTGGTGGGCGACGTCCTGGCTGGAGCAGCGCCTGAACCCCAATGCCAACCTGAATCAGGTGGCCGAGGGCGAGCCGTTGAGGCTCAAGCGCGGGCCTGGCGGACACTTCGTCGCGCCCGGCAGCATCAATGGCACGCCGGTGACCTTCCTTGTCGACACCGGCGCTACCCGTGTCGCTCTGCCGGGAGATCTGGCGGCAAGACTGTCGTTGCCGGACCTCGGCAGCGCCTGGTTTCATACCGCCAATGGTCGTGCACAAGGCACCCTGACACGCCTGGACAGCGTTACCCTGGGCGGCCTGTCGGCGACTCGGGTCGATGGCTCCATCAGCCCGGGCATGGAAGGTGAGACGGCGCTGCTGGGCATGAGCTTTCTCGGACGCTTCGACATTGCCATCCGTGGCGATATCCTGGAATTGCAGGCGCGCGGCTCCTCGTCACCGAGAGCCGACGCCGCTCCACACAAGGAGATTCAACCATGACCGCGCTCTCTCGATTGCGGCTGAAGTGGCCCATCCTCCAGGCTCCCATGGCCGGCGCCCAGGACGAGACACTGGCGCTTGCGGTCACCGCAGCCGGAGGTCTGGGAGGCCTGCCTGCCGGCATGCTGGCCCTCGAGGCGCTGGATCAGGCCCTTGCAGCGGTGGAAGGACAAGGCCCGGTCAACGTCAACTTCTTCAGCCATGCGTCGCCCGAGCCTCAAGCGAGTCGACTGGAGAAGTGGCGAGCGTTGCTGGCCCCTTACCATGAAGAGTTGGGAATCGCGCCGCCACCTCCAAGTGACACGCCTACCAGACGGCCGTTCGACAGCGATGCCTGTGCCATCGTCGAGCGCCACCGTCCCGCCGTGGTGAGCTTTCATTTCGGTCTACCTGAGGCACAACTGGTCGAGCGGGTGAAGGCCTGCGGTGCGCTGGTGCTGTCTACCGCCACCACGGTGGATGAGGCCCGGTGGCTGGAAGCCCATGGCGCCGACGTGGTGATCGCCCAGGGCCTTGAAGCAGGCGGTCACCGGGGACATTTCTTGAGTGACGACCTGAGTCTTCAGTTGCCGCTGGCGTCATTGCTGCCCCGGGTGGTCGAGGCTATCTCGTTGCCGGTGGTGGCGACCGGAGGGATCGGCGACCCCCAGGGGGTCCGGCAGGCACTGGATCTGGGCGCCCAGGCGGTCCAGATCGGTACCGCACTGCTGTGCTGCCCCGAGGCCTCGGTGAGGGCCGTCCACCGCAGGGCGCTGTTGGATGATGAAGCCTCCACCGACATCACCAATGTCTTCTCCGGTCGGCCCGCCCGCGGGATCGTCAATCGTGCCATGCGCGAGCTGGGTCCGCTGTCGGATGAGGTACCCGACTTTCCGCTGGCTGCCAGCGCCCTGTGCGAGCTGCGCGCGGCCCACGAGTCCCGTTGCAGCGGTGACTTTTCTCCGCTGTGGGCGGGCCAGAATCGGCGCCACTGTCGAGAGGTACCGGTGGCCGAGCAACTCCAGTGGCTGGCAGGAGAACTCGAGGAGCAATGAGGAGCACGTCTTCCTGTGCGCTCGCAACGCCAACCTGGCGACAAGCGTAGATTGCGGTTCCTGGGGGCAGGTCAGGGTCGCGAGGCAGCGCTAGCGCTTCGGAAATTACGCGGCGCTTTTGCATAACATGCGGCTTCGCTCTGGCACACAAGGCCGCGGCGCGTTTGCATAGCCTGCGGCTTCGCTCTGGCACGCAAGGCCTCGGCGCTCTGGCATAACATCCAGCTTCGCTCTGGCATAAAAAAAGCCGCGGCACTCGGCGATGAGTGGCCGCGGCTTCTGCTGATATCGGTTGATTATTGCTTTACCGATGTATTACCGCCTTGCGGCGGGGCGAACGACATCGCCGAGCATGCTTTCGGTCTGTCGATCAGCACTCGCCTTCGGCGCACTTCTCGGTCTCGGCCAGGTCCGCGGCGTAGATGATGACGTCACCGTCTGTCTCGTTCTTCCACCAGTGCCAGATATCGTTGAACTCGGCGATGATCGACGGCGCCTTGTGAACGCGCGGCTGCTCATGCTTGGAGTTGTACTCGACGATCTCGCCCTGGAACACGAACAGGATAGCCGGGCGGTTCTCGTGGGAGTGGTAAGGCACGATGCCACCTGGTGCCACGTCGACGCGGCGGAAGCGCAGGTGACGTTGCTCCAGCGGTGCAGCGCCTGCCGGCAGCTTGACGTCCGCAAGGTCGATGTAGGCCAGTGTGGTATCGACCTCGTCAACGGGTTCCATCGGCGGATTTTTCTGATGTTCAAACATGGCGTAATTCCTTCTTGCGCAGCGTTGGGGTTGGTGGGGCGTGTATCACCGTGGTGATCTTCAGGTATCGGGGTAGATGTCTTTGACGGCCAGCACCGCATTGATGGTGACCGGGAAGCCGGCATAGGGCGCCAGCTGCATGAACAGTTCGACCAGCTCGTCACGGGTGAAGCCCAGTGAGCGTGCGATGCCGATATGGATGCGTAGCTGATTCTCGTGGCCTCCACAGGCCAGTGCCGAGAGCGTGGCGCTCTGGCGCAGCTTGGGGTCCAGGCCATCACGACCGTACATTTCGCCAAAGGGGAATTCGGCGACCAGGCGCATCAGGTCGGGGGCGAAGTCACCGAGCTTTTCCTCCAACGCTTGTGCGGCGGCGGGATTGTGCTTACGGAAGAAGGCGAGTCCCTTCTCCATGTTGGGTGAAACGGCGGTGGAACTCATTTTCCAGCATCCTCATGGCGACGATAGTGGTCGGGGTAATCGCATTCCGTGTCGGCCTTTCCGTAATCGGCGGCAGCAGGAAGACAAGCCATTTTTTTGCCGCTACCAATCTATATGTCGTTTGAAACATACGACTGTTTTATCTTGCTGAGTCATCACTTCTTGTCGGACTGATCCGTTTGCTCAGCTTGGTCGGTGCCGGGCCTGCAACCTTACCGGCACCGCTATGCCATAACGCCTATCGGGACCCGTTGCCGATCAGTGGGTGCCCTCGAACATGGCTCTCAGGTCGACGCTGTCCTGCTTGCCGATGTCGTCGTAGTGTTGCTCGATCCAGTCCTGGGCGCGTTTGCGGCCGAGATCTCGCAGATGGCACAGGAAGTCCCACTCGGCGTTGAGCTTCGATGAGGCCCCGAGGGGTTTCAGCAGGTCCTGGCTATCGATGATATGGACCAGCATGTCGCGATAGTTCTTGGGGTCGAGGTGGCCTTCGTGGATCAGTCGCTTGACGAAGGCGAGGGCCCTCAACTCCTTGAGCAGACTGGCATTGAAGGTGATCTCGTTGGTGCGATTGAGGATCTCCTGGGCGCTGGTCGGCGACCCCTCACGCTCCACCGGATTGACCTGGACGATCAGGATGTCCCGGGACTCGGTGGTGTGATAGAAGGGAAACAGCGGAGGATTGCCGGAATAGCCGCCGTCCCAGTAGGGCACCCCGTCGACTTCGACCGCTTCGAACAGGAAGGGCAGGCAGGCCGACGCCATCACCATGTCGGGGGTGAGTTCGGCGCGATCGAAGATCTTGACGCGCCCGGTCTCGGCGTTGGTCGCGGCCACGAAGACCTTCATCTGGTCGCAGCCACACACATTGTCGAAGTCGACCTGCTCGACGATGATGTCCCGCAGGGGGTTGTACTTCATGGGGTTGAACTGGCTCGGCGAGAAGAATCGCGTCATCAGGTCGAAGTAGACGTGGCCCGGCGAGTAGTCGAGGCTCCAGTTTCCGCTAAGACGATCCCAGGGGGTGCGCTGCAGAATGCTGAAGCGCGCCGACTGAGACACGGCACGCCAGAACGTTTCCAGTTTTTCGCGCCCAGCCTCTCGCCCGCCCTGGACCAGACCATCGGCCAGAACGACAGCGTTCATGGCGCCAGCGGAGGTGCCGGAAATGGCCTCGATCTCGATGCATGGGTCGTCGAGCAGGGCGTCGAGGACCCCCCAGGTAAAGGCGCCGTGAGCGCCTCCACCCTGAAGTGCCAGACTTATTTTCTTGGGTGGCTTGGCCATCAAGCTCTCCTGTCATCTTGGTGCGGTCGTCCGTGAGGCCGTCTTCCCTTGCCGGGAAAAGTGCGGCAGCAGCGGCGTCGGCGGCAGGTTCGCCGCATGCTCTACCCTGTCGAACGGTGCTTCAGTGTGCTGTCCAGCCGCCATCGACCGGCAGGGCGATTCCCGTCATGGAGGCGGCGCCGTCCGAACACAGGAACAGCGCCGTGGCCGCCAGTTGTTCGGTGGTGACAAATTGGCGGGTCGGCTGGTTGGCGAGCAAGACGTCGCGAATGACCGAGTCCTCGGAGATACCGCGTGCCTTGGCGGTGTCGGGAATCTGCTTCTCGACCAGAGGCGTCAGCACGTATCCCGGGCAGATGGCATTGACGGTGATGCCGTGTTCGGCGACTTCCAGCGCCACGGTCTTGGTCAGTCCCAGAACGCCGTGCTTTGCGGCCACATAGGCCGACTTGAAAGGCGATGCCACCAGAGCATGGGCGGACGCGATGTTGATCACTCGCCCCCAGCCACGTGCCTTCATGCCAGGCAAGGCGGCCTTGGTCAGGTGAAAAGCGGAATTCATGTTGATGGCGATGATCGCGTTCCACTTGTCCTCGGGGAACTCGTCCACCGGTGCCACATGCTGAATACCGGCGTTGTTGACGATGATGTCCACGCTGCCGAATTCTGCCTCGGCCCGCTTGTGCATGGCGCTGATCTCGCCGGGGTCCATCATGTTGGCGTTGTCATAGACGACCTTGACGCCGTGCTTTTCGAGACTGGCGCGGGTGGCCTCCACGTCCGCGGCGGCCTCGATACCGTTGATGACCAGGTTGATGCCCGCCTTGGCGAAGCCTTCGGCGATACCGAGACCGATACCGCTGGTGGAGCCGGTGATGATGGCGGTCTTCTGCTGGGGCATGGATCACTTCCTCTAGAGACGAGATCGCCGGCGCTGGCCGGCAGGAACTTGCAGCGTGTTCATGGCTTGACCGATAGGTCGCTTCACTGGCCTCGCTTCGTCGACGAGCTTTTTCGATGGCTTCATCGTCGGGCTGTATCGACGAGCTTTGTCGATGCCGTCATCGACATCGACCAGCTCCACAGAGCTCGACGTGTTTCACCGAGTCCGATCAGGCGACAGGCCGGCAGCAGGCTCGTTAGTCATGGCCTTGTTCGACAGTGTCACCAGCATAGACTGGCATGCAAGATTCGGCTTTTGCTGAAATGGCTTTATCCACATAATGCTCATCAATGCTTAGCAGCAAAGCCGTTTGCCGCCTGACGAATACCCGGGCGCGCGTCGGTAACTTCCTTGGGAGCGCAGCGAACCACTGGTAAAATGCTTGCATGAATCCCAAGTCGCCCACGCTACCCGCCGACCTGCGCGACGATCCTCTCTACTATCTGCGTCACTTTCAGTTTGTGCTCGACTGGGTGATGGCACGCCACGCCGACCTGCTGGCAGAGCCAGAACAGCGCTTTATCATGGCCTTCGGCGAGCTGCCGGAGGCAGCCCAGGCGTTGCTGGTCCGCATGGTCTCGCGCAAGGGCGAGCTGTTTCGCACAAGTCGCCTGGTCTACACCGAGGTCGATGATCTCGAGCAGGCGCTGAGTCGACTGGCGGCGGCGCAGCTGGTGGAGCTTGATCCCGTGCTGAGTCTCGATGACCTGCTTGCACAGTTGCGCCTGCCCGAGGCTCGACGGGTCTTCGCCGAAACTGTGTCCGCTTGCGGTCTGCCCACCTCGGTCTCCAAGTCGCGTCTGTGCGAGGCGCTGGACGGCCAGTTCACGCCGCGGCGCTGGAGCGTCTGGTGGCCTGAGTCCGACGAGACCCTGGTGCGGGTGTCGGTAATGTCGGTGTGTGATCGACTGCGCCTGATGTTCTTCGGCAATCTGCGCCAGAGCTGGTCCGATTTCGTGATGGCCGAGCTTGGCCATATGCGCTACGAACGGGTGAGTTTCGATCCCGCGTCGCGGGGGTTTCAGCAGCGTCAGGAGGTGGATGCCTATCTCTGCCTGCATCGGCTGCGAGAGCGATTCGACGACGGCGAAGCCGTGGCTGATATCTGGTCGGCAGTACCAAGGCTGCCCGACGATAACCCCTGGCTCGCGGCGCGGCGGTCTCGCCTGCTGCTGCGTCTGGGCAAGCAGGCCCAGCGAGAGGGGCAGGCGGCGCTGGCGCTGGAGATCTTCTCCTTTGCTGGCCCGGGCGAAGCGCGGGTGCGTCGACTGCGCCTGCTGGAGCGAGAGGGCGAGCATCACCAGGCGTTGACGCTGGCGACCCAGGCGCTCGAGGCACCGCTGGACGACGCCGAGCGCCAGGCGCTTGCCCGGCTGGTGCCGCGATTGCAGCGCCGCCTGGGTCTGCCGGTGCTCAAGCCGGCAGCACAGGCGCCGCCGCAGAGCTGGAGCCTGAGCTTGCCGCCACAATCGCTGGCGGCCAGTGGCGCGGTGGAGCTGGCGCTGCGTGATCACCTGGCCCGGGATGAGGCCCCAGCCTTCTACGTCGAGAATCACCTCTTCGCCGGGCTCTTCGGGCTGCTCTGCTGGGACGTCATCTTCGCCCCCTTGCCGGGCGCCTTCTTTCATCCCTTCCATCGCGGGCCGGCGGATCTGTATCGGCCAGACTTCGTATCGCGGCGGCGTGATCGCTTCGATGCCTGCCTGGAGGCGCTGGCGAGCGGCGACTACCGCGAGCGTATCAGGGCCCGCTGGCGCGACAAGCAGGGCCTGGCCAACCCCTTCGTCTACTGGGAAGTGCTCGACGAAGCCTTGCTGGAACTGGCGCTTCACTGTATTGCGCCTGAACACCTGGCGGTGCTGTTCGAGCGCCTTCTCGAGGATCTCAAGGCCAACCGATCGGGCTGGCCGGACCTGATCCAGTTCTTTCCCGATGCTGGCAAGGGCCTGCCCCGCTATCGTCTGATCGAGGTCAAGGCGCCAGGAGACCGGCTGCAGGACAACCAGCGACGTTGGCTTCAGCACTTCCAGTGCCACGGCATTCCGGTGTCGGTGTGCCACGTGAGGTGGTCCGATGGCTGAGGGATCTTCAACGTCTGACGATGCCGAGACAGCTACCTCGGACACGGCCGAGTCGGTCTCTCTCAGCGTCGGCGTGCGTGAACTGTGCGAGTTCACCGGTAGGCGCGGTGATCTGGATCACCGCTTCACCCCGGCCCCCAGCTCGCGGGAAGGGATAGAGGGCCATGCCCGCGTCGTGGCCCGACGTGGCGAAGGCTACCGCAGTGAGGTGATGGCGGTCGCCACCCTCGAGGGACTCAAGGTCCAGGGGCGCATCGACGGTGTGGCCGAGAACGGTGGGCGACTCGAAGAGATCAAGACCCACCGGGGACGCCTGGAGCGCATGGCCGACAATCAGCGCGCGTTGCACTGGGCCCAGGTGCGGGCCTACGGCGCACTTTGGTGCCGCCAGCAGGGACGCGAGCGGATTACCCTGGCGCTGGTCTATCTGGATCTGGTCAGCGGTCGCGAGACTTGCCTGAGCGTCGAGGCCGAGGCCGCCACGCTGTGGCAGGAGCTTGAGTCGGCCTGTCGCGCCTATCGAGCCTGGGCGCTGGCCGAAGCCTCACATCGCCGGCGGAGAGATGAAGCGCTGGACCGTCTGACGTTTCCCTACCCTGCGTTCAGGCCTGGGCAGCGCGAGATGGCCGAGACCACCTACAAGGCCGTCGCCACTGGCCGGGATCTGCTGATCGAGGCGCCGACTGGCATCGGCAAGACGCTGGGGAGCCTGTTCCCGCTGCTCAAGGCGATGCCCCGCCAGGCGCTGGACCGCGCCGCCTTTCTGACCATGAAGACCACCGGCCGACAGCTGGCGCTGGCGGCACTGGCGCAGCTCGACCCTGGCCCACAGCGCAAGCTGCGCACGCTGGAGCTGATCGCTCGGGACAAGGCCTGCGAGCATCCGCAACTGGCCTGCCACGGAGATAGCTGTCCTCTGGCTGAGGGCTTCTACGACCGACTGCCGGAGGCGAGGCAGGCGGCAGTGGAGCAGGGCTGGCTAGATCGTGACGGGCTCAGGCAGGTGGCGCTTGAGCATCGCGTCTGCCCCTACTACCTGGGCCAGGAGATGGCTCGCTGGTGCGATCTGGTGGTCGGCGACGTCAATCACTATTTCGACTCGAGCGCGCTGTTGCACGGCTTGGCCCAGGCGCGACAGTGGCGCCTGGGTGTGCTGGTGGACGAAGCCCACAACCTGATCGAGCGTGCCCGTGGCATGTATTCGGCGAGCCTTGACCAGCGTCGCCTGGCGCGCCTGCAAAAGGAGGCGCCGGGGGCGCTGCGCCAGCCTCTGGCCAGGGTGATCAAGCAGTGGCAGGCACTGGTGCGTCAGCACGGAGGAGAGGACCCGGGCAGTCGCGAGGCGCCACGCTGGTTTGCCCTCGACGCCTTGCCGGCGGAGTTGGTCGGCTCCCTTCAGGGACTCTGTGGTGCCATCGGCGATCACCTGGGCGAGCATCCGGAGGACACCCAGCCGGCGCTGACCGACTGCCTGTTCGAGGCGTTGGCCTTCGTTCGGCTGGCGGAGCGTTTCGGTGATCATTCGCTGTGCGAGCTCACCCGTCACGGGCGCGGGCGGGCACGACTGGCCATCGTCAACCAGGTGCCCGCCGACTTCCTGCGGCCCCGTTTCGCCGCGGCTCACGCAAGCGTGCTGTTTTCCGCGACCCTGGCGCCACCACGCTATCAGATCGACCTGCTGGGGCTAGCCGAGGACACGGTATGGTCCGAGGTCGCGTCGCCTTTTGTCGCCGAGCAGCTCGAGGTGCGGGTGTGCGCGCAGCTGTCTACCCGCTACCGCGATCGGAAGCGATCCCTGCCGGGAATACTCGACGTCATGAGCGAGCAGTACCGTCGACGTCCCGGCCACTATCTGGCGTTCTTCTCGAGCTTCGCCTACCTGGAGCAGGTGCGAGAAGCCCTGGCCGAGGCCCATCCCGACATTCCTCAGCGCGCCCAGCGACGCGCCATGAGCGAGGCGGAGCGGGAGGCCTTTCTGGAGGATTTTGTGCCAGGGGGCGAGGGGATCGCCTTCGCGGTACTCGGAGGTGCCTTCGCCGAAGGCGTCGACCTGCCCGGCGAGCGCTTGATCGGTGCCTTTGTCGCCACCCTGGGGCTACCCCCCAGCGATGCCCGCCAGGAGGCGCTGAAGACACGCCTCGAGCAACGCTTCGGTCGCGGTGACGACTACGCCTATCGTATTCCCGGGCTGATCAAGGTGGTCCAGGCGGCCGGGCGGGTCATTCGCGGGCCCCAGGATACCGGCACCCTGGTATTGCTGGACGATCGCTTCGCCAGGCCTGAGGTGCAGGCGAGGCTGCCCCGCTGGTGGGAAACGGCCCGGCGCTGACGTCGTCCCTGTGTCTGACCTGTCGCTGCCCTTGTCCGTTCTCTGTCCTTGCCAGGGCAGACTGGCCGTCGACGTGGCCGGCGAATGGCTGGGCAAGCGATTTCTGGCACAAGGGCTGGAGGTTCTGACACAAGCGCCGGAGGTCAGGACTCGTTGGCCGAGCGCTTGGTGTCGTCGCCATCCGAGGCTTGGCGCCGGGGGATTTCCTCGACCCGGGTCAGGATGTCCTCGTCGGCCTCGAACAGGGTCTCGAGCTCCTTGGCCGCCTGCCGCACGGTCTGCATCTGCTTCTTCTCGTTGCCGAAGACCTCGAGCTGACGCCGCAGGGTCTCCTCGTCGTGAGGGCGGAAGGTGTCGATGGTGTGCTGGGCCTGGTCGCGGGGCACACCGAGCCCGATCAGCACCTCACGGGTCATTTCCAGGCTCGCCGGCAGCAGCTCACGAAGGATAAAGCCAACCTTGGCACGCATCAGCAACTGGGCATGGTGACGATCTCGGGCACGTGCATAGATCTTGAGGTGGGGAAAGCGCTTGCTGGCGCGATGGATGATACGCATCGAGATATCCGGATCGCCGACCGCGACCACCAGTACCTGGGCATGACGCGCGCCGGCGGCATCCAGCAGGTCCAGTCGGGTAGCGTCGCCGTAGTACACCTTGTTGCCGTAGCGACGCACGAAGTCGACGTGGTCGGCATTGATGTCGAGGACGGTGTAGGGGATCTCGAGCCCTTGAAGCGCCCGCCCCATGATCTGACCGAAGCGACCGAAGCCGACCAGAATGATGCGTGGCGAATCATCGTCCATGGCATCGAAGTCACGCTTGGGCCGAGGCTTCTTGAACAATGGCCGAACCAGCCGTTCGTGGCCCAGAAACAGGATCGGGGTGGCGGCCATGGACAGCGACACTACCAGCACCAGAACGTGCACGAGGTCCTGCGCCAGCAAGGCGGCGGAACCCGCGGCGGTCAACAGCACGAAGGCGAATTCTCCGCCCTGTGACAACAGCACGCCGAGGGTGGTGGTCTCGCGCCAGCCGCAGCGGTAGACCCGAGCGGCGATCATCAGGCTGGCGCCCTTGGCCAGCAGCAGCAGTGCGGTCAGCCCCAGCACCAGCCCAGGGGACTGTGCCAGCAGGCCGACCTTGGCGGTCATGCCCACCGCCATGAAGAATAGCCCTAGCAGCAGACCGCGAAACGGTTCGATGTCGGCCTCGATGCTGTGGCGATACTCGGAATCGGCCAGCAGGATACCGGCGATAAAGGCGCCAAGTGCCATGGACAGTCCGGCAAGCTCCATCAGCAGGGCGGCACCGATCAGTACCAGCAACGACATGCCGGCGAACACTTCGCGGCTGTCGGTGGCCGCGGCCAGGCGGAACAGCGGCGGCAGCAGCTTGCGCCCGCCAAAGATCAGACCGGTGAAGGCGACGACGGCGATGGCGACTTCCTTGAGCACCGCAGTCATGCCGCCGCTGACCAGCGAGTCGGCGGCCAGGATCGGAATCACCGCCAGTACCGGAATGGCCGCCATGTCCTGGAACAGCAGCAGCGCAAAGGCATGGCGTCCGTGGCGGCTGTTGAGTTCCTGGCGCTCGCCCAGCAGGTGCAGTACCAGCGGCGTAGAGCAAAGCCCCAGACTGAAGCCCACCACCGCCGCCGCCACCGGCGGAAGGCCCAGTGCCAGGGCGGTCAGGCCCAGCACCAGGGTAGTGATGGCCACCTGCAGGCTGCCAAAGCCGAACACCGCCTTGCGCATCAGCTTGAGCCGTGCCGGTTTCAGCTCCAGGCCGATGACGAACAGCAGAAAGACGATACCGACCTGCGAAAACTGCAGTACCCCTTCCGCGTCCGGTACCAGGCCGAGGGCCGAGGGACCGATCAGCACGCCGGCGATCAGGTAGCCGAGCACTTCCCCCAGGCCAAGGCGTTTGATGATCGGGACCACCAGCACCGCCGCAGTGAGAAAGATCAAGACGTTGAGAAGCAGCGCGGTGGCCAAGGTCGGGTCTCCAGGGCGGCTCGTGGGTGGGCCCCATAGCATACCTGATGTCACCGGCATGCATGTTATGCCGATAGCAGCGTGGGCGCTGGGGCGGGGCTCTGTTGCAGGAGGGCTCTGTTACAGGGCGTTGATGCAGGGTCTGGTGCAGGGTTCTGATGTAGGGCTCTGAGGCGGAGCTTTGCTGCGGAGTGCTGGTGCCGGGGCTGGTTCGCGGTGCTGGACAGCCCCCGGCGTCACGCCACCTTTAGCGCCGTGGGCCGCAGCGGGGGTTTTTGTTCATTCGGACGAGAGGCTGTCCTCACCGAGGGCGACATAGCCTGGCAGTGCCTGGATACGCTGGATCCAGGCACGAATGCCGGGAAAGGCGCCGAGATCGAAGCCGCCTTCGTGGGCCACATGGGTGTAGGCGTAGAGCGAGATGTCGGCGATGGTGGGGTGCTCGCCCACCAGAAAGGGCGTAGCCTCCAGCTGACGCTCCATGACGCCGAGCGCCTTGTAGCCGCCTTGCTGCTTGGCATCGAATTCGGCCCGCCGGTCCTCCGGCAATCCGAGGTAGAGCGAGATGAAGCGCGCCACTGCGATGTAGGGCTCATGACTGTACTGTTCGAAGTATTGCCACTGCAGCACCTTGGCATGGCGGTAACGATCCTCGGGCAGCCACTCACTGCCGCTGGCCAGGTAGTGGAGGATAGCGTTGGATTCCGCCAGAAAGCGTCCATCATCCAGCTCGAGCAGGGGGATCTTGCCGTTGGGGTTGCGGCCCAGGAAGTCTTCTTCGCGGGTGTCCCCGGCCAGGATGTCGATGCCTATCCACACCATGCGAATGTCCAGCAGCGATGCCAGCAGCTTGATCTTGTAGCAGTTTCCCGAGCGTGTATCGCCGTAGAGATTCATGGAGGTGTCCCCTGATGCATGGATGATGAGTCTATGGTGTCACTATTGCGGGAGGCGGGAAGGTCGACAGCGCGATTCGGCACTGAGCGACGCTGCGGGAGTCGCAGTGGCATCTGGCAGCTTCTATCCTGTTCCAGGCGGTCAGGGCCGCCCCGTACCGAAGGGTAGTCTAACTCTTGTAGCATGGAGCTGCGCCCCAGTAGCGACAAGGGCTAGCGCGGCAAGAGCGGCAATAGTGTCGAGAGCGGCCAAAAGGGCAAGAGCGGCAGGATGGGCAAGAGCGTCGAGCTGGCCCGACTCGAAGTCAAGGATGCCGGAGGTAAGGCGATGGATGACAGGCGTGCCGCAAGGTGGCCAGCACGACTGCTTGGCCTGTTGGTGCTGGCGACAGCGTTGGTTGCACTGGCCGCCGGGGGCTACCTGCTGGCGCTGGGGGGCTCGGCGTACTACGTGCTGGCAGCGGGGGGGCTGGCGCTGACGGGATGCGGCCTGATGGCACGATGGCGCCTCGCCCCGGGGCTTTACGCTTTACTGCTTGGAGCAACCCTTGGCTGGGCCCTGTGGGAAGTGGGGCTGGACGCTTGGCGCCTGCTGCCGCGTCTGGGCCTGCCGGCATTGCTGGGGCTGGTGCTGCTGTTGCCCTGGTTCTCCCGCGGTGCCTACGCCTGCTGCAGGCAGGCGCTGGGATTGATGACGTTCTCTTGCTTGTCCTTGCTGCTGTTACTGGCCTTTCTCCCTGCTGTGGAACCGTCCTTGTCTTCGCGTCCCGAGAGTTCTGTCTCCTCTGCGCCCGAGGGCGCGGCAAACCCCCAGGGTGAGTCCGCCACTGGCCTTGATGCGCTATGGCGCCTCGATCTGGAGCAGGAGAGGGCGGAGGCAGAGGCAGAGACAGAGACAGAGACAGAGAGCCACTTGGCCACCGCCTTCCCTCTGGTCATCATCGACGACCGATTGATTGTCTGCACCTCGAGCGGCATCGAAGCTCGCATGGTCGCTACCGGCGAGCGTCTTTGGTCACACCCGAACAGCGACGGAAAGGGCAACGTGGACAATGTCGAGCCGCTGGGGCCCTGTCGCACGCTTGCCTATCACGATGCCGCTGAGCGAACGCAGGATATGGTCGAGGGCGTCTTTGCGCCGACCCCCGGGGAGGGCGAGCCGGATCCCCTGGAAATGTCGACGACCCATGAAGGTGCCGGAGAAGAGGGGGTCGCAGAAAGCGATCTGGTCTGTCCGCAGCGGCTGTTCGTTGTCACCCGAGATCGGCGCTTGCTGGCGCTGGATGCCGACACCGGCAGACACTGCGAGAGTTTCGGCACCGACGGCCAGGTCGACCTGGCCGAAGTGGCTGACGTGGCTGACATGAGTGCCGACACATCCGCCGAGATGCTGAAGGGAGCCGCCGGCATCCAGGTCACCTCGCGACTGGTACTGCTGACGGGGTTCGGCCCCGAGGTGGTGGCGCTGGACATCGCCACCGGCGATCGCATCTGGCGCTGGCGGCCCGAGACGCCAGGCGCCGACAACCTTCGCATCGTCGCCGTCGATGAGACCCAGGGCCTGCTGATGGTGGCTGCCCCTGTTGCTCCTGTTGCCTCTGGGGCCGAGCGCCGCCCGGACAACGTCCGAGATGAGAGTGAGCAGGGTTCGGGAGGCCGGGTGACGGCGCTGGAGGTGACCACCGGCGAACCGCTATGGACGCGAGCGCTGGATCTTGCCCCCACGCCGGGCGTGGGGGCGATGCCTGTCGATGCGGCGATCACAGCGTCGACGGCAGCAAAGGACGTTGTCATGGTCAGCCTGGACGATAGACCCCAGGTCGCGGTGGTGGCGACGAGCGAGGGCCGGCTGTTGATGCTGGACATGCCCAGCGGGGAGACCCTGGCGTCGCTCGACCTGAGGCCACCACCGCCGCTGTCGGCAGAGACCTGGCGAACCCCGCCCTCTGACCCGAAGGCACTACGCGAACGCGACATGTGGGGACTTTCGCCGGTGGATCAACTGCTTTGCCGTATTCGCCTGCGGGCCAGGGACAGCGCTGGGCCAGTCACCTTGCCGGCGTCGCTGGAGTGGCTGATCCGACCGACGCTACCCTTGGCGTCACCCCGTGTGGCGCTGAGCCTCGGCCCGGATGGGCAAGCGCTCTACGCCAGCGTCGGCTCCCGTGGTGCTGACCCTCGTCATCCCTGGCTATCCTGCCGTACGCCTCCCTGGGGGGAGCTGGTCAAGGTCGAGCTGTCCGCGCTTTACGCTCTGCACGGCAGTGATGGTAGTGATGGTAGTGATAGCTCGGCGATCGTCTGGCGTCGCACCGTCGGTGACCTCGACATCGAACTGCCCCAGGCGTTGCGCTTGCCGTTCGAGCTTTCTTTGCCTGTCGGAACGGCGAACCTGTCCACGCCGATGATGCTCGCGGGTAGTTCCGGCGACGCAGCGGTGGTCGTCGCGGACCAGACAAGGTCAGTCGCGCTCCACGCCTTCGCTCTGGATGATGGTCGGGCATTGTGGCGCCAGCGAATGGTCGAGGGGGCGCGGGGTACAAGCCAACTCACTTACCAGGGCAGGAGTGAGGCGAACGTGGTGGCGCTTGTCCTGCCGCGAGATGCAGCGTCTTCAGACCAGGCCGCCGAACTGGTGGTGTACGCAGCGCCCGAGGCTTTGCCCCAAGGGGGTGGCACGAAGTGAGCGAGGGCGGGCGTCGGTCCCGCCGCGCCCGGCCATGGCTATGCTGAAAAACAACATTGCAGGTTACGCAGGGGGCACCCATGAGAACCATGTTGATTGTCGTCGTCGGGGTGGTCGTGGTCCTGGTGTTGCTGTGGCGCTGTCCCAAGCCGCGACAGCACACCGCCATGTGGATATTCAGCCTCGCCTGGCTGGCGATATGCGCCTGGAACCTGAGCGTCGGGCTGTCGCACGGCTACGCCCTGGGCGAAGAGTTGCTGGTCCATGCGCTGCTTTACGGGGTACCCGTGGGGCTTGGCTGGTGGCGGGTGTGCAGGGAGCCGTCCTCGATCTGACTGGTGCAACTGAGGCTGGCGCTCTGTTCAGTCGCCGGGCGCCTTTTGTTTATAGTGGCCGGGGATCTTGACGCGCTCGCCATTGGGCAGCGTCTTGACGTGGGTGGGAACGTAGACTCGCTTGATGACACTCTTGGATGTCGCCATGACGGACCTCCTGCATGTTCCATGGAGAGGACCTCCGATAGTCCTCATCACTACCAGAGCCTGATGAGGTTGTAAATGAGAGCATATATCTTTTGTCATCAAATCACATTTGACCTGCATCAAGGGAAGCGACCATTGCCTGCGCAGCGAGTGCGGGGCTAGACCGATGAGCGCCCACGCCCCCCTGATCGAACATCGACACTATCCAGACCGAGTGTTGAGTGACCGCCACGACTTTCAGCAGCTGTTGCTGGGTCGCGGCGGCATGGTGGAACTGGACGTTGGCGGACGTGGTCTGCGCGTAGGGCCGGGCGTACTGGCCCCGGTCCCCAGCGGCGAGACCCACCACTATCTCGCGCCGGGGGCCAACGACATTCTGGTGCTCGACCTGCCGGTGGCCTGGTGCCAGGCCCTGGGGGTGGAGGGGATCTTCGAGAACGAGCGAGCGAGGGGCTATCGCGCGCCGGCGAGCCTGGTCGAGGCCGCGCCCGCCCCGGGCGCCGGCGTCGAGGCGCTGGCCCGATGGCTTTCCCGCCTGCAGCACGCGCTGGACGAAGGGCGCGGCAGGCCGCTCCCTGCGCCGCGTCTGCGTCTGCTCCAGCTGCTGCCAAGGCTACGCGGCGAGCTGGCCCACCCCTGGCGCGTCAAGGAGATGGCGGCGCTGTGCCACCTGTCCGAGGCGGTCTTCGCCCGTCAGTTTCGTGAGCTGCTCGGAGTGCCGCCGGCGGTCTGGCTGCGTCGTGAGCGGCTGGCCCTGGCGCGACAGTTGCTGGTCGCCCGGACTCGTTCCGGCTCGGCCATGGCCCTCAGCGAGGTCGCGCTGGTCTGCGGGTTCCACGACGCCGCCCACTTTTCCCGCGTCTTCCGCGAGGCCCATGACGTTTCTCCCGGCGCCTGGCGGCGTCAAGCCGCAACCGCCACGCACAACAGGTCAGAATCGTACAAGACCTAGTGTGGGCGGCTGGCCCACACTCGAGACCTCGGTGCTCTGGAGGTCTTTATGCGCTCTTCCTCTTCCTCTTCTTCATCTTCTTCCTCTGCCCAGGCGGGGGCATCCTCCGACGCGGTCGACATCTCGCGTAGGCGCGCCACCTGGATCGGTGCCACCACGGTGCTCAATTGGGCCATGCTGGCCCTCTTTACCCAGTTGTCGGGGCCCGTGCCACCGTTTCTGCTCACCGCCCTGGCGTTCGGCGTAGCCTTTGTGTGCTTTGTGGTCTATCAGTGCCTTCGCGGCGAGGCGGTGCTGGCGCCGATGCGCCAGCCGCCACTGGTCTGGGCGCTGGGCGTCGGCGGGCTGTTCGGCTACCACGCCCTCTATTTTATCGCCCAGCAGAACGCGCCGCCGGCCAACGCCGGCCTGATCAGCTATCTCTGGCCGCTGTTGATCGTGCTGTTTGTCGCTCTGCTACCCGGTGAGCGCCTGCGCGGGTTTCACGTGGTCGGTAGCCTGCTCGGTTTCGGCGGGGCGGTGCTGTTGATCGGCGGAGACGTCGACGCCGGCGGTAGCCTCCTGGGCTACGCCGCCGCCTTCGCCTGTGCCTTCGTCTGGAGTGGCTATTCGGTGCTGTCCCGGGCCACCCGCACGGTACCCACCGCCGCGGTGGGGGGCTTCTGTCTGGTCACCGCGATACTGGCGGCAGCGTGTCATCTGGCCTTCGAACCCGGCCGCTGGCCCCAGGGCAGCGACTGGTTCGGTGTCATCGCTCTCGGCCTGGGACCGGTGGGCAGCGCCTTTTTTACCTGGGATATCGGGGTCAAGCAGGGGGACCTGCGGCTGCTGGGTCTGCTGGCCTACTTCACGCCGCTGCTGTCGACCCTGGTGCTGGTGGTGACCGGCTTCGCCGCGCCTACCCTGTGGCTTGCCGGGGCGGCGGTGCTAATCACCCTTGGGATGCTGATCGGCAGCGGCTGGATTGGGCGTAGAAGGTCGTCCCGGGCGTCGGACTGATACCCAGCCGGGCGACTGTATCCTTGGGACAATAGGGAGCCTCAAGCGCGTCTTTCAAACTGGCCTCGGCGTTCGACAATAACGTCGGTCTTCAAGGAGGACGCCAGTCATGAAAGAACACGATTTCGAACTACGTTTTCGACTGCCCCGAGGGGTGAACCCCGAGGATCTCGCCGAGCGGCTGTGTGACGACGGCTGCCGCGACGCCCTGGTCGGCAGGGCCCACGATGATGAAATCGCGCTGCAGTTCTGCCGCGCGGCGGCCTGCTCCGGCGAGGCCATGCGCAGTGCGCTGCAGGATGTGATCAGGGTGGAGCCCAAGGCGAGGTTGCTGGTCAGCCGCTAGGGCTTGCCTGAAGACGCCGACGACGCCGGCAGAGCGCTCGATACACGCAAGACCCGGTGACGGGCCTTGCGCATTTTTATGCCAGAGAGGCCGTCGTCAATGACTTCTGACGCGATGGCGCGACAAGCGGGTAAAGCAGATCGGCGGGGTACTGGCCGTGCTCATGCGGTCGGTATCGGGCTGCGCCCGCCAGCCGCGATAGAGCGCCCAGCGCTTCAAGGCGTCCAGGTTGAGGTGCGGGTGGTGCTCGTCGCGGGGATCGTACTCGGGGGAAGGAAAGGCGTGGGCCAGGTGGTCGTAGCGGGCCAGGGCGCGTTCGCCGCCGTGGGCGGCCAGAGCCCGGTCCAGGGCGGACTGCCAGGCGCGGGTGTCATGCTGCTGGGGTCTTCCATTGGAAACAGCCATGCTGTTGCCCTCCTGAAATCACGTCAGAACATTGGTGGTGTCGCCATTCCCTGGTGGGGTTGTCGGTGGAGTGAAGGAAAGACGCCCGAGCCGTCAGGCCCGGGCGTCGTCTCGATCAATCCCAGCTCAGCGCGCCGCCGACCTGATACTCGGTGACGCGGGTCTCGAAGAAGTTCTTCTCCTTGCGCAGATCGATGATTTCGCTCATCCACGGGAAGGGGTTCTGGGCACCCGGGAACTGCTCCTTCAGGCCGATCTGGGCCAGGCGACGGTTGCAGATGAAGTGCAGGTACTCCTCCATGATCGCCGCGTTCATGCCCAGCACGCCGCGGGGCATGGTGTCGCGGGCGTAGCTGATCTCGAGCTCGGTGCCCTCGAGGATCATCTGGGTGACCTCGTCCTGGAACTCCGGGGTCCACAGGTTCGGGTTCTCGATCTTGATCTGGTTGATCATGTCGACACCGAAGTTCAGGTGCATCGACTCGTCGCGCAGGATGTACTGGAACTGCTCGGCCACGCCGGTCATCTTGTTGCGCCGGCCCATGGACAGGATCTGGCTGAAACCGCAGTAGAAGAAGATGCCTTCGGTGACACAGTAGAAGGCGATCAGGTTACGCAGCAGCTCCTGGTCGGTCTCGACGGTGCCGGTCTGGAAGTCAGGACGCGCCAGCGACTGGGTGTGCTTGAGGCTCCAGGCGGACTTGGCGGCGACCGACGGGACCTCTCGGTACATGTTGAAGACTTCGCCCTCATCCATGCCCAGCGACTCCACGCAGTACTGGTAGGCGTGGGTGTGGATCGCTTCCTCGAAGGCCTGGCGCAGCAGGTACTGGCGGCACTCCGGGTTGGTGATCAGGCGATACAGCGCCAGTACCAGGTTGTTGGCGACCAGCGAGTCGGCGGTGGAGAAGTAGCCCAGTGAACGTTCGACGATGCGGCGCTCGTCGGCGGTCAGGCCGTCGTTGCTCTTCCACAGCGCGATGTCCGCGTTCATGTTCACTTCCTGGGGCATCCAGTGGTTGGCACTGCCGTCCAGGTACTTCTGCCAGGCCCACTCGTACTTGAACGGCACCAGCTGGTTCAGGTCCGCACGGGCGTTGATCATCTTCTTGTCGTCGACCTCGATCCGGGCGGCGCCCATCTCGAGTTCCTCGAGGCCGGCGGCCACGTCGAGTTCTTCCAGCGACTTGCGTGCCCGGGCCATGCGGTCCTGGTCGGCAGCCTGGTAGTTGCCGGCGCTTTCGCGCACCTCATCCGTTGCCTCGGCAGCCGGGGCCGGGGTCGGCTCGGGTGCCTTCTTCGGCTCAGGTACTTCTGCGGTGGCGGTGTCGTCCTCGTGGAACTCGTCCCAGTTCAGCATTGTTGCGGTCTCCCGATCATCTGATCGGCCGACGCGCCTGGCGTCGGCGTGGGGTTGTCTGGTGGCCCCGGCGGTGCCGGGGCGAGGTGTGCGGGCCTGGCCCGCACGTCCGTCATGGCGTTGTCGCCGGTGTTACTGGCAGGCCTCGCAGCCCAGCTCGTCGATTTCCCCGGCGGACGGCGGACGCTGGCCACCCTTGCCCTTGAGGAAGTCGTCGATGCCGCGGGGCTCCTCGGCGGCGGGTGCCGGCGCCGGTGCAGACGCCTGGGGTGCGGTACCGTTGGAGACGGCGTTGAGCTTGCCGCGGTCCACCGTGGACTTCTCCACCGAGGTGGCGCCGAGGGCGCGCAGGTAGTAGGTGGTCTTGAGGCCACGGAACCACGCCATGCGGTAGGTCACGTCGAGCTTCTTGCCGGACACGCCCTGGATGTAGAGGTTCAGCGACTGGGCCTGGTCGATCCACTTCTGGCGCCGTGCGGCGGCTTCGACCAGCCACTTGGGCTCGACCTCGAAGGCGGTGGCGTACTTGGCCTTGAGGTCGTCCGGGATGCGGTCGATGGGCTGGACGCTGCCGTCGTAGTACTTGAGGTCGTTGATCATGACCTCGTCCCACAGGCCGCGTTCCTTGAGGTCGTTGACCATCCAGGAGTTGACCACGGTGAACTCGCCGGACAGGTTCGATTTCACGAACAGGTTCTGATAGGTCGGCTCGATCGACTGGGTCACGCCGCAGATGTTCGAGATGGTCGCGGTGGGGGCGATGGCCATCACGTTGGAGTTGCGCATGCCCTGGCTGCGCACCTTGTCACGGATGCGATCCCAGTCCTGGGTCTGGCTGGTGTCGACCTCGATGTACTGCTCGCCACGCTCGGCCTTGAGCTTGTCGACGGAGTCGATCGGCAGCACGCCCTGGCTCCACAGCGAGCCCTCGAAGCTCTCGTAGCGTCCGCGCTCGGCGGCCAGGTCGCTGGAGGCCTCGATGGCGTGGTAGCTGATCAGCTCCATGGAGCGGTCGGCGAAGGCCACCGCCTCGCCGCTGGCGTAGGCGATGCCCTGGGCGTACAGCGCGTCCTGGAAGCCCATCAGGCCAAGGCCCACCGGGCGGTGCTTGAAGTTGGAGTTGCGCGCCTGGGGCACCGCGTAATAGTTGATGTCGATGACGTTGTCGAGCATCCGCACCGCGGTGCGCACGGTCTTCTTGAGCTTGTCGTTGTCGAGCTCGCCGTCGACCACGTGCTGCGCCAGGTTGATCGAGCCCAGGTTGCACACCGCGATCTCGTCGGGCGAGGTGTTGAGGGTGATCTCGGTGCACAGGTTGGAGCTGTGGACCACGCCGGCGTGGCTCTGGGGGCTGCGAATGTTGCAGGCATCCTTGAAGGTGATCCAGGGATGGCCGGTCTCGAACAGCATCGACAGCATCTTGCGCCATAGGTCCTTGGCCTTGACCCGCTTGAACAGCTTGAGCTGACCGTTGCGGGTCATCTCCTCGTACTCGGCATAGCGCTTCTCGAAGGCCACGCCGTACAGGTCATGCAGATCCGGGCAGGTGGACGGCGAGAACAGAGTCCACTCCTCGTCATTGAACACCCGCTTCATGAACAGGTCCGGCACCCAGTTGGCGGTGTTCATGTCATGGGTACGACGACGGTCATCGCCGGTGTTCTTGCGCAGCTCGAGGAATTCCTCGACATCCAGGTGCCAGGTCTCGAGGTAGGCGCAGACGGCGCCCTTGCGCTTGCCGCCCTGATTGACCGCGACGGCGGTGTCGTTGACCACCTTGAGGAAGGGGACCACACCCTGGGACTTGCCGTTGGTGCCCTTGATGTAGGAGCCGAGCGCACGCACCGGGGTCCAGTCATTGCCGAGGCCGCCGGCCCACTTGGACAGCATGGCGTTGTCGCGGATCGCGCCGTAGATGCTCTCGAGGTCATCCGGCACGGTGGTCAGGTAGCAGCTGGAGAGCTGGCTGCGCACGGTGCCCGCGTTGAACAGGGTCGGGGTGGAGGCCATGTAGTCGAAGCTGGAGAGCAGCTCGTAGAACTCGATGGCCCGCGTCTCGCGGTCGTCCTCGTTCAGCGCAAGGCCCATGGCCACGCGCATGAACATCACCTGGGGCAGCTCGTAGCGCACGTCATCGCGGTGGATGAAGTAGCGGTCGTACAGGGTCTGCAGGCCCAGGTAGGTGAACTGGTTGTCGCGGCTGTGGTCGAGCGCCTCGCCCAGACGTTCCAGGTCGAAGTTGGCAAGCTCGGGGTCGAGCTGTTCGAACTCGATGCCGCGCTCGACGTAGCGCACGAAGGCCGGCTTGTAGAGCTCGGCCATGTCGCCGTAGGTGGCGTCCTCGGCCACGTCGAGGAATGACAGCGCCTCGCGGCGCAGGTTGTCCTGCAGCAGACGAGCGGTGACGTAGGTGTAGTTCGGGTCCTTCTCGACCAGGGTGCGAGCGGTCATCATCAGCGCCTGGGACACGCCATCGATGGTCACACCGTCGTACAGGTTCTTCAGCGAGTCCTGGACGATCTTGTTGGGGTCGACGTTCTCGAGGCCTTCGCAGGCGTCGAACACCAGGGTCTCGATACGCCCCAGGTCCAGCGGACGACGGCTGCCGTCGGCGGCGGTGACGTTGAGGGTCGGGTGCGGCTTCTCGATGCCGCTTTCCTCGCGGGCGCGGGCGTGTTCCTCGCGGTAAAGCACGTAGGCGCGTGCGACCTTCTGCTCGCCGCTGCGCATCAGCGCCAGCTCTACCTGGTCCTGAATATCCTCGATGTGCACGGTGCCACCGTCGGCCAGGCGACGGGCAAAGGTCTGCTCGATGGCCTCGGCGGATTCCTTGACGAAGTCACGGACCCGGCTAGAGGTGGCGGCATTGTCCCCCTCGACGGCGATGAATGCCTTGCTGATGGCCACGGCGATCTTGCCGGCGTCGAAGGGCACCACGTCCCCGGTGCGCTTGATCACGCGCAGCGTGTCGGGGGCGGTGACGGAGACGGACGGTCGGTCCGGGCTAGCGAGGGTATCCATGGCGCCGAGGCTCCCTATGAGGTAGAAAAGTCGTGAAAACAGGCGTGACCAACTGCGAGAAAGAGGCAGTTGACAGGCTTCTGTGATATTGCTAGAGACACATGATGTGGTGTCTCTCTGGATATTCGGACACAAGATAGTGTGCTTCTTGCCCGTCATCAAGTGGATAAGTCTGTGGATGAGGTGTGGTCATCAAGGGGGCAACTGGGCACAACCGGCGTGGGCGCCGTGGTGGCGGCCTTGATGCGCATCAGGGCGAGGGCAGGCGACAGCGCAAAATTCGGGTATCCTTGTGTTATCGCGTGTGACATTGCTCAGCACCAGTCATTCGGCCAGGTTGGATAATGCCCGGCATTCGCCAAAAGGAATGAGACCCCCTATGGAAGAACGTTCAGAGCAACGAGAACAGGATCACGTACTTATCATCGAAGATGATGAGCGTCTCGCTGGTCTGACGCGGGACTACCTCGAAGCCAACGGCTTCCGAGTGAGCCTGGAGGATGACGGCGGTCGCGGCGTCGATCGTATTCTGTCGCTGCAGCCGGATCTGGTGATTCTGGATCTGATGCTGCCGGGCGAGGATGGCCTGTCGATCTGTCGTCGTGTTCGCAGCGACTACGGTGGTCCGATCCTGATGCTGACCGCGCGGACCGACGACATGGATCAGGTCCTGGGGCTCGAGATGGGCGCCGACGATTATGTGCCGAAGCCGGTGCAGCCGAGGGTACTGCTGGCACGCATGCGTGCCCTGCTGCGTCGTCTCGACGGAGCCGAGGTCAGTGGCGAAAGCCGCTTGACGTTCCAGGACCTGGAAATCGACAACGCCACCCGCGAGGCCTGGCTCAAGGGCGAGCGTATCGATCTGACCAGCGCCGAGTTCGACCTTTTGTGGCTGCTGGCCAGCCATGCCGGTCGGGTGCTGACCCGCGAAGAAATCTTTTCCCAGTTGCGTGGCATCCGCTACGACGGCCAGGACCGCTCCATCGACGTGCGGGTGTCGCGGATTCGGCCCAAGATAGGCGATGACCCCCATCATCCGCACCGCATCAAGACGGTCAGGAGCAAGGGCTATCTGTTCGTGAAGGACAGCTGAACCCATGCGTCGCGCCCTGGCCGACAGTACCTTCCTGCGGGTCTACGTCATGCTGGCGGCGACCCTGGTGCTGGCGCTCGGCGTGGCGATGGTGGGCATGACGCTGATCGACAAGGTGCGCATCGAGCACTATCGCGAACAGCTGGCCGAGGCGCCCATGCACCTGTTGGCGACGATGATCGACAGCATGCCGCGGGGCGAGCGGCGTGAGTGGATGGCCGAGAAGTCCGAGGCGCTGGACATGTCGATGTCGATCGTGCCCCTGTCGTCGCTGTCGCCGAGCTACTTCACCCGTCTTCGACTGCAGCGCGGCGGCGTGCTGGTCGGGCGTGACAGTCCCCATGAGTGGCGCTTCTGGCGGCTGATGCCCGCCGGGGGCGCGGTCCTGCAGGTGTCGCTGTCCGGCATGTCGGAGCGCCAGTTGCGGGGCCTGACCCAGCTCAGCGGGGAATGGCTCGCCAGCCTGCCGGCGGGGGCGCGCCAGGCGAGCATCGACAGCATGACCCGCGGCGACCTGCCGGTATCGATCAGCCAGTCCCCTCCGGATATCCTCGAGCCACGTCAGCGCAACCGCCTGGCCGGTGGCGAGGTGATGATGCAGCTACTGCCCGAGCACTGGTCGGTGGTGCTGTTCATGCAGGTGACGCCGCCTGGCGAAGCCCCCTTCTGGCTGACGGTAGGGCCGATGGCCAGCCACGAGGCGCTTCCGCCGGCGCTGTTGGCGTCGATGCTGGTGCTGCTGATGGGCGCACTGGCGATCGTCATCTACCTGATCGTGCGGGGTATCGAGGCGCGCATGGCGCGACTCGAGATGGCCGCCACCCGGCTTGCCAGCGGTCGCCTCGATACCCGGGTCAAGGTCGAGAGCGGCGACTTTCTCGGGCGTGTCGGCATGGCCTTCAACGGCATGGCCTCCCAGGTCCAGTCGCTGTTGCGGGCCCAGCAGGACATGATCCGGGCAGTGTCCCACGAACTCAGGACGCCGGTGGCGAGGATTCGCTTTGCGGTGCAGATGGTCGAGGACATGTCCGAGGATGCCCTGGTCAGGCGCCAGTTGCAGGGGGTCGACAGCGACATCGATGAACTCGACGATCTGATCGACGAAATCCTCACCTATGCGCGCCTCGACAGCGAAACCATCCACGGTGTCGAAGCTTCGCCGGAACCGGTGGAGCTGCGCGACATCTGCGAGCGGGTGATCGACTCCCTGATGCCGCTGCACGGCAATCTTGACGTGCGTCTGTCTGCGGGGCCTGAGATCGAGGTCCACGCCGATTCCCGCTATCTGCAGCGGGCCACCCAGAACCTGGTGGCCAACGCCTGCCGCCACGCCCGCACCCGGGTCAAGGTCAGCCTGCTCGACGAACCCAACCAGGTGCGGGTCGACGTGGAGGACGATGGGGAAGGGGTCCCGCCGGAGGCGCGCCAGGATATCTTCAAGCCCTTCGCCCGCCTGGACGACAGCCGAACCCGCCGCTCCGGCGGCTACGGGCTGGGGCTGTCCATCGTGCAGAAGGTGATGGCCTGGCACGGCGGCACCGTCAGCGTGGACGAGAGCCCCGACCTGAAGGGCGCGCGCTTCTCGCTGATCATCCCCCGCCGGGTCTGAGAATCTGCCCGCGGGCCAACCTGAATGCCGGTGAACGGCCCCTGTTTCGGGCGGGCCTGATTCGTTCAGCGCCTCGACGATGTTTCCTGCTCAGGCCGGCTTGATCCCTTCCAGCACCGCAAAGGACGTCTCCCGCGCGGTGCGCAGAAAGTCGACCATCCAGGGGGCTTCCCGGGTGTCTTCGCGGATGGCGGCGAAGAGCGTGCTCCAGACACCATCCTCGCCCAGCGCGACGGCCTTGACGTAGTCCCGCTCCAGGTACTCGGTCAGTGCCCAGTTGGGCAGCGCACAGACTCCGCGACCGCTGGCCACCAGTTGCATCATCATGATCGTCAGTTCGGCGGTGCGCACCTCCCTGGGGGTGACGCCGGCCGGGTCGAGGAACTGGGTGAACACATCCAGACGCGAACGTTCCACCGGGTAGGTGATCAGGGTCAGGTCGGCCAGATCCTGGGGCGAGACGTGGGAGCTCCCGGCCAGGGCATGCTGACGCGCCACGGCGAGCAGGCCTTCGTAGCGAAACAGCGGCTCGTAGTGAACGCCGGGCAGGGGTTGGGGGTCGGCGGTGATCACCAGATCGAGCTGCTCGCGGGCCAGCGCCGGCAGCGGATCGAAGTGGTGGCCGCCGGGGATGTCGATCTCGACCTCCGGCCAATGGTCGCGGAAGTGATCCACGGTGGGCATCAGCCACTGAAAGCAGCTATGACACTCGATCGCCATGTGCAGGCGGCCCTGCTCGTTGCCGGCCAGGCGCGCCAGGTCACGCTCGGCCATGCGCACCTGGGGCAGGATCTGTTCGGCCAGGTTCAAGAGGCGCAGCCCGGCCCGGGTGAACTCCACCGGCCGGGTCTTGCGCAGGAACAGTGGCCCGCCCAGACGCTCCTCCAGATCCTTGAGCTGGTGGGACAGCGCCGACTGGGTCAGGTGGACCCGTTCGGCGGCCTCCACCAGGGAGCCGGCGTCGCGCAGCGCTATCAGAGTGCGCAGATGACGGAGTTCGAGCATTATCGTGAGCTTCTTTCATAGTAAAGATTAAGAAGTTTAGTTTGATTCACCCTTCGGATGCCAGCGACACTTCGTCGTATCATTCATGATCAAGGTGAATCACCATGACTTTTTCTCATATTCTGGGGTATCCCCGCATCGGTGCCGACCGCGAGCTCAAGCGCGCCACCGAAGCCTACTGGAAGGGCGACGCCGATCGGGCCAGCCTGGAGGCCACCGGTCACGAGTTGCGCAAGCGTCACTGGCAGGACCAGCGCGAGGCGGGACTGGACCTGGTGACGGTGGGCGACTTCGCCTTTTATGACCAGGTGCTCAACGTGTCGCTACTGCTGGGTGCCGTGCCGGCGCGTTTTGCTGCCAAGGCCGAGCTCGAGCGTGGTGAAGTCGATCTGGACACCGCCTTTCGCATGGCCCGGGGCCGCGCGCCCAGCGGAGAACCCGCCGCCGCCTGCGAGATGACCAAGTACTTCGATACCAACTATCACTATCTGGTACCGGAACTGCACCAGGGGCAGGACTTCCGCCTGGCCAGCACGCGGCTGTTCGACGAGGTCGTCGAGGCGCAGCAGCAGGGGCACGCGGTCAAGGTGGCACTGGTCGGGCCGCTGACCTGGCTGTGGCTCGGCAAGGAGCGGGGCGAGTCGTCCTTCGATCGTCTGGCGCTGCTCGATGGTGTGCTGGCGGTCTACGCCGAGGTGTTCGCCCGACTCGCCAAGCTGGGTGTGGAGTGGGTGCAGCTCGATGAGCCGGCCCTGGCCCAGGACCTGCCCAGCGACTGGAAGGTAGCCTTCGAACGTGCCTACCATCATCTGCAGGGGTCGGGGGTCAAGCTGCTGGTGGCCAACTACTTCGGCGGCCTCGGCGACAACCTGACCCTGGCGGTCAATCTGCCGGTGGCGGGGCTGCACCTGGACGCCGTGCGTGCCCCACAGGAGGTCGAGACGGTGGTCGACCGTCTGCTGCCTCACAAGGTGCTGTCGCTGGGCGTCATCGACGGACGCAACATCTGGCGCGCCGATCTGGCTGCCCTGCGCGATCAGTGGACCAACGCCGCCAGCCGTCTGGGCGAGCGTCTGTGGATCGCCCCCAGCTGCTCGCTGCTGCATGTGCCGGTGGACCTGGAGCGCGAGACCGAGCTCGACGCCGAGTTCAGAAGCTGGCTGGCCTTCGCTCGCCAGAAGCTCGACGAGACCGTGACCCTGGCAAGACTGCTCGCTGGCCGGGTGCGACCCGAAGACGAGGCGCTGCTGGCGGCTTGCGTGCAGGCGATTGCCTCGCGGCGTGAGTCGCCACGCATTCATCGTCCCGAGGTCGGTGCACGCCTGGCGGCGCTTGGCGAGGCCGACAGCCAGCGCCCGAGCCCCTATCTGCAGCGCGCCGAGCAGCAGCGTCGCGCCCTCGGACTGCCGCTGTTTCCGACCACCACCATCGGCTCCTTCCCCCAGACCGCCGAGATTCGCGCTGCCCGTCGTGACCACAAGGCAGGACGCCTGTCTGCTGACGACTACCACACCAGGATGCGCGAGGAGATCGCCCAGGCGGTGCGGCTGCAGGAAGAGCTGGGCCTGGACATGCTGGTCCACGGCGAGGCCGAGCGTAACGACATGGTCGAGTACTTCGGTGAGCAGCTCGACGGTTACGCCTTCACCCGCTTCGGCTGGGTCCAGAGCTATGGGTCACGCTGCGTCAAGCCACCGATCCTGTTCGGCGACGTGAGCCGTCCAGCACCGATGACGGTGGAGTGGAGCCGCTACGCCCAGTCGCTGACCGGGGCGCCGATGAAGGGCATGCTGACCGGCCCGGTGACCATGCTGCAGTGGGCCTTCGTGCGTGATGACCAGCCTCGCGCGACCACCTGCCGCCAGATCGCCCTGGCACTGCGTGACGAGGTGTGTGACCTGGAGGCGGCGGGCATTCGCGCCATCCAGATCGACGAGCCGGCGCTGCGGGAAGGGCTGCCGCTGCGCAAGGCCGAGTGGCAGGAGTATCTGGACTGGGCGGTGGAGGCGTTCCGCCTGTCGGCCAGCGGTGTAGCGGACGCGACCCAGATCCACACCCACATGTGCTATTCCGAGTTCAACGACATCATCGCTTCCATCGCCGAGCTGGACGCCGACGTCATCACCATCGAGACCTCGCGCTCCGACATGGAGTTGCTCGACGCCTTCCGTGACTTCGACTATCCCAACGAGATCGGACCGGGGGTCTACGACATCCATTCACCGAACCTGCCCGAGGTGGACTGGATGGTGGCGCTGATGGAAAAGGCCGCCGAGCGCATCTCGCTGGAGCGGCTGTGGGTCAACCCGGACTGCGGCCTCAAGACCCGTCAGTGGGATGAGGTGACGCCGGCGCTGGCCAATATGGTCCAGGCGGCCAAGGAGCTGCGTCGACGCCACGCCTGACGACCGAGCCGCACTAGAGGGCCCGTGACGCCGGGAAGCGCGGTTGAAAGTTCGTCGATTGTGCGAGGGGGCGATCCCATGGTGGCAGAGCCGCGCCTTTTGACGATGTGGCTGGTAAGCTTCGCCAGTAGGCCCCGACAGGGACACGCCAGACGGCACCTGGCGGGGCCACGGAATCGTACTGATGTCGTGATCGAAGGAGCCTGTCATGTGTCGTCCCGCTGTCGTCTCACCCCTCCTTGTCGTGATGCTGAGTGGACTGGTGGGGTGCGCCACTACCAGCGCTCCCGGTCCTGCCAGCGAGCAGACCGATCGCGCGGAGCGGCGCGGTTCCTTTACCGATGCGCCGGTTGAGCAGAAGGCGCCGCTGCTGCCCTCTGCCTACTTTGTCGGTGATGGCGCTACCTTCGTTGGCTGGCGCTGTTCGCCGAGTCAGGACATGGTCTCGGCGACCCAGGAGGATTCGCTCAGGTTGTGGACCACCCACGGTGCCGAGCAGTTGCCCCAGGCGGTGGTGGACCAGGGCGAGCGTTACCAGCGAGGGGAACTCAGCGCCCATATCATTGGTGATCGGGCGGTGATCAAGAGCTCCCGCGGTCGGCTCGAGTGCGAGGCCCGTACCCGCCGCGACTCCCTGCGGCGCAGCGACAAGCCCGGGGTGATGTTCCTGGCCCGGGGCAACGAGCCAGGCTGGCACCTCGAACTGGCCAATGACGTGCCGCGCATCGACATGAGTCTGGACTACGGCGAGCGTGAAGTGAGCCTGCCCTATCGCGTCACCACCCTGGACAACGGTGCCGGTCGAGTGATCCTGGAAAGCGGCCGCGCCGATGCGCCCTTCGAGCTGCGCATCGAGGCCGGTGCCTGCTTCGATGATATGGCGGGCACGCCCTGGCCGGCCCAGGTCACCTTGAACGTCAACGGACGTCAGCTGCAGGGGTGTGGGCAGGGCATCGCGCCCTGACGGGGGCGACGCGGACGCGCTTGGCAAGCCGACGAAAGCGCCCTTGTCTTGTTTGTGTAGCCAGCACACGCGAATAAAGCGCCGAGCGGCGCTTTATTCGTTTTTATCGAAAGATATTCCGAGATTTATTCGCTTTTCGACAATTTTATTGGCGGTAAACTGTGCGCAGACATCATCTTCCACAGGAATTCGCCATGACCCGCGTACTGCTTGTCACCTCATCCATCCTCGCCGACCAGGGCCAGTCCACCCAGCTGGCGCGCCACTTCGAGCGCCTGGCGCGCCAGCGTGACGATATCGAGATCACCCATCGCGACGTGGTCGCCGACGACCTGCCGCACCTGGGCCTCGACGAGCTGTCCAGCTGGCAGGTGGCGGACGCAGAGCGCAGCGAGGCACAGCGCGAGCTGGCGACGCGCTCCGATGAGCGTCTCGCCGAGCTCGAGGCCCACGACGTGCTGGTGCTCGCCGTGCCGCTGTACAACCTGGGCATTCCCTCCCAGCTTAAGGCCTGGTTCGACCGTATCCTGCGCGCGGGCAAGAGCTTCCGCTACACCGAGAATGGCCCGGTGGGGCTGCTCGAGGGCAAGCGTGCCATCGTGCTGGGCGCTCGCGGCGGTCAGTACGCCGGTAGTGCTCTGGATACCCAGACACCGCACCTGCGCCATATGCTGGGCCTGATCGGCATCAATGAGGTCGAGACGGTGTTTGCCGAAGGGCTCAGCATGGGTGACGAACACAAGGAAGCGGCCCTCACCACTGCCCACGCCGAGATCGAGGCGCTGATCGCCAGGCTGTAAGCCGCGCCCGAGGTCTGAAGACACTGATTCGCACGCCGCCGTGGCCAGGGCCACGGCGGCGTGCGTATGGTGATCGTCGCTCAGGGAAGAGGCCGACACCCGGCCGGGTGTCAGCGAGCGTCGCAGTCGTCGCCTGCGCCCAGATGCCAGCGCGAATCGACGAAGTCAGCGACACACAGCGCGGGCTGTGGTGACAGCATGCGCTCGAACAATTGCCCCATGGGTCGCTGGCTTGCGCTCATCGGCAGTTGCAAGGTCGGTTCCAGGGCGCGCCAGCCGCCATCCAGGCGTTCGGCCAAAGCAAAGCGAAACGGATGGAAGCCGGGAAAGCCCAGGCGCAGGTCGGTGGCCAGCAGACGTTCGGCGTCTCCCTTGCGCTCCACCTCGTAGCGCACAAAGGGGCCAGCGAACCAGGCCAGGCGGCGACCGCTGTCGAGCGCCAGGGCGGCAGCCTCGAGTTCGGTACCGCGTCGAAACAGTTCGACGACCGGGCGGGTATCTCCGTCGAGCAGGCCGATCAGCGTCTCGGCGTGGCGATCGCCGTCCACGGCGGTGACCCGCCACAGCAGGATCGAGAAGGGCGCCGGCTGGATCAGGCGCGGTGCCTCGGCCATGTCCACTCGGTCGAGCGCCTCGTCGGCCCTGGCATCGACCCAGCCGCGCGCGCCCAGCGCCAGCAGCAGGTACAGCGTCGAGATCACCAGGCCCCAGCTGGCGGCGCGTTGCAAGGTCGCTGGCCGATGGCCACGCCACAGTGCGATCACCAGAGCGACCAGCAAGGCCAGGGTGTAGGCCGGGTCGATGATGAACACCAGCGGGGTAGCGCTGGGCGCGGTGACCTCGAGTGGCCACCACAGCTGGGTGCCGTAGGTGGTCAGCGAGTCCAGCAGCGGATGGGTCACCAGGCACAGCCAGAAGAACAGCCACCAGCGCAACAAGCCAAGGTGTTGCAAGCCCAGGCCCTGGGCCGGGCTTAAGCTCAAGCCCAGTCCCTGTGCAGGGCGTCTGGCCCGACGCTCGGCCAGTCGCTCGGCCAGTCGCTGAGCTAGCCCGGCCAGCACCAGCGAGAGCCCCGTCAATACGAAGAGCGAATGACTGAAGCCACGGTGGTAGGTGACGTTGGCCACGGCGTCGCCGTAGTCGATCAGCACGTCCAGGTCCGGCAGGCTGCCGACCACCGCGCCGGCGAGCAATGACTTGCGGCCCAGGTGACGGCCCAGAACCGCGCCTCCCAGGGCCGCGCCGAGGGCGGCCTGGGTCAGCGAGTCCATGGTGGCGCCGCCGCCAGTACTCGGGCCTGCACCGGGCAGTCGTCACGGTGGGCGCCGGCCAGGTAGCCCGCGCTCATCAGGAACTCCTTGACGATCTCCGGGCCGGTAAAGCGAAAGTGACGCTTGAACAGCTTCACCCAGTCCGCGTGTTCACGCGGGTGGTGGGCATCCAGCCAGGCCTGAAAGCCGCCGTGGGACTCCCGCATGGCCTGGATCACCCGGGCGTTGTGGATCACCGCCTCGATCTTCAGGCGGTGACGAATGATGTCGGCGTCGGCCAGCAGACGTGCCCGATCGTCGTCGTCGTAGGCGGCGACCCGATCGACGTCGAAGCCGTCGAAGGCGCGCTTGAAGCCCTCGCGCTTCTTCAGCACCGTAAGCCACGACAGACCGGCCTGATTGATCTCGAGTGCCAGGCGCTCGAACAGGTCGGACTCGCCTCGGATCGGGAACCCGTATTCGCTGTCATGGTAGGGCCCGTGCAGCGGATGCCCCGGGGCCAGGTCGCAGTACTCGCTCATGCGGCTTGCTCTTGTTGGTAAGGTGTCTCGATTCCCTGGGACCGACCTGCGCTACGACAAAAGGGTACCGACTCGGCATACCCTTGATGGCGCGATTCTGCGATCCTGAGGCCTGTCCTTCTCTTTTTCCGTCAGGAGATCATACGCGATGACACGTCTTTCTCGCGCCCTGGGTGCCGCTCTCATGGGTGTCTTCAGCCCGCTTGCACTGGCCGCCGGCCTGGACATGCACAAGGATCCTCACTGCGGCTGCTGCAGCGCCTGGGCCGAGCACATGCGTGAGGCCGGCTTCGAGGTGCGTCTTCACGACAGCCCCGACATGGCGTCGATCAAGCAGCGCCTGGGGGTTCCCCAGGCGTTGGCGTCCTGTCATACCGCTACCCTGACCAATGATGCCGGCAGGCGTTACCTGATCGAGGGCCATGTCCCCGCCGAGCAGGTGGCCTGGCTGCTGGAGGCGTCGCCGGACATCGATGGTCTGGCGGTGCCGGGCATGCCCCACGGCTCGCCCGGGATGGAGACCGGTCGCCTCGATGACTATGCGGTGCTCGGCTTTACAGTCGACGATGGCCGCGCCAAGGTAGTGGCCCGTTACCCTTAAGCTCGCGCAGCAGACGCGGCCTACCCCTGAACTCCGAGGAGACCCGAATGCAATTTCTACACACCATGGTGCGTGTCAGCGACCTCGACGCCTCTCTGCACTTCTATTGCGACCTGCTGGGCCTCAAGGAGGTGCGTCGCAAAGACAACGACAAGGGACGCTTTACCCTGGTGTTCCTGGCGGCGCCAGAGGACGAGGAGCGCTCGAGCCAGCTCAACGCGCCGGAGCTCGAGCTGACCTGGAACTGGGACCCGGAGGAGTACCAGGGCGGACGCAACTTTGGCCACCTGGCCTATCGCGTCGATGACATCTACGCCCTGTGTCAGAAGCTCATGGACAACGGTGTGACCATCAACCGGCCCCCCCGTGACGGCCATATGGCCTTCGTCAGGAGCCCGGACGGCATTTCGGTGGAACTGCTGCAGAAGGGCGACGCCCTGGAACCCGCCGAGCCCTGGGCCTCGATGGAGAACACCGGCAGCTGGTAGCGAGCGAAGGGCCGCTGTCGATCGTGCCAGCGAGCGGCACCGAAGGGGCAGCGAAGGGATGGGGGAGCTGACTCCCCCATCGACACCTTGTCTTGCAGCTTGCCACGTGACCTGCCACGCGGGCGTCGTTTGCTCAGGCGGGGATGGCGCTGTCTCTCAGCAGGTGTGACGACAGTGCCGGCCACTGGTCTTCCCAGTGCTCGGTGGGGCGGTGGCGGTAGTCGCTGCGCACGTACTGGGCGATGCGTCCCTCGATCTGGGCGGTCAGCAGGTTGGCGCCGGCGCTGGCCGGCATCGCCAGCCGGCGACCCTCGCGCAGCTCCGCCTCGCGTAGTACCTGCTTGAACTGGGTATCCAGCCGCTCGAACAGCTGGTGGATACGCTGCCTCAGTCGCGCCGTCTCGCCGGTCAGCACGTCGCCGCCCAACAGCCTCGACAGGCCCGGGTTCTTTTCGGTGAAGGCCAGCACCAGGGTCATGATCTGATGGCAGCGCGGCAGCGCCTCCTGCTGCTCGTCGAGGATGCGCGTGATGCGCTCGAACAGGGTCTCCTCGATAAAGCTGATCAGGCCCTCGTACATCCTGGCCTTGCTCGGGAAGTGGCGGTAGAGCGCTGCCTCCGAGACGCCGACCTGGCGCGCCAGGGCGGCGATGGTGATGCGCTTGCCGCTGTCTTCTTCCAGCATCAGGGCCAGCGCCTGCAGTATCTGGTCCCGCCGACTTGGGGTCTTTTCCTGCGTCATGATATCGAATTCTTTTGTCGTTGATGGCCCGCCGGGGCGCCAGCGGGCGAGTTCCCTTGCGTCCGGAGCTTGTGCCCGGTTCGCACTTCCTTGCGTCGTTATCGTGTCGCTTTCGTATCGCCCTGGTACGGGTACTTCAGTTGGGCGATTCGTTGGTGATCAGGGTGCCGACACCCGCGTTGGTAAAGATCTCCAACAGGGTGGCGTGGGGCACCCGGCCATCGACGATATGGGCGCTGACGACCCCGTCCTTGACCGCGTCGAGGGCGCAGCGGATCTTCGGCAGCATACCACCGTGGATGGTGCCGTCGGCGATCAATTCGTCGACCTGAGCGGTGGAAAGTCCCGTCATCACCTCTCCGTCGCGGTTCATCAACCCGGCCACGTTGGTCAGCAGCATCAGCTTCTCGGCGCCGAGCGCCTCGGCCACCTTGCCGGCCACCAGATCCGCATTGATATTGTAGCTGCGACCTTCGCCGTCGACCCCGATGGGGGCGATCACGGGAATGAAATCCCGGGCGGCGAGCATTTCGATCAGGTCGGTGGAGACGTGTTCCACTTCGCCCACATGGCCGATGTCGATGATCTCGGGCGCCGTCATTTCCGGGCTCTGGTGCTCGACCTTGAGCTGGCGCGCGCGGATCTGGGCGCCATCCTTGCCGGTCAGGCCGATGGCCTTGCCGCCGCACTGATTGATCTGGTTGACGATATCCTTGTTGACCAGTCCGCCGAGCACCATCTCGACCACGTCCATGGTCTCGGCGTCGGTGACACGCATGCCACCGACAAAGCGCGACTCGATGTTGAGCTTGGCCAGCAGATCACCGATCTGGGGGCCGCCGCCGTGGACCACCACCGGATTGATGCCGACTTCCTTCATCAGCACCATGTCCCGGGCGAAGGAGTCGATCAGGGCGTCCTCGGTCATGGCGTTGCCGCCATACTTGACCACCACGGTCTTGCCGGAAAATTTCTGGATATAGGGGAGGGCCTCGGAGAGGACCTCCACCACCAGGCGCGGATCGCGTGCCTGTTCGCTCATGGGCGTCATGTCTCCTGCACGTCAGTTGGGTAGGGTGAGCGA
The DNA here is from genome assembly GCF_019802175.1 of Halomonas sp. DP5N14-9. Classification (NCBI taxonomy): domain Bacteria; kingdom Pseudomonadati; phylum Pseudomonadota; class Gammaproteobacteria; order Oceanospirillales; family Halomonadaceae; genus Halomonas; species Halomonas sp. DP5N14-9. Next base: position 87,431 of record NZ_JAHVHR010000035.1, read on the forward strand.
GGCGTCCACGTCGGCCAGCGCCTCGGCAAAGCGCGTGCGAATGCGCTCCAGCGCGGCGGCGTCGTTACCCTCGAAGCGCAGCACCAGCATCGGCGTGGTATTGGACGCGCGGCACAGACCCCAGCCATCCGGGTAGTCCACGCGGATGCCGTCCAGGGTGGTCTTGACGCCTTCGTCACCGAAGTCACCTTCCCGGGCCAGGCGCGCGACCAGGTCGAACTTGGTCTCGTCGGTGACCTCGATGTTGATTTCCGGGGTGCTCAGGTTCTGCGGATAGCGATCGAAGAAGGTGTCGGCGTCGCCGTCGAAGCGCGACAGGATCTCGAGCAAGCGGGCGGCCCCATAGAGTCCGTCGTCGAAGCCGTACCAGCGCTCCTTGAAGAAGATATGGCCGCTCATCTCGCCGGCCAGCAGGGCGCCGGTTTCCTTCATCCGTGCCTTGATCAGGGAGTGGCCGGTGCGCCACATTTCCGGCGTGCCGCCGGCCTTCTCGATCACCTCGATCAGCTTGCCGGTGCACTTGACGTCGAAGATCACCCGGGCGTCCGGATTGCGACTGAGCATGTCCTCGGCGAACGCCATCAGCAGGTGGTCGGGGTAGATCAGGCGCCCCTTGGGGGTGATCACGCCGAGGCGGTCGCCGTCACCGTCGAAGGCCAGACCGATGTCGGCGCTGTGCTCGGCCACCGCGTGGATCAGGTCCTTGAGGTTCTCCGGCTTGCCGGGGTCCGGGTGGTGGTTGGGGAAGTTGCCGTCGATGTCCTCGAACAGCGGCACGGTGTCGGCACCGAGCTGTTCGACCAGGCGCGGGCCCAGTTCACCGGCCACACCGTTGCCGCAGTCCACCACCGCCTTGATCGAGCCCGACAGCGAGACGTCTTCGAGGATGCGCTTTAGGTAGGCGTCACGCACATCGTGCTCGGACACCTGGCCCTGGCCTTCGCGCAGATCGCCGTTCTGAAGGCGAGTGTAGAGCGCGGTGATCGCCTCGCCAGAGAGCGTCTCGCCCCCCAGCACCATCTTCAGGCCGTTGTAGTCCGGCGGGTTGTGGCTGCCGGTCAGCATGACCCCGGAGCGGGTACCTTCCAGGGTGTGGGTGGCAAAGTACAGCACCGGCGTTGGCACCATGCCGATGTCGACCACGTCACAGCCGCTGGCGGTGAGGCCGCGGGTCAGGGCCTTGATCAGGCGCGGGCCGGAGAGTCGGCCATCGCGGGCCACCACTACACGGGATTCGCCGCGGGCCTGGGCTTCGCTGCCGATGGCCTGGCCGATCGCCTCGACCCCGGCTTCGGTCAGGGTCTCGTCGACGACGCCTCGAATATCGTAGGCACGAAAGATCGTGGAGGGGACTTGAGTCATATGAGGGTCCTGTCCTTTTGACGTGGCGCTTGAATGAACGGGTAGTCGAACCTGGGGCGTCAGTGGCGGCCGGAGCTGCCGAAACCGCCGCCGCCGCGAAGGCTCTCGGAAAAGTCCTCGACCACTTCCAGCTCGGCCTGGACCACCGGCACCAGCACGTACTGGGCCAGACGTTCGAAGGGCTCGAGGGTGAAGGCGGTGGTCGATCGGTTCCACACCGACACCATCAGTTCGCCCTGGTAGTCGGAGTCGATCAGGCCGACCAGGTTGCCGAGCACGATGCCGTGTTTGTGGCCAAGCCCCGAGCGGGGCAGGATCATGCCGGCCAGGCCCGGATCGGCGATATGGATCGAGAGCCCGGTGCGGACCAGTTCGCAATCCCCGGGGGCCAGCGTCAGCGGCGCGTCGAGCAGGGCGTGAAGGTCCATCCCGGCCGAGCCGTCGGTGGCGTAGCGGGGCATGCGCTCCTTGATCCGTTCATCGAGGATCTTGACGGCGAGGCGAGGGCGCGAGGCAGTGTCGTGCATGAAAGGTCCTTGGTCTTGGGCAGCCAGACAGGCTTCCTGATAAATAAGTGGTGTCGTGGCTCAGCGCGGGTTCGGCCGCACCGTCTGACGTCGCGCCTCGAGGCAGGCTCGGGCCTGGGCGATGATGGCCTGGGCCAGGCTGGCCTTGTCCTGGTCGGTCTCTTCGCGGCGGGCGAGAGACTCGCCGTCGCGCCACACCAGGGTTGCGGCATTGCGGTCCGAGCCGAAGCCGAGTCCCTCCCGGGAGACGTCGTTGGCGACGATCATGTCGAGCCCCTTGCGCGCGAGCTTGCCCTCGGCGTAGCGCACCACGTCGCGGGTCTCGGCGGCGAAGCCGACCATCAGCGGACGCGGATCGCGGGCAGCCAGGGTGGCGATGATGTCGGGGTTCTTGACCAGCTTCAGGGTAAGACCGTCGTCGTCATCGCGCTTCTTTATCTTGTGTTCGGCCGGAGCCTCGGCGCGATAGTCCGCCACCGCCGCGCAGCCGATGAAGATGTCGCAGCCATCCATCAGCCCTTCGGCTGCGGCGAGCAGTTCTTCCGCGGTTTCTATGTCGTGGCGGGCAACGCCCGGGGGCGTCGGCAGACTGACGGGGCCGGCGATCAGGGTGACACGGGCGCCACTGTCCCGGGCCGCTTCCGCCAGGGCGAAACCCATCTTGCCGGAGCTGTGATTGGACAGGTAGCGCACCGGATCCAGCGGCTCCCGGGTGGGGCCGGCGGTGATCACCACATGAAGGTCTGCGTCCGGGGGCACTGCTTCGCCTTTCTCTCCCACGACGCCTGTCGCTGTCCGGGGCGTGGAGGGAGAGCCGGCATCCAGCAGGGCGCCGAGAATGGCCTCCGGTTCCATCATGCGTCCCGGGCCGACGTCGCCACAGGCCTGGTCGCCCTGTTCGGGCCCCAGCAGGGCCCAGCCATCCTCGACCAGCCGGGCGGCGTTGCGCTGGGTCGCCGGATGGCGCCACATGGCCTGGTTCATCGCCGGGGCCAGCATCCGCCGGGCGTCGCTGGCCAGGCAAGCGGTGGTCAACAGATCGTCGGCCATGCCCTGGGCCAGGCGCGCCATCAGGTCGGCGGTGGCGGGGGCGATCAGAATAAGGTCGGCCCAGCGGGCGAGTTCGATATGACCCATGCCGAGCTCGGCGTCGGGGTCCAGCAGCGAGGTGCGTACCGCGCGTCCGGTCAGCGCCTGCAGCGTCAGCGGCGTGATGAAGGCCTGGGCTCCCTCGGTCATCACTACCTGCACCTCGCAGCCCGCCTGCACCAGCAGTCGGGCCAGAGAGGCGCTCTTGTAGGCGGCAATACCGGCGCTGATGCCCAGCACAACCCGCTGCCCGGGGCGCAGGCCGCCGGGGCCTGAGCCGGTCAGGCCGCAACCGGAAGAGGAGGGAGCGTGCAACATGAAAAAAGTCCGCAGCCAGAGTCAGCCCTCTACCTTACCACCGGTACCGGATCATGCGTAGCCGCGCACCCTGGCTCCAGATCAGGCAGACCGCACTAGACTCAACGGGTATGTCGGCGCTCGCCGACAGGGCGTGAGGGGAGGATGTGACAAGAGGGTGTGAGAAGAGAGTGTGAGAAGAGGATGTGGCGGCTGGGTATGAGAAGAGGATGTGACAAAAGGGTGTGACGACAGGGCGTGACGACAGGGTGTGACGAGAGCAACGGAGCAGGAGACAGGGATGTCGATACGAGACTGGCCAGAGGGCGAGCGCCCTCGCGAGAAGCTGCTGGCGCTGGGGCCCACCGCGCTATCCGACGCCGAGCTGCTGGCGATTGTGCTGCGGGTCGGGGTGGCAGGACGCTCCGCAGTGGACCTGGCACGGGACGTACTGGGTGCCTTCGGCGGACTGCGTGCCCTGCTCGAGGCGCATCAGCAGGAGGTCTGTGCCCAGTGTGGCCTGGGGCTTGCCACCTTCGTTCAGCTGCAGGCCGCCCAGGAGATGTCGCGCCGTCATCTGGCGAGCTATCTGGAGCGGGGTCAGGCGCTGAATTCTCCCGCGCGGGTCAGGACCTTTCTTTCCGCCCAGCTTCGTCATCTGGACCACGAGGCCTTCGCCGCACTGTTTCTCGACGCCCAGCATCGGGTGATCCGCTTCGAGGTGCTGTTTCGCGGCACCCTGGACAGCGCCTCGGTGTACCCACGTGAGGTGGCCAAACGTGCCCTGGCGCTGGGGGCGGGCGCCTTGATCCTGTGCCACAACCATCCCTCCGGGGTGGCCGAGCCCAGTGACGCCGACCGGCGTATCACCGATCGCCTGAAAGAGGCGCTGGGCCTGTTCGATATCCGTGTACTGGATCATTTTGTGGTGGGAGACGCAGAAGTGGTGTCATTTGCCGAGCGAGGTTGGGTATAATGCGCCGCGCGCAAGGAGAGCTGGCCCAGGCGGGGCGAGGATCGTCTCGATCCTATCGCGTCCTGGCCGGGCGACTCTCTACCCGAACACGTCACGTCATCGCCGTCGACGCAGCGGAGCCGTTTCGAGCACCTCGACACGGGCCGTGAGCGAGCGACCTGGCGAACGTTGGTGTATCCCTTGCCCATGGAGGCAGGGTCTGGTATAAAGTGCACCCTTTGAATTCCCTTGGGTCAAAAGCACGGGGCTCATGACAGGGCTCGAGGTTGCTGAGGGCATGATGAATGCGGACTTTCGCCGGCACCGCGCGGCCAGTCTGCGACACATCCCTTCGGTTCTCGCCCTTCCCGGTTTGCCCGACAGGTTTTGAACAACTCGCCACGCGGTTGGAGGCTCTCATGTCCAAAGTATGTCAGGTTACCGGCAAGCGCCCGGTGACTGGTAACAACGTTTCACACTCCCAGCGCAAGACCCGTCGTCGTTTCTTGCCGAACCTTCACAGCCATCGCTTCTGGGTCGAGTCCGAAAAGCGTTTCGTGACCCTGCGTGTTTCCTCCAAGGGCATGCGCATCATCGACAAGAAGGGCATCGAAGAGGTGCTCAGCGATATCCGTAAGCGCGGCGACGCCATCTAAGGATGACGTCCTCGGGAGTCCACTGGTTCGCCTGAGCGAACGGCCTCCGCCGACTTGAATGACTGGCCTGGTGTGCACGACGCGTACCAGGCGGCAAACTGGGAGAAGTCTCATGCGTGACAAGATTCGTCTGGTGTCCAGCGCCGGTACCGGCCACTTCTACACCACCGACAAGAACAAGCGTAACACTCCGGACAAGATGGAAATGAAGAAGTTCGATCCGGTGGTTCGCAAGCACGTGATGTACAAGGAAGCCAAGATCAAGTAAGGCTTGATCTCGCTTCCACCGCAGGCGAGTTGTCGCCTGTCACCGAGAACCCGGCCCCGAGGTCGGGTTCTTGCGTATGTCCCTGTCAGCGGCCCCGGGCGATGGCGTGATGTCGCTCGCTGCTCGCCGCTCTAACCTCAGGCCCCAGGTGTGCCATGCCCGAGCTTCCCGAAGTCGAGACCACCCGGCGCGGCATCGCCCCCCACGTACAAGGGCGCGAGATACGTGAGGTGCTGGTGCGCCAGTCGCGCCTGCGGGTGCCGGTGCCTGAGGATCTCGCCGATCGTCTGATCGGCGCCCGCCTCGGCGAGATTCGCCGTCGCGCCAAGTACCTGCTGCTGCCGATGCTGTCGGGCGAGGGCGGTGAGAGCGGCGAGACGCTCGCCAGCACCGAGGGCACCTGCACGGGCGCGTCCCGGGCGGACGACGGCGGCGGAGTGCGCGAAAAGGGCACCCTGCTGTGGCACCTGGGCATGTCCGGTAGCCTGCGTATTGCCCGCCTCGGTGAGCTGCCCAGGAAGCACGACCATGTGGACCTGGTGCTCGAGGACGGCGTCATCCTGCGCTATCACGACCCGCGTCGTTTCGGCTTCGTCGATTGGCTCCGAGACGACGAGGCCCACGATACCCGCTTGTCGCGGCTAGGCCCCGAGCCGTTGTCGCAGGCCTTCGACGGCGCCCGGCTGTACGCCCTGTCGCGGGGGCGCCAGGCGGCGGTGAAACCGTTCTTGATGGACAACGCCGTGGTCGTCGGGGTGGGTAACATCTACGCCAGCGAAGCGCTGTTTCTGGCCGGTATCGATCCGCGCCGCGCTGCCGGTCGCATCGGACGCGAGCGCTACGATCGGCTGGCCGCCGCCGCCAAGGAGGTGCTGGCCGCGGCCATCACCCAGGGCGGCACCACCCTGCGCGACTTCGTCAGCGGCACCGGCGAACCCGGCTACTTCGCCCAGCGCCTCAACGTCTATGGGCGTGCCGGCGCACCCTGCCGCCGTTGTGGCGGTGAGCTGAAGCACGTGACTCTGGGGCAGCGTGCCAGTGTGTTTTGTCCCCGCTGTCAGCGTTAGAGGAAACACTGTATAAATTGCTGCGCTCGACATCTCGGTCGCCGGCGGTGCTCAAGGTCCTCATTTAACCGCATGTAAACTCCGGCCTCTGCGCTCCGGCGACAACCGACCTGTCATCGCTCGCGACATTTATTCAGCGCTTCCCGAGATTTGAGCTGATGGCGATTTTGAAAAACTTCTAGAGAGAGTGATCACCGTGACTCGTCCGCTGCGCCTGAAAAAGAACGCCGATCGTCGCCTCAAGTCCGGCCACCTGTGGCTGTATTCCAACGAGATCGACATCGCCGAGACGCCGCTCAAGGGGCTCGAAGTCGGTGAGCAGGTCATCGTCGAGGCCGCCAATGGCAAGCCCATGGGTCTGGCCTACGTCAATCCCAACTCGCTGATCTGCGCCCGCATCGTCTCGCGTGACCCGAGCATGCGGCTGGATCGCTCGCTGCTGGTGCATCGCCTGAATCAGGCCCTGGCGCTGCGCCAGAGCCTGTTCGACAAGCCGTTCTATCGCCTGGTCCATGGTGAGGCCGATCTGCTGCCGGGGCTGGTCATCGACCGCTACGCCGAGGTGCTGGTGGTCCAGCTCAACACCGCCGGCATGGAAGCGGTGAAGGACGAGCTGCTCGACGCACTCGACAAGGTGCTGTCCCCTGCCTGTGTGGTGCTGCGCAACGACACCAGTGGTCGTCGTCAGGAAGGCCTCAGCGAGGTGGTAGAAGTGGTCAAGGGCGAGCTGCCGGAGCAGGTGCTGCTGGAAGAGAACGGCGTGCAGTTCGTCGCCCCCGTGCTCGACGGCCAGAAGACCGGCTGGTTCTACGACCACCGCATCAACCGCGCCTGGCTCAATCAGCGGGTGGCCGGCAAGCGGGTGCTGGACCTGTTCAGCTACGTCGGTGGCTGGGGCGTGCAGGCGGCGGCCCATGGCGCCAGCGAAGTGCTGTGCGTGGATGCCAGCGAGTCAGCGCTGGATCGCGTCGCCGAGAACGCCGCGCTCAACGGCCAGCACGAGCGGGTCGCTGTGGGTCACGGCGACGCCTTCGAGGCGCTGGCGGCGCTCAAGGCCGACGGCGAGAAGTTCGACGTGATCGTGCTCGATCCGCCGGCCTTCATCAAGAGGCGCAAGGATATCGCCAACGGCGAGCGTGCCTACGCCCGACTCAATCGCGACGCCATGCGCCTGCTGGGCCGCGATGGCCTGCTGCTGTCCGCCTCCTGCTCCATGCACCTGGCACAGGATCGCCTGGTCGACGTGGTGCGCGGTGCGGTACGTCACCAGGATCGTCAGGGACAGATCCTGTTCCAGGGCCACCAGGGACCGGATCACCCGGTGCACCCGGCGATCCCCGAAACCGCCTACCTCAAGGCGCTCGGTGTGCGCGTCTTTCGCGACTGAGCAAGGCGCGATTGAACAAGGCATGAGCTAGATAGGCGCGACGTGACTCGCCGTGGCTGAACACGCTGGGCCGAACTAGCTGGGCCGAACTAGCTGGGCCGAAAAAGGCGCAGGGGCTTGCCTCGGGCGATGGAAGTGTCACATCGTGCCTGGGCAAGCCCGCGCCAAGGAAGACACCATGACCGAGGTTCCCTGGACCCTGATCTTTTCCCACGGCAACGCCCTGCTGGTGGGCCACGTGCGCAACCTGCTCGACGCCGCCGGGATCCCCTGCGAACTGCGCAACATGACCCTCGGCGGTGGCGCCGGGGAGCTGCCGCCGCTGGAGTGCGAGCCCCAGGTGTGGGTCGCCGAGCACAACCGTGAGCGAGCCGAAGCGCTGGTGAAACAGGCGCTCGAGGAGCCAGCGCCGGACAGCGCCTGGCGCTGCCGGGCCTGCGGCGAGGAGCTCGAAGGGGCCTTCGATACCTGCTGGAACTGCGGTGGCCGCAAGGAGGACGATCATGACCGCTGAACACGGTGCCTTCGACTGGGATCTGCCCCGGCCCTTCGTGATCGACATCCTGGTGGCGCCCGAGGCCATCGACCACTATGGCCACGTCAACAACGCCCAGTACCTGCGCTGGGTGGAACAGGCCAGCTGGGAGCACTCCGGCCAGCTGGGTCTGACCCTGGAACACTACCGGGCGCTGGATCGCGCCATGGCGGTGCACCGTCACGAACTCGACTATCTGGCGCCGGGTTTCGAGGGCGAACGCCTGGCCATGGCCACCTGGATCGTCGCCTGCGACTCGCGCCTGACCCTGACCCGCCGCTTTCAACTGATACGCCCGCAGGATGGTGTCACCCTGCTGCGTGCACGTACCCGCTACGCCTGCATCGCTCTCTCAAGCGGCCGTCCCCGCCGTCTTCCTCCCGAATTCGTCAGCGCCTACGGCGGCGCCCTGGTCGCGGAAAGCTGACGATAACGTCCTGACGACAGGGACCTGACCACACAGACCTGAGCGTACACAGCTGGCCTCCGCCCCTTCCGGCAATTTTCTGGCACCCTGGGTGTCGAGTTGGCGAATCTCAATACTGGCAGCTTTTTTGTCCTGACCCTGGGTGTGATAGGTCGCACTTTGTTCCTGAATGCGTCTAAAGACTCCCTGGGTTCATGGAAGAACTGCAGCACTTTGGACCACGAGGTAGAGGCGGGAGGGTCAGCCTGGTGGCCGTGGACGGCGACGTGGTCAACGACCGCCTCAGCGAGGTGGCCCTGGGAGTCAAGATTTGCGGGTGTGTTGTGCCACTTAACAGATATGTTATAACATAACATTTTGTGCGAGTGTGATGGTCTCAGACGCCTTGTGCAATCGGCGCGGCGGGAGGAGCGGTGAGATGCCAACGATGGATGACGCAGCGCATCTTCTCGAGATGCCGGACGACGACTACATGAACGGTGAGCAACTGGCGTTCTTTCGATGCCGATTGCTGCAGGAACGGGCGCTGGTCGAAGAGAGGTTGCAGGAGGTTCGCCTGCGCATTTCGGCCCGCGAAAGGTCGAGCGACGATCTGGACCAGGCAGCCCAGGAGGAAGAGCTTCAGCTGCAGCTTCGCCAGGCCGACAGGGAAACCCGCTTGCTGGCCAATATTGCCAGCGCCTTGAAGCGCGTCGAGACGGGTGAGTACGGCTACTGCGAGGAGACCGGCGTTCCCATCGGACTTCCCCGGCTGTTGCACCGGCCCACGGCGCGCTTGTGCCTCGAAGCCAAGCAGCGCCAGGAACAGAGAGAACATCACTTCGCCAGGACGCGGAAGTAGCGGCGCCGGTAAGCATCCACCGCTTGTGACCGTGATGGCCGCCCCAAGGGCGATGCTGAGTCCGGACGAGTGCCTGCTCGGTGGGCTTGTCCACGGATGATCCAACCGGCTCAGCGAAGGCGGTGGCGTATGTCGCATCAAGATTCGCCCATGCCGACTACGCCGGGCGACGATTACTATCTGATTCGCAGGAATCACAATCAAGGAAGCATGAATGATTCGCAAGAATCCCTACGGTGATTTGCCGGTTGTCCACCCCAGCGCCTTTGTCGATCCCACGGCCATTCTCTGTGGGCGGGTGATCGTCGAGGAGAACGTCTTCATCGGCCCCTACGCGGTCATTCGTGCCGATGAGGTCGATGCCGATGGCGAGATGGAGCCGATGATCATCGGCGCCCACTCCAATATCCAGGACGGCGTCGTCATCCACTCCAAGTCCGGCGCGGCGGTGATCATTGGTGCACGCACGTCGATTGCGCATCGCGCCATCGTGCACGGTCCCTGCGTGGTCGGAGAGAGCGCCTTTATCGGTTTCAACAGCGTGCTGTTCAACTGCACTATCGGCAAGGGCGCGGTGGTGCGCCATAACGCCGTGGTAGATGGTTGCGACCTTCCCGACGACTTCTATGTGCCGTCCACCGAGCGCATTGGCCCCGGGACCGATCTGGACACCCTGTCCCGAGTAACGGTCCAGGATTCAGCGTTTTCCGAAGACGTGGCGCGCACCAACAATAGCCTGGTGGAAGGCTATAGGCGGATCCAGAACTCTTTCTAGCCCGGCGCCCTGGTTCGAGGATAGGCGGATGGCCTCTGGGCGGCGAGACGCAGCACCAGGCGGCCGGGGATGCTGGCTCACCCGCTGCGGGGCCAAGGTGGGGGGACGTCACCACGATCAGCGGCGCTGGTTCCCCCGATGACGCTGCTCACCTTTGAGGTCTTGTTCCTCGGCGTGTTGCCCGCAAGGCGTCACGCCCTGGTGTGTCTTGCTGTTTTTAGGGGCCTGGGAAGAAAGTTCAAAGGTCTTTGAGGGTGAAGTTTTCTGATCTTTCCGTTTTTTCGCCGGGGGTTTATTGGCAAAAAATTCCTGTGCTTCACTGTGGGTGACGATAAAAAATCTGTTGTACGAATCGATGGGAGAGTCGCCATGCAGATCGCCGTCCCCAAGGAAATCAAGAACCATGAGTACCGCGTCGCCCTGACCCCCAGTGGTGCGCGGGAGCTGACCGAGCGTGGCCACGCGGTGGTTGTGCAGGCCGGTGCGGGTGAGGGCGCCGGTTTTGCCGACGAGGCCTATCAAGCTGCCGGTGCCACCATCGAGGCCGACGTGGACGCGCTGTTCGATGGCGCCGAGTTGATCCTCAAGGTCAAGGAGCCCCAGCCCGAAGAGGTGGCCCGGCTGCGCCCCCAGCACACCCTGTTCACCTACCTGCATCTGGCCGCCGAAGAAACCCTGACCAAGGGGCTTCTGGACAGCGGCGCGACCTGCATCGCCTACGAGACCATCACCGCGCCTCAGGGCGGACTACCCCTGTTGGCGCCGATGAGCACCGTGGCCGGACGCATGGCCGTGCAGGCCGGTGCCCACAGTCTCGAAAAGGCCCAGGGCGGTGCGGGTGTATTGCTGCCCGGGGTGCCTGGGGTGCCGCCTGCCAAGGTTACCGTGATCGGCGGTGGCGTGGTCGGCGAGAACGCCGCCCGCATGGCGTTGGGGCTGGGCGCCGATGTCAGCGTGCTGGACAAGTCGATCCCGCGCCTCGAGACCCTGGATGATCGCTACCAGGGGCGCATGAAGACGGTGTTTTCCTGCGCCGACGCACTGGAAGAAGCGGTGCGCGAATCGGACCTGATCATCGGGGCGGTGCTGGTCCCGGGGGCGGCGGCGCCCAAGCTGATCAACCGCGCCATGCTGTCGGAAATGAAGCCGGGGGCGGTGCTGGTGGACGTGGCCATCGATCAGGGCGGTTGCTTCGAGACCTCCAGGCCCACCACCCATGCCGAGCCGACCTACGTGGTGGACGGCGTCGTGCACTATTGTGTCGCCAACATGCCGGGTGCGGTGGCGCGCACCTCGACCCAGGCCCTGACCAACGCCACCCAGCCGTTTGTGGTGGCGCTGGCCGACAAGGGCTGGCGTCGGGCGCTCGGTGAGGATCGTCACTTCGCCGCCGGTCTCAATGTCCATGACGGCCAGCTCACCTACGCAGCCGTAGGGGAGGCCTTCTCGCTGCCGGTGATCAGCGTGGAGAGTGTGCTCGGCTGATGTGATTGGCCAAGGGTCGGCCGGGGCGGCGCTGTCGCCCCGGTCGCCATCCACAGGCCTTGGCGTTACCATAGCGGGCATTTGCCGATACTAGAGTGCCGTCCATGTCCGCAACGACCACCGCTTCCGACAAGACCCGGGTGCTGACCGGTATCACCACCACCGGTACCCCCCATCTGGGCAACTACGTCGGGGCCATCAAGCCGGCGATCGAGGCCAGCCTCGATCCCAACGTGCAGTCCTACTACTTCCTCGCCGATCTGCACGCGCTGATCAAGTGTCAGGACCCGCAGCGGGTCCAGCAGTCGCGCCTCGAGATCGCCGCGACCTGGATGGCGCTGGGGCTGGACACCGACAACGCCATCTTCTATCGCCAGTCCGATATCCCCGAGATTCCCGAGCTGACCTGGATGCTGTCCTGCGTCTGTGCCAAGGGCCTGATGAACCGCGCCCACGCCTACAAGGCGGCGGTGGCGGAGAACGACGAAGCCGGCAACCAGGATCCGGACAAGGGCGTCACCATGGGCCTGTTCGGCTATCCGGTGCTGATGGCCGCCGACATCCTGATGTTCCAGGCCAACAAGGTGCCGGTGGGACGCGACCAGATCCAGCATATCGAGATGGCCCGAGACATGGCCGGGCGCTTCAATCATCTCTACAAGGGTGACTTCTTCACCCTGCCCGAGGCGGTGGTGGACGAGCGGGTCCAGGTATTGGGTGGCCTCGACGGTCGCAAGATGTCCAAGAGCTACAACAACACCATCCCGCTGTTCGTGCCGGAAAAGAAGCTGCTCAAGCTGGTGCGCAAGATCAAGACCAACTCGCTGGAGCCCGGCGAGCCCAAGGATCCCGACACCTGCACCCTGTTCCAGATATATTCGGCCTTCGCCAGCGCCGAGGAAACCCAGGCCATGCGTGATGACTACGCCGCGGGCATCGGCTGGGGGGACGCCAAGAACCGGGTCTTCGAACACCTCAACGAACAGCTGCGCGCCCCGCGTGAGCGTTACCAGGCGCTGATGGAAGATCCGGGCCATATCGAGACGGTGCTGCTTCAAGGGGCCGAGCGTGCTCGTGCCGAGGCTGCTCCGCTGATGGATCGACTGCGTGTCGCCGCGGGGCTTGGTCGCTTCGTTTGAGCCGTTTCCTACGCGTCTCATCGTCGAGTCGCTCTTGTCTGAGCTAAAGTGCGCATGGGCCCTGCGTTGAGGGCCCGCTTTTGCGGGGCTTTCTCGACGGCGTGCTAGAGTGGGCACAAAGGAAGAATGGTATAACGCCTTGTCAGGCAGGCGCCGCCTGAGCCCGGTGCATCGCGCACGGGCGATGTCGTCAGTGTTTCCCCAAGGGTACCGAGAAGAGTGCCCGGACTCGCCAGAGTCCCTTGACCGAGTCACCAAACGAGACGAGAGATGAGCACAGAACCCAAGCGTCCCCTCTATATTCCCTACGCTGGACCCTCTCTGCTGGAGATGCCGCTGCTCAACAAGGGCAGCGCCTTCACCCAGAAGGAGCGCCTGCAGTTCAACCTGATCGGCCTCTTGCCGCAGAACGTCGAGACCATCGACGAACAGGTCGAGCGTGCCTACCACCAGTACCAGCAGTGCCAGAATGACCTGGACCGCCATATCTACCTGCGGGCGATCCAGGACGACAACGAGACGCTGTTCTTCCGCCTCGTCTCCGAGCATCTCGAGGAGATGCTGCCGATCATCTACACCCCCACGGTCGGCAAGGCCTGTGAGGAGTTCTCCAATATCTATCGCAACCACCGGGGGCTGTTCATCTCCTACCCCGACCGCGAGTACATGGACGACATCCTGCGCAGCGCCACCAAGGACAACGTCAAGGTGATCGTGGTCACCGACGGCGAGCGCATCCTCGGCCTCGGTGACCAGGGCATCGGCGGCATGGGCATCCCCATCGGCAAGTTGTCGCTGTACACCGCCTGTGGCGGCATCAGCCCGGCCAATACTCTGCCGATAATGCTCGACGTCGGTACCAACAATCAGCAGTTGCTGGACGACCCGCGCTACATGGGCTGGCGCCACCCGCGTATCAGCCAGGAAGAATACGACGAGTTCATCGATGCCTTCATGCAGGCGGTGAAGCGGCGCTGGCCCAAGGTACTGCTGCAGTTCGAGGACTTTGCCCAGGCCAACGCCATGCCGCTGCTGGAGCGCTATCGCGACGAGCTATGCTGCTTCAATGATGACGTCCAGGGCACCGCTGCGGTCTGCGTCGGCACCCTGATGGCGGCCTGCCAGGCACGTGGCGAGGGCATGGCCCGTCAGCGGGTGGTGTTCGTCGGCGCCGGCTCCGCCGGCTGCGGCATCGCCGAGATGGTGGTGGTGGCGATGATGGCCGAAGGCCTGACCGAGTCCCAGGCCCGCGAGCGGGTCTACATGGTCGATCGCGAGGGCCTGGTGACGGACGACCAGACCTGGCTGCGTGACTTCCAGCGCCGCCTTGCCCACCCGGCCGGTATGGTCGAGGGCTGGGAAGGTCAGGACCTGCTCGAGGTGGTCAAGCAGGTTCAGCCGACGGTGCTGCTCGGCGTCTGTGGCCAGAAGGGTATCTTCACCGAGGCGGTGGTCAAGGCGATGCACGCCAACTGCAAGATGCCGCTGATCATGCCGCTGTCCAACCCCACTTCTCGGGCCGAAGCGATCCCCTCCGACGTGCTCGAGTGGACCAACGGCGACGCCCTGGTGGCCACCGGCAGTCCCTTCGCCCCGGTCGAGATCAATGGTCGTCGCATTCCCATCGCCCAGTGCAACAACGCCTACATCTTCCCGGGGATCGGCCTCGGGGTGGTGGCAAGCGGTGCACGCCGCGTCACCGATGCGATGCTGATGGCGGCCTCACGGGCTCTGGCCCGGGAGGCACCGATCGTCAAGGAGGGCGAGGGTGCCATGCTGCCGGCGCTGTCGCGCATCCGCGATATCTCCAAGTCGATCGCCTTCGACGTGGCGGCCCAGGCCCAGCACGAGGGCGTGGCGCTCAAGAGCGACGGTACCAAGCTGCGCCGCGACATCGAAAAGAGCTGCTGGATGCCCAACTATCGCGACTATCGTCGCCGCGCCTTCTAGGCATCTGCGCGCTCAAGCGATCACTGAACCCCGCCACAAGGCGGGGTTTTTATTTGCTGGCGTGAGGCGCAGTCGGGTAGCAACACAGGCGGGTAGCAATAGATGCGGTCGCTCAAGCGCTGCGCTGAAGGGTCTGTAGATGGAGTAGAAAACAAGATTCGCACAAAAAAAGACCTCGCCGGTGGGCGAGGTCTCGGTGTGACGGCCAGTGCGATGCGCCGGCCGTCTGTGTGGCGGGCCTGGGCCCGCCGGGTGATCAGGCGGCGCCGATCATCTTGCGCAGCACATAGTGCAGTATGCCGCCGTGGCGGTAGTACTCGAGCTCGTTGGCGGTGTCGATGCGACACAGGGCGTCGAGGGTCTTCTCACCCTTGTCGCCCTTGATGGTCACCTTGACCTTGCCGCCGGGTTCGAGGCTGTCGAGGCCCTCGATGGAGACCGTCTCGTCGCCGGTCATGCCGAGTGACTTGCGATCCTCTCCTTCGGGGAACTGCAGCGGTACCACGCCCATGCCGATCAGGTTGGAGCGGTGGATGCGCTCGTAGGACTCCGCCAGCACGGCGCGCACGCCGAGCAGCAGGGTGCCCTTGGCCGCCCAGTCGCGGGAGGAGCCGGTGCCGTACTCCTTGCCGGCCACCACCACCAGGGGGGTGCCTTCCTCCTGGTACTTCATGGCGGCGTCGTAGATCGCCATCTGTTCGCCGCTGGGCACGTGGCGAGTCTCGCCACCGACCACGCCATCGAGCATCTCGTTCTGGATGCGCACGTTGGCGAAGGTGCCGCGCATCATCACCTCGTGGTTGCCGCGCCGCGAGCCGTAGGAGTTGAAGTCCACCGGCTTGACGCCGTTCTCCTGCAGGTAGCGGCCCGCCGGGCTGTCGGGCTTGATCGCGCCGGCCGGCGAGATGTGGTCGGTGGTCACGCTGTCGCCGAGCATGGCCAGTACATGGGCGTCCTTGACGTCCTCGACCTTGGACGGCTCCTTGCCCATGCCCTCGAAGAAGGGCGGGTGCTGGATGTAGGTCGAGTTGTCGTCCCACTCGTAGACCTCGCTTTCCGGCACCTTGATGGCCTTCCACACCTCGTCGCCGTCGAACACCGCGGCGTATTCTTTGCGGAACATCTCGGTGTTGACCTTCTCCACCGCCTCGGCGACCTCGGCCTGGGTGGGCCAGATGTCCTTGAGGTAGACCGGCTCGCCGTCGCTACCTTCACCGATGGGGTCATTGTCCAGGTCGCAGCGCACATTGCCGGCCAGGGCGAAGGCCACCACCAGGGGCGGTGAGGCCAACCAGTTGGTCTTCACCAGCGGGTGCACCCGGCCTTCGAAGTTGCGGTTGCCGGACAGTACCGAGGCCACCGTCAGGTCGCCGGTCTTGACGGCATCCTCGATCGGCTCGGGCAGCGGGCCCGAGTTGCCGATGCAGGTGGTGCAGCCATAGCCCACCAGATTGAAGCCCAGGGCGTTGAGGTCGTCCTGCAGGCCGGCGGCGGCCAGGTATTCGGTGACCACCTTGGAGCCGGGAGCCAGCGAGGTCTTGACCCAGGGCTTGGTGGCCAGGCCCTTCTCCTTGGCCTTGCGGGCCAAGAGGCCTGCGGCCATCATCACGCTGGGGTTCGAGGTGTTGGTGCACGAGGTGATGGCAGCGATGACCACCGCGCCGGGGTCCAGGCTGAAGTCCTCGCCCTTGTAGTTGACGTCCTGGCTGTCGGCGTGACGATAGCTGCGCTCGACGCCGACCGCGGTCTGGCCGCCCTCGGAGCCCATCTTGTCGTCGCGGCTGTCCTTGGCCGACTTGCCCTCGTCCTCCATCAGTTTTTCGAAGGTGGTGGCGAGCTGGCTCAGGGCGACACGGTCCTGGGGCCGCTTGGGACCGGCGAGGCTGGCCTCGACGTCACCCATGTCGAGTCCCAGGGTGTCGCTGAAGATCGGCTCGTGGCCGGGTTCGCGCCACAGGCCCTGCTCCTTGGAGTAGGCCTCGACCAGGGCGATCTGGTCGTCGTCGCGGCCGGACAGCCGCATGTAGTTCAAGGTCTCGTCGTCCACCGGGAAGAAGCCGCAGGTGGCGCCGTACTCCGGGGCCATGTTGGCGATGGTGGCGCGGTCGGCCAGGGGCAGGTCCTTGAGGCCGTCGCCGTAGAACTCGACGAACTTCCCGACCACGCCTTTCTTGCGCAGCATCTCGGTGACGGTGAGTACCAGGTCGGTGGCGGTGATGCCTTCTCTGAGCTTGCCGGTCAGCTTGAAGCCGATGACCTCGGGGATCAGCATCGACACCGGCTGGCCGAGCATGGCGGCCTCGGCCTCGATGCCGCCGACACCCCAGCCGAGTACGCCGAGGCCGTTGATCATGGTGGTGTGGGAGTCGGTGCCGACCAGGGTATCCGGGTAGGCCAGGGTCTTGCCGTCCTCTTCCCGGGTCCACACCGTCTTGCCCAGGTACTCCAGGTTGACCTGGTGGCAGATGCCGGTGCCCGGCGGCACCACGCGGAAGTTGTCGAAGGCCTGCTGGCCCCAGCGCAGGAACTCGTAGCGCTCGCGGTTGCGCTCCATCTCCAGCGCCACGTTGTCCTTGAAGGCGGACGGGTCGCCGTACTTGTCGACCATCACCGAGTGGTCGATGACCAGATCGACCGGTGACAGCGGGTTGATCTTCGACGGTTGCTCACCGAGTTTCTCCACCGCGGCACGCATCGAGGCCAGGTCGACCACCCCCGGCACGCCGGTGAAGTCCTGCATCAGCACGCGGGCGGGACGGTAGCCGATCTCGCGGTCCGAGCGGCCTTCCTTCTGCCAGTCCACCAGCGCCTGAAGGTCTTCTCTGGACACGCTCTCATCGTCGGCAAAGCGTAGCTGGTTTTCCAGCAGTACCTTGAGCGTCATCGGCAGACGCTGAATATCGCCAAGGTCCTCGGCAGCCTGGGCCAGGCTGTAGAAGTCGTACTGAGTTCCGCCTACATCTAGCGTGCGACGGGTATCCGGTAGGGAATCGCTACTCATGCTGTCCTCCTGAGGCATTGAATCGAACGGTCCAGGTTCGCTGGGATCGGCGCGGGGCCAATATCGATCCCTTGGTGGTACTAGTAGTGGTACTTGGTCATCATAGTTGTGTTCTTCAACCGTTGACGTGTAAACGGATGCCGGATCACGCCTTGAAAGGCTGTCGGGTCACCCCCATGGTGAAGGTTCACGTCGATCGCGACCAGAGGGGAGGTGCATCGTGCACGAACAGACGCTGCCGAGCTGGCCGCTTGATTGCCCCTACTGCGATGCCCATATCGAGCTGGTGGTGGACACCTCCCAGGGCAGCCACGAGACCTGGGAAGACTGCCCCCAGTGCTGTGCGCCGATCCACTACCGTATCGAGGTGGATGCGGTGACCGAGGATATCGTCTCGGTGGCCGCCGGCGATGATGACGAGGTCATGTGACAGGGCTCATGTGATGGAAGTGTCATGCGCCGCTGTGGGCCGCGTAACGATCTCATTCGAGCCTGGCGGATGTCGATGACGGCGTCATTGCGACGTCATCGCCGTCGGGTGACAATAGCCGGCGACTATCGGGTCGATGGCCCAGGTCGATTGGCCCGGTGTGGTTCGCTGGCCTAGGGTGACATCCGGTATTTGCCCCTGATTCTTGAACCCTCACGTTTCACTACTCCAAGGAGACTTTCATGAGCGTACTGGTAGGACGTCAAGCTCCCGATTTCGAAGCCGCCGCCGTCACCGGCAACGGCGAAATCGTCGAGAACTTCAAGCTGTCCGACAGCAACGGCAAGCTGCGCGTGCTGTTCTTCTGGCCGCTGGACTTCACCTTCGTGTGCCCGTCCGAGATCATCGCCCATGACAACCGTCTGGCGCAGTTCAAGGATCTGGGTGTCGAGGTGATCGGTGTCTCCATCGATTCCCAGTTCACCCACTACGCCTGGCGCAAGACCAGCCCGGACGCCGGTGGTATCGGTGAGGTCGGCTTCCCGATCGTGGCCGACGTCAAGCACGAGATTACCCAGGCGTACGGCATCGAGCATCCGGAAGCCGGTGTCGCCCTGCGCGCCTCCTTCCTGATCGACGAGGATGGCGTGGTGCAGCATCAGGTGGTCAACAACCTGCCGCTGGGCCGCAACGTCGATGAGATGGTGCGTATGGTCAAGGCCCTGCAGCACCACCAGAAGCACGGCGAAGTCTGCCCGGCTGGCTGGGACGAAGGCCAGGAAGGCATGAAGGATACCGCTGAAGGTGTCGCCAAGTACCTGGGTACTCACTCCAGCGAGCTGTAAGACGCTGCCAGCGCTCACCGCCAGGTGAGCCGACTCGGGACAGCCCGAGCAGTGTCACGACGGGGCGGCCTGGCCGCCCCGTTGCGTATATCCTCGGCATGCGGGTGTGCTGGCCAGTCGCGACAGACCCTTGCGCGCCAGACCGCACCCTGTTGACCCGAGTTTCGGGTGGATTGGCTCATGACGACGCTGCGTCGCCGTCATCATCGAATCCATTTTCCTTTAGCGTCGCGGCCCCCCAGGGGAGCCCCCGGCTTAGTCAAGTTAGTCTTGTGAGGTAGCCATGAGCGAAGTGCGCCACGAACGTCTGATCATCCTGGGCTCGGGGCCTGCCGGCTACAGTGCGGCGGTCTACGCTGCGCGGGCCAATCTCAAGCCGCTGTTGATCACCGGCATGCAGACAGGCGGTCAGTTGACCACCACCACCGACGTGGACAACTGGCCAGGCGACGACGCCGGTGTCCAGGGGCCGGAGCTGATGGAGCGCATGCGCCGTCACGCCGAGCGATTCGATACCGAGGTGCTGTTCGACCATATCCACGAGGTGGAACTGCGCGAACGTCCCTTCACCTTGAAGGGCGACAACGGCACCTACACCTGCGACGCCCTGATCATTGCTACCGGGGCCAGTGCGCGCTACCTGGGGCTGCCCTCGGAGCAGCAGTTCATGGGCCAGGGCGTGTCGGCCTGCGCCACCTGCGACGGCTTCTTCTATCGCAACCAGGAAGTGATCGTGGTGGGCGGCGGCAACACCGCCGTGGAAGAGGCGCTTTACCTGTCCAATATCGCCTCCAAGGTCACCCTGGTGCACCGCCGCGACAGCCTCAGGGCGGAGAAGATTCTGCAGGACAAGCTGTTCGAGAAGGCCGAGAACGGCAACGTCGAACTGATCTGGAACCACACTCTGGACGAGGTGCTGGGGGACAACACCGGGGTCACCGGTGCGCGGCTCAAGGCGGTCGAGGACGGTTCGACCCGCGAGATCACCGCACCCGGCGTGTTCATCGCCATCGGTCATAGCCCCAACACCGGCATCTTCGAGGGCCAGCTCGAGATGGCAGGCGGCTATATCAAGGTCAAGTCAGGCCTCGAGGGCAACGCCACCGCCACCAGCGTGCCCGGTGTGTTCGCCGCCGGCGACGTCATGGATCACGTCTATCGTCAGGCGATCACCTCAGCCGGCAGCGGCTGCATGGCGGCGCTGGACGTGGAGCGTTATCTGGACAGCCTCGACTGACGCTATCGTCAGGCGCGATATCTGGACAGCCTCGACTGAGGCTATCGTCAGGCTCACTACAACTGCACCGCTGGCAGCATCGATATCGATCTGATACAAAAAACACCGCCAGGCAAATGCCTGGCGGTGTTCTTGTTGATGGCATCCGCCGGGGGGGGCAGCGGCGGAGCAGTACTGTCCTGTCCGCCGGGCCGGGCCTCAATAGTGTGGCGGCAACTCGTCCTCGGGGCCGGGGGCATCGCCCAGTCCGCGGTCGTTGCTGGCCGCCAGCTCGCGTAGTCTTTCCTGCATCAGGCGATTGATGCGTTCCAGCTCCATCATTCGGCGCTCCTGGCCGGCGATGGTGGCGTCCAGGCTGTCCAGCCAGTGTTCCTGGTAGGCCAGACGGCTCTCCAGTTCTTCGACACGCTTTGCTAGATCGGCGGACGACTTGTCAATACCCGTGATAGACTCATGTTGCGGTGTGTCACTGTTCATCGTGTCAACTGCCTGCCTTGGGCTTTTTTCGAGAAGTCGTGGCGGAAGGATCTCGTCTGTGTATCGTGCATGGCCGCGGATCCCATGGTCATTCCACCTGTTTTCACCATAAGAAGAGAGTTTTTCACGTCCATGAAAAAAAGGGTATTCGTTCGTTGTTGTGTGATCAGTCTGCTGTTGGCCGCGCCTGCACCGCTGCTGATTGCTCTTGCCGTCAGCCTGGTGACCGGGTTGTCCGTCGAGGAGTTGCACGGCGCCATCGCCGAGGAGGCACTGCTGCATGGCTACCTTGCCGCTGCCGGAGCGGTCTTTGGCGTGTTGCTGGTAGCCACCCTGGCCCTCAATGCCCTGACGCCAAGGTTGGTCAACCTGGCCGAGGTCGAGGATGACGATCGCGAGATCGGCGAGGTCAAGTGGTTCAATGTCAACAAGGGCTACGGCTTCATCACCCGTGACGGGGGCGAGGACGTCTTTGTTCACTTCCGTGCCATCCGCGGCCGGGGCCATCGCACCCTGGCCGAAGGCCAGAGAGTACGCTACTACGTGATCGAGAACGAGCGCGGCCTGCAGGCCGACGACGTCACCGTCATCACCTGAGCGCGATGCTCTCGCCATTGCCACGACGCCCCGCCTAGTGCGGGGCGTCGTCGTTTGTGGCGCCGCGGGTCTGTCTCTGCGCCCGGCTCAGTATCCGTTTCTGCGCCCGGCTCTGCGCCCGTTGCAGGACCCTTTTCAGGGCCCAGCTGGGAGCGCCTCGTCAGTGTCCCGAGTCGGGCCAGTCGATGGCCGATTCGCTGCCGTCGGGTAACACCTGCAGGAAGCGGTCGGGGTCGTCGCCGGGCTGCCAGCCGCCCAGCGAGCAGCGCACCTCGCAGTCCAGCGCCAGGGCGGCGGCCCTGGCGAAGTCGGCGTCGGTGGGCCAGGGGGACTGGCCGCTGTCGAGCCACAGGCTGGCGAAGCCATCGGCGGCCTTGCCGACCAGCAGCACGGGAATGTCGGCACCATCGAGGTGACCTTCGGTGCGCCACTTGAGCTTGCCGCAGGGGGTCAGCGGCGGGGCATTCAGGGTGGCGCCGAGCCACTCGCCGATGCGCTCGGCGCTGGCCTCGCCAAGATAGATCTCGATATCCGGGTAGCGCTCGGTCATCACTTCAGCTCCTTGCGTCGGCGAACAGCCGCGTCAGGATGGCTTCGTAGACCCGGCTCAGGTCATCCAGGTCTGCGGCGCGCACGCGCTCATCGACCTTGTGGATGGTGGCGTTGAGCGGGCCAAGTTCCACCACCTGGGCGCCTAGCGTGGCGATGAAGCGACCGTCGGAAGTACCGCCGGAGGTGGACAGCACCGGGGTGGTGCCGGTGACGTCGCGGACGCCGGCCACGGCGGCGTCGACCAGCGCCCCTTCGCGGGTCAGGAAGGGCTGGCCGTTGAGCGTCCAGTCGATCTCGAAGTCCAGGTCGAAGCCACGCAGGATGGCCTCGGTGCGCTCGCGCAACTCGGCATCAGTGGTCTCGGTGGAGAAACGGAAGTTGAAGGTGGCCTCGACCTCGCCTGGGATCACATTGGTGGCACCGGTGCCGGCGCGCAGGTTCGAGATCTGGAAGCTGGTGGCAGGAAAGCAGTCGTTGCCGGCATCCCAGTGTTCGTTGGCGAGGGCGTCCAGCGCCGGCGCGATCTGGTGAATCGGGTTACGCGCCAGGTGAGGATAGGCCACGTGGCCCTGGATGCCGCGGACCTTGAGCACGCCGCCCAGCGAGCCGCGCCGGCCGTTCTTGATCACGTCGCCCAGGCGCTCGGTGGAAGAGGGCTCGCCGACGATGCAGTAGTCGAGGCGTTCGTTGCGCTCGCGCAGGTGCTCGACCACCGCACGAGTGCCATCCACCGCCGGGCCTTCCTCGTCGGCGGTGATCAGAAAGGCGATGCGTCCGGGGTGATCGGGGTGGGCGCTGACAAAGCGCTCCACCGCCGTGACCATGGCGGCCAGACTGCCTTTCATGTCGGCGGCGCCGCGACCGCGCAGCATGCCGTCGTCATCGATGATCGGGGCAAAGGGCGGGGTCTGCCACTGGTGCTCGGGTCCGGTGGGTACCACGTCGGTGTGGCCGGCGAAGGCCAGCACCGGGCCGTGGTGACCGTGCACCGCCCAGAAGTTTTCCACTTCGCCGAAGGGCAGCGACTCGATGTTGAAGCCCAGGCGCTCGAGGCGTTCGATCATCAGCGCCTGGCAGCCCATGTCGTCCGGGGTTACCGAAGGACGCCGCAACAGCTCGAGGGCAAGCTCCAGGGTGGGCGAGAGTGTCTCGGTGGTCGCGGGGGCGTCGGTCGGTGCAGGCAAGTCGGTAGTCGGCATAGCGGTCTCGAAGAAAGGCGGCGGCCAGGGCCGCCGCGCTCGGGATCAATTGTGGGCGTGCAGCGCTTCGTTGAGGGCGATGGCGCTCTTGTTGGTCAGGCACTCGATACGGCCGTTGGTCGAGTTGCGACGCAGCAGCAGATCGTCCTGGCCGGCCAGTTCGCGGGCCGCCAGGGTGCGTACTTCCTGGCCCTGGTCATCGAGCAGGGTGACCTTGGCGCCGGCGGTGATGTAGAGCCCGGCCTCGACGGTGCAGCGGTCGCCCAGCGGGATACCGATACCGGCGTTGGCGCCGATCAGGCAGCCTTCACCCACCGAGATGATGATGTTGCCGCCACCTGACAGGGTACCCATGGTGGAACAGCCACCGCCCAGGTCGGAGCCCTTGCCGACCACCACGCCGGCCGAGATACGGCCCTCGATCATGCCCGGGCCTTCGGTGCCGGCGTTGAAGTTGACGAAGCCCTCGTGCATCACCGTGGTGCCCTCGCCCAGGTAGGCGCCCAGACGCACCCGTGCGGTGTCGGCGATGCGCACGCCATTGGGCACCACGTAGTCGGTCATCTTGGGGAACTTGTCGACACAGTCCACCGACAGGGTGCGACCTTCCAGGCGGGCCTTGAGGCGGCGTGCCGGCAGCTCGATGATGTCGATGGCGCCTTCGCTGCTCCAGGCAATATTGCGCAGCAGACCGAACATGCCGGTGAGGTCGAGCTGGTGCGGCTTGACCAGGCGATGGGACAGCAGGTGCAGCTTGAGGTAGACCTCCGGGGCGCTCTGGGGCGGCAGGTCCTCACTGATGAAGGTCGCCACCAGCGGACGCTGGCTGGCGCTGAGGCTGGCGGCCAGTTCGGCCTGCTCCGGGTGGCCGGCGTCGCGCAGGGCGTCGGCCAGGGCCTGGCAGTGTTCCGGCAGGAAGCTGACGGCGGCGGTGCCCTGGGGCGCGTCGAGTACCCGGGCGGCGGCCTCTACCAGGCTGGCGTCGGGGGCGAGCAGCGGCGCCGGGTAGTAGACCTCGAGCCAGTCGCCCTGGGTGTTCTGGGTGCCGATGCCGAGTGCAAAGCTGTGCATGCCGTATGTCCTTTTCGTAGGTGCTGGAATTCGCAAAGAGGGGCGAAAAATTAGAGGTCGTCGTAGTCGCCGTCGCGATAGCCGACCAGGATGTCGTCGCCGGTGTCGAGCAGCGGGCGCTTGATCAGGGTCGGGTTGGCGAGCATCAATTCGCGGGCCTTGTTGGCGTCGACGTCGTTCTTGTCGTCGTCAGGTAGCTGGCGCCAGGTAGTGCTGCGCTTGTTGAGCAGGGTCAGCACCGGCACCGACTCGAGGAAGTGCTCGAGCAGCGCCGCCGATACGCCATCGGCGCGCAGGTCATGGACCTGGTAGGGGTGGCCGCTGCCGTCCAGCGCCTTCTGGGCCTTGCGGCAGGTATCGCAGTTCTTGATCACGTAGAGCGTCAGCATGGGGCCCGTCCTCAATGTTCGTTGGTCGTGGCGTCGGTCGGGATCAGCCGCGTGCGAGCAGGTCGCGGATGCGCTCGGCCGCTTCCCGAGTGGGGGCCAGTTCGTCCACCAGTGCCAGTCTCAGCCGACCGGCGCCCGGGTTGGTGCCGTCGCTGCCGGTTCTGCCCATGTAGCTGCCCGGCAGGACGCTGACGTGGGCCTCGGCGTAGAGTCGCAGGGTGAAGGCGGCGTCGTCACCGTCGGGGACCGCTGGCCACAGATAAAAGCTAGCCTCGGGGGCGGGAAAGTCCATCACCGGTGCGAGGATCTCGGTGACCGCGGCGAACTTGGCGCGGTAGGCGTCACGGTTGTCGCGCACGTGGGCTTCGTCGGACCAGGCGGCGATCGAGGCCTGCTGGATCGGCAGCGCCATGGCGCAGCCGTGGTAGGTGCGGTAGCGACGAAAGCGGCTGATCAGCTCGGCATCGCCTGCGACGAAGCCCGAGCGTAGCCCCGGCAGGTTCGAACGCTTGGACAGCGAGTGGAACACCAGGCAGCGGTGATAGTCGTGGCGCCCCATGGCGGCGGCGGCCTGCAACAGTCCCGGTGGTGGCGCCTGCTCATCCAGGTACAGCTCCGAGTAGCACTCGTCGGAGGCGATGATGAAGTCGTACTCGTCGGCCAGGGCGATCAACTGCTGGAACTCTTCGATCGGGGTCACCGCGCCGGTGGGGTTGCCCGGCGAACACAAGAACACCAGCTGCACCTGGCGCCAGGTGTCGGCGTCGACGGCCGAGAAATCCGGGCGGAAGTCGTTGTCGGCACGGCAGTCGAGGTACAGCGGGGTGCCGCCGGCCAGCAGGGCGGCGCCTTCATAGATCTGGTAGAAGGGGTTGGGCACCGCCACCCGCGCCGGGCGTGAGCGATCGAGACAGGCCTGGACGAAGGCGAAGATGGCCTCGCGGGTACCGTTGACCGGCAGCACCTGGTGCTCGGCGTCGAGCCCGTCCAGGCCGAAGCGGCTACTGGCCCAGTCGGCGATGGCCTGACGCAGCTCGGGCAGTCCGGCGATGGCCGGATAGCGGGCGAAGTCATGCTGATGTCGGACCAGGGCGTCGAGTGCCGCCTGGTAGGGCGCATGCTGTGGCTCGCCGATGGTCAGCGGACGATGGGCGAGGTCGGCTGGTGGCGTCAGGTCCGCCTTCAGCGCCGCCAGGCGCTCGAAGGGGTAGGGTTGCAAGGCGTCGAGATCAGGGTTCATGGGGTCCAGGCGCGCCCTTGGGGCGTCGTTGTCATCACGGGAGTGGGTGCCGTCGGCGCGGGGCGCGACCGGGCATCGATTATAGGGAAGGGGCGTACCAGCCTCAAATCGACGCGCCTTGCCTGCTGTGTGATTCAGGTCAGCTCGGCGGGGCCGCTAGACGCTGAGGACGTCGATCAGCCGTTCGCGCAACTGCTGCTGGCGCTCGGGGTCGGTGATCGGTCGGCCTTCGCGGTCGGTGACGTAGAAGACGTCCTCGACGCGCTCGCCGAGGGTCGCGATCTTCGCCGCCGACAGGGTGATGCCCTGCTCCATGAAGATACTGCCGACCCGAGCCAGCAGGCCGGGCCGGTCCGGTGCGGTCAGCTCCAGCAGGGTGCGCTCGCCACCCGGGTCCTGTTCGATGGCCACCTGGGTGGCCACCTTGAAGTGCTTGAGCTGGCGCGGGGTGTGGCGGGTGACGATGGTCGGGTAGTCGTCCGGGTCGTCGAGTTCTTCGACCAGGTGGCGGCGAATCTCCTCGAGGCGGCTGGCGTCGCGGATCGGCTTGTCGTGGTCATCGAGCACGATGAAGGTGTTCAGCGTCCAGTCATTGAGCGAGGTGGCGATGCGCGCGTCGTGGATCGACAGCCCGAGCTGCTCCATGGCGGCGGCGGTGGCGGCGAACAGGTCATCCACCGAACGGGTATGGATAAATACCTTGGTCCCGCCCTCGGCCATGTCGTCGGTGGGCGCGTTGATC
Organism: Halomonas sp. DP5N14-9; assembly: GCF_019802175.1. Classification (NCBI taxonomy): domain Bacteria; kingdom Pseudomonadati; phylum Pseudomonadota; class Gammaproteobacteria; order Oceanospirillales; family Halomonadaceae; genus Halomonas; species Halomonas sp. DP5N14-9. Next base: position 113,971 of record NZ_JAHVHR010000035.1, read on the forward strand.
AGGATCAGTGGCAGCTCGCTGCCGGCGTGGGCCAGCATGCCCTGGGTCTGCCACACCACCTCGCTGGAGGCGTACTGCAGGAAGAAGTCCTCGCCGAGCGACTCCCACAGGGCGTCGACCCGCGCCATGTCGGCGCCGATCGTGGCCAGCAGCGAGTGCGCCTCCTCACGGGTCTCGCGGACCCAGTCGGCGCGCTCCAGCGGGTTCTCGAGGCCACGCCGCAGTGCCCGCCGAGTCTCGGCGTGGAGCTGGCGCATCAGCGAGGCGCGCCAGCCATTCCACAGGGTGGGATTGGTCGCGGTGATGTCGGCCACGGTGAGGATGTAAAGATAGTCCAGGCGGGTCTCGTCGCCGACGCTGGCGGCGAAGTCGCGGATCACCTCGGGGTCGGTGATGTCGCGCTTCTGGGCGATCATCGACATCAGCAGGTGGTTTTCCACCAGCCAGCTGACCAGTCGGGTATCACGCTGGCTGAGCCCGTGGCGTTCGGCGAAATCCTCGACCTCGCGGGCGCCGATCAGCGAATGATCGCCGCCGCGGCCCTTGCCGATGTCGTGGAACAGCCCGGCGATCCACAGGATCTCCATCTTCGGCGCCTGGTGAATCAGGGTCGCCGCCACCGGGAACTCCTTCTTCGCCTCGGGCTTGCGGAAGCCGTGCAGGCACTTCAGCAGGCGCAGGGTGTGGGCGTCCACGGTGTAGATATGGAACAGATCGTGCTGCATCAGGCCGACCGCCTGGCCGAAGGCCGGCAGATACTTGCCCAGCACCCCGTAGCGATTCATCCGGCGCAGCTGGCGGGCGACATTGCCACCGGAGCGCAACAGCGCCATGAACAGCGCCTGGTGACGCGGGTCGTTGCGGTAGCGGTCGTCCATCAGGTGGCGATGGTCGCGGATCAGGCGGATGGTGTCGGCGCGCACGCCTTCGATCTCGGGATGCTCGGCCATCAGGTAGAACAGCTCGAGCAGCGCCGCCGGCTGGTCGCGGAACAGGGTCCGCGAGCGCACCTGGATGTAGCCGCCGGCGATCTCGAAACGCTCGTTCAGCGGGGTCACGTTGATCGGGGTATCGGGCCTCAGGATCTGTTCGTCGAAGTGCTGCAGCAGCATGTCGTTGAGCCCGGCCAGGGCGGTGACATGGCGGTAGTAGCGCTTCATGAACTGTTCCACCGCCAGGCGCTCGGGACTGTCGCGGTAGCCGAACAGCTCGGCGATGGTGTTCTGGTGGTCGAACAGCAGCCGATCCTCGGCGCGCCCGGTGAGCATGTGCAGGGCGTAGCGGACCTGCCACAGGAAGGCCTGGCCCTGGCTCAGGATGCGATGCTCGGCATCGTTCATGAAGCCCTTGGCGACCACGTCTTCGTAGGACTCGGTATCGAAGTGGCGCTTGGCCACCCAGCCGATCATCTGGATATCGCGAAGCCCCCCGGGGGAGCTCTTGATGTTCGGTTCGAGGTGATACTCGGAGTTGTTGAAGCGGTAGTGGCGGGTGATCTGCTCCTGCCACTTGGCCTCGAAGAAGCGGTCTGCCGGCCACATGCGCTCACCGGACAGGCGCTCGCGCATGGCCTGGCGCAGGGCCTCGCGGCCGGCCAGGGTGCGTGACTCGAGCAGATTGGTGATGACGGTGACGTCGGCCTTCGCCTCGCGCTCGCAGTCGTTGAGCGAGCGCACGCTGTGGCCGATCTCGAGACCGATGTCCCACAGGAAGGTGATGAAGGCGGTCAGCGGCTCGCGGTAGGGCGTGTCGTCATCGTCCTCGAGCAGGAACATCAGGTCGATGTCCGAATGAGGGTGCAGCTCACCGCGGCCGTAGCCACCCACCGCCAGTAGCGCTACACCATCGTCCAGGCCTGGCTGGCGCGCCCAGGCCAGCGCCAGCAGCTGGTCCAGGCACCAGGCCCGTCCTCGCACCAGGTCGCGGATGTCGGCGCCGCCGAGGAAGCGCTCGTCCAGCCGCGACTGGATCTCCTTGAGCGCGCCCTTGAAGGGCGCGATGGGGGAGCGCTGGCCCTCGAGCTGGCGAGCGAAGTCGTCGAAGTCGAACAGCTCGAATTCCGGTGCGAAGCGATAGTGGTGCAGCAGCATGGGCTCTCAGCGCTCGAGGAAGGACAGGTCTTCGTCGGAACGGGCGGTCAGCACCTCGACCCCCGTCTCGGTCACCAGCAGGGTGTGCTCCCACTGGGCGGTCAGCCCCTTGTCCTTGGTCACGGCGGTCCAGCCATCGCGCAGTACCTTGGTGCGATGGTCGCCGACGTTGATCATCGGTTCGATGGTGAAGCACATGCCGGCGGCCAGTTCGATATCCGCCTCGGGGGCGTAGCCGTCATAGTGCAGTACCTGGGGGTCCTCGTGGAAGCCGGCGCCGATGCCGTGGCCGCAGAAGTCACGCACCACCGAATAGCCGTTGGCCTTGGCGTGGCTCTCGATGGCCCGGGCCAGCTCCGACAGGCGGGCACCAGGGCGCACCAGCGCCATGCTGCGGTAGAGGCACTCCTGGGTGACCCGACACAGCCGCTCGCCCTGGATGGTCTCGCCGATGATGAACATCACGCTGGAGTCACCGTGGTAGCCGTCGGCGGTCCTTACGGTGATGTCCATGTTCATGATGTCACCCTTCTTCAGCTTCTTGCTGTCGTCGGGGATGCCGTGGCAGACCACGTGGTTGATCGAGGTGCAGATCGACTTGGGAAAGCCGTGATAGTTGAGCGGCGCCGGGGTGGAGCCGAGCTCGTTGACGATGTAGTCGTGGCACAGCTTGTCCAGGTGGCCTGTGCTGACGCCGGCTTCCACGTGGGGGGCGATCATCTCCAGCACACTGGCGGCCTGGCGGCCGGCTTCGCGCATCTTCTCGATTTCTTCGGGCGTCTTGATGGGTACGTTCATGGAATCTCGGTCTGGGTGGTGTCGCCCCGGCGCAGGCGGCTGAGCCGAGTCGCTGGCTCGCGGCGACGATGACCGCGGCGACTCCGGGGAGGGACGCGTCGAGGTGCGCGAGACGTTGGGCGACTTCAATTCGAAGGTCATCCATGGTATAAAGCTGCGCGCTTTCCTGCAATCGCCGTTCCTTGCTGGTGTTTTCGTCGAGACCCTGGTCTTGCGATCGCCTGCAACGGGATAGCCCGCTGGCGAGCGACAAACAGTAGAAGAGGTCTCCATGACGGAGCCTCGCGCCTTGAAAACACACACGCACCGACACATGGTCCCGGGTGCCTGAGGGAAACCTCTGGTCGGATCCATGGGGTGCGTGGAGGCCTAACCCGATTTTTCAGGAGTCATCCATGGCACACGTCAATATGCGTGACCTGCTCAAGGCAGGCGCACACTTCGGTCACCAGACCCGTTACTGGAACCCGAAGATGGGCAAGTTCATCTTCGGCGCTCGTAACAAGATTCACATCATCAACCTCGAGCATACCCTTCCGGCGCTCAACGAGGCGATCGATGTGGTCGAGAAGATGGCCGCTTCCAACAACAAGATCCTGTTCGTCGGTACCAAGCGTAGCGCGAGCAAGATCATCAAGGAAGAAGCGAACCGTGTGAGTCAGCCGTTCGTCAACCACCGCTGGCTCGGCGGCATGCTGACGAACTACAAGACCATTCGTCAGTCCATCAAGCGTCTGCGCGAACTCGAAACCATGCACGAAGATGGCACCTTCGAGAAGCTGACCAAGAAAGAAGTCCTGATGGCCACCCGCGAGCAGGACAAGCTCGAGCGTTCCATCGGCGGTATCAAGGACATGGGCGGCCTGCCGGACGCACTGTTCGTGATCGACGTCGACCACGAGCGCATCGCCATCAACGAGGCGAACAAGCTGGGCATCCCGGTCATCGGTGTGGTCGACACCAACTCCGATCCGGACGGCGTCGACTACGTGATCCCGGGCAACGATGACTCCATCCGCGCCATCCAGATCTACGTCAAGGCCATCGCCGATGCCTGTGGCCGTGCGAAGGAAGGTCGCCCCGATGAGTTCGTCGAAGTGACCGACAGCGAAGGCGACGCCGCCGCTGCCGCTGCCGAGTAAGCTTCGGCCCGCCTGGGCCAGCCGATCGCGCGAGCGATCCACGCCGGACAGGCGCAAAGGGGGCCGTGGCCCCCTTTTCTCTACTTCAGGCCCGCGGTAATACCGAGGGTCTCTCCGACACCCAGGTCGAACCATTTAGAGGTGAATACCATGGCAGCTATCAGCGCCTCCCAGGTCAAGGAACTGCGCGAGCGTACCGGGCTCGGCATGATGGAGTGCAAGAAGGCACTCACCGAAGCCGGCGGTGACATCGAGCAGGCCATCGAGGATCTGCGCAAGAACTCCGGCCTCAAGGCCGCCAAGAAGGCCGGTCGTACCGCCGCTGAAGGTGTCGTCGTCACTCGTGTGGCCGAAGACGGTGCCTACGGTGTGATGGTCGAGATCAACTCCGAGACCGACTTCGTTGCCCGTGACGACAACTTCAAGGCCTTCGCCGACAAGATCGCCGACGCCTTCTTCGCCGCCAAGAGCGACGACGTGGCCGCGGTGACCGAAGGCGAGCTGGAAACCGCCCGCGAGCAGCTGGTGCAGAAGATCGGCGAGAACATCGGCGTGCGCCGTGCCGTCGTCGTCGACGCCGCTGAAGGCAACCTGGTGGGTGCCTATGTGCACGGTGGCCGCATCGGCGTGCTGACCGAGCTCAAGGGCGGCACCCAGGAAGCCGCCAAGGACGTGTCCATGCACGTTGCCGCGATCAACCCGACCGTGGCCCGTCCTGAGGACATGCCCCAGTCTGCCCTCGACGAGGAAAAGGCCATCATCCTGGCTCAGCCGGACATGGCTGGCAAGCCTGAGCAGATCGCCGAGAAGATGGTCCAGGGCCGTCTGAAGAAGTACCTGGCCGAGAACAGCCTGACCGAGCAGCCCTTCGTCAAGGACCCGAACCAGAGCGTGGCCGAGTTCGTCAAGGCCGCCGGTGGTGAAGTGGTCGGCTTCACTCGCTTTGAAGTGGGCGAGGGCATCGAGAAGGAAGAGGTCGACTTCGCCAAGGAAGTCATGGAACAGGCCAAGCGTAGCTAAGGTCCAAGGTTCCAAACTGTGCCTGCACAGTGTAATGATGGCGTGCGCGAAAGCGCACGCCTTCGTGTATGCGTCAGCGGTGGGTGTCTCGCGGCCTGACCGACCGCCACCCGACCCAGTCAAGCCCAAAGCGGAGAAATGCCATGAGCAGCGTCGATTCTTCCCCCCTGTCCAAGTCCGAGAAGCCCCGTGCCGCGGTGTCGAAGTACAAGCGCATCCTGCTGAAGCTCTCGGGTGAGGCGTTGACCGGGGATGCCGACTTTGGCATCGACCCCAAGGTACTGGACCGCATGGCGCTGGAGATCGGGCAACTGGTCGGTATCGGTGTCCAGGTCGGTATCGTGGTCGGTGGCGGCAACCTGTTCCGCGGTGCCGCCCTGCACGAGGCCGGCATGGAGCGCGTGACCGGCGACCACATGGGGATGCTGGCCACGGTGATGAACGCCCTGGCCATGCGTGATGCGCTGGAGCGCTCGAACATCCGTTCGCGGGTAATGTCGGCCATTCCCATGAGTGGCGTGGTGGAGCACTACGATCGGCGCACGGCGATTCGCTACCTGACCTCCGGTGACGTGGTACTGTTCTCCGCCGGTACCGGCAATCCCTTCTTCACCACCGATTCCGCCGCCTGTCTGCGCGGTATCGAGATCGACGCCGACGTGGTGGTCAAGGCCACCAAGGTGGACGGCGTCTACAACAAGGATCCGGTCAAGTTCGACGATGCCGTGAAGTACGACGAACTGTCCTATGATGACGCCCTCGATCAGAAGCTCGGGGTGATGGATTTGACCGCGATTTGCCTGGTGCGGGACCATGACATGCCGGTCCGGGTCTTCAACATGAACAAGCCTGGCGCCCTGCTCAACCTGGTGGTGGGCGGCAAGGAAGGCACGCTGATTCACAGAGGGTGACATCGTGATCAACGAGATCAAGAAAGACGCAGAAGCAAGAATGCAGAAGACCGTCGAGTCGCTGCATCACAACCTGAACAAGATTCGTACCGGTCGTGCTCATCCCAGCATTCTGGACGCGGTGCAGGTCGAATACTACGGTTCCATGATGCCGCTCAACCAGGTGGCCTCGGTCAACGTCGAGGACGCCCGCACCCTGGCCGTGGTGCCCTGGGAGCAGAGCATGGTGCCGAAGGTCGAGAAGGCCATCATGACCTCCGACCTGGGCCTCAACCCGGCGTCTGCCGGCAACGTGATCCGCGTACCGATGCCCATGCTGACCGAGGAGACCCGCAAGGGCTACATCAAGCAGGCGCGTCAGGAGGCCGAGAACGCCCGGGTGGCGATTCGCAACGTGCGTCGTGACGCCAACAACGACCTCAAGGCGCTGCTCAAGGACAAGGATATCTCCGAGGACGAGGAGCGTCAGGGCGAGGACGAGATCCAGAAGATCACCGATCGCTTTGTCGCCGAGATCGACAAGACCCTGACCGCCAAGGAAGAGGACCTGATGCAGGTCTGAGGCGCCCTGGCGATACCCGTACCGGCCTGCCTGTGCGGCCGGGAGGGGGCGCGATACCGAGCGGTCACGCCTGGCGTGGCCGGTCGGCCGCTGGGTACTACCGTCGTTCAGCGATCCCTGGCGACTCCGCCATCGGTCATACTGTCTGGACTCCCCGGGTCAGGGATGCCTCGGGGCCTGATTCAACCGTCATGCGAGACACCATGAAGTCAACGCCGTCTCCCGAACTCCGCCCGTTACCGCCGACCGCGAGCCTGCCTCGCCATGTGGCGGTGATCATGGACGGCAACAATCGCTGGGCCAAGGCGCGCGGCCTGTCAGGAGTGCGTGGACACCACGCCGGCGTGGAGGCGGTCAGGGCCGTCATTCGTCGGGCGGCGGAGCGCCGTATCGAGACGCTGACGCTGTTCGCCTTCTCCAGCGAGAACTGGAAGCGCCCGGCGGCCGAGGTCAACGCCTTGATGGAACTGTTCCTGATGGCGCTCAAGCGTGAGGTCAAGAAGCTGCACGAGCACGACATCCGGCTGTCGGTGATCGGCGATACCTCGGGGTTTTCTTCGGCCATCCAGAAGCGCATCGAAGAGGCCGAGCGGCTGACCTGCGACAACCAGGGGCTGCGCCTGGTGATCGCCGCCAACTACGGTGGTCAGTGGGACATCGCCCGGGCTGCGCGGCGGTTGGCCGAGCGAGTGGCCGCCGGCGAGCTCGACCCCGGCGCCATCGACGAGCAGGCGCTGGCCGATCAGGTCAGTCTGAGTGACGCCGCGCCGGTGGATCTGTGCATTCGAACCAGCGGTGAGCGGCGCATCTCGAACTTCCTGTTGTGGCAGCTGGCCTACGCCGAGCTGTACTTCACGCCCGTCCTGTGGCCGGACTTCGATGGCGAGGCCTTCGATGACGCCCTGGAGGATTTCTGCCGGCGCAAGCGCCGCTTCGGCATGACCGACGAACAGCTCGAGGCCCAGGGTGCTTAGACAGCGGATCATCACCGCAGCCTGGCTGGCGCCGCTGGCGCTGGCCGGGCTGTTCGGTCTGGAGGGCGGCCCCTTCGCCCTGTTCACCGCCGCCATCGTGGTGCTGGCGGGCTGGGAGTGGGCCAATCTGGCGGGGCTCGAGCGCGGGGCCTCGCGCCTGCTGCCACCGCTGGTGCTGGCCCTTGGCATGGCGCTGCTGTGGCATTTCGGCCAGCACCTGGCGCTGTGGCCGCTGGTCATTGGCGCGCTGGGCTGGGCGCTGAATCTGTGGTGGGTGCTCGGTCATCCTGGGCGCAGCCATCAGTGGTCCTCGCGGGCGATGCGCCTGGCCATGGGAGCCTGGGTGCTGCTGCCGACCTGGGTCGGCTTCAATCTGCTGCGCGAGAGCGGCAGCGCCTGGCTTCTGTTCGTGCTGCTGCTGGTGTGGGGTGCCGACATCGGCGCCTACTTTGTCGGGCGTGCCCTGGGGCGGCGCAAGCTGGCACCCAACGTCAGCCCCGGCAAGTCCTGGGAGGGCGTCTATGGGGGCATGGCGGTCACCGCTGCGCTGGCGCTGGTGTTCGCGCTGTGGCAGCAGCTGTCGCTGTCGGCCGGTCTGGCGCTGGTGGCGTTGACCCTCGGCGTGACCCTGGTGTCGGTGCTCGGCGATCTGCTCGAGAGTATGCTCAAGCGCCATCGCGGCCTCAAGGACTCCAGCGCGCTGTTGCCGGGGCACGGCGGGGTGCTCGATCGCATCGACAGTCTTACCGCGGCGGTCCCGGTGTTCGCCCTGTTCTTTACCTGGCTGGTGCAAGCATGACGGCATCTGCAGTTTCTGCCTCGTCCCAAACCTCCTCGACCACCATCAAGGGCGTCTCGGTGCTCGGTGCTACCGGCTCCATCGGAACCAGTACCCTGGACGTCATCGCCCGCCACCCCGACCGCTATCGGGTCCACGCTCTCACCGCCCATCGCTCCCGCGAGGCCCTCTATCGTCAGTGCCTGACCCATCGTCCCGACGTGGCGGTGCTCGGCACGCCGACCGACGCCGACTGGCTGGCCACGCAGCTGAAAGAGGCTGGGCTTGCCACCGAGGTGCGTCACGGCGAAGCGGCTCTGGCCGAGGTGGCAAGCGCCCCTGAGGCCGAGGTGGTGATGGCGGCCATCGTCGGCGCGGCGGGCCTGTTGCCGACGCTGGCGGCGGTGCGGGCCGGCAAGCGCGTGCTGCTGGCCAACAAGGAGGCCCTGGTGATGTCCGGGGCCCTGTTCATGAAAGCGGTGGAGCAAAGTGGTGCGGCGCTGCTGCCCATCGACTCCGAGCACAATGCGATCTTCCAGTGTCTGCCTGGCCAGCATCGTGGGGGACTCGGGCGCCACGGCGTGACTCAGCTGCTGCTGACCGCCTCGGGCGGCCCCTTTCGTGGATTCGATGCCGAGCGTCTGGCCCGGGTGACCCCGGATGAGGCCTGCGCCCACCCCAACTGGTCCATGGGGCGCAAGATCTCGGTGGACAGCGCCACCCTGATGAACAAGGGGCTGGAATTGATCGAGGCCTGCTGGCTGTTCGACGCCCGCCCCGAGCAGATCCAGGTGGTGGTGCACCCTCAGAGCGTGATCCATTCCATGGCCGCCTACAGCGATGGCTCGGTGCTGGCGCAGCTCGGCAATCCCGATATGCGCACCCCCATCGCCTACGGCCTGGCCTGGCCCGAGCGGATCGAGGCAGGGGTCGAGGCGCTGGACCTGTTTCAGGTGGCCAGGCTCGACTTCGAACCTGCCGACGAGGCCGCCTTTCCGTGCCTGCGGTTGGCCCGTGAGGCGATGGACGAGGGTGGGCTGCAGCCGGCGGTACTCAACGCTGCCAATGAGGTGGCGGTCGAGGCCTTTCTCGACGGGCGGCTTGGGTTCACCGAGATCCCCCGGCTGGTCGAGGCGGTGCGCGCAGGTGCCCCCGGTGGTGGTGCCGATGATCTGGAGGCGGTACTCGCCGCCGACCATGACGCCCGCGCGCGTGCCCGTGCCTGGCTGGAGGCGTTGTGATGATCGCGCACCCGGTTGAACCTTTTGCCTTTGGCGCTGCCGGAGCCTGGGAAGCGGCGGCGACGGCGGCCGTCGTGATACAGCCAAGGAGGCTTGCGTGGGCCTGATTCAAAATATTCTGGCCGTGATCGTCGTACTCGGCCTGCTGGTCACCTTCCATGAGTTCGGTCACTTCTGGGTGGCGCGGCGTTGCGGGGTCAAGGTACTGCGCTTCTCGGTAGGTTTCGGTAGCCCGCTGTGGTCACGTTTCGATCGCCATGGCACCGAATTCGCCATCGCCGCGATTCCGCTGGGCGGCTACGTCAAGATGCTCGACGAGCGCGAAGGCGAGGTGCCCGAGGACCAGCTCGATCAGGCGTTCAATCGCAAGTCGGTGTGGGCCCGCATGGCCATCGTTGCGGCGGGTCCGCTGGCCAACTTCCTGCTGGCACTGGTGGCTTACTGGGCGCTGTTCGTCGCCGGGACCACTACGGTGGTGCCGGTGGTGGGTGACGTCGCCCCGCAGACGCCAGCGGCCGAGGCTGGCCTAGAGTCGGGGATGGAGCTGACCGCCATCGGTGGCGAGACGGTGCGCTCCTGGGACGAGGTCAATCTCAAGCTGGTGGCGGCCATCGGCGCCAGTGGCAGCCTGGAGATCGAGGCCCGCGAGGAGGGCTCGAGTGCCTCCCGCAGCTATCGCGCGCCGGTCGAGAACTGGCTAGTGGGGCAGGACCCGCCCGCGCCGCTGGCAACGCTCGGTATCGCCCCCTGGCGTCCCGACATGCCTGCCGTCATCGGCCAGGTGATGGAAGGGGAGCCCGCGGCCGAGGCAGGGTTGCAAGCCGGTGATCGTGTGCTGAGTATCGACGATCAGGTGGTGAGCGACTGGCCTGATCTGGTCGAGCGGGTTAGAGCGCGACCCGGCCAGACACTGTCGCTGGAGGTCGAGCGCAACGGCGAGTCGAAGGCGCTGAGTCTGACGCCGCGGATCAACCGGCTGGATGATGGAAGCGAGATCGGCTATATCGGTGCCGGCGTTGCCCCGGTAGACTGGCCCCAGCAGTACCAGCGGGAAATCCGCTACGGCCCCCTGGACGCAGTGGGGCAGGCGGCCTCACGTACCGCCGAGATGACGCTTCTGACGTTCGACGCCGTGCGCAAGATGGTGGTTGGCCTGATTTCGCCGACCAATCTGTCCGGGCCCATCACCATCGCTCGGATCGCCGGTGACACGGCGCGTTCCGGGCTCGAGAGCTTCATCAACTTCATGGCCTATCTGTCGATCAGCCTTGGGGTGCTCAACCTGCTGCCGATTCCGGTGCTCGACGGCGGCCATCTGCTGTACTACCTGGTCGAAGCGGTACGTGGGCGCCCGGTGTCCGAGCGCACCCAGGCCGTTGGCCTCAAGGTCGGGCTGGCGCTGGTGGGCACCCTGATGATCATGGCCCTGTACTTCGATGTGATGCGCTTGTGGTAGAAGTTGCCCCCGCCATCGACGTGGTGCGTGCGCAACAACGAGCGCCCAGGTGAATCGCGCTTTGCCGGGGACGTCACCAAGCGAGACGCCGCCGCCAACTTGTCAGTAAGGCGGAGAAATGTATAAGGTGCCTGTCTGGACAGGTACGCTGACTCAACGCGAGCGAAACGACTGCATGAAAATCAAGACCATCGGATTGGCGACACTCTTGACCGCCTGTGCCCAGGTGGCGCACGCGGCCCCTTTCACCGTGTCGGACATTCGCGTGGAAGGCCTTCAACGGGTCTCTGCGGCTTCCGTCTTCAATGCTTTTCCCGTCAACGCTCGCGATCGAGTGGACGACAGTGAACTGGCCGAAGCGGCTCGCCAGCTGTTTGCCACCGGACTGTTCGAAGATATCCAGCTGGCCCGTGAAGGCGACGTCCTGATCATCCAGGTGGAGGAGCGCCCGACGATCTCGGCGCTGAATATCGAAGGCAACTCCCAGATTCCCGACGAGGACCTGCGTGCGGGCCTCAAGCAGGCCGGCATCAGCGAAGGCCAGGTGCTGCAGCTCTCGACCATCGACGAGATGAAGCGTGAGCTGGAAGGCCTCTACCAGTCCCAGGGCCGCTACAGCGCGCGCATCGACACTGAGCTTACGCCGGTGGGCCAGGGTCGGGTGCGGGTCGACATCAACATCAATGAAGGCGCCGTCGCCAAGATCCGCCAGATCAACATCGTCGGCAATGAAGCCTATTCCGACGAGATCCTGCTCGACGAGTTCGAGCTCGAGGACGATCCCGGTCTGTTCTTCGGCTGGTTCTCCGCCGACGAGTACTCCCGCGAGGCGCTGGCTGGCGACCTGGAGCGGCTGCGCTCCTACTACCTAGACCGCGGCTACGTGAACTTCGAGATCACCTCGAGCCAGGTATCGATCAGCCCGGACAAGTCGCGCATCTTCATCACCATCAACGTCAATGAAGGCAATCGCTACCGGGTCGGCGACATCAGCTTCGTTGGCGACCTCAAGGTGGCCGAGGCCGAGGCCCGCGAGCTGCTGCAGTTCGAATCCGGTGATACCTTCTCGCGCAGCGACGTGGTGGCGTCCTCCGAGGCCATGCGCTCGCGCCTGGGTGCCGAGGGCTTTGCCTTCGCCGAGGTCAATGGTATCCCCGAGGTGCGCAGCGACGGCGAGACGGTGGACCTGAGCTTCCAGGTGGCGCCGGGGCGTCGCGCCTACGTACGGCGTATCCAGTTCGTCGGCAACACCACCACCAAGGATGAAGTGCTGCGCCGCGAGATGATCCAGATGGAGAGCGCGCCTGCCTCCACCGAGGCCATCTCCCAGTCGCGCCAGCGCCTCGAGCGCCTTGGCTTCTTCAAGCAGGTGCAGGTGCAGACCGAGCCGGTCCCCGGCGAGAGCGACCAGCTCGACGTCACCTACACCGTCGAGGAACAGCCCTCAGGCTCGCTGTCGGCGAGTCTCGGCTTCTCCCAGAGTGCCGGCGTCATCTACGGCGCCTCGCTGTCCCAGAACAACTTCCTGGGTAGCGGCAACCGGGTCAACATCGGCGCCCAGAAGAGTGATACCTACACCAGCGTCAACTTCGGCTTCACCGATCCCTACTGGACCCTGGACGGCATCTCCCGCGGCTACAACTTCTACTACCGGGCCACGGACTACGAAGATTCCGACATCTCCACCTACTCCACCGATGCCCTCGGTGCCGGGATCAACTTCGGCTACCCGATCAACGAGCTGACGCGGATGAACTTCGGCGCCAATATCGAGAAGCTCGAGATCGACACCTACGACGACACCCCGTCGGAGATCAAGCGTTACGTGCTCGACGAGGGTGACGACGCCAGTACCCTGTCGGCCACCGGCAGCTGGACCCGCAACGACCTCAACCGCGGCATCATGCCGACGGCGGGCAATTACCAGCGGCTGTCGCTGGAACTCGGGGTGCCCGGCAGTGACGCCGAGTACTACAAGGCCAGGGCCCAGGCCAAGCACTTCTTCCCGTTCAACGAAGAGCAGACCTGGTCGTTGAAGTTCAGTGGCCAGCTGGGCTACGCCGATGCCATCAATTCGAGCGATCCCTATCCGTTCTACGAGAACTTCCTCGCCGGTGGCCTGGGCTCGGTGCGTGGTTTCACCGACAACACCCTTGGCCAGCTCACCACCGAACGTGAGGACGGTGATGACGAGACCCTCGGCGGTAACGTGCTGCTCGAGGGCAGCATGGAGCTGATCTTCCCGATGCCGTTCGTCGAGGACAAGCGCTCGGTGCAGCCGTCGCTGTTCGTCGATGCCGGTAACACCTTCCTCACCGAGTGCTACGACGTGCTGTCCGAGGACGAGGATCGCAAGAAGTGCAACTCCGGGGTGGAATTCAGCGATATACGCTACAGTGTGGGCGTGGGCGTCTCCTGGCTGACGCCGGTGGGTCCCCTGACCTTCAGCGTGGCCGAGCCGCTCAATGACGAGGACGAGGACGACACCCAGGTGTTCCAGTTCTCGCTGGGTCAGACCTTCTGATGAGGACAGGCGGCCGTCGCCGCTGGCTGGTGTGGTTGGCGCTGGCCGCTGCACTGAGCAGCCCGGTGTCGGCATCGGCGTCCCAGGTGGCGGTGCTCGACTGGCGTCGCGCCGTGCTCGACACCGAGGCCGCCCGCAGTGCCATGCAGAGCCTGCAGCAACAGGTCGCACCCTGGCAGCGCGAGGCCGAAACGCTACGCCTTGAGCTCGAGGCCCTGGCCGACGACCTGGCGGCTGCCGAAGGGCAGCCGAGCCCCTCACGGGTTCAGGAATTTCAGCGAAAAGGGCAGCGTTTCGATCGCCTCAGACGTGATATCCTCGAGGCTCGCCAGGAAGCCGAACAGCGTTTGATAAGTCGCCTGGAAGGCAGGGTCGACCAGGCGGTCGCTCAGGTCATCGAGCGTCACGAGGTCGAGGTGCTGGTGACACCGGACGGTGTCCTGCACAGCGGTCGTGATCTGCCGGACCTGACGGCCGAGGTCACCCGGCTGCTCAACACGTACTGAGGGAATCGCCGACAGCGCCTGTCCCGAATTCCGTCGTCACCGCATTACGGTCATACATGAAATCGACACGTACACAGCCAAACCTCTCCGATATCGCCTCTCGCCTGGGCGCTCGCCTGCACGGTGACGGCAGCCAACGTATCGTTGGCCTTGCGACGCTCAAGGACGCCGGCCCCGATCAGGTGAGCTTTCTTGCCAATCGCGCCTATCTGAAGGACCTGCCGTCCACCCGGGCGGCGGCGGTGCTGCTTCACGCCGACCATCTCGACGCCTGCCCGGTGCCAGCGCTGGTGCTGGACAATCCCTACCTCGGCTACGCCGAGCTTTCGCGCATGCTTGACCCCCAGGCCGACGCGCACCAGCCGGGCATCCATCCCAGTGCGGTGGTGGCCGAGGACGCCAGTCTGGGTGCCGACGTCTCGATCGGCCCCAATGCGGTGATCGAGTCAGGTGCTCGCCTGGGGGATCGTGTGGTGGTCGGGCCCGGTTCGGTGGTCGGGGCGGACTGCGAGATTGGCGAGGACGGTTTCCTGCACGCCAACGTCACCCTCTATCATGGCGTGGTCGTCGGCAAGCGTGTCATCTTGCACAGCGGTTGTGTGATCGGTGGCGATGGCTTCGGTTTTGCCCACGACGGTGGCGGTTGGCGCAAGATCGCCCAGCTCGGTGGCGCGGTGCTCGGCGATGATGTCGAGGTCGGCAGTTGCTCGAGCATCGACCGTGGGGCGCTGGGTGACACCGTGATCGGCAACGACGTCAAGATCGACAGCCAGGTGCAGATCGCCCACAACGTGCACATCGGTGACCACAGCGCCCTGGCCGGCTGTGTCGGCATCGCCGGTTCCACCCGGGTGGGCCGCCACTGCATGCTGGGTGGCGGAGTGGGGCTGTCCGGCCACCTGACCATCTGCGACGGCGTCCAGGTCACCGGCATGAGCCTGGTGACCAACTCCATCCTCGAACCCGGGGTCTATTCCTCGGGCACCGGGGCCATGGAAAACAGTCAGTGGCGCCGCAATGCGGTGCGTTTCAAGCAGCTCGACAGTATCGCCAAGCGGGTCAATCGTCTGGAGAAGCGAGGCTCCGGCGAGGCTTGAGGGGCGGGTACAGGTCGGTATAATCCACCGCCTATTGCCGGTATGGTGCCCTTGGCCCCCGCCGGTCATGTCCTTCCAGGGAGAAGGGCTCTTGTCATTTCAGAGGTCGCTACGATGGTTATGGACATCAACGAGATTCGCGAATATCTGCCCCACCGCTATCCTTTTCTGCTGGTGGATCGGGTCACGGAACTGACCCTTGGCGAAACCATCGTTGCCTACAAGAACGTCAGCATCAACGAGCCGTTCTTCAATGGTCACTTCCCCCACCACCCGATCATGCCCGGCGTGCTGGTGGTGGAAGCGCTGGCCCAGGCCTGCGGTATCCTGGGCTTCAAGACCGTCAACAAGCTGCCCGCCGATGGCTATGTGTACTACCTGGTCGGCAGCGACAACGTGCGCTTCAAGCGCCCGGTGATGCCGGGCGACAAGCTTGAGCTGCGCGCTGAGGTCGAGCGGGCCAAGCGGGGTATCTGGAAGTTCAAGTGCCGTGCCACCGTGGAAGGCGAGCTGGCCTGTGAGGCCGACATCATCTGTGCCGAGAGGAAGATCGCTTGATACATCCGACCGCCATCGTAGACCCCGGCGCCCGCCTGGCCGACGATGTCGAGGTGGGGCCCTTCAGTGTGATCGGCTCAGACGTCGAGATTGGCGCCGGGTCGGTCATCGGCCCCCACGTCGTGGTGCAGGGCCCCACCGTGCTGGGCGAGCGTACCCGCATCTTCCAGTTTGCCTCGGTGGGGGAGGCCTGCCAGGACAAGAAGTATCAGGGCGAGCCGACCCGCCTGGTGATGGGTGACGACAACGTCGTGCGCGAGGGCGTCACCCTGCACCGGGGCACCGTTCAGGATCGCAGCGAGACCACCATCGGCTCGCGCAACCTGTTCATGGCCTACGTCCACGTCGGCCATGACTGCGTGATCGGCGACGACTGCATCCTGGCCAATCAGGTCACCCTGGCGGGCCACGTGCACCTGGGCGACTTCGCGATCATTGGCGGGCTATCCGCCATCCATCAGTTCTGTCGTTTCGGCTCCCACGCCATGGCAGGCGGTGGCTCGATCATCACCAAGGACACCCCGGACTTCGTGATGATCAACGGCAATCCGGCCCAGGCCCACGGACTCAACGTGGTCGGGCTCAAGCGCCGCGGCTTTGCGACGGAAGCCATCCGCGCCCTCAGCGAGTCCTACAAGCTGGTGTACCGTCAGGGGCTTACCGTGGAACAGGCCATCGGCGAGATCCGCCAGCGCTTCTCGCTGGCCGAGACCGAAGCCTTCGTGGCCTCGATCGAGGCGTCCTCGCGGGGCATCATCCGCTAGGCAGTCGTCGGCCCGGCGGTCGGCGCCCGCAGCGGCGGGCGTCAGCCCCAGCGTCGTCGGTCATCTTGATGGCCGTCGTCGGCTTGGGCACCCTTCCATCGTCAGACTTGTTCAGCCAGTCAGGTATCCGTCATGACCCACGCTGCACGCGATGTCGCCAGCGAGACAGGCTCAATCCGCCGCGTCTATCTGGTGGCCGGTGAACTGTCCGGCGATATTCTCGGAGCTAGCCTGATGCGCGCGCTCAAGGCGCGTCATCCCGAGGTGGCATTCCGAGGACTGGGTGGCCCGCGCATGATCGCCGAGGGGCTCGAGTCGTTGTATCCGCTGGAGACCCTGTCGGTGATGGGGCTGGTGGAGGTGATCAAGCACCTGCCAGAGCTGATCCGCGTGCGCCGTACCCTGCGCCGGGATGCGCTGGACTGGGAACCCGACATCATGGTCGGGATCGACGCCCCGGACTTCAATCTTGGTCTCGAGCGCCAGCTGCGCGAATCAGGTGTTACCACCGCCCACTACGTCAGCCCGTCTGTGTGGGCCTGGCGTCAGGGGCGGGTCAAGGGCATCGCCCGCTCGGTCGACGCCATGCTGACCTTTCTGCCGTTCGAGGCGGCCTTCTACGTCAAGCACCGGGTGCCGGTGGCCTTCGTCGGCCATCCGTTGGCCGACGAACTGCCGTTGGTCAACGACCGCCGGGCCACGCGCGAGGCGCTGGGGATTGCCGCCGACGCCCGGGTGCTGGCGTTGCTGCCCGGCTCCCGGCGCAACGAGATCCGCTTCATGGGGGAGACCTTCCTGGAGGCTGCCGAGCGCCTGGTCAAGGCAAGGCCGGGGCTTGCGGTGGTGATCCCGGCGGCCACGCCCGAGCGCAGGCAGGAGCTCGAGGCGCTGCTGGCCGCGCGGCCGGCGCTTGCGGCCTGCGTCAGCCTGCTCGATGGCCAGGCCCGGGAGGCCATGGTGGCAAGCGACCTGGTGCTGCTGGCTTCCGGCACCGCGGCGCTGGAGGCGATGCTGTGTCATCGCCCCATGCTGGTGGGCTACCGCATGGCGCCGATGACCCATCGCATCGCTCGGCTGATGGTCAAGACCGAGTGGATCTCGCTGCCCAATCTGATCGCCCGCGAATCGCTGGTGCCGGAGTTGATCCAGGACGAGGCCAGCAGCGAGGCCATTGCCACCCGCCTGGGCGAGTTGCTCGACGATGAAGCGGCGCGGACGGCGCTCGAGGCTCGCTTTGCCGCCATGCACGAGGGGCTGCAGCGAGACGCCAGCCGGCGTGCTGCGGAGGCCATCGAAGCGCTGGTAGCGGGGCAGCCGTTGCCGGACAGCGTATCGCCTCGGCTGGCCGAGGAGGTGGCCGAGGCCACGGCTGATGAAACGGATGATGTCCGTCAGGAGGCTGGCGGTGGTCGCTGAAGCGAAGCCAAGGCGCAGCAACAAGCCCGCCTTGCCGCCGCTGGTGGTGAACTATGATGGCAGCTTGCTGGCCGGTGTCGACGAGGTCGGTCGAGGCCCGCTGGTGGGCGCGGTGGTGGCGGCGGCGGTGATCCTTGATCCCTCGGTGCCGATCAGCGGGCTCAATGACTCCAAGGCGCTGAGTGCCAAGCGTCGCGAGGCGCTCGACGGCCAGATCCGCGAGCATGCACTGGCCTACCATGTGGCCGAGGCGAGCCCCGAAGAGATCGACCGGCTCAATATCTATCACGCCACCCATCTGGCGATGCGCCGGGCCATCGATGGCCTGGCGCCGGCTCCTGAGTACCTGCTGGTGGACGGCAATCGGCTGCCCGGGCATCATATTCCGGGCCAGGCCGTGGTCAAGGGCGATGCCCGCCATCCGGCTATCGCCGCCGCCTCCATCCTGGCCAAGGTGGCCCGTGACGCGGCCATGCTGGCCCTCGACGAGCGCTATCCCGACTACGGCTTCGCCCGCCACAAGGGCTACCCGACGCCTGAGCATCTGGCCGCGCTCGAACGCTTCGGGCCGCTGGCCGAGCATCGCCGGTCGTTTGCACCGGTAAAGCGTCAGTTGGCGCTGTTCTGACCCGTTTTCACACACCCGCCACGGCGGGTCGAGGTAAGGCTTTCTCATGTCCGCTCCCTTCGTTCATCTTCGCGTCCACAGCGAGTTCTCCCTCGTCGATGGCCTGGTGCGCCTCAAGCCGTACGTCAAGGCGGGCATCGAGCACGGGGCGCCGGCGCTGGCGCTGACCGACGAGGCCAACCTGTTCGGCCTGGTGAAGTTCTACAACGGTGTCCAGGGCGCCGGCATGAAGCCGGTCATCGGCGCAGATCTGTGGCTGGTCAACGGCCACGACCTGGATCATCCCTATCGGGTGACCCTGCTGGCGATGAACGACGTCGGCTACCGCAATCTGACCGAGCTGATCTCGCGTGGCTGGGTCGAGGGCCAGCGCCAGGGGCGGGCCTACCTGGAAAAGGCCTGGGTGCTCGAGCAGAACGAGGGGCTGATTGCGCTGTCGGGAGGGCGCGACGGCGATGTCGGACGCCACCTGCTCAGCGACCTTCACGCCGATGCCAGGCGCCTGCTGGACGACTGGTGCCAGGCCTTCCCGGGACGTTTCTATCTGGAGCTGACCCGTACCGGCCGCCCGCTGGAAGAGGACTGCTTACACGCCTCGGTGGCGCTGGCGCTGGACACCGGGGTGCCGGTGGTGGCCACCAACGACGTGCGCTTTTTGAAGCGCGAGGACTTCTGGGCCCACGAGACCCGGGTTTCCATCGGTGAGGGCAAGGCGCTCGACGATCCCCGACGTGAGCGCCGATACACCGAAGAGCAGTACCTGAAGTCGCCCCAGGAGATGGCCGAGCTGTTCGCCGATATCCCCGAGGCGCTGGAAAACAGCGTGATGATCGCCGCGCGCTGCAATGTCGACGTGCGTCTGGGCGAGATATTCCTGCCGGAGTATGGCATCCCCGAGGGCATGACCCAGGACGAGTTCTTCCGCAAGATCTCCCACGACGGTCTGACCGAGCGCCTCGAGGCGCTCTATCCGGTGGCGCAGCACCCCCGCGACAGTGACGAATGGGCGGCCCTCGAGCAACGCTACCGCGAGCGCCTGGACTTCGAGCTGAACATCATTCTGCAGATGGGGTTCCCTGGCTACTTCCTGATCGTGATGGACTTCATCCAGTGGGCCAAGGACAACGACGTGCCGGTGGGGCCGGGGCGGGGGTCCGGTGCCGGCTCGCTGGTGGCCTACGCCCAGAAGATCACCGACCTCGACCCGATCCAGTACGACCTGCTGTTCGAGCGCTTCCTCAACCCGGAACGTGTCTCCATGCCCGACTTCGACGTCGACTTCTGCATGGAGAAGCGCGACCGGGTCATCGACTACGTGGCCGAGCGCTATGGCCGCAACGCGGTGTCCCAGATCGTCACCTTCGGCACCATGGCCGCCAAGGCGGTGGTTCGCGACGTGGCCCGGGCCCAGGGCAAGCCCTATTCGCTGGGTGACAAGCTGTCCAAGCTGATCCCCTTCGAGGTCGGCATGACCCTGGCCAAGGCCATCGAGGAGGAGCCTCAGCTCAAGGAGTTCCTCGAGGCCGACGAGGAGGCCCAGGAAATCTGGGACATGGCGCTCAAGCTCGAGGGCGTGACCCGAGGCACCGGCAAGCACGCCGGTGGCGTGGTGATCGCCCCCACCAAGCTGACCGACTTCTCTCCGCTGTTGTGCGATGAAGACGGCTCCGGCCTGGTGGTGCAGTTCGACAAGAACGATATCGAGGACGCCGGCCTGGTCAAGTTCGACTTTCTTGGCCTGCGTACCCTGACCATCATCGACTGGGCCCTGGAGATGGTCGACAAGGTGCGCTCGAAGGAGGGCCAGGGACCGCTCGATATCGACACCATTCCGCTGGATGACGGCAAGACCTTCGAGATGCTCAAGAAGGCCGAGACCACCGCCGTGTTCCAGCTCGAATCCCGCGGCATGAAGGAGCTGATCAAGCGCCTGCTGCCGGACTCGCTGGAGGACATGATCGCCCTGGTGGCGCTGTTCCGTCCCGGTCCGCTTCAGTCCGGCATGGTCGACGACTTCATCAACCGTAAGCACGGTCGGGCGGAGATATCCTATCCGCACCCGGACTACCAGCACGAACTGCTCAAGCCGGTGCTGCAGCCCACCTACGGCATCATCCTGTACCAGGAGCAGGTGATGCAGATCGCCCAGGTGATGGCCGGCTACTCGCTGGGCCAGGCCGACCTGTTACGGCGTGCCATGGGCAAGAAGAAGCCGGAAGAGATGGCCAAGCAGCGCGCCGGCTTCATGGAGGGCTGCGCGGCCAACGGCATCGATGCCGACCTGGCGGGCAACATCTTCGACCTGGTGGAGAAGTTCGCCGGCTACGGCTTCAACAAGTCGCACTCCGCCGCCTACGCCCTGGTGTCCTACCAGACCGCCTGGCTCAAGGCCCACTATCCGGGTCCCTTCATGGCGGCGGTAATGTCCACCGAGATGGACAACCTCGACAAGGTGGTGCCGCTGATCGAGGAGTGTCGTCACCTCAAGCTGACGGTGACCCCGCCGGACGTCAATGTCGGTGGCTACAAGTTCACCGTCGATGAAGAGGGGCGGGTGGTCTACGGCCTGGGCGCGATCCGTGGGGTGGGCGAAGGTCCCATCGGCGCCATCGTCGAGGCGCGCAGCGCAGACGGCCCCTTCAGCGACCTGTTCGACTTCTGTCGGCGGATCGACCCCAAGCGCATGAACAAGCGCACCCTGGAGGCCTTGATCCGCTCCGGGGCGCTGGACAACCTGGGGCCAAACCGCGCCGTGCTGGCCGCCTCCCTGGATGACGCCCTGAAGGCCGCGGCCCAGAGCCACAAGAACCAGAGCGCCGGGATGATGGATCTGTTTGGCGAGGCCTTCGCCCCGGACGAGGACGACAGCGCCAGCGATCCCTACGCCGACTATCTGCGCGTGCGTGAGTGGAGCGACCGCGAGCGCCTGGCCGGCGAGAAGGACACCCTGGGCCTCTACCTGACCGGCCATCCCATCGATGAATACGAGGAAGAGCTTTCGCGCTTCGTCTCGACCCGCATCGCCGACTTGAAACCGTCCCGCGAGCCCCAGCGGGTCGCCGGCCTGGTGGTGGCCCAGCGCACCATGAAGTCCAAGCGTGGCGACACCATGGCGTTCGTGACCCTGGACGACCGTACCGGACGCATCGAGGCGTCGCTGTTTGGTGAACTCTACGACAGCGTGCGTGAGCAGCTCGACAACGCCGAGGTGCTGATCATCGAAGGCGAGGTGTCCAGCGACGACTACTCCGGCGGCCTGCGCCTGCGCGGCAAGGAGGTCACCCCCATGGTCCAGGCGCGCTCGCGCTTCGGTCAGGCGGTGGAAGTCTCGGTGGATGGGCGTGAGGCCAACGGTCGACTGATCGACAGCCTGCGCACGAGCCTCGAGCCGCATCGTCACCAGGAAGGCCTGCCGGTGCGCCTGCGCTACCGCAATCTGGAGGCCACTGGCTGGCTCGAACTCGACGAGCAGTGGAAGGTGCTGCCATCCGACGACCTGCTGATCGCGCTGCGTGAGGTCGAGGGCCAGGACGGCGTCCGCCTCAAGTATCGCTAGCGGCGCGGGGTTGCGAGGGCGCCTCTACGACGATCTTGACCCGCTGCGCCTTGCGTGGCCCGGTCAGGGTGCGATAATGCACACCACTTTTTCTTTGCCATGGGTGGGCTTGCGACGACTGCGTCGCGCCCGCCTGACCATGACCACAAGGCTGGCCCATGAATCCCAACTATCTCGATTTCGAACAGCCCATCGCCGAACTGCAGGCCAAGATCGAAGAACTGCGTCTGGTCGGCAACGACAGCCAGGTCAGCCTGGCGGACGAAATTTCCCGACTCGAGGAAAAGAGCCGCAAGCTCACCGAGTCGATCTTCAAGGACCTGTCGCCGTGGCAGGTATCCCAGCTGTCGCGCCATCCCCAGCGTCCCTACACCCTGGACTACCTCGAGCACGTATTCACTGACTTCGACGAACTGCACGGTGATCGCGAGTTCGCCGATGACGCTGCCATCGTCGGCGGTGTGGCGCGACTCAATGATCGTCCGGTGATGATCATCGGCCACCAGAAGGGCCGCGACGTCAAGGAGAAGGTGCGCCGCAACTTCGGCATGCCGCGGCCGGAAGGCTATCGCAAGGCCTGCCGTCTGATGGAGATGGCCGAGCGCTTCAAGATGCCGGTGCTGACCTTTATCGACACCCCTGGTGCCTACCCGGGCATCGACGCCGAGGAGCGCGGTCAGAGTGAGGCCATCGCCTACAATCTGGCGGTGATGTCGCGGCTTGAGACGCCGATCATTTCCACCGTGGTGGGCGAAGGCGGCTCCGGCGGCGCCCTGGCCATCGGCGTGTGCGACGAGCTGATGATGCTCGAATACTCCACTTACTCGGTGATCTCGCCGGAGGGCTGTGCCTCGATCCTGTGGAAGAGCGCCGAGCGGGCCAGCGACGCCGCCCAGGCCATGGGGATCACCGCCAGCCGTCTCAAGGAGCTGGGCTTCGTCGACACCTTGATCAAGGAACCCCTGGGCGGCGCCCATCGCTTCCCCCATGAAACCGCCACCCGGGTCCGCGACGCCATCGGCGAAAGCCTCGAGCGCCTCGACGCCATGGATACCGCGGCGCTGCTCGAACGTCGCTACGAGCGTCTGATGAGCTACGGCGCCCCGGCCTGAGCCCGAACGCTCTGCATCGATGAGCGTCTGATGAGCCACGGCGCCCGGCCTGAGCTCGAATGCTCTGCATCGATTGTGCGGCCCCCATCGTCCTGCGATGGGGGCCGTATGCATAGTAGGTGCCACCGCCCACCCTGACCCTCAGGAATCGCCGACATGCCGACGTCTCCCACCCTTGAAGCGCGAATCGAGCGGGCCCTCGACCGGGTGCCGCGACAGCGGTCGTTGTGGATCGCGCTGTCCGGTGGGCTCGACTCCTGCGTGCTGCTGGCGCTGGCGGCAAGGGCCTACGGGCAGCGGTCGCGCCGATTGAGGGCGATCCACGTGCACCATGGCCTGCAGGCGGCGGCGGATGACTTCGAGCGCCACTGTCGCAGGCTGTGCGCGCAGCAGGGGGTAACCCTCGAGGTCGTCCGGGCAAGGGTGGACCGTACCTCCGGCAAGGGCCTGGAGGCGGCGGCGCGCCAGGCGCGCTACGACGCCTTCGTCGAATGCCTGGACGCCGGTGATGTGCTGTGGCTGGCCCAGCACCGTGATGACCAGGCCGAGACGCTGCTGCTGGCCGCACTCAGGCGCGCAGGCGTTGCGGGCCTTGCCGCCATGCCGGCGCGGCGTGAGGAGCGTGGCCTTTCGATCGAGCGCCCCTTGCTGGAGGTCCGGCGAAGCGAACTGGAAGCCGAAGCCCGGCGTCGCGGGCTCGATTGGGTCGAGGACCCCAGCAACGCCAGTCGCGAGTTCGATCGCAACTATCTGCGTCATGAGGTGGTGCCGGCGCTGGAGCAGCGCTGGCCCGACGCCGCGGACGCCCTGGCAGTGAGTGCACGGCATGCCGGCGAGGCGGCGGCACTGCTGGACGAATACGCGCTTGAGGATCTGGCGCGGCTGGGTGGCGACCCCGCCAGGCTGGAACTCGAGGGCCTGCTGTCGCTGTCACGGCGCCGTCAGCGCTGGTTGATCGGGCTGTGCATGCGTCGGCTGGGACTTGCGCCGGCACCGGGACCACGGTTGGACGATCTGCTCGAGCAATGTCATGCCCGGCGTGACGCCGAGGTCAAGGTGAGCTGGCCTGGGGCAGAGGCGCGGCTCTGGCGCGGTGCGTTGTGGCTGATGGGGGAGGGTGCCGGAGATCCGCTGGAGGTTGCCGAAGGCCCCTGGTCGCCAGGGAGCGCCCTGGTGGTCGCGGGGGTGTCGATGAAGCTGCCGACGACAGAGGAGGAAACGCCGCTGCCACTGTGGCTGCGCCAGCGCCAGGGCGGCGAAAGGCTGAGGCTTGCCGGGCGAGGAAGTCGCGACCTGAAGCGGCTGCTGCAGGAAGCTGGTGTGCCGCCCTGGCGGCGTGCCCAGGTGCTGGTGGTGTGGCAGGGCGAGGTCTGTGTGGCTGCGCTGGACGCCGGCAGGGGGTGCTGGATCGCCCTGGCCGAGGGCTGGACGGCGTCGCCCTTACGGGCAACGCCTGGGGCCGGCTGATGGCTTGGCCAAGGGCTCTGGCCGTGGCTTTTGACCAAGGGCTCTGGCCAGGGACCGTGTGAGAGGGCTCAGGCCTCGGCGTGGGCCGTGCCCGCGTGCAGCTTGAGCGCGAAGTCGGTATTGGCCAGGTAGTCGGCCTCGCGTTCCAGGTCGGTGCACAAGAGGCCTGGCTCGTCGCTGCCCTGGTAGTGCAGATGCAGGACCTCGCCGTCCACCTCGAGCCGCGGCGTCGCCGGCGGCTGCTCCGGGCGCGAATGGTTGAGGATCACCGCCAGTCGAAGCAGGCGTGCCAGGCGCTGGCTGTCACGCTGTTCGGCCTTCGGCAACAGCTGCCATTCCTTGCTCGGGAACTTGCGTCGGTGGGCGCGCACCAGGAAGGCCAGCAGGCGCTGTTCCGGGCGCGAGAAGCCGGCCAGATCCGAGTGCTCGAGCAGATAGGCGCCGTGGCGATGGAACTGACTGTGCGAGATCGACTGGCCGATCTCGTGCACCCAGGCGGCCCACTCCAGATAGCGGCCACGTTCCTCATCGAGCCCCCAGTCGTCGGCGACCTGGGCGAACAGCGCCTTGGCCGAGGCGGCCACATTGTCGGCCTGGCGAACGTCGACGGCGTTGTAGCGGGCCAGGGTCTCCAGGCTCTTTAGACGCGAGTCCTCGGGACTGTTGCGGCCAGCCATGTCGTAGAGCACCCCTTCACGCAGGGCGCCGTCGGCGTAGCGCATTTCGCTGAGGTCGAAGGCCTCGAAGATCGCGCACAGAATCGCGACACCGGCGGGAAAGACCCGGGCACGATCGGCCTTGAGCCCGTCCATGGAGACCTTGTCGAGCTGCTTGGTCTTGATCAAGCGCTTTCTCAACTTGGCCAGACCGTCGCGAGTGATCACTCCTTCCGGCGCGTCGCCTGCCGCGTGCATCACCGCCGCCGCCGCCTTGATGGTGCCGCTGGAGCCCACCGGGTCATCCCAGCCCAGACGCTGGTAGGGTCTGCGGATATTAGCCAGTTCCGACAACGCCGCGAGTTCGGCGTTGCGCATGCGCTTCTCGCTGATATCGCCGTCGCCGAAGAAGCGTCGGGTAAAGGTCACGCAGCCCATGGAGAGGCTTTCCAGCGCCTTGGGTTCGAACTGTTCGCCGATGATGAACTCGGTGGAACCGCCGCCGATATCGACGATCAGCCGGCGCCCGTTCTCGGCCAGGGCGTGGGCCGCGCCGAGGTAGATCAGGCGTGCCTCCTCGCGCCCGGCGATGATCTCGATGCGCGTGCCGAGCATGGCCTCGGCGCGGTCGATCAACTCCTGGCTATTGTGGGCATCGCGCAGGGCGTTGGTGCCCACCACCCGCATACGCGAGGCGGGGATGCCCTCGAGAAAGGGCGCAAAGCGAGCCAGGCAGTCCAGCGCCCGCGTCATGGCGTCCTCGTTGAGGTAGCCGTCGTCGTCCAGGCCGGCCGCCAGCTGGACCTTTTCGCCCAGCCGCGCCACCACCTGCAGCCGGTCATCCTGATAGTTGGCCACCAGCAGGTGAAAGCTGTTGGAGCCCAGATCGATGGCGGCCAGGCGGGCGGGGTCCTTGGTGGCGTCGTGGGGCGACTCGCGCAGGGTGCTGAGCGTATCCGAGGGTTGATTCATGGCGGGTCCTTCACTGGAGATGGATCAAGGTTGCGTTTCGCCCCGGGGGATGTCAATGATCCGGGTCCGCCACGGGGCTTGCGTTCCCCTTCCGGCTTGTCTAGTATCGGGTCATTCGCCTGTTTCGAATGTGTTTTCCCGGTCGCGCCGCCGCCGCGACGTGACCATCCCAAGTCGTCAGACAGCCCGCACGACGTCAGCTCCGCTCCCGGCCAAGGCCCCGGCCCAAGCCCGCGAGACGCTGGCAACGGCGAATGAACCTGCTCCCTCGTCCAGACGCTGGCGTGGATCTCCCCTCCGGAGAATCCAGTCAATGGCCCTATTATCTTTACCTGGCCTCGCACGAGCAGCCTCGGGCTCTGAACGCACTCAATCGGCGTGTCTTTTCGCCCCTCGGCGCCTTGCCGCCCGGCTTCCACGAGTAATTTCTGAACTCTGATGAATCTGACCGAACTCAAGCAAAAGCCCGTGCCGGAGCTTCTCGATATCGCCCGCGAGATGGGTATCGACAACCTGGCCCGGTCCCGCAAGCAGGACATCATCTTTGCCATCCTGAAGAAGCACGCCAAGAGCGGCGAAGACATCTTCGGCGATGGCGTGCTGGAGATCCTTCAGGACGGTTTCGGATTCCTGCGCAGCGCCGACAGCTCCTACCTGGCCGGCCCCGACGATATCTATGTGTCGCCGTCCCAGATCCGGCGCTTCAACCTGCGCAAGGGCGACACCATCTCCGGCAAGATTCGCCCGCCGAAAGAAGGCGAGCGCTACTTCGCGCTGTTGAAGGTCAGCCAGATCAACCTGGACCGGCCGGAGAACGCCAAGCACAAGATCCTGTTCGAGAACCTCACGCCGCTGTTTCCGCAGGACCGTCTGCGCATGGAGATCGGCAATGGTTCCACCGAGGATCTGACCGCGCGCATCATCGACCTGACCGCACCCATCGGCAAGGGCCAGCGTGGCCTGATCGTGTCGCCGCCCAAGGCGGGTAAGACGCTGATGTTGCAGAACATCGCCACCTCGATCACGCGTAACAACCCCGAGTGCCAGTTGATCGTGCTGCTGATCGACGAGCGCCCCGAGGAGGTCACCGAGATGTCGCGCACCGTGCGCGGCGAAGTGGTCGCCTCGACCTTCGACGAGCCGCCGGCGCGTCACGTCCAGGTGGCCGAGATGGTGATCGAGAAGGCCAAGCGTCTGGTCGAGCACAAGAAGGACGTGGTCATCCTGCTCGATTCCATCACCCGTCTGGCGCGCGCCTACAACACCGTGGTGCCGTCCTCCGGCAAGGTGCTGACCGGTGGTGTCGACGCCCACGCCCTGGAAAAGCCCAAGCGCTTCTTCGGTGCCGCGCGTAACATCGAGGAAGGCGGCAGCCTGACCATCATCGCCACGGCCCTGGTGGACACCGGCTCCAAGATGGACGAAGTGATCTTCGAGGAGTTCAAGGGCACCGGTAACATGGAAGCCCACCTGGATCGCCGTCTGGCCGAGCGTCGCGTCTATCCCGCGCTCAACATCCGCCGCAGCGGCACCCGTCGTGAGGACCTGATCGCCTCCGACGAGGAGATGCAGCGCATGTGGATCCTGCGCAAGCTGCTCAACCCGATGGACGATACCGCGGCCACCGAGTTCCTGATCGACCGACTCAAGGACACCAAGACCAACCTCGAATTCTTCGAGGCGATGAAGCGCCGCTAGCGTTGGCCAACGCCGCGCCTGGGCGGTCGCCAGACGCAAGGTCCAGGTGACCGAGGTCAAGACGAGGGGCAGCATGCTATGCTGCCCCTTTTGTGTTCAGGGGAGCGAGGCAATCGCATGAAATATGGTGACTTGCGTGACTTTATCGCGGGTCTCGAGGCCGCCGGCGAACTCAAGCGGGTGACCGCCGAGGTGGACCCCTATCTCGAGATCACCGAGATCTGCGATCGCACCCTGCGCGCCGGTGGCCCTGCGTTGTTGTTCGAGAACGTCAAGGGCAGCGAAATGCCGCTGCTCGGCAACCTTTTCGGCACCCCCAAACGCGTCGCCATGGGCATGGGCCAGGACTCGGTGGAGGCGCTGCGCGAGGTCGGTGAGCTGCTGGCCTTTCTCAAGGAGCCGGAACCTCCCAAGGGCTTTCGCGATGCCTGGGAAAAGCTGCCGATCTTCAAGCAGATCATGAGCATGGGTCCCAAGACCGTGCGCTCGGCACCGGTCCAGCAGCGAGTCTTCGAGGGCGATGAGGTGGACCTGGATCGACTGCCGATCCAGCACTGCTGGCCCGGTGACGCCGCCCCCCTGGTGACCTGGCCGCTGGTGATCACCAAGGGCCCGCACAAGAGTCGTCAGAATCTCGGTATCTATCGCCAGCAGAAGCTCGGCAAGAACCGCCTGATCATGCGCTGGCTGTCCCATCGTGGCGGCGCGCTGGACTTCCAGGAATTCCAGCAGGCGCACCCCGGCGAGCCCTTCCCCGTAGCGGTGGCGCTGGGCGCCGACCCGGCGACCATTCTGGGGGCGGTGACCCCGGTGCCTGACTCGCTGTCCGAGTACGCCTTCGCCGGGCTGCTGCGTGGCTCGCGCACCGAACTGGTCAACTGCGGTCACGCCGACCTGCAGGTACCGGCGTCTGCCGAGATCATCCTCGAGGGCTTCCTGTACCCCGATGATACCGCGCCGGAAGGTCCCTACGGCGACCATACCGGCTACTACAACGAGGTGGAGACCTTTCCGGTGTTCACCGTGACGCGCATGACCATGCGCAAGGACGCCATCTACCACTCCACCTACACCGGACGTCCACCGGACGAGCCTGCGATCCTCGGGCTCGCCTTGAACGAGGTGTTCGTGCCGATCCTGCGCCGCCAGTTCCCTGAGATCGTCGACTTCTATCTGCCCCCGGAAGGCTGCTCCTACCGCATGGCGGTCGTGACCATGAAAAAGCAGTACCCGGGCCACGCCAAGCGGGTAATGATGGGGGTATGGAGCTTCCTGCGTCAGTTCATGTACACCAAGTTCGTGGTCGTGCTGGATGATGACGTCGACGCTCGCCAGTGGGAGGACGTGATCTGGGCCATCACCACCCGCATGGACCCGGCCCGCGACACCGTGATGGTCGAGAACACCCCGATCGACTACCTCGATTTCGCCTCTCCGGTGGCTGGGCTCGGCTCCAAGATGGGCCTGGACGCCACCAGCAAGTGGCCGGGTGAAACGGACAGGGAGTGGGGCGTGGCGATTGCCATGGACGACAGCATCAAGTCCCGGGTCAGCGAGCGCTGGGACGAATTCGACATTCCTCTCCCCGACAGCAACAAGAGGTCGACATGACGGCAAGGACCCTGACCTGCCAGGTCATCGAGGTCGAGGACCTCACCCCTGACGTGTTTCGCGTGATTCTGGAAGGACGCGCCGAGGCCATGGCCCATGCCCCGGGCCAGTACCTGGAAATGTGCCTGGACGATGACTGCTGGGTGCCCTTTTCCATCGCCAGCCGCCATCGTGACGATGGGCGACTCGAGCTGCATATTCAGCACTGGCCCGAACGCTCCAACTCGGCCCAGCTCAGGGCCATGCTGGTCGAGGCCCAGCACCTGACCGTGCGTCTGCCGGGGGGCGACTGCGTGCTGGATGGTGAAAGCGATCGTCCGCTGACGCTGATCGCCGCCGGTACCGGCTTCGCCCAGATGAAGGCGATCGTCGAGGCGGCGCTCCACGCCAACCCCGAGCGCTCCATCAGCCTGTGGTGGGCGGCCAAGGAACGCCGTGATCTGTACGCCGAGAGCCTGGCCCGGCAGTGGGTCGCCGAGTCCGATAAGGTCAGCTTCCACGCGGTCTGCGAGGAAGGCTTCGAGCAAGGCTTCGCCGACGAGCGGGTGCACGCCCATCATGGCCGTATCGACGCCGCACTCGCCGCCGAGCTTGGCGATGTGTCGGGCCACGACGTCTATCTGTCGGGCTCGCCCGGCATGGTCTATGCCTGTGTCGACGTGCTCGCCTCGCTGGGGCTGGACCCGTCACGGGTGTTCTCGGACGTCTTCGCCTACGCGCCACGCGACCCTCTGGTGCCGGTGGTCGGTAGCCTGGTCGGGGAAAAGCAGTCATGAGCGCGTCGCCGATCCTGATTACCGGTGGCGCCCAGCGTCTGGGGCGTCACTGCGCCGAGCGCCTGGTACAGGACGGCCAGCCGGTGATCATCAGCTATCGCCGCGAGCGCCCGGAGCTCGAGGCCATGCGCGAGCGCGGCATCGTCACCCTCCAGGCGGACTTCTCCAGCGAAGACGGTATCCTCGACTTCCTGGAGCGGCTCAAGGACGAGACAGACGCCTTGCGTGCCATCGTCCACAACGCCAGCGACTGGGCACCGGACAGCGATGGCGAGGATGCCGGGGCCGCCTTCGAGCGGCTGTTCCGTATCCATATGCTGGCGCCTTACCTGATCAACCTCCACGCCAAGCCCTTGCTCGACGCCTGCAGCGAGCCTCAGCGGGATATCGTCCACATGACCGACTACGTGGTGCAGAAGGGCTCGCGCAAGCACGCCGCCTACGCCGCCACCAAGGCCGGGCTCGACAATCTGACGCTGTCCTTCGCCGCGCGTTATGCCCCTGAGATCCAGGTCAACGCCATTGCACCCGCGCTGATCATGCTCAATCAGGGCGATGACGAGGACTATGCCGCCAAGGCCAGGGCCAAGTCGGCGATGGACATGGTGCCGGGGCCCGGGGTCATCTACCAGAGCCTGCGCTACCTGCTCGACAACCGCTATGTGACCGGGACGACCCTGGCCGTGGACGGTGGACGCCACCTGCGCTGAATCGCCGGCGGACTCGCCTGACCCGAGGAATCCCCCTAGACTCTGGATGACCCTGACAACAACATCACAAGGAGGCGACCCATGGCCCATCACGACGACGACCTGCATGGTGACAGCTCTCACGACGGCTTTCATGACGAAAGCGGATTCCTGACGATCTTTCTCGGCCTGGTAGTGATGGTCGGCATGACCTGTCTGCCGGCGACCATCGGCTGGGTGCAACTGGCGACAGGCTAGCCAGGGGCGTCAGCAGACCACGGTCGACGGCACGGCGCTTTTCCTGCCCGTGCACAGGGGTTGCCATTTGCTCCGGCGCGGGGCAGGATGAAGCAAGATTCGAGGAGACACCGATGACCGATCACGCAAACCCGACCCGACCCCGACCCGATGGCAGCGACAGCGCCCTCGTCGGTGCCGTCGTGGGTTCGGATTGTGTGCATGCGGACGCGGTGTCCTTTTATTGGCCCAGCTTTTCCTGGTATTGGTTTGATACCGGGGCGCTGGTGCGCGAGGCCTGATCCAAGTATCTGGCACTCGCGAGGCGCTCCCCCCCCAGGGCCGCCTCCCAGAACCCCCGGACGGCTGCCCGTCCGGGGGTTCCTTGTTTGTGTGGCCAGACGTTTTCACTCAGTAGCACTCACCTGCGAAAGGCAGGCAACCGGAGCAATGACATGACCGCATATCGACTCTTCGCCAGCACCATTTCCCATGGCTATGCCTATGGCGATAGCTGGCGATTTATCGACGCGCGGTCGGCCCAACTGGCCACCTCCGACCGTGAGCGCCTCGGTGGTCGACGCACCCAACGATGTACGACCACACGGAGCTGATACCATGACCGCCAGCCTTTCGCTTGCCACCGCCGACCTCAACGCTGCCGCGACGCAAGAGACCGCCCCCCAGATGACCCTGCCGACCCCGCAGGCGCTCAAGCGCCAGTGCCCACTCGGGACGACCCTGAGCGATCGCGTCGACGCTCAGCGTCAGCAGATCCGTGACATTCTCGAGGGTCGTGACGATCGCCTGCTGGCGGTAGTCGGGCCCTGCTCGATCCATGACCCCAGGTCGGCGCTTGAATACGCCCGGCGCCTGGCCTCCCTGGCCGACAGCATCCGTGATCGAGTGCTGGTGGTGATGCGGGTGTACGTCGAGAAGCCCCGCACCACCGTGGGCTGGAAGGGCCTGGCCTATGACCCGGACCTGGATGGCAAGGGCGACATGGCGCGTGGGCTCGAGCTGTCACGCCAGCTGATGCGCGAGATCGTCGAGCTGGGCCTGCCGGTGGCCACCGAGATCCTGCAGCCGATGATCGCTCCTTACCTTGAGGACCTGCTGGCCTGGGTCGCGATCGGCGCACGCACCACTGAATCCCAGCTGCATCGCGAGATGGCCAGTGGCATCGGCGCGGTGGTCGGCTTCAAGAACGCCACCAGCGGCGACGTCCAGGTGGCACTCGACGCCATGCGCTCGGCCGCCCACCCCCACCAGCACTTCGCGGTGGGCGAGCAGGGGCAGCCGGTCATGCGCGAGACCGCCGGCAACCCCTACACCCATGTGGTGCTGCGGGGCGGCCACGGTGAGCCCAACTACGGCGTCGATGCGGTCGCCGCCGCCAGGAAGGCGCTGATCGGCGCCGGCCTGCCGCCGCGGCTGATGGTGGACTGCAGTCACGCCAATGCGCGCAAGGACCATCGCCGTCAGAGCGAAGTCCTGCTCGAGGTGCTGGCCCAGCGCCTGGCCGGTGACACCTCGCTGATCGGGGTGATGCTCGAAAGCCACCTGAACGAGGGTAAACAACCCTTGGAGCCCGGCAAGCTGCGCTACGGTGTCTCGGTCACCGACGCCTGCATCGGATGGGAGACCACCGAACACCTGTTGAGCCTGGCTGCCGAGCGTCTTGCCCAGCAGGGTTGAGCCCGACGATGCGAACGAACCAGACCAGAGGCCCTTTCGGGCCTCTGGTCGTTTATGTCCGGCGTAACTGGCTCGCGCCGTGAGTGGGGACGTGACTCAGCGGCAGAAGGGCCATACCTGATAGAAGCTGTCGCAGCGGAATTCCGCCTCGCAGGCTGCCAGTTGGCTGCGGTAGCGGGAGGCGGTGCTTGCCACCTCCCGCGCCGCACGTTGCACCGCCGGCTTGGCGCGATAGCTGCCGCGCTGATAGCCGCCCTGGCCTTCGTGGTAGGCCAGGTACAGGTGCTCGGGGTTGGACAGTGACACCCCCGTCATGCGCCGCGTGCGGGCGTTGTACCAGCCGATGAAGTCGGTGGCGTCGTCCATGTCGGTGCGACTGGTGAACAGCCCGCCGGCGTCATCGTCGTATTCGCCCCATACCGGATCCTGGGCCTGGGCATAGCCGTAGGCCGAGGACGGGCGCGTCCACGGAATGAAGCCCAGCAACTTGGTACGTGGCGGCCTGACGTGGCTGCGAAACGACGACTCGCGCTTGATGAAGGCCATCTGGGTCCAGGGGGGCGTGCCCCACTTTTCATAAGAGGCCTGGGTGGCGTCGTACCAGTCAGGCTGCTGGCGAAAGATCTCGCACAGATTGTCCTGATGGCTCGGCGGCGCCGGGGCGAAGGCGGCGCAGCCGCTGAGAGTAACAAGCGCCGCGGCAAGCACCGTAGTGAGTAGAGCAGACCGCATCCCTGGCATGGCCCGTTTCACAACATTTTCCCGTTTTAGTGATATCGCCCCCAGTATGCCCCCCCGTGCACTGTCGGGTCATCCTCACATGTCCCACCGGCTGCTTCGGGTCATCGGAGAGGGGGCGATGGGGCGAACGCCTTCGATGTCCGATGACGTCTGAGTTCGATCATCCAGCGCCACGCTCAAGGCCAGGACGGTCATTTCTTGCGGGAAGGCAAACGGGTTGTATCAAGGTGCCTGTTGTTCGCCTATGGTAGCGGTTGCCGCTGAAAACGCCTGTTGAAGCCAAACCACCACCTTGTCGAGGATGGCATTGTCGGACATTGTTTGGCTCCTGATCAGGTGGTAGTGCAGTCCCGGTAGAAACGGGCCGAATGGCACCTCCAGCACACCACGAGCGATCTCATCCTGCACCAGGGTCAAGCCCAGCAGGGCCACGCCCTGGCCGGAGATAGCGGCCTGGATCGCGTGACTTTCTTCGGAGAAGGCGAGTCGAGGCCCCAGCACGGCAGGGGTAGACCCCACCGCCTGACACCACTGAGCCCAGCCGGGCAGGCCAAGGTTCGGACAGTACCAGTCGAAATCGATATGACGAACACCCCTGAGGTCGTCGACGCCAGCCAGCTGGAGTTGCGGGCTGGCGACCAGGGCAATGCGATCGGTCGCCAGGGTCACCACCTCATGGTCCGGATAGGGGCCCATACCGTAACGAATCGCCAGGCGGGTTCCATGCGTCAGATCAAGCACGCTCTCGCTGGCATGGATATTCAAGGCGATATCGGGATTCGTCGAATGAAAGTCGGTCAGTCGAGGAAGCAGCCACTGGCTGGCGAAGGCCGGAGTGCAGGAGAGGGTGACGCTGGCGGGTGTCGTTCGCTTGAGCAGACTTTCCAATGCGTCGGCGAAGGCGTCAAAGCCCTGGCGTAGCACGGGAGAAAGCTCCGTTGCCGCGTCGGTCGGGATCACCTGGCGGGTGCGACGCTCGAATAGCGCTACGCCGAGCCAGCTTTCCAGTTCACGTACCTGGTGGCTGATCGCGGCGGGCGTTACCGCCAGCTCTTCAGCCGCCCCCTTGAAACTACGGTGACGTGCTGCCGCCTCAAAGGCACGCAACTGCGAGAGTGGTAGTCGGCGTCGTTGCATCGCATCCCTATGGACAAAAAATTTTTGTGTATCTGCAAAGAATAGATCGTTTGTCGGCCCGAATCGATTGGAAGATTCTGTCGTTCGTGCACCACCAAGCATGAGCGGTACTAATCCCAAAGGAGAATCTTCATGGCTACACTGTTGCACCTTGATGCCAGCGCACGCTCCGGACTTTCCGGTAGTCAACCCCACGGATCGCATTCGAGACGCCTCAGCGCCCACTTCGTCACACAGTGGCAACGGGCACGTCCTGACGACAGGGTCGTCTATCGCGATGTCGGCCAGCAGCCGCCTCGTCCTGTCACCGGTGATTGGATTCATGCCGCCTTCACCAAGCCGGAAGCGCGGGATAGGTGGATGCACGAGGTTCTCGCGGAGAGTGATTCCCTGGTCGACGAACTGCTCGAGGCGGATCTGATCATTGCTGGCGTACCGATGTACAACTTCGGCGTTCCGGCCGGATTCAAGGCTTATATCGACAATATCGTGCGAGTCGGGCGGACTTTCGGCTTTGATCGCTCCCGCCCAGGCTTGCCCTATTGGCCGATGCTGAGCGCCATGGGCAAGCGCTTGGTAGTGCTTGGTGCCCGGGGTGATTATGGCTATGAGTCTGGTGAGCGAATGGAGCACACCAACCACGTCGAACCACACTTGCGTACCGTTTTCGCCTATCTCGGCATAGAGGAGTTGCACAGCATCGCCGTGGAGTATGACGAGTTTGCCGACGAGCGGCTGCAGCAGTCTCTGATTCAGGCGGAGCAACGCGTTGAGGCGTTGGTCGACAGGCTGGCGGCCAGTCTGGACGTTCCTCGCGTTGTTTCCGATCCAGTCTCGGGGTGAGCGCACCTCCGTGACCGCTTCTACGATCGTCCCCTGCTGGGTACCAGATGCTCGGCAACAGATGTGATTCCCTGTCCAGCAAACGTCTGTATTGCAGAACTTGAAATAAGAATAGTCTCGCGGGATGAGAAATTTGCGCGTCTCGCCGTCAGAGGGCCGATGTGGTGAGAGGGAGTGTCTGATTTCCAACAATGTATTCTTCATGATAAGTCGGAAAAATCAGTGAGCGAGGTGGATGATGGGTGGTTATATAAGTAGAGATAGGGAGCCTGATCTGGCGGCTTCTTTCGGTGCGCTGGAAGAAAAACAGTTGTCAGTGAGCCAACCGCTTGCGCGCAATGGTGTTCTGCAGCCAGGAAAGGTCTATTTCATTCCCGCGAGGTGTGGCGCTGCCGTTGTACTGGAAAAAGGGCAGATGCTTACGCTGATTAACGTAAGTGGATTGCAGGTCTGCGATATGTGGGCTTTCAATACGAGTGATCCAGACGAATTTCTATCCATGGAACATACTCGAACCCATCTTGGGCGCTTGGTGCCGGTTGTCGGTGACAGTATGGTTTCCAATAGAAGAAACGAGATGCTGGAACTAGTGGAAGATACTTCGCCTGGGGTGCATGACACATTGATTGCCGCCTGCGATATCAATCGCTATAGACAGCTTGGCGTAAGCGAATACCATGACAACTGTGTTGATAATCTTCGAATGGCATTGCTTGCCATCGGCAAGGAGGTTTCGCATGTTCCATCACCATTCAATGTGTGGATGAATGTTCCACTTGATGGTGATGGCTCACTGACATTTGTGCCACCCGTGGCCAAAAGAGACGACAGGATCGTGTTCAAGGCAATGATGACCTGTTACGTAGTCATGTCATGCTGTCCCCAGGATATTACGGCGGTCAACGGAGTTGGTAGCCAAACGGAAAGTATAGGAGTCATGCTCGGAGATTGAAGAAACACGGGATAGATGGCGATGCACTGCAACTCCGCCGCCGGCGCTAAAGGTTCTCATTTCGTCGGAGGTAAACTCCAGCCTTTGCGCTCCGGCGGCATCCGGCTCGTCATCGCTCACGATATGACTTCAGCACTCCCTCTCGTCGCTTCAAACGCCTCTACACGTTTTTTGGGCCAGCGGCAGCGAAGTTTAGCGATAGCGATCACGCTGCCTCTACGCGGGCTCGGGCTTCTTCTCCCTTGGCTGACCCTCACCTCCGATGTCCGAGGGCACCAGTGGCAGGTCCTCGGGCAGGTGGCGGGCACAGAAGTCCAGGCAGTCGAGGCCGTTGACGGCCTGGGGGGCCAGTGGACAATTCCATGGCGACTCGCGCAGCACTTCCGGAAGATGGTCGCTCAGGTCCTCCATGTCCTGACTCTTGGGCCAGCACAGCCAGCGCTCCCGTTCAGGGGTCTCGGGGTGGCGCCACTTCAGCATCCAGTCGTCGCCCCAGGGCAGTACGCCCAGGGTGTCGGGTTCGGGCGGCGGCAGACCCTGGAAGGCGCTGGCCCACCAGCGGGGCGAGAGGTGATGGCGTCCCAGGCGTCGGCTGCACTGGGCCAGCAGGGTACGCTGCACCACCATGACATCCAGGGCGCTGTCATCACGATAGAGCACATGGAGCGCGAGAGTGTGCGGTATTACGCAAAGCTCCCGCTCAACCAGTTCATCCAGTGACTCCCTGCTGTCGACCTCCTCGGCCAGGGCGCCGTCCAGCGTTACCAGGGTAACCGATTGTGGCGGTATGACGAGACAACAGGGAAGTGCCTGGTCGAGGCATGAAAGCGATTGGACATTGGCGGCGCTGCCCCGGTCGAGGCTCTGTTGATCGACACAGTGGACCCAGTACCAACGAGGCTCGGGATCTTCGTCGGCTGAAGGGGCGCGTTGGGGCATAAGAAGTATGCGCTGATGTCGGTGTCCCAGATTCCACATGGTTCTGGTCCTGTCGATAGCGATTGTTGGTGCACTGTGTCGACGAGCGAAGCCATTTTCTTTCACCAACTGTTACTCTTTTTACAATAGCGCTACTTCCTGTGCTCT
The DNA here is from genome assembly GCF_019802175.1 of Halomonas sp. DP5N14-9. Taxonomy (NCBI): domain Bacteria; kingdom Pseudomonadati; phylum Pseudomonadota; class Gammaproteobacteria; order Oceanospirillales; family Halomonadaceae; genus Halomonas; species Halomonas sp. DP5N14-9. Next base: position 151,667 of record NZ_JAHVHR010000035.1, read on the forward strand.
GCGTCAACCTCGTCTATCGTCATACGAGTGTCATCTGGACTACCTAGTGTTGTCGGCGGACCGCCGTCGCCCCTGTGATCGACTTTCCCCTCCGATACCCGAGGCCGGCAACAGTGACTGGCACCGACAGCCCACGCCTTGACGGCGAACAGAGGGCTGCAAGAAGAGGACTGCGCAATGAGCAAGGAAATTGAAGATCATCGTCTGTTGAACCCCAGCCGTAATGAACCCTTCTCCTCGGTGCTCGACCGTCGTCTTTCCCGGCGAGCGGTGATGAAGGGTGGCATGGGCATGGCGGCCATGACCATGCTGGGAAGCTTTGGTCTCTCGGCCTTCGCCAACGAGCCGTCGTCAGGGATGGCCAAGACGCCGCTGGCGCTGGCCTTCGAGTCGATTGCCGGTTCGCGCAGCGACGCCGTGGTGGTGCCGCCGGGCTATACCGCCCAGGTGCTGGTGCCCTGGGGTACGCCGCTTGACGACAGCGCGCCCGAATGGAGCGAGGATCTGACGATGACGCCCCAGGCCCAGGCGGCCAGCGTCGGCATGCATCACGACGGCATGCATCCTTTCGCGCTGGATGAGAGCACGGCCTCCGAGCGCTTCCTGCTGGTGATGAACAACGAATACATCGACGAGAACGCGCTGTGGGCGCCCCAGGGCGGCCCTACCAACATGACCGAAGGCAAGCGTCCGGCGGACGAGGTGCGCACCGAGATCAACGCCCACGGGGTGACCGTGGTCGAGGTGAAGAAGGACGCCGATGGTCGCTGGAGCCACGTCAAGGGTTCCGCCCATAACCGTCGCTACACCAGCGCCACCCCGATGCACCTGTCAGGGCCGGTGGCGGGCAGCGACTACGTCAAGACCAGGTATTCCCCGGGCGGCACCCAGGCTCGCGGCACCAACAACAACTGTGCCCACGGCTACACGCCCTGGGGTACCTACCTCACCTGCGAGGAGAACTGGCCGGCCTACTTCGTCAAGAACGAAGGCCGTACCCTGGACGATGACCGTCTTGGCATCGCCAGTGGTCGCGGACGCTACGGCTGGGAGACCGCCGCGGGTGATGACAGCGAACGCGACGACGAATTTACCCGTCTGATCGGCGACCCCGTCGCCGACGACGCCAGCGGTGACTACCGCAACGAGCCGCGTCAGTTCGGCTATATCGTCGAGATCGACCCCTATACCGGCAGGCAGGCGATCAAGCGCACGGCGCTGGGCCGCTTCCGCCACGAGGGCTGCTGGCCGGGCAAGCTGGTAGCAGGCGAGCCGGTGGTGTTCTACTCCGGTCACGACTCGCGCAACGAGTACATCTACAAGTTTGTCTCCGAGGCGGCCTGGGACCCGGCGGATGCCATCGCTCCCGGCGCCGAGGCCGATCGCCTGGCGATCGGTGACAAGTACATGGACAGCGGCACCCTTTACGTCGCTCGCTTCAACGCCGATGGCAGCGGCGAGTGGCTGCCGCTGACGCCGGACGCTTCCACCCAAGATGGCCGTACCCTGGCCGAGGCGCTGGAACTCGACGCCGATGACCTGGCCGGGGTGATCATCCACACCTGTGACGCCGCCGACCTGATGGGTGCCACGCCGATGGATCGCCCGGAGTGGGGCGCGGTGGACCCGTCCACCGGCGAGGTCTACATGACCCTGACCAACAACTCGAAGCGTACCGAAGACGGCACCGAGGCGACCCTGACCGGCGACGGCGACAACATCACCGCGCTGGGCAACGGCTACGCCACGGCACCGGTCAATGCGGCCAACCCGCGGGCGAACAACGAGGCCGGTCAGATCATCCGCTGGCGCGAGGGCAGCGATGCCACCGCCTTCGACTGGGAGGTATTCGTGTTCGGTGCCGCGGCCAGTGACCAGAACAACCTGTCCGGGCTGACCGCCGACAACGAATTCGCCAGTCCCGATGGGCTCTACTTCGATGAGCGCGGCGACGGCCAGGGCATCCTGTGGATCCAGACCGACAACGGCTACGAGGGCGTCACCGAGAGCACCAATGACCAGGTGCTGGCGGTCGTGCCGGCGGAGCTCGAGCGTGCCGATGGTGCCGCCGCAGTGATCTCCGGGGCCAACCAGGACAAGCTCAAGCGCTTCTGCGTGGGCCCCAACGGCTGCGAGGTCACTGGCATCTTCCCCACGCCGGACAAGACCGCGCTGTTTATCAATATCCAGCATCCGGGCAACTGGCCGGCCAGTGACGACGCGACCCAGGCGTCTGATGCCAGCGTGCGACCGCGCGCCGCCACGGTGGTGATCCAGCGCGAAGACGGCGGCCAGATCGGCGTCTAGGACGTGTCCGAAAGGTGTCGGCTTGCGTCGGCCTTTCGGGAAACCTCCAGGGGCGTTGTCGACGTCTGACGTCTTGCGCCGCCCCAGCACCCCGGCTCCCTTTTCAGGGAGCCGGGGTGTTTTTTCTAGGGTCTGGGTGTCCAGGGCTGGATGATCGGCAGCCTGAAGCGGGAGGCGGTTGGTCCGGGAACCGCTTGGGTCGGCCAAGGCGCAGCTCGAGCGGCAACCGGCAGCCGTCAGGACACATGACGACAACATGAAAAAGCCCCTCGCCAGCGTCGCTGGCGAGGGGCCTGGGTGGTGTTATCGACGCGCCGATGGCGCGTCAACGCGGGGCGTTATTCAAGCGCGAGCGGCGTAGGCGTACAGCAGCGTTTCCTGGGCGGAGATCGGTGCGGCCTCGCCCGGGTCCTGCTTGATGTAGGTGCCGTCGGCCTGCAGCAGCCAGCTCTGGCAGTTGTCGACCAGGTAGGTCTCGAGGTCCTTGCGCACCCGGGCGGCGAGCTTCTTGTCGAGCAGCGGGAAGCAGGTCTCGACCCGATGGAACATGTTGCGCGCCATGAAGTCCGCGCTGGAGCCCCATATCTCGGGCTTGCCGTCGTTGTGGAAGTGGAACACCCGGGTGTGTTCGAGGAAGCGACCGATCACCGAGCGCACCCGGATATTTTCGGAGATACCGGGCAGGCCAGGGCGCAGGCAGCACATGCCGCGGATGATCAGGTCGCACTCGACGCCGGCCTGGGAGGCGCGGTAGAGCGCCTGGATCAGCTTGGGTTCGGTCAGCGAGTTGCACTTGACGATGATATGGGCGCGCTTGCCCTTGCGCGCGTAGCTTGCCTCCCGCTCGATCATTTCCACGACCCGTTCGTGCAGGGTGAAGGGGGCGTGCAGCAGCTTCTCGATCTGGCGGGTGCGGCCCATGCCGGACAGTTGCTGGAACACCTTGTGCACGTCGGCGCACAGCACCGGGTCTGCGGTGAGCAGGCTGTAGTCGGTGTAGAGCTTGGCCGTCTTGGAGTGATAGTTGCCGGTGCCGAGATGAGCGTAGTGGCGCAGCGCGCCCTTCTCGCGACGCACGATGTGCATCATCTTGGCGTGGGTCTTGTAGGCCATCACCCCGTAGATGACGATGGCGCCGGCCTCCTGCAGGCGTGACGCCAGCGCCAGGTTATCGGCTTCGTCGAAGCGGGCGCGCAGTTCGATGACCACCGTCACTTCCTTGCCGTGGCCGGCGGCCTCGACCAGGGCGTTGACGATGGGGGAGTCGGCACCGGTGCGATACAGGGTCTGCTTGATCGCCAGCACGTCGGGGTCGCGGGCGGCCTCGCGCAGCAGGTCCTCCACCGGGGTGAACGACTGGAAGGGGTGGTGCAGCAGGATGTCGCCTTCCTGCATCGACTGCATGATGGAGTTGGGTTGCTTGACCTGCTTGGGCACGCCGGGGGTAAAGGAGCGGTACATCAGATCGGGCCGGTCGGCGTCACCCAGTACCGACATCATGCGGGTCAGGTTGACCGGGCCATTGACCCGATAGAGGTCACTGGCTTCGAGCTGGAACTGCTTGATCAGGAAGTCGGAGAGCTCCTCGGGGCAGTTGTCGGCCACCTCCAGGCGCACGCCGCTGCCGTATCGCCGGGCCAGCAGCTCGCCGCGCAGGGCCGAGGCCAGGTCCGAGACTTCTTCGGGATCGACCGTCATGTCGGCGTTGCGGGTCAGACGGAACTGGTAGCAGCCCTTGACCTTCATCCCCGGGAACACCTCGTCGGCGTGGGCGTGGATCATCGACGACAGGAACAGGTACTCGGTGAAGCCTTCCTCGCACAGCTCTTCCGGCAGCGCGATGACCCGGGGCAGCGAACGTGGCGCCGGCAGGATGGCGAGGCCGCCCTCGCGGCCGAAGGCGTCCTTGCCCTCGAGCTCGACGATGAAGTTGAGGCTCTTGTTGACCAGCCGCGGGAAGGGGTGCGAGGGGTCCAGCCCGATGGGGCTGACCACCGGGATGATCTCGGTGGAGAAGTAATCATGGACCCACTTGCGCTGCTGCTTGGTCCAGTCCCCACGCCGACGGAAGCGGATGTTGTGGGCTTCCATGGCAGGGATCAGCTGCTCGTTGAGGATGCGGTACTGACGCTCCACGTGCTCGTGGGCGATCTTCGAGATCTCGTCGAGCACCGAACGCGGGCTGCGGCCGTCGGCACCGGTGGTGTCGTCGCCCAGGGCCAGCTGGCTCTTCAGTCCGGCCACCCGGATCTCGAAGAACTCGTCCATGTTGGAGGAAAAGATCAACAGGAACATCAGGCGGTTGAGCAGCGGGTGCGCCTGGTCCAGCGCCTGTTCCAGCACCCGGATGTTGAACTGCAGATGCGACAGCTCGCGATTGAAGTAGAGGCTCGGGTCAGTGAGGTCGGCCTCAGGGTCCGGCATTGCCTTGGGCTTGATGCCGGTGCGCGTCTGGTTAAGGCGCGGCACCGGGGTATCGGCCTGGGGCGCGTCGCTCATCGAGACGTCGGACTTGCCCAGGGTCGCATGTTCAATCGTGGCGTTGTCGCTCTGCGCGTCTTCCATGGTGGTTCCTCATCGGGGCTCGGGAAGGGCGCCGCTCCCTCCCCTGATCAGCGGGCCAATAGCCTGGCCGCGCGTTTGGCAAAGTAGGTCAGCACGCCGTCGGCGCCGGCACGCTTGAAGCACATCAGCGACTCGAGGATGACAGTGTCAGCGTCCAGCCAGCCGTTGTCGAAGGCGGCCATGTGCATGGCGTATTCACCGCTCACCTGGTAGGCGTAGGTGGGCACCCGCAGCTCGTCCTTGACCCGGCGGACCACGTCCAGGTAGGGCATGCCGGGCTTGACCATCACCATGTCGGCACCTTCGGTGATGTCCATGGCGACCTCGTGGAGGGCCTCGTCGCTGTTGGCCGGGTCCATCTGGTAGGTCGACTTGTCGGCCTTGCCCAGGTTGGCCGCCGAGCCCACCGCATCGCGGAAGGGGCCGTAGTAGCGCGAGGCGTACTTGGCGCTGTAGGCCATGATGCGGGTGTTGGGCAGGCCTTCACGCTCGAGCAGTTCACGGATGGCACCGATACGCCCGTCCATCATGTCGGAAGGGGCGACCACGTCGGCCCCGGCCTCGGCATGGGACAGCGCCTGCTTGATCAGGGTCTCGACGGTGCGGTCATTGGCCACATAGCCGTCTTCATCGAGGATGCCGTCCTGACCGTGGCTGGTGTAGGGGTCCAGGGCGACATCGGTGATCACGCCGAGCTCGGGCAGGGCGGCCTTGAGCTCGCGCACGCTACGCTGGACCAGGCCGCTGGCGCTGTAGGCTTCCTCCGCCAGCTCGCTCTTCTTGTCGGCGTCGACCACCGGAAACAGCGCAATGGCGGGAATGCCCAGCTCGACGGCCTCGCGGGCTTCTTCGATCAACAGGTCCAGCGACAGGCGCTCGACCCCGGGCATGGACGGTACAGCCTCACGGCGGCCTTCGCCCTCGAGCACGAAGACTGGCCAGATCAGATCGTCGGCACTCAGCTGGTTCTCGCGCATCAGGCGGCGGGAGAAGTCGTCCTTGCGCATGCGGCGAGGACGGCTGGCGGGGTAAAGACGAGGGGTAATGGCACTCAAGACGGCACTCCACGGAAGCAAGGATTCGGCGCCACGCGCTAGTCTGGTGGCACTTCATGACAAAAGCATGACATTGATTGAGTATATTCCTCCTCTCCCGTTCGCCGAAAGTCGCGTCTTGTCGCACCCGTGGCGACTCTCTAGAGTAGTGGCAGTCTTGGCCGCGTCCGGGCCCGTTCGCGACGCGCTATAAAGGAGAATGACATGAGTAAACAGGTAGCGATCGTCTTGTCGGGCTGCGGCGTACAGGATGGTTCCGAGATCTACGAGACCACCCTGACCCTGCTGCGCCTGGACCAGCTGGGCATCGCCTATCGCTGTTTTGCCCCGGATATCGCTCACCAGGAGGTGATCGACCACCACAGCGGGGAGGCCGTCGAGGAGACGCGCAATGTGCTGGTCGAGTCCGCCCGCCTGGCTCGTGGCGAGATTTCGCCGCTGGACGAACTGTCGGCATCGGACTTCGATGCCCTGATCCTGCCCGGTGGCTTCGGGGCGGCCAAGAATCTTTCGAACTACGCCACGGCCAAGTCCGAGATGGAGGTCCACGAAGACCTGGCCGAGCTGTTGATCGAGTTTCACGATGCGCGCAAGCCGATCGGTCTGATGTGCATCGCGCCGGTGCTGGTGCCCAAGGTGCTGGGGCCGGGCATCGCCGTCACCATCGGTACCGACCCCGAGGTGTGTGGCTGCATCAGCGCCATGGGCGGCCTACATCGCAGCTGTGCGGTGGACGATATCGTGGTGGACTTCGAGCATCGCCTGGTGACCACCCCCGCCTATATGCTGGCCACCCGCATCAGCGAGGCGGCGCTGGGCATCAACAAGCTGGTGGATCGTATCGACGAGATGATGGACGTCAACACCTGAGACGCCAGACGATGGCGGATCATTGTCGCCAAGCGCCTTGAACACCACCGGTGCGAGAGCGGTAAAAAAGCAAAGCCCGAGGCCAATGCCTCGGGCTTTGTGCATTCTGCTGACGGGGGCTCTGCCGGTGTGGCGATCACGCCTCGTCCGGCGCTTCCTCGTCATCGCTGCTCCGCCTCTTGACCAGCCGGCCGAACAGCAGCCCGACCTCGTAGAGCAGGTACATGGGTACCGCCAGCAGGCTCTGGCTGACCACGTCCGGCGGGGTCATCAGCATGCCGATGACGAAACAGCCGAGGATGACGTAGGGGCGCTTGGCGCTCAGGCTCTTGACGCTGGCGGCGCCGGTGAGAATGAGCAGGAAGGTGGCAATCGGGATCTCGAAGGCGATACCGAAGGCGAAGAACAGCTTCAGCACGAAGTTGAGATACTGGTTGATATCGGTCATCACCTGCACGTTCTCCGGCCCGGTCTGGGTGAAGAAGGCGAACAGCAGGGGAAAGACCACGTAGTAGGCGAAGGCCGCGCCGAGATAGAACAGCAGGACGCTCGAGGCCAGAAGCGGCAGTGCCAGGGCCTTTTCCTTGTCGTACAGCCCTGGTGCCACGAAGGCCCAGGCCTGGTGCAGGACGAAGGGAATGGCCACGAACACCGCCACTACCAGGGTCAGCTTGAACGGCGCCAGGAAGGGCGACGCCACCTCGGTGGCGATCATCTGGGAGCCTTCCGGCAGCAGCTCCATCAGGGGGTCTGCGACAAACTGGTAGATGTCGTTGGAAAAGGCGTAGAGCGCCAGGAAGATCACCAGGATGGCAATCACGGCGCGCATCAGCCGCGAGCGCAGCTCCACCAGGTGTTCGATCAGTGGGGCGTGGCCCTGGCTTGACGGCGGAGTGTCACCGGTATCGCTCATCGGGTGGCGGAGTCCTTGTGCTCGGAAGAGGCGGTGTCATCGCTGGGCGCTGATGCGGGGGAGAGCGTGGAAGCCGAAGCGCTGGACGACGAGGCGCGTGCGGCACTGTCGACGGCGTCGTCCAGCCGCTGGCCGGCCGAGGCAGACTGGGCGCCGGTGGAATCCGCCTGCCCGCCGTTGCCCGTGTTCGGGGTGTCGGCGATGGATTCCACGCTGCGCTTGGCTTGTTCGGCGCTGCGCTTGGCCTGGTTGACGCTGTCGTCCAGCTTGCGTTCCTGCTCCTTGAGCTTCTGGCGCAGTTCCTCGGCCTCGAGCTGGGCGCTGATCTCGCGCTGCATGCCGGCCACCGAACGCTTGATGCGTCCGATCCACAGGCCGGCGGTACGCGCGGCCTTGGGCAGGCGCTCGGGACCCAGCACCAGCAGTCCCACCACCCCGATGATCAGCAGTTCCAGAAAGCCGATATCGAACATGTGGCGTTACTTGCGCTCGTCGGAGGATTCGGGCTTGCGCTCCGCCTCGACGTCGTAGGTGTTGTTGGGCGTATCGGTCTCGTCATGACGGACCTGGGCCTGGGGCTTGGCCTCCTCCGACTTGTCCTCATCTTCGTTGACGGCCTTCTTGAAGCCCTTGACCGCGCCACCCAGGTCGCTGCCAACGTTGCGCAGCTTCTTGGTGCCGAAGATCAGGATGATGATGCCGAGTACGATCAGCAGTTGCCAGATACTGATACCACCTAACATAAGAACTTCCTCAATATGCGGCGCCAGGCGCCGTGAATCGTTGGTTCCCGCCGAGGCTCAGGAGCGGCGCGAGGCCTTCTCCTCGTGCCCCGATACGCCGAAGCGTCGGGCGAGTTCATCCAGCACCTGCCGATGGTCGAGTCCCAGGTGCGAGAGCATCACCAGACTATGAAACCACAGGTCTGCCGTTTCGGCGATCAACGCCTCGCGACTGGCTGGATCCGCGTCAACATCCTTGGCGGCAAGCACGGTCTCCACCGCCTCTTCGCCCACCTTCTCGAGTATCTTGTTCAGCCCCTTGTGATGCAAGGAGGCAACGTAGGAAGTGTCAGGATCGGCGTGCCGACGTTCGCTGAGGGCGGCGTCGAGCTGGTTCAGAATATCGCTCATCGGTGAAGATTCCATTAAAAGATCAGTTCCAGATCACCAGCAGTGTGCCGATGCCCGCAGCGACCAGAACCGGCCAGGGCTGATCGGTCAACCAGCCGAACAGCGGTTGCCAGGCCAGCGCCACCGCGGCCAGGGCGAGCCCCAGTCGGGTCCGGCGTATGCGCCTGGCCTGGCGGGTCAGCTGGCCGAGGATGTGGGTCATGACCTCGCCCTGCTGGGTGATCTGGCGCGATCGCTTCTCGGTTTGGGACAGCGCCTGGTGGGCCAGCACCGGCAATTCCGGTAGCTGTCGGGTCAGCTCCGGCGCCTGCCGCTTGAACGACTCCCACAGGCCCTGGGCGCCGGCGCGCTCCTTCATCCAGCGCTCCAGGTAGGGCTTGGCGGTGGCCCACAGGTCCAGGTCCGGGTAGAGCTGACGGCCCAGCCCCTCGATATTGAGCAGGGTCTTCTGCAGCAACACCAGCTGGGGCTGGACCTCCATGTTGAAACGCCTCGCGGTCTGGAACAGGCCCAGCAGCACCTGGCCGAACGAGATGTCCTTGAGCGGTTTCTCGAGGATCGGCTCGCACACCGTGCGTACCGCCGCCGCGAACTCGTTGGCGCGGGTATCTTCGGCCACCCAGCCGGACTCGATGTGCAGCGCCGCGACCTCGTAGTAGTCCTGGTGGAAGAAGGCCAGCAGGTTGCGCGCCAGGTAGTCCTGGTCTTCCCGGGTAAGGCTGCCGACGATGCCGCAGTCGATGGCGATGTACTGGGGGTCGGACGGCGCCTGGCGGGAGACGAAGATGTTGCCCGGGTGCATGTCGGCGTGGAAGAAGTTGTCGCGGAACACCTGGGTGAAGAAGATCTCCACGCCGCGCTCGGCCAGGCGCTTCAGGTCGGTGCCCTGGGCCTTGAGTGCCTCGATGTCGGCCACCGGCACGCCGTGGATGCGTTCCTGGACCATCACCTTGTGGCGGGTCAGCGGCCAGTGGATCGACGGCACATACAACAGTGGCGACTTGTCGAAGTTGCGCTTGAGCTGGGAGGTGTTGGCCGCTTCCTTGGTCAGGTCGAGCTCGTCGAACAGGGTGGTCTCGTAGTCGCGGACCACTTCCACCGGGTGCAGCCGGCGCGCTTCCGGCACCTTGTTCAGCGCTCGCGCCACCAGGTACATCAGCGCCATGTCCTGGCGCATGACCCGCTCGATGCCTGGGCGAATCACCTTGACCACCACGTCCTGGCCGTCGGGCAGCCTGGCGGTGTGGACCTGGGCGATCGAGGCCGAGGCCAGCGGCTCACGGGAAAATTCGGCGAACAGTACCTCGAGCGGCTCGCCCAGGGACTCCTCGATCAGTGCCTCGGCCTGCTCGCCGGGGAAGGGCGGTACCTGATCCTGCAGCCGCTTGAGTTCGTTGGCGATATCGTCGGGGAACAGGTCGCGACGGGTCGACAGCATCTGGCCGAACTTGATGAAGATCGGCCCCAGTGACTCCAGCGCCAGACGCAGGCGTTCGCCGCGGGAGCGCTCGCCGACGGGAATCAGCTTGAGCGGCGACCAGGTGAATATCAGTCGCAGCCACCAGGGCAGCTTTTCCAGCGGCAGCAGGGTGTCGAGACGGTAGCGGGTGACGACCCAGATGATGCGCAGCGGGCGGAGGATCATGAGACGTCGTTCTCCCGGGCCAGGCGACGGGTCAGGCGCTTGAGACGTGCCTCGGTACGGTCGGTGGCCAGCTCCAGTTCGGTCAGCGCCTCGCGCATGGCCTCGAGCTGATGGCGGCCGGGTAGCCAGCGGGCTTCCTCGAAGACGTACTCGGAGACATCGGCGCACAGCTCACGGTGGGTGCGCAGGCCCCAGCGGGACAGGCCGCGCAGGCCTTCGGCGAGCTGGTGAGCCGGCAGGTCGCCGAGATAGCGGGCAAGCTCAGCCTCCCAGTCCAGGTCGAGATCCAGCAGCAGGTCGCGGGTCGCCTCGAGCAGGTGGATCTTGCCGCGCACCGCCAGACGGCCCTCGAACATCAGCCGTTCCATGTCGGCGCCGCCGGCCAGCCGGCCCAGGGTGTCGCTGTCCAGTTCGACGATGGCGTCCCATGCGCCTTCATCGACCTCGTCCACCAGCAGCAGGTCAACCCCCTGGGGGTGATAGCACAGCGCCAGCCGGACACGCGGGGACTCCAGGCACATCAGCACCCGCTGGCCGGCCAGCGAGCGCAGCCGAGAAGGCGAGGCAGGGTCGCGTGCGAGCAGGGCGTTGACGGTCTTCTCGATGCCGGCCAGCAGCAGGGTCGGGGTCAAGGCCATCATGTCCTCAAAGCTTGATGCCGCGATGCAGCGCGACGATGCCGCCGGTGAGATTGGTGTATTCGACGCGCTCGAGTCCGGCGGTTTCCATCATGCCCTTGAGCGTTTCCTGATCCGGGTGCATGCGGATCGACTCGGCCAGATAGCGATAGCTGTCGGCGTCGCCGGCCACCATTTCGCCCATCTTCGGCAGCAGACGGAAGGAGTACTCGTCGTAGGCGCGGGTCAACAGCGGATTGTCGGGCTTGGAGAATTCCAGCACCAGCAGGCGGCCGCCGGGCTTGAGGATGCGCGCCATGGAGGCCAGGGCGGCGTCCTTGTCGGTGACGTTGCGCAGACCGAAGGCGATGGTGATGCAGTCGAAGGTATTGTCGGGAAATGGCAGGCATTCGGCATTGGCCTGGACGTACTCGACGTTGCCACCGACACCACGGTCGATCAGCTTGTCGCGTCCCACCCCAAGCATGGAGGCGTTGATGTCGGCCAGCACCACCTTGCCGCGCGGTCCCACCATGCGCGAGAACTTCAGCGCCAGGTCGCCGGTACCGCCGGCGATGTCGAGTACGTTATGACCAGGCCGGACGCCGGAACGTTCGATGGTCAGGCGCTTCCACAGCCGATGGATACCGAAGGACATCAGGTCGTTCATCACGTCGTAGCGAGCCGCCACGCTGTGGAAGACATCGGCGACACGTGAGGCCTTTTCCTCGACCGGCACGTCCTGAAAACCGAAGTGGGTGGTGCGCTTATCCATGGGACTCCCGAGTCGTGAGCGATTGCGAGAAGAGCCGATGGGGGCTCTTTGGCAGCGGCCATTGTAGCCTTGCCGAGGTGGCTTGTCTTTGACCGTCACCCGGCTTGTCGCCACACCGGTGTCGATCGCTACAGCTGACGGATCTCGATACCCAGCGGCTCGCGACTGGCGCCGGCCTCGTCCAGACGCTTGAGATAGTCGGTCCAGTTGGCCTCGCGCTCGCGGATCAGCCAGTCCAGATAGTCCCAGCTGTAAAGGCCGCTGTCGTGGCCATCGTCGAAGTGCAGCTTGAGGGCGTAGCGGCCCGCCTGGGTGATGTCGGCAAGGCCCACGTCCTTCTTGCCCACCTGAAGGGTGGCGGTGTCGCCGCCGTGGCCACGGACCTCGGCGGAAGGAGAAAACACCCGCAGGTACTCCACCGACAGGCGGTGGCGGGAGCCGTCGGCGTAGCCGATCTCGAGCTCGCGGGCCTTTCTGTGGTAGTGCACCAGGGTCGGAGTGGGGGCGCTCATGGCGATCCTCTCTGTTTCAGCACGGTGGGCGTGCCCTGACTTCAGCATTTGCGGCATCGAAAGCACGACCGGGCCGCGGCGCAGTGCGCGGCGGCCCGGTCATCGAGGGTGCTTGGCCGGTGGTTACAGGATATACCGGCTCAGATCCTCGTCCATGGCCAGTTCGCCGAGCTGAGAATCGACGTAGGCACGGTCGATGATCAGCGGGTTGCCGAGATCCGAGCCCTTGAACGAGGCCTCCTCGAGCAGCCGCTCCATTACCGTGTGCAGGCGACGGGCGCCGATGTTCTCGGTGCCTTCATTGACGTTGAAGGCGATCTCGGCGATGCGCTCGATGCCGTCATCGGTGAAGCGCACTTCGAGGCCGTCGGTGGCCAGCAGCGCCTCGTACTGACGGGTCAGGGCGGCGGACGGCTCGGTCAGGATGCGCTTGAAGTCGTCCGGCGTCAGCGCCGACAGCTCGACACGGATCGGCAGACGGCCCTGCAGCTCGGGGATCAGATCCGAGGGACGCGACAGGTGGAAGGCGCCGGAGGCGATGAACAGGATGTGGTCGGTCTTCACCATGCCGTACTTGGTCGACACCGTGGAGCCTTCGATCAGCGGCAGCAGGTCGCGCTGGACGCCCTCGCGGGAGACCTCACCGCCGCTGGACTGACCGCTGCCCTTGGCGACCTTGTCGATCTCGTCGAGGAAGACGATGCCGTTCTGCTCCACCGCCTCCACCGCGCGGGACTTGATGTCGTCCTCGTTGACCAGCTTGCCGGCCTCTTCGTCGCGCAGGATGGTGAAGGCCTCCTTGACCGTGACCTTGCGGGTCTCGGTCTTGCCCTTGCCCATGCCGGAGAACAGGTTCTGTAGCTGGCTGGTCATCTCTTCCATGCCCGGCGGTGTCTGGAACTCGAGGTTGGGCGCCTGGGGCGACACCTGGATCTCGATCTCCTTGTCGTCGAGCTGGCCTTCACGCAGCTTCTTCCTGAACATCTGGCGCGTCGAGGAGTCCTCGCGCGGCTCGTTTTCCTGGCCACGGGGCGGCGGCAGCAGGGCGTCGAGGATGCGATCCTCGGCGGCGTCCTCGGCGCGGTGGCCGACCTCTTCCTTGGCCTGCTCGCGTACCAGCTTGATCGCTGCCTCGGTCAGGTCACGGATGATCGACTCGACGTCACGGCCGACGTAGCCCACCTCGGTGAACTTGGTCGCCTCAACCTTGATGAAGGGAGCCTTGGCCAGCTTGGCCAGGCGCCGGGCGATTTCGGTCTTGCCGACGCCGGTGGGGCCGATCATCAGAATGTTCTTGGGGGTGACCTCCTGGCGCAGCTCGCCGTCGAGCTGCATGCGGCGCCAGCGGTTACGCAGGGCGATGGCCACGGAGCGCTTGGCATCCTGTTGACCGACGATGTACTGATCCAGCGCGTGGACGATTTCGCGGGGCGTCATCTGGGTCATGATCAAAGCTCTTCCAGGGTCACGTGATGGTTGGTGAACACGCAGATGTCACCGGCGATCTCCAGCGACTTCTCGGTGATCTCGCGGGGCGACAGTTCCGTGTTCTCGAGCAGCGCGCGGGCGGCGGACAGGGCGTAGTTGCCGCCGGAGCCGATGGCGATGATGCCACGCTCGGGTTCCACCACGTCACCGTTGCCAGTGATGATCAGCGAGGCCTTCTTGTCGGCCACCGCCAGCAGCGCCTCGAGGCGGCGCAGGGCGCGATCGGTGCGCCAGTCCTTGGCCAGCTCCACCGCGGCCTTGACCAGGTTGCCCTGGTACTTCTCCAGCTGGGCCTCGAAGCGTTCGAACAGGGTGAAGGCGTCGGCGGTGCCGCCGGCAAAACCGGCCAGCACCTGGCCGTGATAGAGGCGACGCACCTTGCTGGCGTTGCCCTTCATCACCGTGTTGCCCAGTGACACCTGGCCATCGCCGGCCAATGCCACCTGGTCGCCGCGGCGAACGGAAACGATCGTGGTCATGGAGAATTCTCCTTGGGGAAGCCGAGGCCTCCGGTGACTGTCGAGGGGCAGAGCCCTCTGCATAAGCGATAGGCTGGTAGGTGCGGGCGGGTCGCAAGGATTTCAAGCGCGGGCGACTCGGGAATGCGGCTCGCTGCGCCAAGAAGACGGTGCAACAGAGGAAGAGAGACGCCGCCACGATGGGTGCTTGAGCGGTGGCCAGCACGCACCAGGCCCAGACGTGATGTTCTGGGCCTGGTGGGCGTAGCTTCAGAAGGAGGAGGTGTGCCGACGTCAGTTCTGCAGCTGGATCAGCAGTGGCTCGATGCCTTGAGTGCTCATTAGATCCTGGGCCCGCGACAGTTCATTGCGATCGCTGTAGGGGCCGACCTGCACGCGATGCCAGGTGGCGCCGCCGGTGGCCTCGACCTCGCTGATCTTGGCCAGCAGGCCGAAGTCCTTGAGTCGCCCGGCGAGCTGTCGGGCATCGTTGACCTCGCGGAAGGAGGCCGCCTGCAGCATGTAGCGACGCTCGGCGCTGCGCGGTGTCTCGGATGGCGTGGACGACGCTTCCTCTTCGCGGGAGTTGGCGGCGATCACCGCGGCGATGGGGTCGTCCGCGGAGATCTCGTCCTCGCTCGGCTGGGCCGCCTCGGGGCGCTTGGCGGTGGACGCCGGCATCTCCTCGTCGGAGGCGATGACTTCGGACTCCGGCAGCAGGGTATAGAACTCGAACGTCGGCATCGGCGGCTCGCTTTCGCTGGCCTGTCCGCCTTGTGCACTGCCACTCGCATTGTTGCCCTGCTGCTCGCCGCTGGAGGGCTTGGGCAGTACCGCCGCCACCGGTGAACGGGGATCCTGCCAGGGAGCGGTACCGTTCTGGTGGTGGGCCAGCAGGAAGCCCGCGACCACGCCGACGGCGGCCCACAGCCAGCCGGGGATACCTCCGCGGGCCTGCTTGGGTGCTTGCCTGCGCTTCTGGCTGGTGGTTGCTCCGCGCTTGCGCGGGGGCGCCTTGCGAGTGGCCATGGCTTACATCTCCTCCGGTGCACCGACGCCCATCAGGTCGAGTCCATTACGCAGCACCTGACGCGCGGCCAGGCCCAGCGCCAGGCGCGCATTGCGCAGGGCGTCGTCGTCGACCATGACTTTGCAGGCGTTGTAGCAGCTATGGAAGTCGGCTGCCAGATCCTGCAAATATTGGGCGATCTGCTGCGGCTCTCGGGCCTTGGCGGCGTGCTCGACCACCTCGGGATAGCGCGCCAGGCGATTGAGCAGGGCCTTTTCCTGGTCTGCCTCAAGCAGGCCCAGGTTGGCCATGGCGGTGGCGTGGTCGAAGGCCAGGCCTTCGCTCTCGGCCTTGCGCAGCACGCTGCACACCCGGGCGTGGGCGTACTGGACGTAGTACACCGGGTTGTCATTGGACTGCGAGCGCGCCAGATCGATGTCGAAGGTCAGCTGGGAGTCGGCGCGACGGGCGGCGAGGAAGAAACGGGTGGCGTCGCGGCCGACCTCGTCGATCAGGTCGCGCAGGGTGACGTAGCTGCCGGCCCGCTTGGACAGCTTGACCTCGACCCCGGAACGGGTGACCAGCACCATCTGGTGCAGCACATAGTCCGGCCAGCCCTGGGGGATACCGACATCCAGCGCCTGCAGGCCGGCGCGTACCCGGGTCACGGTGGAGTGGTGGTCGGCACCCTGCTCGTTGATCACGCTGGTGAAGCCGCGCTGCCACTTGTCCAGGTGGTAGGCCACGTCGGGCAGGAAGTAGGTGTAGCCGCCCTCGCTCTTGCGCATCACCCGATCCTTGTCGTCACCGAAGTCGGTGGTGCGCAGCCACAGGGCGCCGTCCTGCTCGTAGGTGTGGCCGTTATCGGTCAGGCGACGGGCGGTCTCCTCGACCTTGCCCTGCTGGTACAGCGAGGACTCGAGGAAGTAGACATCGAAGCCGACGCCGAAGGCGCGCAGGTCCAGGTCCTGTTCGCGACGCAGGTAGGCCACTGCGAACTCGCGGATGGCGTCGAGATCCTCCGGGTCACCCTTGGCGGTGACGTGGCGGTCGTCGGCGTGGATGGTCTCGCCGGCCAGGTAGGCCTTGGCCACGTCCTCGATGTAGCCACCGCGGTAGCCGTCCTCCGGCCAGCCGTCGCAGTCCGGGCCCAGCCCCTTGGCGCGGGCCTGCACCGACAGCGCCAGATTGGTGATCTGGGCGCCGGCGTCGTTGTAGTAGAACTCGCGGGTGACGTCGTAGCCGGTGGCCTCGAGCAGGCGACACAGGCAGTCGCCCACCGCGGCGCCTCGGCCGTGGCCGACATGAAGGGGGCCGGTGGGGTTGGCGGAAACGAACTCCACCTGCACCTTTTCGCCAGCGCCGGCCAGGCTGCGGCCGAAGGCGTCGCCGGCGTCCAGCACCTGGCGCACCACCTGGGCCGCGGCGTCGGTGGCGGCGAAGAAGTTGATAAAGCCGGGGCCGGCGATCTCGACCTTGGACACGGCGGCGCTTTCGGGCAGGGCCGCGACCAGTTTTTCCGCCACCTGGCGCGGTGCGGCCTTGGCCGGCTTGGCCAGCATCAGGGCGAGGTTGGTGGCGTAGTCGCCGTGGGCCTTGTCCTTGGTCGGGTCGACCTTGTAGGCCGGGGAAAGCTCCTGGGGAACGACTTCCTGCTGCTTGAGCTCGGCAAGAGCGGCATCCAGCAGCGCAACGATGGTGTCTTTCATGAGGCGTCTATGTCCTGTGGCACGGTGGCCGAGCGTGGCGAATCCTGGCGGGAGCACCTGTCGGCGGGCAGACCGCGTATTATCGATGATTGCGCCTGGCCTTTAAAGGCCGGGGCGGCAAAGCTCAGCGTATCGGACCTCAGCTCAGGGTCTGCGGATCGACGTCAATGGACCAGCGGATGCGCCGCGCCTCGGGCCAGGCTTCCAGACGGTGGGCTAGCCATTCGAGCGCGGGGTGCAGCTGACTGCGTCGCTCCGCCATCAGCGCGATCTGCAGGTGGTAGCGGTTCTGACGGCGCTCCATGGGGGCAGGTACCGGGCCGAGGCAGTCGAGATCCAGAGCCAGGCTACGTACCTGCTCGCGCAATTCGCCGGCGATCTCCCGGGCGAGTGCCGTCAGGGCGTCTTCCCGGGGGCCTTCCAGGCGGACCAGGGCCATGAAGCGCAGTGGCGGCAGGGCGGCGATGCGGCGTTCTTCCAGCAGCGACTCGGCCAGGGCGTCGTAGCCGCGCTCGGCCAATAGGCGAAGGCTGGGGTCGTCCGGGTGCATGGTCTGCACCAGCACTCGGCCAGGGTGGGCGGCGCGGCCGGCGCGCCCGGCCACCTGCTCGAGCAACTGGGCCGAGTGCTCCAGCGCGCGAAAGTCGCTGGCGTAGAGGCCGGCGTCGGCGTTGACCACCACGACCAGGGTGACGTGGGGCAGATGGTGGCCCTTGGCCAGCATCTGGGTCCCGACCAGAATCGCTGGTTCGCCACGCCGGACCTCGGTGAGCATCTTCTCGAGCGCGTCCTTGGCCCGGGTGCTGTCGCGGTCGATGCGGTGGACCGGGGTCTCGGCAAAGGTTTCGGCCAGACTCTCCTCCGTACGCTCGGTGCCGCTACCCAGCGGACGCAGGTCGGCGCTGCCGCAGTCGGGGCAGGCGTCGGGAATGACCCGGCGGCGGTCGCAGTGGTGGCAGGCCAGCATCGGCGGCTGGCGGTGCCAGGTCATGCGTGCGTCACAGTGGTCGCACTCGGCCATCCAGCCGCAGGCGTGACAGGCCAGGGTGGGGGCGAAACCGCGGCGATTGATGAACACCAGCACCTGGTGGCCGGCATCCAGCGTTGCCTTGATGGCGTCGATGACCGGCGGAATCAGACCGCCGCGTCGAGGGCGCCCCTTGAGGTCGACCAGCTCCAGTCGAGCGGGAGCGTGGCGAGTGGCCCGCCGGGTCAGCCGCAGGTGAGCGTAGTCACCGGTGCGCGCGCGGTGCAGGCTCTCCAGCGACGGCGTGGCGCTCCCCAGCAGCAGCGGAATGCCATGGCGCTTGGCGCGCACCACCGCCAGGTCGCGGGCGTGGTAGCGTAGCCCGTCCTGCTGCTTGAACGAACCATCGTGCTCTTCGTCGACGATGATCAGGCCTGGGCGAGCCAGCGGGGTGAAGATGGCCGAGCGGGTGCCGATGACAATCGGCGCCCTCCCGCTGGCCGCCGCCTCCCAGGCGTCCAGGCGCTCGTGGTCGGTCAGCCCCGAGTGCAGTGCCACCACCGGGACCCGGAAGCGCTGGCGAAAGCGCCCCAGGGTCTGCGGAGTCAGGCCGATTTCGGGAATTAGCACCAGCGCCTGGCGCTTCTTGGCCACCACCGCCTCGATCAACTGCAGGTAGACCTCGGTCTTGCCGCTGCCGGTCACCCCGTGCAGCAGGCAAGGGTGAAAGCGATCGAGCCCCTGGTGGAGCTGGTTCAGCGCCTTGGCCTGCTCGTCGTTCAGGGCCAGCGCCGGGCTCGCCAGCAGGCCCTGGCTGTCGTCGGGGGTGGGGCCGGTGAGGGTTTCCTCGTGGCAGCTCACCAGCCCCTTGGCTTCCAGCGCCTTGAGCTGGTCGCGGGTGAAGGATTGCGCCTGGATCACCTGGGTGGTGAGGCCCTGGGGATGCTGGCGCAGCATCTCCAGCAGTTCGGCCTGGCGCGGAGCTCGGCCCAGGCGGGCAGGATCGCCGTTCAAAGCGACCTGCCAGCGTTCGCGTACCCGCGCCTCCAGCGGGCGTCCCTGACGCAGCAACACCGGCATGGCATGGGCCAGGGTGTCGCCGAGGGCGTGCTGGTAGTAGCGCGAGGTGAATCGACATAACCACAGCCAATCGCCTGGCAGCGGCGCCTTGTCCAGACAGGCCTGGATCGGCTTCAGCTTGGCCAGCGGCAGGTCGCTGTCGTCACGACAGTCGACGATGACGCCCACCACCTGGCGGCGGCCGAACTCGACGCGCACGCGCAGTCCCGGCGACCAGCCCCCTTGCGGGGGCACCCCCTGGGGGAGGTAGTCGAACAGGCGGCGAAGGGGGGATGGAATGGCGATCCGCAGCACGCGCGGGGCAGGAGAGTCAGCCAATTGGCCTCCACAATGAAGTCTGCTAGAATACTCCGCCGCTTCCTTGATGGGAGCGGATCACCGGCCGGCACAGGGGCTTGACGACGCACCAACGAGTGCCCGTGCCATTACCCGTATGCGGTGCCTGGCAATGGATCAGGTGGCGGCATACCGAAAAGTGAGGTTCACGATGAAACAAGGTATCCACCCGGATTACAAGACGGTCAATGCGACCTGTTCCTGCGGCGCCACCTTCGAGGTCGGTTCCACCGCTGGCCACGACCTGAGCCTGGACGTCTGCTCTCAGTGCCACCCGTTCTACACCGGCAAGCAGAAGCAGGCCACCACCGGTGGTCGCGTCGAGCGCTTCAACAAGCGTTTCGGTGCCGCGCTCAAGCGTTGATCGTACGGAGCTGAACGCGCCAGCGAGAAACGCTGGTCGACGATGCTCGGGCAATGTCCCCTTCGAACCCGCCTTCATGGCGGGTTCGTTGCGTCTGGGGTTGCGCAGAGGAACGTGGGGAAAGGACAGGGGGCAAAGGGCAGGGCCCGCGACCGCGTGAGCGTTCCCGTTATTGCGTTGCATCAATGCGCAACGCGCGGCGGGCGACTAGGCTTCAAGCAGCAAAGGGAGGCGATGGTCGGGCCTCATCGTTGTCACTGGGCGAACTCACGCTTGCCCGAGCGGTGAGCTTCCAGCGTCACCCTTGGCCCATCTCTGCGCTCACCTTCCTTGCATCTTTCTTCATGACAAGGGTTGGTGCAATGCAGCAAAAGTTGTCGACATTGTCAGCGAAAATCCTGAAACGGGCGTATAACTGACGCTTTTCTCAATCATGTTGAGAAATGGAATATTTTTCTATATTGTGTTGCCACCGTTCCACAAGGACATCCGGACACCAAGCATGACGGACGCAAAGAAGCAGGCTGCGCTGGACTATCACGCCCTCCCCATTCCCGGAAAGCTGTCGGTCGAACTGACCAAGCCGACCGCCACGGCCAAGGACCTGGCGCTGGCCTACAGTCCCGGCGTGGCGGAGCCGGTGCGAGAGATCGCGCGGGACCCGGAAAACGCCTATCGCTATACCGGCAAGGGCAACACCGTGGCGGTGATCTCCGACGGCACCGCCATCCTTGGCCTCGGTAACCTGGGGCCGCTGGCGAGCAAGCCGGTGATGGAAGGCAAGGGTGTGCTGTTCAAGTGCTTCGCCGGCATCAACTCTGTGGATATCGAGGTCGACGCCGAGAGTCCCCAGGCATTCATCGATACCGTGGCGCGGATCGCCGACAGCTGGGGCGGCATCAATCTCGAGGACATCAAGGCACCGGAGTGTTTCGAGATCGAGCAGGCGCTGGTCGAGCGCTGCAAGATCCCGGTGTTTCACGATGATCAGCATGGCACCGCCATCGTCACTGCGGCGGGTATGCTCAATGCGCTGGAAATTGCCGGCAAGTCCCTCGATCAGGCGCGTATCGTGTGCATGGGCGCCGGCGCCGCGGCGATCGCCTGCATGAAGCTGCTGGTGGCCTGTGGTGCTCGCCCCGAGAACCTGGTGATGCTCGACCGCAAGGGCGTTATCCATACGGGTCGTGAGGACCTCAACCAGTACAAGGCGATGTTTGCGGTGGACACCGACAAGCGCACCCTGGATGACGCCATCGATGGTGCCGATGTGTTCATCGGTCTGTCCGGCCCTGGCCTGATGACCGCCGATCATATTGGCAAGATGGCCAAGGACCCGATCGTCTTCGCCTGCACCAATCCGGATCCGGAGATCCATCCCGACCTGGCGCGGGAGACCCGCCCGGACGTGATCATGGCCACCGGCCGTTCGGACTATCCGAACCAGGTCAACAACGTGCTCGGTTTTCCCTTTATCTTCCGCGGTGCCCTGGACGTGCGCGCCACCCGCATCAACGAAGAGATGAAGGTTGCCGCCGTCCATGCGCTCAAGGACCTGGCGCGGGAGCCGGTGCCCCAGGCGGTGCTGGAAGCCTACGAGAAGGACGCCATGAGCTTCGGCCGTGAGTACATCATTCCGACCCCGGTGGACGTGCGTCTGCTGGAGCGGGTGACCTCGGCGGTGGCCCAGGCGGCGGTGGACTCCGGCGTGGCCAGAAAGCCCTACCCGTCGCACTATCCGCTCAAGACCATCGACGAAGTCTACGGCGGCTGAGCCAGGCGCCGATAGATCCAGGCGCCGCTAGATCCAGACGCCGATAGATCCAGACGTCTCGACAGCAACGACAAGGCCCTCCAGTGGAGGGCCTTGTCGCGTCTGGTGGCCGTAATCCGATCGGTCCTGGTCGCTAGAACTCGTAACGCAGTGACGCCGAGGTGATGCGGTCGGTCTTGGCCTCGGCGTCCTCGGGGGGATCCCAAGGGATGGGGGCTGCTTGAGAACTCGTGGCGAAGGAGCCGGTATGTTCTTGATCGGGGGCTGCCCTAGAACTCGTAGCGTAGCGAGGCCGAGGTGATGCGGTCGGTCTTGGCCTCGGCATCCTCGGGGGGATCCCAAGGGATGAGAGCTGCTTGAGAACTCGTATCGCAGCGAGGCCATCGGGGAATGGACGCTGCTTTAGAACTCGTAGCGCAGCGAGGCCGAGGTGATGCGGTCGGTCTTGGCCTCGGCGTCCTCGGGGGGATCCGAATTGTGCTTGATCTCGTGGGACAGGCGCAGCGACATATGGGCGTTGATGCGGGTATCCAGGGCGGTATAGGAGCGCACCGTCGAGTTCTTGCGGGTGGTCTCCAGCGACAGTTCCTGTTCGAGGGTGGCGCTATCGCTCAGCGCATAGCCGGCCTCCAGGGCGCCGTAGGCCACCGCCAGACGCTGGTCGTTCTCGCCGGGCAGGATGTCGGCACGATAGCCGGGGCCTGCCTCCAGCGCCAGGTGGGCGCGATCGTCGTCGATCAGCTGGCGGCCGTAGCCGGTGATGGCGGTGAACTGGTGGTCGTAGCCGCTGAAGCGATCCTTCTCCCAGCGGCCGAAGCCGAACAGATAGTGCGGGCCGACCAGTTCGCGGCGTTGGCGAAAGGACACCAGATACTGCTCCGCACTGGTCTCGCTGTCCTCGCTGGCGTGGCGGGCCTCGCCGCGCAGGCGTGACAGCCAGGCCCCCTGCAGCCAGGTCAGCTGAGCCTTGCCGAGAAAGGTCTCGCTGTTGGAGTTGCCCGACAGATGGGTGTAGCCGAACTCGACATGGCCGAGAAAGTCCGGCGAGTCGTCATGGACGGGGATCGGGGCGTAGAAGGCGTCCGCCAGCGCGGCTTTTATCGGCACAAAAAGCCCGAAAATGCATAGTGCCGTCGCGGGCAAATGAAAACGGGAAATCACCATAAGGTGGTCTCTAGGAAGGTTCAAGGCGTGGTGAGTAGCGCGAAGTGACAAGGGACCCCTCCTTCCCGACGGGAAGGAGGGGTAATGGCCTTAGAAGATGGCTTCGTAGGCGCCGGTACCCTGGGAGCCGCTGTGGCGCTCGACGGCGCTTTCGACACGGCGGGGCTGTACGGTGGGCATGTGGTCTTCGTCGAACAGTTCCTCGACGCCGCCACCCTGGCCGTCGCGCAGCAGGCGACCGCTGTTGGCGTCGACCCTGGCGGTGATGATGCCGGGCGGCTGTTCGGGGATGTTCTCCGGCTTGCCGGCCAGCGCCTGGCCCATGAAGTCGACCCAGATCGGCAAGGCGGCCTGGGCGCCGTACTCGGCGGTGGGGGTGTTGTCGTCCTTGCCCACCCACACGGTGGCAGCGTAGTCGCCGTTGAAGCCGGCAAACCAGGCATCACGCTGGTCGTTGGTGGTGCCGGTCTTGCCGACGATGTCGGTGCGCTCGAGTGCCAGGGCGCGGCGGGCGGTGCCGCGCTCGACCACGTCGCGCAGCATGTCGCGCAGCAGGTAGACGGCACGCTCGTTGGCGACCCTGGGCGCCACCTCGTAGGTCTTGCCGTCGATCTGTGTGGTGGTCTGGCCTTCGCTGCATTCGCGGCAGGCCACGCGGGGGCTTGCCTCTTCCACCAGGGTCTGCTGCTCGCCCTGGGTGATCTTCTCGATGAACCAGGGCGATACCCGGAAGCCGCCGTTGGCCAGCACCGCGTAGGCGTTGGTCATTTCCAGCGGGGTCAGGCTGGCGCTGCCCAGTGCCAGCGACAGGCCGTTGGGTAGACGATCACGGGAGAAGCCGAAGTCCACCAGGAAGTCGATGGTGCGACTCAGCCCGATGTTCTGCAGAAGGCGAATGGTGACCAGGTTGCGCGAGCGGGCAAGGCCGACCCGCAGTCGGGTCGGGCCGAGGAAGTCACCGCTGGAGTTGGACGGGCGCCACAGTTCGTTGCTGCCGTCGTTGAGCACCACCGGGGCGTCGTTGATGACGGTGGCGGGGGTCACCTCGCCACTGTTCAGGCCCGCCAGGTAGATGAACGGCTTGAAGATGGAGCCGGCCTGGCGACGGGCCTGAATCGCGCGGTTGAACTTGCTGGCGTCGAAGTCGAAGCCGGCCTGGAGTGCGAGGATCGCGCCGGTCTGCGGGTCCATCACCACCAGTGAGCCCTCGGCACCGGGCTGCTGGGACAGGCGCCAGCTGCCGTCCTCGCGCTGGAGGATGCGCACCAGGTCACCCCGGCTGGCGATCTCTGAGGCCGAGGACGGTGAGGCGCCACGATAGCGGGCACTCTTGTAGGGCGCGGCCCAGTCCAGCCCGTCCCAGGACAGGGTGATCAGCTCGCCCTCATGGGCCAGCACCTGCATCTCGCGGCCTTCGCTCTTCACCACGATGGCGGGTTCCAGCGGGCCGTAGGTCGGGGTGCGCTCCAGCACCTGCAGCCAGTTGCTGACGTCGCCATCGACGCCCTCGACGCTGGTCTGACTGCGCTCGGCCGCGCGACGGGCGGTTTCCATGACCTCGGGAGACTCGGACAGCTCTTCCTCCAGGCCGGTGCGCTCGGTCTTTTCCTGGGCTTCGGCCAGACTCTGAGGAATCTCGGTGTCCTCAGGCCCGCGCCAGCCATGGCGGGTGTCGTAGGCGATCAGGCCATTGGCCAGCGCCTGGCGAGCCATGGGCTGGAGCTCGCTGTCGATGGTGGTGGTGATGCGATAGCTGCCGGTATAGGCCTCGTCACCGAAGCGATCGGTGGCGAACTGACGGGCCATCTCGGCGACATAGTCGGCCTGAACCTCGGCCTTGGCCACGTGGCGACTGGCGGTGATCGGCGCCTGAACCGCCTCGTCATAGGCGCTCCGGTCGATGTAGCCCAGCTCACGCATGCGAAACAGGATCCAGTTGCGGCGAATCAGCGCGCGCTCGGCGTTGGCCAGGGGGTTGAAGGCCGAAGGCGCCTTGGGCAGGCCTGCGATCATCGCGTGCTGGGCCAGCGTCAGCTCATCGAGCGGCTTGTCGTAGTAGACCTCGGCGGCGGCGGCGATGCCGTAGGCACGGTGCCCCAGGAAGATCTTGTTGACATAGAGCTCCATGATTTCCTGTTTGCTCAGGATCTGTTCCATCTGCAGCGACAGCAGGATCTCACGCAGCTTGCGGGTAAAGGTGCGGTCCAGCGTCAGCAGGTAGTTGCGCGCCACCTGCATGGTGATGGTCGAACCGCCCGACTGGATATCGCCACCGCTGGACACCAGTTCCACTGCGGCCCGGGCCAGGCCCTTGGGGTCGACGCCGGGGTGTTCGAAGAACGCCGAATCCTCTGCTGCCATCAGTGCCTGGAGCATTGGCTCGGGAATGTCCTCGAAGTCGACCGGCATGCGGCGTTCCTCGCCGAATTCGCCGATCAGCTGACCGTCGCGGGTGTAGATGCGCAGTGGCGTCTGCAGCTCGAAGTCCTGCAGTTGACGGACATCGGGAAGCCCAGGAGCGAAGTAGAGGGCGGCACCGACGACGCCCAGGGCCGCGGCGGCGCCAAGCGATATCACCAGCCACACGGCGGAGAAAATGAGCGTTCTGAGATACTTCATGAAATCGCGGTGTCCATGCTGAGAACGAAAAACGGCGGGGCGAAGAGATGGGGTAAGGCAGTCCTTTGCGTCGGCCATTATAGGAACTGGGAGGGCCTGTCACCACCATTGTGACGAATTGCCCGTCTTGTTGCACAAAGTGCCGTCATGGATCAGTAAGGCCCGGCTCGGTTTTGGCTAGGCTGGCGCCACAGCGTCGTGCATCGGGCGCGGTGCCATGGTGGCAGTGTGATGGGCTCATGTGGTTTTCCTCGAAGGACAAGGGTCTGGTCGGTGTCGATATCACCTCCGCCTCGGTCAAGTTGATCGAGCTGGTGGAGGACGACGCCGGCCACCGCGTGGCCGGCTACGCGGTCAGACCGCTGCGTCAAGGGGCCGTGGTGGAGCGCCGCATACGTGATATGGGCGAGGTCATCGAGGTGCTGTCGCGGGTGGTCGAGCTGGCCTCTCCAGGGAGTCGAGAGGCCGCCGTGGCGGTGCCATCCCGCGCGGCGATAACCCGGGTACTGCGCTATCCGGCAGCGCTCGATGATGAAGAGATCGAGGCCCGTATCGAATGGGAGTCAGACAAGCACATACCGTTTCCGTTCCGTGAGGTGGCCTTTGACTTCTATCGCCTGGGGCGCTGCTCCGACGATCCGCAGTGGCAGGAGGTACTGCTGGTGGCCTGTCGTCGCCAGGACGTCGAGCAATTGACCCAGGCGCTGGAGGCCAGCGGGCTCATGCCTGCGGCGGTGGATGTCGAGAGCTTCGCCATCGAGCGGGCCATCGCTGGCCTTTGCCGTCGTCGCCGACTGGGGGACGGCGCCCTGGCCCTGGTGGACGTGGGCGCCTACCTCAACACGCTGCACGTGGTGGTGGCCGGGCGCATCGTCTACAGCCATGACAGCCTGTTCGGCGGCATGCAGCTCACCGAAGCGATCCAGCGTCACTACGGTATCGGCATGGATGAGGCCGGCTTCGGCAAGAAACGGGGCGGTTTGCCGGACGACTATTCGCAGACGGTGCTGGGGCCCTTCGTCGAGACCCTGGTGGAGCACATCCAGCGATCGTTGCAGCTGTATCAGGTGTCGGACCATGTGCGCCCGCTCGAGCGACTGCTGTTGACGGGAGGTGGCAGCCTGGTCGCGGGGCTTGCCGATCGTCTGAGCCAGGCCCTCGGCCTGCCGGTCAGCCAGGTGGACCCGCTGGAGGGGATGGCGCTCAAGCCATCGCTGGACGCGGCGGCACTACGCGGCGAAGCGCCGGCCCTGCTGACCGCCTGCGGCCTGGCCATGCGAGGACGACCATGAAAGATGTGACGATCAACGAGGTCCAGGTCAATCTGCTTGACTGGCGCGAGGCCGCTCGCGCCAGGCGCACGCGACGCTTCTGGCTGGCGGTGGCGCTGTCGGCGTTGGCGGGTGTCGGGCTCGCGTTGATGGCGACGCTCTGGCTGCAGTGGGGGTTGAGGCAGATGGAGGCCCGCCAGCGACATGTCGCCGCTGCCGTCGAGCGTCTGGAAGAAAAGTCCGCCGAGATGGTCGATCTCGAACGCCAGCTCTCATTGCTGGATCAGGAACAGGCGTTGCTCGAGCGGCTGCAGGACGAGCGGCGCCAGACGCTTGCGGTGGTCAACGCCCTGGCAGCCACCCTGGCGCCGGGGGTCCGCTATCAGCGTGTCGAGCGCATCGGCGACAGATTGATGCTCGAGGGCGAGGCCGTGGACAGCGCCAGGCTGGTCGAACAGCTGCGCTCCCTCGAGCGTGCGCAGGTCTTTGCCGAACCGCTGTTGTCGCGGGTGGGGGCCGAGCAGGGGTATCAGCATTTTGCGCTGGAGATGACCCTCGCGGCATTGCCGGCGCTGGAGCCCTTGCCATGAATTCAGAGCAGGGCGGTGATGTCAGCTGGCGTGAGCGCTGGCTCGATGAGTGGCGCCGGCTCAAGGCGCTGGACTGGCGTCGGCTGGAGCTGAGTGAGGCCGGGCGCTGGCCGATGTCGCTGCGGACCCTGGTGGCGATCCTGGCTTTCGTGCTCGCCCTGGTGGCCATGGTGGTGGGCTATCTGCATCCCCTGTCACAGCGTCTGGTGGAGCTGCAGCGTCAGGAGCGAGAGGTGATCGCCGACTTCGAAGGCCGCGCACGCGAGTTGGCGGAGCTTGATCGCCTCAAGCGGCTGTTGGTGGATCTCGATCAGCGTGTCAGCGAGCGGCGTCGCATGTTGCCGGACGGCGCCGCCATCCCATCGCTGTTGGAAGGCATCGGCCAGGTGGCCAAGCGTCGCGGGCTATCGCTGGAGGAGCTCGAACTGAGGGCGGCGCGCCCCCTGGAGCTTTATGTCGAGCGGCCTTTTGATCTGCGGGTGCGGGGCGACTATCACGCCATCGGTGGTTTCGTGGCTGATCTGGCCAACCTGCCTAGACTGGTGACGTTGCACGATTTCAGCCTGTCGCCGGTCGAGGGAGGGCTTGAGCTGCACGCGCTGGCGCAGACCTACAGTATTGGTGACGGCGCGCGCGTCGCCGATGCGCTGGTGGAGGGTTCATGAGGCGGCGCCGGCTGGTGGGCGTGCTGATGGGCGCCTTGTTGGGTGTGGCCCTGA
This sequence comes from Halomonas sp. DP5N14-9, assembly GCF_019802175.1. Taxonomy (NCBI): domain Bacteria; kingdom Pseudomonadati; phylum Pseudomonadota; class Gammaproteobacteria; order Oceanospirillales; family Halomonadaceae; genus Halomonas; species Halomonas sp. DP5N14-9. The sequence continues at coordinate 179,607 of NZ_JAHVHR010000035.1, forward strand.
CGGGTTGCCAGCAGGCGGACCTCGACGCCCTGGATCGGCGTCTGGCCGAGGCGCTGGCGCCGGAGCTCGATCGGCGGCCGGTAGCGTTGCCCGAGGTAGTGAGCCTGCCGGTGCTGCAGTATCGCTACGCCAACGCGAGAAGCCCCTTTCGCTTCGAGGGCCAGGGCTTCGGCGGTCAGCGGTTTGTGCAAGGCAGCGGTCTTGCTGCCTTTTCCCTGGACGAACTTGAACTGGTGGGAGTGCTGGGTCGAGGGCAGCGGCATTGGGCGCTGTTCGAGGCGCCCGATGGTCATCTCTATCGGGTGGCGCAAGGGGAGATGCTGGCCAATCCGCCCGCCAGGGTCGCGGCGATCAGCGCTGAGGCCGTCAGGCTGGAGGCGGTTGCAGGCAAGGACTATCGCTGGAAGGAGCGTGTCATGAGGGTAGGCGAGTGAGCAGGCGACCTGATATCGGTTCATGTCGGACAGGCGAATCGGTGTTTTCGCCTGGGCAGGCGATCGCGCGGTGGCTGGTGGGGCTGGTGGTCGGTGTGCTGCTGGTGTCGCCGGGCTGGGCGCAGGGCGAGGGCTATCAGGGCGCGCCGATCACTCTGAACTTTCAGGATGTCGAGGTGCGCTCGGTGCTGTCGGTGTTGAGTGACTTCACCGGCCTCAATATCGTCGCCAGTGATAGCGTCGCTGGGCGGGTGACCCTGAACCTGGAAGCGGTGCCCTGGGACCAGGCGCTGGACATGGTGCTGGAGAGCCAGGGGCTCGATAGTCGTCGGCAGGGCGACATCCTGCTGGTGGCGCCGGCCTCGGAACTGGCCGAGCGTGATCGCCTCAAGCTCGAGGCGGCCTCGCGGCTGGACGAGCTTGAGCCCCTGGTAACCGAACACATCGAAGTGCGCTATGCCAAGGCGGCGGAGCTCGCCGCCTTGCTGCGTGGCGAGAACGGTTTCGGGCTGTTGTCCGATCGCGGGCGCGTGGCCACCGATCCGCGCACCAATACCCTGCTGGTCCAGGACGTGGCCAGTCAGCTTGACGAGATTCGCTGGACCCTGGCGCGCCTGGATGTGCCGGTACGCCAGGTGCAGATTTCGGCGCGCATCGTGGTGGCCCGAGACAACACCGCCGAGGAGATTGGCGTCAACTGGGGCGCGCGCAGTCGCCACGACAAGTTGCCTGTGGGGAGCGGGGACGGTGCCCTGTCCGGGGCGCTGGGTGAATCGGTACAGATCGGTGATGGGGTCTTCGGCAATCGAGGGGATGCCTACGGTGGCCTGGGGGTGGATCTGGGCGATGCCCTGGATCCGGGAAGCTCTTTCAAGTTCGGCTATCTGGCCGGGGATGTGCTGCTGGATCTGGAGTTGCATGCGCTGGAGAGCGAGGGCAAGAGCCAGACCATCTCCGAGCCGCGGGTGATTACCGCCAATCAGCACACCGCCCTGATCAAGCAGGGCAAGGAGATCCCCTACCAGGAGTCCACCTCCAGCGGTGCCACCAACGTGGAGTTCAAGGAGGCGGTGCTGGCGCTTGAGGTCACCCCGCAGATTACCAGCGATGACCGCATCGTCATGGATCTGACCATCAACAATGACACCCTGGCCGAGCAGAGCTTCGACGGCGAGCCGGCCATCGATACCAACGAGATCCAGACCCAGGTGCTGGTCGAGGACGGCGAGACCGTGGTGCTGGGGGGGATTCTCACCACCCAGCAGCTGCATACGCTGTACAAGACGCCCTGGCTTGGCGATATCCCCTGGCTGGGAAAGCTGTTTCGCTATACCGAGGACGTCAACGATAAGGTAGAGTTGTTGGTATTCATCACTCCCCGGATACTCGACGACGGCCTGGCGACTCACTGATGCAGGAAGTACCCAACCTGATTCTGATAGGCCCCATGGGGGCGGGAAAGAGCACCATCGGCCGCCTGCTGGCGGCCGAATTGTCACGTCCGTTCTACGACAGTGACCACGAGATTCAGTCACGCTGTGGCGCGGATATCCCCTGGATATTCGATGTCGAGGGCGAGAGCGGCTTTCGTGACAGGGAAAGCGCCATGATCAGCGAGCTGGTGGACTACGACAAGGTAGTGATCGCCACTGGCGGCGGCGCGGTGCTGCGCGAGGAAAATCGCCAGCGTATCCGCGAGGGCGGTACCGTCATCTATCTGTTCACTACCGTGGAGCAGCAGTTGAAGCGCACCGCCAAGGATCGCAACCGGCCGCTTCTGCAGCGCGGCGATCGCGAGCAACTGCTGCGCGACATGTTCGCCCTGCGTGACCCGCTGTATCGCGCCACCGCGGACCTGGTGATCCGCACCGACCGCCGCGGGCCGCGCTCGGTGGTCAACGATATCGTTCGTCGCGTCCATCGCCTCCTCGACCCTCTCACCTGCAAGGCCTCATCATGAGCACACCCACGTCCGTGAATCCCTTGACCCTGACCGTCGCCCTGGGCGATCGCAGCTACCCCATCCATATCGGACCGGGGCTGGTCGATGACGGTGAGCGTCTGGCCTCCTATCTCAGCGGTCGCCAGGTGATGGTGGTGACCAACGACACCGTCGCCGCGCACTATCTCGAGCGGCTGACCTCGGCGCTGGCAGCGGCCGACGACCGCCTCAGGATCGAGACCCTGGTGTTGCCGGATGGTGAAGCCCACAAGAATGTCGAAGGCGTCTCGCGCATCTGGGACGCCCTGCTGGAGGCCGGCTTCAACCGCAAGGCCACGCTGGTGGCGCTGGGCGGCGGGGTGATCGGCGATATGGTCGGCTTCGCCGCGGCGTCCTATCAGCGCGGCATCTCCTTTATCCAGGTGCCCACCACTCTGTTGTCCCAGGTGGATTCTTCGGTAGGGGGCAAGACCGGGGTCAATCATCCGCTGGGCAAGAACATGATTGGCGCCTTCTGGCAGCCCCGCGCAGTGCTGATCGATACCGCCACGCTCTCGACCCTGCCCGAGCGCGAACTGTCCGCGGGTCTTGCCGAGGTGATCAAGTACGGACTGATTCATGACAGTGACTTTCTCGGCTGGCTGGAAGATGAGATGGCTGCGCTGCGTGACCTCGACGATGTTGTGCTCGCCAAGGCCATCGAACGTAGTTGCGCGATCAAGGCCGAGATCGTCGCCCTCGACGAGACCGAGCAGGACGTGCGGGCGCTTTTGAATCTGGGGCACACCTTCGGGCACGCCATCGAGGCCTACATGGGCTACGGTACCTGGCTGCACGGCGAGGCGGTGGGTGTGGGCATGCTGATGGCGGCGGACCTGTCGATGCGTCAGGGCTTTATCGAGCAGGCCGATGTGACGCGCACCCGTCGAGTGATCGAGCGGGCGGGTCTGCCGGTGGCGGCGCCGAGGGAGATGACGGTTGAGGATTTCGTGTCGCGCATGAAGCTCGACAAGAAAAATACCGATGACCGCATGCGCCTGGTGCTGATGCGCGCGCTTGGCGAGGCCTGCGTCTACGACCAGACCCCGCCGGCGCTGCTTGGCGAATGCATCGAGACCTACCCGCGGGCCTGATGATGCCAGTCTCCAGCGTATCGACTGCGACGCCCGCCTTGTGCGGGCGTTGTCGTGTCTGGGGCATGCCGAGCGGCAAGGTTGGCTTTGGTTGGCACGGGTCGCTTTGGCGTGGCTTTGGCGTGGAAAGGGGCGGCTAGAGACGGGACAGGTATTGGCCGAACAGGGCTTCACGGAGTGCGGTACGAGGTGCTGTCGACGGCTTCGGGATAGGGGGAATAGGCGCCGCTCATGCGTGGATCTGTATGTCGTATGCCTGATCGGCATGGGGTGTCGACAGTTTTTGCGACTAAAGTCTAGTGGCGAAAGGCGTACAGCAAGACTTGCTGGAAACGGCTTCCAAGTCGTTGACCTGATAAGGTTTTTTTTCGAAGCCTTGGTGCAAGCATCAGATTTACGGTGTTTTTTTATCGGGCGTGCGCGGCGGGGAGATTGCGCGAGGGCGGGGGGCTGGCTATGCTGGGTACCCATTTTTCGTGCAGTTAGCGAAAGCCCTTAAGGGCTTAAAATCAAAAGAAAAACCGATAATAATATCGCGATTATGCTGTGACTACAACCCTTTCACCTGAGGCGCGCCCATGAACAGAGGTCTTCACCAGCCCGGCGAGTTCCGTGACAACTGCGGGTTTGGCCTGATCGCCCACATGGAAGGGCAGGCTAGCCATGAACTGCTCAGTACTGCCATCGAATCACTGACCTGCATGACCCACCGTGGCGGTATCGCTGCCGACGGCAAGACCGGTGACGGCTGTGGCCTGCTGTTGAAGATGCCCGACGGCTTCATGCGCCACGCCGCCAAGGAAAGCCTGGGTATCGAACTGGGCGACAGCTATGCCGTGGGCGTGATCTTCCTGCCCGACGACGACCAGCGTGAGGAGCGCGCCCGCCAGGTGCTCGAGGCGAGCCTGACAGAGCGTGGTGTCAAGGTGCTCGGCTGGCGCGAGGTGCCGGTGGACCCCAGCGTGTGCGGCCCGATGGCGCTGGAGTGCCTGCCGCGTATCCGTCAACTGTTCGTCGAGCCCGGTGACGCCGAGGAAGCCTTTGACGTCTCGCTGTTCATGGCCCGCCGACTGGTCGAGCAGGCGCTGATCGACGAGCCGGACTTCTACGTCAGCTCGCTGTCCAGCGACGTCGTCTCCTACAAGGGACTGGTGATGCCGGTGGATCTGCCGGCCTTCTATCAGGACCTGGGTGACGAGCGCCTGGAAACCGCCATCTGCGTGTTCCACCAGCGTTTCTCCACCAACACCGCGCCGCGCTGGCCGCTGGCTCAGCCGTTCCGCCTGCTGGCCCACAACGGCGAGATCAACACCATCGAGGCCAACCGTGGCTGGGCCAACTCGCGCAAGGAGAACTTCGTCTCCGAGCGGCTGCCCGACATCGCCAGCCTCGACCAGATCGTCAATACCACCGGTTCCGACTCCTCGAGCATGGACAACATGCTCGAGGTGCTGCTGACCGGCGGCATGGAGCTGCATCGGGCGGTGCGCATGATGGTGCCGCCGGCCTGGCAGAACGTGGAGATCATGGACGGCGACCTGCGTGCCTTCTATGAGTACAACTCCATGCACGTGGAGCCCTGGGATGGTCCCGCCGGTGTGGTCATGACCGATGGTCGTCAGGCCCTGTGCATGCTCGACCGCAACGGCCTGCGCCCGGCGCGCTGGGTGATCACCCGCAACGGCTTCATCACCCTGGCCTCCGAGATCGGTACCTACGACTACAAGCCCGAGGACGTGGTGGCCAAGGGCCGTGTCGGCCCCGGTCAGGTCCTCGCCGTGGACACCGAGACCGGCGAAGTGCTGCACACCAGCGACATCGACGAGCGGCTGAAGTCGGCCTATCCCTACAAGCGCTGGCTCAAGCAGGAGGCTCAGTTCCTGGAGTCCGCGCTGACCGAGCTCGCCGCCTTCAAGAACATGGACTCCGACACCCTTCAGGTGCAGCAGAAGATGTTCCAGGTCAGCTTCGAGGAGCGTGACCAGGTGCTGCGTCCGCTGGGCGAGAGCGGCCAGGAAGCGGTGGGCTCCATGGGTGACGACACCCCCATGGCGGTGCTCTCCGGCAAGCACCGGATGCTGTCGGACTACTTCCGTCAGAAGTTCGCCCAGGTCACCAACCCGGCCATCGATCCGCTGCGCGAAGCCATCGTGATGTCGCTGGAGACCTGCATCGGTGCCGAGCGCAACGTGTTCAAGGCGACCCCGGAGCACGCCCACCGTATCGTGCTGACGACCCCGATCCTGTCGCCGCGCAAGTTCACTGCTCTGGTCGGCCAGGACGACCCGGCCTTTGCCAGCCAGCGTCTGTCGCTGGGCTATGACCCGGAGCAGACAGGGCTCAAGGCGGCGCTGCTCGAGCTGTGTCGCGAGGCCGAGGCGGCGGTTCACGAGAACAAGGTGATCCTGGTGCTGTCCGACGCCGACCTGCCCCAGGGGCAGGTGCCGATCCATCCGGCGCTGGCGGTGGGCGCGATCCACAACGAACTCGGTCGCAAGGCCCTGCGCCCGCGGGTCAACCTGATCGTCGAGACCGGCTACGCCCGTGACGCCCACCAGATGGCGGTGCTGTTCGGGGTGGGCGCCACCGCGGTCTATCCGTGGCTGGCCTATCAGGTGATGGCCGACATGCACCGCACTGGCGAGCTGTCCGGCAATCCGGCGGACGCCCGCGAGAACTACCGCAAGGGCCTGCAGAAGGGGTTGTTCAAGATCCTCTCCAAGATGGGTATCTCGACCCTGGCCTCCTACCGTGGTTCGCAGCTGTTCGAGGCGGTGGGTCTGTCCTCCGAGGTGATGGATCTTTGCTTCACCGGCATGGCCTCGCGCATCGAGGGCACCGGCTTCAACGAGATTCAGCTGACTCAGGTGGCGCTGGCCAAGGACGCCTGGAAGCCGCGCAAGGGCATCTCCCAGGGCGGCCTGATGAAGTACGTCCATGGTCACGAGTACCATGCCTACAACCCCGATGTGGTCAAGGCGTTGCAGGAGGCGGTGCAGGAGGGCGACTACGCCAAGTGGAAAAAGTTTGCGCAGCTGGTCAATGATCGCGCGCCCGCCACCATCCGTGACCTGCTGAAGCTGAAGCCCGCCGCCGAGGCGTTGCCGCTCGAGGAAGTCGAACCGGTCGAGGACCTGCTGCCACGCTTCGACAGCGCCGGCATGTCGCTGGGTGCGCTGTCGCCGGAGGCCCACGAGGCCCTGGCCCAGGCCATGAACGAGGCCGGTGGGCGCTCCAACTCCGGTGAGGGTGGTGAGGATCCGTCGCGTTACGGCACCATCAGAAGCTCCAAGATCAAGCAGATCGCCTCCGGGCGCTTCGGTGTCACCCCGGCCTACCTGGTCAACGCCGAGGTGCTGCAGATCAAGGTGGCCCAGGGCGCCAAGCCCGGCGAGGGTGGCCAGCTTCCCGGTGGCAAGGTCAACGAGTTGATCGCCCGGCTGCGTTATTCGGTGCCGGGGGTGACCCTGATCTCGCCGCCGCCGCACCACGACATCTACTCCATCGAGGATCTGGCCCAGCTGATCTTTGACCTCAAGCAGGTCAATCCCGACGCCCAGGTGTCGGTCAAGCTGGTCTCCGAGCCCGGCATCGGCACCATCGCCACCGGCGTGGCCAAGGCCTACGCCGACCTGATCACGGTGTCCGGCTACGACGGCGGTACCGCGGCGAGCCCGCTGACCTCGATCAAGCACGCCGGTTCACCCTGGGAGCTGGGCCTGCCGGAGGTGCATCAGGCGTTACGCATCAACGGCCTGCGCGACAAGATCCGGCTGCAGACTGACGGCGGCCTGAAGACCGGCCTGGACGTGATCAAGGCAGCCATTCTTGGCGCCGAGAGCTTCGGCTTCGGTACCGCACCGATGGTGGCGCTGGGCTGCAAGTACCTGCGTATCTGCCACCTCAACAACTGCGCCACCGGTGTCGCCACCCAGATGCAGTACCTGCGCGACGAGCACTTCCGTGGCACCGTCGACATGGTCAAGCACTACTTCCGCTTCATCGCCGAGGAAGTGCGCGAACTGATGGCGCTGGTGGGTGTGCGCAAGCTCACCGACCTGATCGGGCGCACCGACCTGCTCGAGGTGTTCGAGGGGCTGACGCCTTCGCAGCACAAGCTTGACCTGACGCCGTTGCTGGCCAACGACCATGTGCCGGCAGATGCCCCGCAGTACTGCCAGGTCAGCCGTAACGTGCCGCATGACCCTGGCGCCAAGAACCTCGAGGTGCTGGAGGCGCTCAAGGACGCCATCGAGTCCAAGGGCGGGGCCGACGTGTCCTTCACCATCACCAACTGTGATCGTTCGGTGGGTGCGCTGACTTCCGGCGCCATCGCCAAGCGTTACGGCGAGGCGGGTCTTGACGACGCGCCGGTGACCGCGCGCTTCACCGGTGTCGCCGGTCAGAGCTTCGGGGTGTGGAACGCCCGCGGACTCAATCTGTACCTGGAAGGTGACGCCAACGACTACGTCGGCAAGGGCATGAACGGCGGCAAGATCGTCATTACCCCGCCGAAGAATAGTCAGTTCGAGAGCCACAAGACGGCGATCATCGGCAACACCTGCCTGTACGGCGCCACCGGCGGCAAGCTGTTTGCCGCGGGTACCGCCGGCGAGCGCTTCGGCGTGCGCAACTCCGGCGCCCACGCGGTCATCGAAGGCTCGGGCGATCACTGCTGCGAGTACATGACCGGTGGCATCGTCTGCGTGCTCGGCGAGACCGGCGTCAACTTCGGTGCGGGCATGACCGGCGGCTTCGCCTACGTGCTCGACGAGGATCGCTGCTTCGTCGACCGTTACAACCACGAACTGGTGGAGATCCATCGGGTCAACACCGAGGCCATGGAGGCCTATCGGAGACACCTCAGGGAAACCATCGAGGAGTATGTGGCCGAGACCGGATCATTGCGCGGTCAGGCGATCCTCGAGGACTTCAGCGACTTTATCCGCCACTTCTGGCTGGTGAAGCCCAAGGCGGCGAGCCTGAATGGCCTCTTGGCCCAGTCCACGCGTCAGCCCGAATAACCCGACGGCGTCCCGAACAAGGCAGGAGAACATCATGGCAAACCGTTTGAACAACGACTTTCAGTTCATCGACGTCGGTCGTCAGGATCCGCAGAAGAAGGCGGCGCGCACCCGCGCCCGCCAGTTCGCCGAGATCTACGAGCCGTTCAAGCCCATGGAGGCGGCCAGCCAGGCGCATCGCTGCCTGCATTGCGGTAATCCCTACTGCGAGTGGAAGTGTCCGGTCCACAACTACATTCCCAACTGGCTGCAGCTGGTCAGCGAGGGCAACATCCTCGAGGCGGCGGAGATGTCGCATCGCACCAACTCGCTGCCCGAAGTGTGTGGCCGGGTGTGCCCCCAGGACCGCCTGTGCGAGGGTGACTGCACCCTCAATGACGGCTTTGGCGCGGTGACCATCGGCTCGGTGGAGAAGTACATCACCGACACCGCCTTCGCCATGGGCTGGCGCCCGGACATGAGCCAGGTGACCTGGACCGACAGGAAGGTCGCGATCATCGGCGCGGGGCCCGCTGGCCTCGGCTGCGCCGACATCCTGGTGCGCAACGGCGTCAAGCCGGTGGTCTTCGACAAGTACGCCGAGATCGGCGGCCTTCTGACCTTCGGCATTCCTGAGTTCAAGCTCGAGAAGACGGTAATGGAACGTCGTCGTGCGGTGTTCGAGGAGATGGGCGTGGAGTTCCGCCTCAACGTCGAGGTGGGCAAGGACGTCGCCTTCGAGGACCTGTTGGCGAAGTACGACGCCGTGTTCCTCGGCATGGGCACCTATACCTATATGGAAGGTGGCTTCCCCGGCGAGGACCTGCCCGGGGTGCACAAGGCGCTCGACTACCTGATCGCCAACGTCAACCACCGCCTGGGCTTCGAGAAGAACCCCGAGGACTTCGTCTCGCTGGAAGGTCAGCGTGTAGTGGTGCTGGGCGGTGGCGATACCGCCATGGACTGCAACCGTACCGCCATTCGCCAGGGCGCCCGCGAGGTGACCTGCGCCTACCGCCGTGACGAAGAGAACATGCCGGGCTCCCGGCGTGAGGTGGCCAACGCCCGTGAGGAGGGCGTGGACTTCCTGTTCAATCGTCAGCCGGTGGCGGTGGTCGGTGAAGAGCGGGTCGAAGGCGTCAAGGTGGTGCGGACCCGCCTGGGCGAAGCCGACGAGAACGGCCGTCGCCGTCCCGAGGTGGTGCCGGGCTCCGAGGAGATCATCCCCGCCGACGCCGTGGTCATCGCCTTCGGCTTCCAGCCGAGCCCGGCGCCCTGGTTCGAGTCGGTGGGCATCGAGGTCGACGAGCGTGGCCGGGTCAAGGCGCCTGAGCATGGCAGCTTCGCCTTCCAGACCACCAACGAGAAGATCTTTGCCGGTGGCGATATGGTGCGCGGCTCCGATCTGGTGGTGACCGCGGTCTACGAAGGTCGCCAGGCCGGTGAGGGCATCCTCGACTACCTCGACATCTGAGGCTCTGCCGAGCCCCGTCCCCCGCTGTGAGAACCATGGCGGAGGGGCGGGGCGGTTTCTCCAGGATGACTTCCTGTTGTGCAAATTGAGCCGTTAGTCGATATCTGCTAGTCTGTCGTCCCATCCTGGCGCGGCTTCCTGCCGGGCCTACCGATCACGTTTCGACAGGTTCTCCATGACACGATATATCTTCGTGACCGGCGGCGTTGTGTCCTCTCTTGGCAAGGGCATTGCGTCGGCCTCGCTGGCGGCGATTCTCGAGGCTCGCGGCCTCAAGGTCACCATGCTCAAGCTCGACCCGTACATCAACGTGGATCCGGGCACCATGAGTCCCTTCCAGCACGGCGAGGTGTTCGTCACCGAGGATGGCGCCGAGACCGACCTGGACCTGGGCCACTATGAGCGCTTCATCCGCACCAAGATGACCCAGTCCAACAACTTCACCACTGGCCGGGTCTACGAGCACGTGCTGCGCAAGGAGCGTCGTGGCGACTACCTGGGCGGCACGGTACAGGTCATCCCGCACATCACCGACGAGATCAAGCGTCGTGTCTACGAAGGTGGCGAAGGCTTCGACGTGGCACTGGTAGAGATCGGTGGCACCGTGGGTGACATCGAGTCGCTGCCGTTCCTCGAATCCATCCGCCAGATTCGCAGCGAGAAGGGCGCCAGCAACGCCATCTTCATGCACCTGACGCTGGTGCCCTACATCCAGACCGCCGGCGAGACCAAGACCAAGCCGACTCAGCACTCGGTCAAGGAGCTGCGCTCCATCGGTATCCAGCCGGATATCCTGATCTGCCGCAGCGAGGTCGAGCTGGAAGAGACCGAGCGTCGCAAGATCGCGCTGTTCACCAACGTGGAAGAGCGTGCGGTGGTACCGCTGCAGGACGCCGACACCATCTATCGGATTCCGCTGATGCTGCACGAGCATGGGCTCGATGACATCGTCTGCGACAAGCTGCGCCTCGAGGCCGACGAGGCCGACCTCAGCGAGTGGGTCAAGGTGCTCGACGCCAAGCTCAACCCGCTCAAGTCGGTGAACATCGCCATGGTCGGCAAGTACATGGAGCTCTTGGACGCCTACAAGTCGCTGAACGAGGCGCTGATCCACGCCGGCATCCAGACCCGCGTGAAGGTCAACGTCGACTACATCGACTCCGAGGACATCGAGCGTCACGGCACCGACCGGCTGGCCGGCAAGGACGCCATCCTGGTGCCCGGCGGCTTCGGTGAGCGCGGTGTGGAAGGCAAGATTGCCACCGCGCGTTTCGCCCGCGAGAACGACATTCCCTACCTGGGCATCTGTCTGGGCATGCAGGTGGCGGTGATCGAGTACGCGCGCCATGTGGCCGGCTGGAACGATGCCGACTCCACCGAGTTCACCCACGACACCCAGCACCCGGTGGTGGGCCTGATCACCGAATGGCTCAATCCCGAGGGCAAGATCGAGGTGCGCGACGAGGCCTCCGATCTGGGCGGCACCATGCGTCTGGGTGGCCAGGAGTGCCGTCTGGCCAAGGGGTCCAAGGCCCGCGAGGCCTACGGTGACGACATCATCGTCGAGCGTCATCGTCATCGCTTCGAGGTCAACAACCAGTTCATCGAGGACCTGGAGAAGGCAGGTCTGGTGGTCTCCGGACGCAGCGTCGACAACTCCCTGGTGGAAATGGTCGAGCTGCCGGACCACCCTTGGTACGTGGCCTGTCAGTTCCACCCGGAGTTCACCTCGACGCCGCGTGATGGCCATCCGCTGTTCACCGGCTTCGTCAACGCGGCCCTGGGTCACAAGGCCAAGCGCACCCGCGCCCAGTCCGCGCATCAGGAGTGATCGCCATGTCAGACGCCCAGCGTACCATCGAATTTGCCGGCCTGAGGGCCGGCAATTCATTGCCTCTGGTGCTGTTTGCAGGGATGAACGTGCTCGAATCTCGTGAGCTGGCCCTCGAGGTCGCCGAGGCCTACGTCCAGGTGACCGGCAAGCTCGACATCCCCTATGTGTTCAAGGCCAGCTTCGACAAGGCTAACCGCAGCTCGGTGCATTCTTACCGCGGTCCCGGCCTCGACAAGGGGCTCGCGATCCTCGATGAGGTCAAGTCGCGCTTCGGGGTGCCGGTGATCACCGATGTCCACGAACCGCACCAGGCGGCGCCGGCGGCCGAGGTGGCCGATGTCATCCAGCTGCCGGCGTTTCTGGCTCGCCAGACCGACCTGGTGGTGGCGATGGCCGAGACCGGTGCGGTGGTCAACATCAAGAAACCGCAGTTCCTGGCCCCCCACGAGATGCGCCACATCATCACCAAGTTCCAGGAAGCCGGCAACGAGCGGCTGCTGCTGTGCGAGCGTGGCTCGAGCTTCGGCTACAACAACCTGGTGGTGGATATGCTCGGCTTCGGCGAGATGAAGGACACCGGCTTCCCGCTGCTGTTCGACGTGACCCACTCGCTGCAGCGTCCGGGCGGGCGCAGTGATAGCGCCGATGGCCGCCGCGCCCAGGTGCTGGACCTGGCCAGGGCCGGGGTGGCGGTGGGCATCGCCGGGTTGTTCCTGGAAGCCCACCCCGATCCCGATTCAGCAAAATGCGACGGCCCCTGTGCACTCCCGCTTGATAAGCTCGAGCCTTTCCTGTCGCAGATCAAGGCGCTGGATGACGTAGTAAAAAAACTACCGTCGATCGAGATACGCTGACGCTACCTCCGTTGGATCGTGTGTTCTGGCCCTGGGGCCTATGGTGTCACCCGGGCGGATCGACAACGCTGACACGAGTTTTTCACCCACAAGGATCCTCAAGATGACCAAGATCGTCGATATTCGTGCCCTCGAGGTGCTGGACTCTCGCGGCAACCCCACCGTGCAGGCGGAAGTCCGCCTGGAAAGCGGCGCGATCGGTGTCGCCTGCGCACCGAGCGGCGCCTCCACCGGCTCTCGCGAGGCGCTGGAGCTGCGTGATGGTGACAAGAGTCGCTACCTGGGCAAGGGCGTGCTGAAGGCGGTGGACGCGGCCAACGGCAAGATCCGTGAGCGTCTGCTGGGTATGGACGCACGCGATCAGCGCGGGCTGGATGATGCCATGCTCGAGCTCGACGGCACCGACAACAAGGAAAACCTGGGCGCCAATGCCATCCTGGCGGTCTCCCTGGCCGCGGCCAAGGCCGCCGCCAACGCCAAGGGCGTGCCGCTCTACGCGCACATCGCCGAGCTCTACGGCCAGCCGGGCAAGTACCTGATGCCGGTGCCGATGATGAACATCCTCAACGGGGGCGAGCACGCCGACAACAACGTCGACATCCAGGAGTTCATGGTCCAGCCGGTCGGCGCGCCGAGCTTCCGCGAAGGGCTGCGCGTCGGCGCCGAGATCTTCCATGCGCTGAAGAAGGTGCTGTCGGCGCGTGGTCTGGCCACCGCCGTCGGTGACGAGGGCGGCTTCGCCCCCAACCTGGCCTCCAACGCCGAGGCGCTGGCGGTCATCAAGCAGGCCGTCGAAGACGCCGGCTACGCGCTGGGCAAGGACGTCACCCTGGCGCTGGACTGCGCCGCCAGCGAGTTCTACAAGGACGGGCAGTACCTGCTGGCCGGCGAGGACAAGAGCTTCGACGCCGAGGGCTTCGGTGACTACCTGGTGGGCCTCAGCGACGAGTACCCGATCGTGTCCATCGAGGATGGTCTGGACGAGTCCGACTGGGACGGCTGGAAGTCGCTGACCGCCAAGCTCGGCGATCGCGTGCAGCTGGTGGGTGACGACCTGTTCGTGACCAACACCCGTATCCTCAAGCGCGGCATCGACGAGTCCATCGGCAACTCCATCCTGATCAAGTTCAATCAGATCGGTTCCCTGTCCGAGACCCTCGATGCCATTCGCATGGCTCAGGACGCCGGCTTCACGGCGGTCATCTCCCACCGCAGCGGTGAGACCGAGGACACCACCATCGCCGACCTGGCCGTGGGCACCTGTGCCGGTCAGATCAAGACCGGCTCTCTGTGCCGCAGTGATCGTGTGGCCAAGTACAACCGTCTGCTGGTCATCGAGCAGGAGCTGGGTGAGCGTGCGAGCTATCCGGGCCGCTCCGCCATCAAGGGGCAGGCGTAGGCCCTTGGCAAGGCGCCGATGGTGCTAGTGTCGACGCGTCTTGTAAGAGATTGACTACAGTTCTTGTAAGACATTGACTATTTTGGCGCCGAAAAGGCTCGCAACCGTGTTGCGGGCCTTTTTTATCGCCTTGATTTTTCGATGTTTTTTCCGCAAGGCCCTCTCGGTCTGCGTCATGGGTGAGAAAAGTAGGGTGCTTGTGATGACCCCAGAAACTGACAGAATGGCCACACGAATCGAGAGGTCAGGCTTCGCGGCGGCAAGTCGCCCGTCTGTCCCACGGAAACTTCATTGTTTCGGCATCGTTTCCGCAAGGAGGTGGAGTCGACGTCGGCAGTGAAGGGGCATGGATGTCCTCGGTGGTTGACACCCGGATGGGCCGGACTTGCCACTCTTCGGTTCAGGTAGGTGTTTTCGGGATGCGTTCAGGAGTCAAGAGCGCGCCTGGTGCGACAGGAAGTCGCTTCTGGGCACGGAGGGCGCTCAGGGAGTAGGGCGGAGGGAGCCGCCCAAGGAAACGCTTGGAGCGGGCGGCCTACGGGCCGCCTTTTTTTATGCCTGCCTGTCGGGCACCTGCTTCGAAAGGCCATTGCGCCACGTCCTTCCCGCGCCGATGTCGGGCAGAAATCCGCGCCGGTCGCTGCTTGTCCGGGGGCGAGTGGGCCGGACACCCTCCTTCAAGATTGCCGTTACACAAACGCGACAGCCGCCCGGATAAGGCGGCTGTCGCGTTTGTTCAGGTACTGCCTGGCGGCTAAGCTCAGCGCTCGAGCTTTTCCAGCTTGCCCGGCTTGCCGTCCCACTGCTCGGCGTCTTCCGGCGGATCCTTCTTCTCGGTGATGTTGGGCCACACCTCCGCCAGCTCGGTATTGATCTCCAGGAACTGTTCCTGGCCCTCGGGCAGTTCATCCTCCGAGTAGATCGCCTCAGCCGGGCATTCCGGCTCGCACAGGGCGCAGTCGATGCATTCGTCGGGGTGAATCACCAGGAAATTGGGGCCTTCGTAGAAGCAGTCCACCGGGCAGACCTCGACACAGTCGGTGTACTTGCACTTGATGCAGTTTTCGGTGACGACGAATGTCATGCCAGTCTCCCTTCCTCGGGCCAGCGCCTTGCCGGCCTCTCTGTACAGTGGTGGCTTTCGCCCGGGTCGTTGGTGACGTGCGTGCGGCGTGGCGCCCATGCAGGCCATGCAACCTTCGCGTCCGGCGTAACATGCCGGCGCGTCTTAAGCCTTAATGTTATATAGAAATGGCTTTTTATAATCTACGGTCCTTGGGTGCCACATTCTAGTCCTCGCGCCGCTATCGGGCAAGAGTATGCCTCACAAGGGCCTCACAGTGCCGACTTCCAGCGGTACAGCAGTTCCAGTGCCTGGCGTGGACTGAGGTCGTCGACCGCCAGGCCGCCGAGTTCTTCCACCAGAGGGTGGGGGGCGCTGGCGAACAGGTCCGCCTGCTGGGGGGCGGACTGGTGGTGTCGGCTTCCGCCATCCGGATCAGCGCTCCTGCGGCCATGATCGATCTCCTGCTGCTCCAGGGCGGCAAGCTTGGTCCGTGCCTCGGCGATGACGGTCTGGGGCACACCGGCCAACTGGGCCACCTGCAGGCCATAGCTCTGGCTCGCGGGGCCGTCCTCGACCCGGTGCATGAAGACGATGCCATCATTGTGTTCGGCGGCGGTCAGGTGGACGTTGGTCACCGCCGGCGCCTCTGTGGCCAGCGCCGTCATCTCGAAGTAGTGGGTGGCGAACAGGGTAAAGGCGCGGGTACGGGTCAGGTGTTCGGCGCTGGCCCAGGCCAGTGACAGGCCGTCGAAGGTGCTGGTGCCCCGGCCGATCTCGTCCATCAGCACCAGGCTGTGGTCGGTGGCGTTGTGCAGGATATTGGCGGTTTCGGTCATCTCCACCATGAAGGTGGAGCGCCCGCCGGCCAGGTCATCGCTGGAGCCGATGCGGGTGAAGATGCGATCCACCGGGCCGATGGTGGCGCTGTCGGCGGGCACAAAGCTGCCGCTGTGGGCGAGCAGGGTGATCAGGGCCGCCTGGCGCATGTAGGTCGACTTGCCGCCCATGTTGGGGCCGGTGATCACCA
The DNA here is from genome assembly GCF_019802175.1 of Halomonas sp. DP5N14-9. Classification (NCBI taxonomy): domain Bacteria; kingdom Pseudomonadati; phylum Pseudomonadota; class Gammaproteobacteria; order Oceanospirillales; family Halomonadaceae; genus Halomonas; species Halomonas sp. DP5N14-9. The sequence continues at coordinate 195,773 of NZ_JAHVHR010000035.1, forward strand.
GCATGCGGCGATCGTCATCCATGCGCAGGTCGTTGGGCACGAAGGGGCCGTCGCTGACCTGTTCGACCACCGGATGGCGACCACCGCGGATATCGAAGCCTGGGGTCTCTGACAGCGTCGGGCGGACAAAGTCCAGCGCCCGGGCACGCTCCGCCAGGGTGCACAGTACGTCGAGTGCGGCCAGCGCCCTGGCCGTCGCCTGGAGCCTGGCAAGTTCGGCGTTGAGGCTGTCGAGCAGGCTGTCGTACAGCAGTTTTTCCCTGGCCAGGGCGCGGGACTTGGCCGACAGCGCCTTGTCCTCGAACTCCTTGAGCTCCGGGATGATGAAGCGTTCGGCGTTCTTCAGCGTCTGGCGGCGAATATAGTCGGCCGGGGCCTCCTTGGCCTGGGCACGGGGGATCTCGATGTAGTAGCCGTGAACCCTGTTGTAGCCGACCTTGAGCCCGGCAAGCCCGGTGCGCGAGCGTTCGCGGGTCTCGAGCTTCACCAGGTAGTCGCCGGCGTGTTCGGCCAGGCCCCGGTGCTCGTCGAGCTCGTCGTCGAAGCCTTCGGCGATGACGCCGCCGTCGCGGATCACCACGGGAGGATTGTCGACCAGGGCTCGGGTCAGCAGTTCGGCCAGCTCCGGGAAGGGGCGAATGTGCTGGCGCAGGCCGTCGAGCGTGGTGCCGTCGGCGTAGCCGGCAAGGCTCGCCTCGAGTGCCGGCAGGGCGTTGAGGGCGTCGCGCAGCCGTGCCAGGTCCCGCGGGCGGGCACTGTTGAGGGCCACCCGGGCCAGAATGCGTTCGACGTCACCGATCGCCTTGAGGTCGTCGCGCAGCGGCTCATGGCCGTCATGGTCGAGCAGCAGGCTGATGGCCGCCTGGCGCCCCATGACCTGCTCGCGATCACGCAGCGGTCGATTGAGCCAGCGCTTGAGCAGGCGTGAGCCCATGGCGGTGGTGGTGGTGTCGAGCACGCTGGCCAGGGTGTTGTCGCCGCCCCCGCCAAGGTTGGTGTCGATCTCCAGGTTGCGCCGGCTGGCAGCGTCGATGACCACGGTGTCGTCGCGACTCTCGACGCCGATGGCGGTGACATGGGGCAGGGCGCTGCGCTGGGTGTCTCTGGCGTAGTCCACCAGTAGCCCGGCGGCGATGATCGCCGCGTGCAGGTGGGCGCAGCCGAACCCCTTGAGGTCCTGCACGCCGAACTGGTCACACAGCACCCGATGGGCGCTCTCGTGGTCGAACAGCCAGTCGCTCTGACGCCGCAGGCCCCGGCGTTCGCCAAGCGCCGGCGGCAGCTCGGTACTTTCCGGTACCAGCAGCTCCGCCGGGTCCAGGCGGGTCAGCTCCGACAGCATCTCTGCCTCGCTTTCCACCTCGAGCACGCTGAAGCGGCCGCTGGAGACCTCGAGCCAGGCCAGGCCGATGCGCTCGCCCTGGGGCGCGATCGCCACCAGCAGGTTATCGCGGCGGGCGTCGAGCAGGGCTTCGTCGTGGAGGGTGCCGGGGGTGACGATACGCACCACCTTGCGCTCCACCGGTCCCTTGGAGGTGGCCGGGTCGCCGATCTGTTCACAGATCGCCACCGACTCGCCGGCGCTGACCAGGCGTGCCAGGTAGCCCTCGGCGCTATGATAGGGAATGCCGGCCATGGGAATCGGCTTGCCGGCGGACTGCCCGCGCTGGGTCAGGGTAATGTCGAGGGCCGCGGCGGCGCGCTTGGCGTCCTCGTAGAACAGCTCGTAGAAGTCCCCCATGCGGTAGAACAGCAGCACCTCGGGGTGCTCGCGCTTGATCCGCAGGTACTGGGTCATCATCGGCGTATGGCTGGGGGCGCTGGGCTTGGCCATGTCGTTCATGGGATCTCGAAGCGATGTTGATGAGTCGTCGGCGGCGGGCCGGCATCGCGAGGGACGCTGGCGAAAGGCGTCAAGGATAGCATGGGCGCAGGGCGCGCCTGTACCGCTGTGCCGAGATCCGTCTCGGGCTTTCTTCCCGGGGGCCAGGCGTGTCAGCATGATGTATCCACGATGCAGCATTTGTGGGGCCAGAGGGTGTCCGTCTACCCTTGTGGGTGATCGGTCGACGCCTTTTCTGGTGAGTGCGGAGCGATTTTCAAGGAACTCTCTTCCCTTGCGGGACTCTCTCAAGGAGTCGCCTACAAGGAACTGTCTTTACGGACTATTCAAAGGAGCTGTCATATGGACGTTGTACGCATTATTCTCGCGATCCTGCTGCCCCCGCTGGGCGTCTTCCTGCAGGTGGGCTTTGGTCTGCACTTCTGGCTCAATATCCTGCTGACCCTGCTGGGCTATATTCCCGGTATCGTTCACGCCATCTGGATCATTGCCAAGCGCTGAACCTGCCTGGATGACGGGTATCACTGTCGCGGCGACCTCGGTCGCCGCGATGCGTTGGTGGGCGCTGTACCTGTCGGCTTGTTGTCGCGGTTGTCGTGGCAAGACGTTTCCGAGGCGACGACGAGCCTGTCATTGTTGTCGTGATGTCGTATCGTGACACCCTGTTTTCACCACAAGAGACGGGCCTGCGATGACAAATGCAGACGATCGTGTTCGTCGCCTGGCGATTCGGCTGGGTGAGTTGTGTGTCGAGCGTGGGGTCTCGGTGACCGCCGCCGAGTCCTGTACCGGTGGCGGCGTGGCCGCTGCCATTACCGATATCGCCGGCAGTTCACGCTACTTCGAGACCGGCTACGTGACCTACTCCAACGCCGCCAAGCAGCGGCTGCTGGGGGTGCCCGGCGAGACCCTGGACGCCCATGGCGCCGTCAGTCAGCCGGTGGTGGAGGCGATGGTAGAGGGCGCTTGTCGCGACAGTGGTGCCCGACTTGGCGTCTCGGTCAGTGGCGTCGCCGGTCCGGATGGCGGCAGCGCTGAAAAGCCTGTCGGTACGGTGTGGTTTGCCTTCGCCGTCGACGGGCGGCTCGAGGCCGATCGGCAGCGCTTTGCCGGCGGTCGCGATGAGGTTCGCCAGGCCGCCGTGGTCCATGCGCTCGAAGGCCTGATCAGGCGGCTCGAGAGCCTGACCTGAGCCTTGCCGGTGATGCCCCTTGATGTGCCCGTGGGCGTAGCGTCCAGCGCCGTGTGCCGGGCGTGGGGCGCAAGCGTTCCGGCCCCGCGGCTGTGGCGGTGCAGCGATCAACCCCTCATCCACTATTGATTTGCCCTATGCGCTCGATTCGTTACCTCGAAGGGCTGGTCGTCGTCCGCAAATTTCGTCATACTACTGTTCAGTCATACAGTAATTGCCAGGGTCCGGCGCAGGGCCCGATGGGGACTCGGGCAAGGCGCTCGACCCCGATCCATTGTCTACAGGAGCTCCGTAATGGCGCAGGATCAGAACCGCAGCAAGGCGCTGGACGCCGCCCTTTCCCAGATCGATCGCCAGTTCGGCAAGGGTACGGTGATGCGTCTGGGAGACGCTCCCAGGGTGGTGATGCCGTCGGTATCCACCGGCTCGTTGGGTCTCGATATCGCACTTGGCATCGGCGGTCTGCCCTATGGTCGAGTGGTGGAGATCTTTGGTCCAGAGTCCTCGGGCAAGACCACCCTGACACTGTCGGTGATCGCCCAGGCCCAGAAGGACGGCAAGACCTGCGCCTTTATCGACGCCGAGCATGCCCTCGATCCCAGCTACGCCGAGAAGCTTGGCGTCAATCTGGATGATCTGCTGGTGTCGCAGCCGGATACCGGTGAGCAGGCGCTGGAAATCTGCGACATGCTGGTGCGTTCCGGTGGCGTCGACGTGATCATCATCGACTCGGTGGCGGCGCTGACGCCCAGAGCCGAGATCGAAGGCGAGATGGGCGACTCCCACGTCGGCCTGCAGGCCCGACTGATGTCCCAGGCGCTGCGCAAGATCACCGGCAATATCAAGAACGCCAACTGCATGGTGGTGTTCATCAACCAGATCCGCATGAAGATCGGGGTGATGTTCGGTAGCCCCGAGACCACCACCGGCGGTAACGCCCTGAAGTTCTACTCGAGCGTGCGTCTGGATATCCGTCGTACCGGCTCGGTCAAGCAGGGCGACGAGGTCACCGGCAACGAGACCCGGGTCAAGGTGGTCAAGAACAAGGTGGCGCCGCCCTTCCGTCAGGCCGAATTCCAGATCCTCTACGGCAAGGGCATTTACCACGCCGGCGAGGTGGTGGACCTTGGCGTTCAGTGCAAGCTGGTGGACAAGGCCGGCGCCTGGTACAGCTACCAGGGCAACAAGATCGGCCAGGGCAAGGCCAACGCCGCCCAGTTCCTCGAGGACAACCCGGCCATCATGGAAGAGATCGAGTCCCAGATTCGTGCCCAGCTGCTGACCCAGCCGGAGCCGAAGAAGAGCGAGAAGGAAGCGGAAGCCGCGGCGCCCGCTGGCGACGACCTTGGCGACGATCTGCTGTAGCAGGTCGACTCGCGGCAGGCCGGCACGCCGGCCTGTGACGTCGCAACGTACGACTTTCCTCGGGCCCCTCGACAGGGGCCCGAGGCGTTTGTGAAAGGGGGCTCGCGCCGTCGGTGCTCGCCGTCCCGTGCCAACAGGAGATGACATGCACAAGGCTGCCAGCCAGATGTCCCCACGCGAGCACGCCATCGATCTGCTCGCTCGACGCGAATACGGCCGTGAAGAGCTGCGAGGGCGATTGCTGGCCAAGGGGCACGCCCTCGAGGACATTGAGCAGGCCCTGGAAGCGCTTGCCGATCAAGGCCTGCAGAGCGACCGGCGCTTCGCCGAGAGCTTTCTGCGCGGTCGGTTGATGCGTGGGCAGGGGCCGGTGAAGATGCTGGCGGAACTGGGCCAGAGGGGCGTCGATCGAGCGCTGGCCAGGGAGGCGCTGGCGGAACTGGAGCGCGAGGAGTCCGTCGACTGGTATCGACTGGCCAGCGAAGCGCTGGAGCGGCGCTTCGGCCGAGAGCTGCCAGCGGATGCCAGGGAACGTGCTCGACGTGAACGCTTTCTGGCCGGGCGCGGTTTCGACTTCGACCAGGTGCGCGAGGCGATACGGGCCCTCGGCGATGATTGAACCGCCGCCAGACGGGCCTTCTCGGATGCGGTTTTGCACGACCCACTTTAGTCGCTTGACAACTACGCTATAATGTCCCCTTTTGCGACAGCCCCGGGTCGCGGTTTCATGCTCGGATGCTCCGGCGTGCCACGGCAGTGGGCCGGTTCGACGCGCTCTATCGCTCATCGCCACGGATATTTCATGAAAAGCGCAGATATCAGACAGGCCTTTCTGAGGTTCTTCGAAGAACAGGGTCATACCCGCGTGCCGTCCAGTTCGCTGGTGCCGGGCAACGATCCGACGCTGTTGTTCACCAACGCCGGCATGGTGCCGTTCAAGGACGTCTTTCTCGGGCGTGACCCCAGGGACTATGTGCGGGCTACCTCCTCCCAGCGCTGCGTGCGCGCCGGTGGCAAGCACAACGATCTGGACAACGTCGGTTACACCGCGCGTCATCACACCTTCTTCGAGATGCTGGGCAACTTCAGCTTCGGCGACTACTTCAAGCGCGACGCCATCGGCTTTGCCTGGACCTTCCTGACCGAGGTGCTGGGACTGCCCAAGGAGAAGCTGTGGGTCACCGTCCACGTCAGTGATGATGAGGCCGAACGCATCTGGAAAGACGAGATCGGTATCGATCCCGAGCGCTTCTCCAAGCTGGACGAAGACAACTTCTGGCAGATGGGCGACACCGGCCCTTGCGGTCCCAGCTCCGAGATCTTCTACGATCATGGCGCCGAGGTGTGGGGCGGCCCTCCCGGCAGTCCGGAGGAAGACGGTGATCGCTACATCGAGATCTGGAACCTGGTGTTCATGCAGTTCGATCGCGACGCCAGCGGCGAGATGAAGCCGCTGCCCAAGCCGTCCATCGATACCGGCATGGGGCTGGAGCGCATCGCCGCGGTCATGCAGGGGGTCCACTCCAACTACGAGATCGACCTGTTCCAGAATCTGCTCAAGGCCGCCGCCGAGGCGACCGGTGCGAGCGACCTGGAGGCGCCGTCGCTGCGCGTGATCGCCGACCATATCCGTTCCTGTGCCTTCCTGATCGCGGACGGCGTGCTGCCTTCCAACGAAGGTCGTGGTTACGTGCTCAGGCGGATCATTCGCCGGGCAATCCGCCATGGTCACAAGCTGGGCGCCCAGGGAGCCTTCTTCCATCGCCTGGTGGCGGCGCTGGACGCCGAGATGGGCGAGGCCTACCCGGAACTGCGCCAGGCTCGCGCACAGATCGAGCGCGTGTTGCTGAAGGAAGAAGAGCAGTTCGCTCGCACCCTGGATCATGGCATGGGCCTGCTGGAGCAGGCGCTGGCCGCGCTCGACGGTGACACCCTGCCGGGCGAGACGGTGTTCAAGCTCTACGACACCTACGGCTTTCCCTATGACCTCACCGCCGATGTCTGCCGTGAGCGGGGCGTCACCCTCGATGCCGAAGGCTTCGAGCGGGAGCTCGAGGCGCAGCGTGAGCGGGCCCGGGCGGCCAGCCAGTTCGGCGCCGAGTACAGCGCCACCATCGAGCTCGAGGGCCAGACCGAGTTCACCGGCTACGACCGCCTCGAGGACAGCGCCAGGGTGGTCGCGCTCTATGACAGCGAAGGCAATGCGCTCGAGCGCCTGACGCCTGAGCATCCCGCTGTGGTGGTGCTGGACCGCACCCCCTTCTACGGCGAGTCCGGTGGCCAGGTCGGTGATACCGGCTACCTGAACGTCGAGGGCGGACGGTTCCTGGTCAAGGACACACAGAAACAGGCGGGGCATCACCTGCATCAGGGGGTGTTGCTCGAAGGTGAGCTGGTGGTCGGCAGCGAGGTCACGCCCCAGGTGGACGAGAGCCTGCGTGCGGCGACGGTGCGTAACCACTCGGCGACCCACCTGCTGCACAAGGCCCTGCGTCTTGTGCTGGGCGATCATGTCCAGCAGAAGGGCTCGCTGGTGACGCCTGAGCGCCTGCGTTTCGACTTCAGCCACTTCGAGGCGATGAGCGCCGAACAGCTCAAGGAAGTGGAGCGCCTGGTCAACCAGCAGGTGCTGGCCAATGCGCCGACCCGGATCGAGAGCATGACCCTCGATGAGGCCAAGGAGAAGGGCGCCGCTGCCCTGTTCGAGGCCAAGTACGCCGACAGCGTGCGGGTGCTGACCATCGGTGCCGACGACTTCTCCATCGAGCTGTGTGGTGGTACCCACGTGGCCCGCAGTGGCGACATCGGCTGCTGTCATATCGTCGCCGAGAGCGGCATCGCCTCAGGCGTGCGGCGGATCGAGGCGATCACCGGTGAGGGGGCGCTGGCCTACTTCGGCGAACAGGAGGCGCGCCTTGCGCGTGTAGCCGAACGCCTCAAGGCCAAGCCCGAGCAGCTCGAGGAGCGCGTCGACAGCCTGGTCGAGCGTAATCGCGGCCTGGAGAAGGAGCTCGAGCGGCTCAAGGCCAAGCTCGCCAGCGCCGCCGGCAGCGACATGCTGGCAAGCGCCACCGAGGTCAAAGGCGTCAAGGTACTGGCGACGCACCTGGATGGCGTGTCGGGCAAGGAATTGCGTGGCGTGCTTGACCAGCTCAAGAACAAGCTGGGCTCCGGCATCATCGTGCTGGGGGTGGCCGACGAGGCCGCCGGCAAGGTCAGCCTGATCGCCGGGGTGACCGATGATCTGACCGCCAGGGTCAAGGCCGGGGAGCTTGTCAATCACGTCGCCGGGCAGGTCGGCGGCAAGGGCGGCGGTCGTGCCGACATGGCCCAGGCCGGCGGTAGTGACGTCAATGCACTGCCGGCGGCGCTGGAGAGCGTCCCGGCCTGGGTGGACGCCAAATTGTGATCCCTCTGGGGTCGGGGGCTCGAGAGGGTCCCCGGCCCTTTTTTCTGCCCTGACAAAACTTCGCAGAGACAACAGTTTCATTCATTGAATCCAACGAGCGAGGAAGACGGCATATGGCACTATACGTACAGAAGTTCGGTGGGACGTCGGTCGGCTCGGTGGAGCGCATCAAGGCCGTGGCCGAGAAGGTCAAGGGCTTCCGCGACCAGGGCCATCAGGTCGTGGTGGTGGTCTCCGCCATGAGCGGCGAGACCAACCGCCTGATCGGGATGGCCAACGAGATCAACGACGAGCCGACCCCCCGTGAGATGGACATGCTGGTGTCCACCGGCGAGCAGGTGACCATCTCGCTGCTGGCGATGGCGCTGCACAAGCTGGACGTGCCGGCAACGTCCTACACCGGCTCTCAGGTCGGCATCATGACCGACAGCGCCCACACCAAGGCGCGTATCCAGCGCATCGAGACCGACGAGATGCGTGAAGACCTGGACGCTGGCCAGGTGGTGGTGGTCGCCGGCTTCCAGGGGGTCGATGAGGAAGGCAATATCACCACCCTGGGTCGTGGCGGCTCGGACACTACCGGTGTGGCGCTGGCGGCCGCGCTCAAGGCCGACGAGTGCCAGATCTACACCGATGTGGACGGCGTCTACACCACCGACCCGCGGGTCTGCTCCAAGGCCCAGCGCCTGGATTCGATCACCGTGGAGGAGATGCTGGAGCTTGCCAGCCTCGGCTCCAAGGTGTTGCAGATTCGCGCCGTCGAATTTGCCGGCAAGTACAATGTTCCGCTGCGCGTGCTGTCCAGTTTCGAGGACGGCCCCGGCACCCTGATCGTTGCAGACTCCGAACAAGACGAGGATTCCATGGAAGAACCGCTGATCTCAGGCATCGCCTTCACCGCCAACGAAGCCAAGCTGACCCTGCTCAACACGCCGGACGTGCCGGGCGTGGCCTCGCGCATCCTGGGCCCGATCGCCGACGCCAACATCGAGATCGACATGATCGTGCAGAACGTGGCGCCGGCCGGTGACTACACCGACTTCACCTTCACCGTAGCCAAGGGTGACTACAAGCAGACCATGCGCATCCTCGAGCAGCAGGTCATCCCCGATCTGGGCGGTGGCGAGTTGCGTGGCGACGATAATATCGCCAAGGTGTCTCTGGTAGGGGTGGGTATGCGCTCACACGCCGGGGTCGCCTCGAAGATGTTCCGCGTGCTGTCCGAGGAAAACATCAACATCCGCATGGTCTCGACCTCGGAGATCAAGATCTCCGTGGTGATCGACGAGAAGCAGATGGAATTGGCAGTACGTGCGCTGCACAAGGCATTTGGTCTCGACAAGGCCGATATCGAGAGCGAATAGTTTCTCGGCGCGGCGCACACCTTCTACGCTTTAAGGAGTCCCCTTGCCAATTCGGCCGGGGGCTTCCCTTAAACGGCACAATCAGGTGTCATGAGTCGCTAGTGCTCGCCACCAAGAAAGAGGGCACGTCGTCCGGAAGCGTGATGGCGTAGCGACTCACGTAACAAGTCTGAGAAGGAGATCAGTCATGCTCATCCTGACACGCCGCGTCGGCGAAACCCTGATGATCGGGGACGATATCACCGTCACCGTTCTGGGGGTGAAGGGAAATCAAGTGCGTATCGGCGTGAATGCGCCCAAGGACGTTGCCGTCCACCGTGAAGAGATCTACCAGCGCATCCAGCGCGAGAAGGCTGACGATGGCGCTGCCGATGATGAGTGAAGGTGGTGGCCGAGCGGAGAACTTTTTTCGCCTCGGGCTGGACAAAGGCCTTACGTCTCGGTAGGATACGCACCGTGCCGATGAGGGAGAGGTGGCCGAGTGGCTGAAGGCGCTCCCCTGCTAAGGGAGTATGGGGTTTATAGCCTCATCGAGGGTTCGAATCCCTCCCTCTCCGCCATTTTACGATGCATGTCGTGAAGCGGCTTCATGGGTACCGATGATCAGGCATGTTGGATGCCTGGTGCATCAAGAGATTGATACGCGCCCGTAGCTCAGCTGGATAGAGTACCTGACTACGAATCAGGTGGTCGGAGGTTCGAATCCTCCCGGGCGCGCCATCTTCTCCCAGGTTGCATTCCGATAGTTTCCTGGAATACGACATAGCAATGAGTTTCATTGCCTACGCGCCCGTAGCTCAGCTGGATAGAGTACCTGACTACGAATCAGGTGGTCGGAGGTTCGAATCCTCCCGGGCGCGCCAGATTCAGACCCGCTCTCTTCGGAGGGCGGGTTTTCTGTTTCCTGTCCAGTTTCGTGCTGACCGGCTGGCGATCACTGCCGGTTGCGATCGTTTAGGCGCCTGTCGCGAGATGGGCGCCTTTTTTTATGCTGTTTCCTGCCAAGTTTCCTGCCAAGTTTCGTGATGACCGGCTGACCGGCTGACCGGCTGACCGGCTGACCGGCTGACCGGCTGACCGGTTGACCGGCGTCGATTCTTTATGAACGGTGCTGTGTCGAGCGTCGGTCGTTGTCTCCCCTGGCCTGGTCTAGGCTGAAGCCTGACATTCACGCATCGGGAGGGTGGCGCATGGGCGGCAAGGTGGCGGCGGCGTATCAGGCGACCAGGGGGTCAGTGCTCGACGTGGATCGCGCCTTCTATGACGGCCTGACCGAACGGGCGGGGAGTCGGCGGCGGGTGGCCAGTCACCGGGTACCGATTCGTGATGGGCTGGCATGGGAGGTCAAGGCGGGGCAGGTCTTTCGCATCGCCATCGTCGACGGCGCCCAGGTCGGTGACTTCAACATGTGGCACCGCCATGACCCGCGCGAGCGTATGTGGGCCTCGCGCACCCGTCAGCTGCAGCGAGCTCATGTCAGCACCTACGACAGGCTGTGGTCGACGCTGCCCTTTCTGCGTCCCATGGCCACCATCATCGACGACACCCTGGCAGGCTACGGTGAGGACACCGAAGGCGGGCGCGTGCATGACCTGCTGGGAACCCGCTGTGATCCCTACGTCAATCGCCTGTTGACCGGCGAGGACTTCGATTTTCACTGCCATTCCAACCTGGTGAGGGCGGTCGCGCCCTGGGGGTTGACCGAGTTTGACGTGCATGACGTGCTCAATGTCTTCCAGTGCACCGGGCTCAACGACGATGACCAGTACTTCATGAAGGCTTGCCCGGCGCGGCCTGGGGACTATCTTGAGCTGTTTGCCGAGATCGACCTGTTGTGCGCGCTGTCCTGCTGTCCCGGTGGCGATCTGTCGGTGGATCTATGGGGGCCGGACGCCAGGGATCCGCTGTCCACCTGCCACCCCTTGGCGGTGGAAGTGTTCGAGGTCGAGTCCGAGCGGCTGGCGCAGTGGCAGCCGCCCGAGTCTCCGGCCTATGCAGGCGCCCACGGGCGACGTGATCCCGATGTGGATTGGGCCGATCTCAAGGACAAGAGCTAGGCGCTGCTCCGATCGGATTCCTCTCCGGGAGGGGAGGTTGGCCTGCCTATCCCTATTGGACGGCGGCGACTGCCTCGCTTCGGTGCTTGGGTGAGGCGAGATTCTGGCGCAGTGTGGCGTCAGGTGCTGTTTCTGGCGCTGCGTCTGATTCGATGCGCTGGGCGCCGAGCCCCGCAAGGAATTCATCGAGATCGGTGATGCGGCGCAGGGCCTGAAAGCGGGAGGCGGCCTCGCGGTCGCGCGCCTTCATGTGGTTCATCCACTGCTTTAGTAGCGATACCACCACTTTTGCCGGGAGTGTGGTACGCTGCATTGCAGCATAGGACGTCAGGATACCGGCTCGCTCGGCCCATGTCGTGGCCGGCAGGCGCTCTCCGGTGCGCTGCCAGTGGCGGATGCGCGGGGCGAGTTTCGGGTCGGCCAGGGCGCCGCGGCCAAGCATGACGTCGCGACAGCCGGACAGGGTGCGTGCCTTCCAGTAGTCCTCGAGGGTCCAGATGTCGCCGTTGGCGACGACCGGGATGCGCAGGCGCTGGTTGATGCGGCCGATCCACTCCCAATGGGCCGGCGGGCGATAGCCCTCGTCCCGGGTGCGGGCATGCACCACCAGTTGGGTGGCGCCGGCGGCCTCGGCGGCCAGGGCGCAGTCCAGCGCCCGGCGGCGGTCGGAGAAGCCCAGGCGGACCTTGGCGGTGACCGGGATGCTGTCGCCCACGGCACGGTGGACGGCGTCCACGGCACGCTCCAGGCGTCGCGGATCGCGCAACAATGAGGCGCCGCCGTCATGGCGGTTGACCAGCTTGGCTGGGCAGCCGAAGTTCAAGTCCAGGCTGATGGCGCCGAGGCGTAGCGCCTGGCGGGCATTGGCGGCCAGGGCGTCGGGGTCGGAGCCGAGCAGTTGCAGGTGCACCGGGATGTGGTTGGGGGTGATGACGCCCTCGGTCGCCAGTTCCGGGCAGTGCTTGTAGAACACTCGAGGCGGCAGGCGCGCGTCCACCACCCGTACGAACTCGGTGACCGTCCAGTCGAAGCCGGCGTCACGGGTCAGCAGGTCGCGGGTGTGGGCGTCGATCACGCCCTCCATGGGCGCGAGCCCGATGCGACCTTCGTCTAACCCCTGTTTATGTAGTAATTTAACAACCAAAACTGCTACCTTTAGACCATGGTGCTGTGCCGGGGATGTGGCAGGGTATAGCATCAAAATTTTTGCGCAAGCCGTATGATCCAGAAAGATCAAGGCAACTTTGGCGCTACAACGCGGAGGATCCCGCATGCAAGACACTCAGTTGCTCAACGAGGGCCTCAGCCTGATGGCGCTCGGCATGGGTTTTGTTTTTGTTTTTCTTACGGTGCTGGTGATCACCACCACGCTGATGTCTCGTGTCATCGGTCGCTACTTTCCCGAACCGGTGCCGGTCGAGGCGCCCAAGCGCGGGGCGGCACCCGCCGCGCCGGGCCAGGACGATGCGGTGATGGCGGCGATCTCGGCCGCGGTTCACCGCTACCGCCAGCGTCGCTGAGGTCGTCCGTACCAGGCGACGACCCTGACCGTGAATTTCGACAAAGCGCTTCATAACGATAAGGACCCAGCCATGAGCGAATCTGCACGCCCGCTAGGCATCACCGATGTCGTGCTACGCGACGCCCATCAGTCTCTGTTTGCCACCCGCATGCGTATCGACGACATGCTGCCCATCGCCGAGAAGCTCGACAAGATCGGCTTCTGGTCGCTGGAATCCTGGGGCGGCGCCACCTTTGACGCCTGTATCCGCTACCTCGGCGAAGATCCGTGGGAGCGGATACGGGCGTTGAAGGAAGCCATGCCCAATACGCCCCAGCAGATGTTGCTGCGGGGCCAGAACCTGTTGGGCTATCGCCACTATGCCGATGACGTGGTCGACCGCTTCGTCGAGCGCGCCAAGACCAACGGGGTCGATGTCTTCCGCGTGTTCGATGCGATGAACGACCCACGTAACCTCGAGCGTGCGATCCAGGCGGTCAAGGCCAACGATGGCCATGCTCAGGGTACCATCTCCTACACCAAGAGCCCGGTGCACACCCTGGACAGCTGGGTGGAATTGGCCAAGTCCATCGCCGACATGGGCGCCGACTCCCTGGCGATCAAGGACATGGCGGGGCTTCTGACTCCCTATGACGCCTTCGAGCTTGTCACCAAACTCAAGTCGGCGCTGAATATTCGCATCCATCTGCACTGCCACGCCACTACCGGGCTTTCGTCGGCGACCGCGCTCAAGGCCGCCGAGGCAGGCGTCGACAACGTCGATACCGCCATCTCCTCGATGTCGATGACCTACGGCCACAGCCCCACCGAATCGCTGGTGGCGATGCTCAAGGACACCGAGCGCGATACCGGCCTGGATCTGGAGGCCCTGGAAGATATCGCCGCCTACTTCCGTGAGGTGCGCAAGAAGTACGCCGCTTTCGAGGGCTCGCTCAAGGGCATCGATTCGCGCATTCTGGTGGCCCAGGTGCCGGGCGGCATGCTCACCAACATGGAAGGCCAGTTGAAGGAGCAGGGCGCCGGTGACCGTCTCGACGAGGTGCTCAAGGAGATTCCTCGGGTCCGTGAAGACCTCGGCTTTATTCCGCTGGTGACCCCCACCTCCCAGATCGTCGGCACCCAGGCGGTGATGAACGTGATGATGGGGGAGCGCTACAAGTCCATCTCCAAGGAGGTGCAGGCGCTGCTCAAGGGCGAGTACGGCGCTGCGCCGGCGGACTTCGACAGCGAATTGCAGAGCCGGGTGCTGGACGGTGCCTCGCCGATCACCGAGCGTCCTGCGGATCGGCTGGATCCCGAGATGTCGCGGTTGACCGATGAGCTGGCCGCCAAGGCCAAGGATGACGGCATCCGTCTGGCCGAAGGCGAGCGTCAGGTAGACGACGTTCTGACCTACGCACTGTTCCCGCAGATCGGGCTCAAGTTCCTCAAGAACCGTGACAACCCCGACGCCTTCGAACCCGCGCCCAGTGTCGAGGCGGCGACGCCCGCTGCGCCCGCCAAGGCGCCGGCGGCCAAGGCTGGTACCGCCGGACCCGAGACCTACACCGTCAAGGTCAACGGCACCGCCTACGTGGTCGAGGTCGCCGAGGGTGGCGACATTTCCCAGGTCAAGGAAGCGCCCGCCGCTGGCTCTTCTGACGCTGCACCGGCGGCGCCGGCAGCTTCCTCCGGCGAGACCATCGATGCACCGCTGGCCGGCAACATCTTCAAGGTCAACGTCAAGCCCGGCGACAGCGTGGCCGAGGGCGACGTGGTGGTCATCCTCGAGGCGATGAAGATGGAGACCGAGGTCCGCGCTGCCGCTGCCGGCACCGTGTCTGACGTCCAGGTCGCCGAGGGCGACAGCGTCTCCGTCGGCGACACCCTGATCGTGCTTTAAGGACCTCCCATGGAGAAGATTCTGACCCTATGGTACGGCTCCGGGCTGTACAACCTGACCCTGGGCCAGGCGGTGATGCTGGTGGTGGGCCTGCTGCTCTTGTGGCTGGCCATCGCCAAGAAGTTCGAACCGCTGTTGCTGGTGCCGATCGGCTTCGGCGGCATCCTGGCCAATATTCCCGAGGCAGGGCTGGCGTTGTCGGCGGCAGAGCAGGCGGCCCACCTGGGCCGTCCCGAGCTGCTGGCGCAGATGGCCCAGGCGCTCGGCACCAGCCTGCCGGCGGGCGCCGACGTGGATACCTGGCGCTACGCCATCAGCGAGACGCTGCACGGTGATATCTCGCCGGCGCTGCTTCGCACCGCCAACGACCTGGCCATGGATGGGGGCTATTCCCATGGCATGCTGTATCAGTTCTACAGCGTGGCCATCGCCTCCGGTATCGCGCCGCTGGTGATCTTCATGGGGGTCGGCGCGATGACCGACTTCGGTCCGCTGCTGGCCAACCCGCGCACCCTGTTCCTCGGCGCCGCCGCCCAGTTCGGCATCTTCGCCACTCTGATCGGGGCGGTGGGCATGACCGCCATGGGCTGGATGGACTTCAGCCTCAACCAGGCTGCGGCCATCGGCATCATCGGTGGAGCCGACGGTCCGACCTCGATCTATGTCTCGAGCATTCTGGCCCCCGAGCTGCTGGGTGCCATCGCGGTGGCATCCTACTCCTACATGGCGCTGGTGCCGTTGATCCAGCCGCCGATCATGAAGGCGTTGACCACCCAGAAGGAGCGCAGCATCGCCATGACCCAGCTGCGTCCGGTGTCGAAGCTCGAGAAGATCGTGTTTCCGCTGGCACTGCTGATCCTGGTGGTATTGTTCCTGCCGGATGCGGCGCCGCTGCTCGGGATGTTCTGCTTCGGCAACCTGATGCGTGAGTGCGGGGTGGTCGAACGGCTCTCGGACACGGCGCAGAACGCCCTGATCAACATCGTGACCATCTTCCTCGGGCTGTCGGTGGGCTCCAAGCTGATGGCCGACCGCTTCCTGGCGGTGGAGACCCTGGGCATCCTCGGGCTCGGCATGGTGGCCTTTGCCATCGGCACCGCCTGCGGTGTGCTGATGGCCAAGCTGCTCAACCTCATCAGCAAGCATCCGATCAACCCGTTGATCGGCTCCGCCGGTGTCTCGGCGGTGCCCATGGCGGCGCGGGTGTCCAACAAGGTGGGGCTCGAGTCCAATCCTCACAACTTCCTGCTGATGCACGCGATGGGGCCCAATGTTGCCGGCGTCATCGGCTCGGCAGTGGCCGCCGGGGTGATGATCAAGTACTTGGGATGATGATCAAGTACTTGGGGTGACACCCCGGGATAGTGATCAAACATCAGGATCAAGGTCATCCGGGCCTGCAGCCCTGGTTTGACCGAACGCAGCGCCCCCGCCGCCAGGTGGGGGCGCTGCTTTTGTAGCTGACTCCGGTCGAGCCCGTCATCCCGCTTACATGCGATCGCCACGGTGCTGTCATGCGCGCTTTCTAGTCTGGCGGCTATTGCCACCGACGGAGGACGGGCATGATCGATGTCGAAAAGGCCTTGATGGCCAAGGTGCCGAAGGCACAGAGCTGGCCAGCCTGGTGCCGCCGCCTGTTGAGCGCCGGCCTCAAGGGCCTGGTGCACGAGCGCGAGATCAATGCCTTTCTCGAGCGTCATCGCCGCGCCGGAGGGCTCGAGTTCATCGACGCGGTGCTCGATCAGCTGAACTTCGGCTATTCGCTGTCGTCGCGTGATCGCGACAACATTCCGGTCGCCGGCAGGGTGGTGATCGTTGCCAATCATCCCCTCGGTGCTCTGGATGGGCTGGCGCTGGTACGCATGGTGGCGGATGTACGCCCTGACGTGAAAATCGTCGCCAATGACCTGTTGATGCAGCTTTCGCCGTTGGCACCGTTGCTGCTGCCGGTGGACAACCTGTCGCGCAGGGGCTTTCGCAAGAGCCTGCAGGGCATCGTCGATGCCCTCGACGATGAACAGGCGGTGATCGTCTTCCCCGCCGGCGAGGTGTCGCGGGCGGGGCCCAAGGGGGTAAAGGACGGCAACTGGCTGTCAGGTTTCCTGCACGCGGCCCGGCGCACCAATGCGCCGATCCTGCCGGTGCACGTGGGCGGTCGCAACTCCTCGCTGTTCTATTCGTTGGCCTCGCTGTACTCGCTGCTGGGCACGCTGCTGTTGCCCCACGAGATGTTCCGCCAGAAAGGGCGGCACATCACGCTCAAGGTGGGGGGCGAGATCCCGCTGTCACGCTTCGACCGCGAGGACCTGGCCACCGTCGCCAAGCTCAAGCTGCTGCGTAAGCACGTCTACCGTCTGGGGCGGGGACGCAAGGGCGTGTTTGTCTCCGAGGCCGGTATCGCCCATCCGGAAAATCGCCAGCACCTGCGAGAGGAGCTGGTCGACGCCGAGGTGCTGGGCAGGACGCCTGACGGTAAGCAGATCCTGCTGTTTGACCATCGTCCCGACTCTGCGGTGATGCGCGAGATCGGGCGGCTGCGTGAAATTGCCTTTCGCCGGGTCGGCGAGGGCACCGGCAAGAAGCGGGATCTGGACGAGTACGACGAGCACTATCGTCATTTGGTGCTGTGGGACGATCGTGACCTGGAAATCGCCGGGGCCTATCGTCTCGGTGAAGTCGGGCGCATCCTCGATAGCAAAGGCATCGAAGGGCTCTACAGCGCCACCATCTTTCATCTCGAACAGGCGCCGATGGATCGCTGGCGCCACGGGCTGGAGCTGGGCCGCAGCTTTGTCCAGCCACGCTACTGGGGACGTCGCAGTCTCGACTATCTCTGGCATGGTCTTGGCGCCTACCTGCGCCATCATCCCGAGGTGCGCTGGCTGTTCGGGCCGGTGACCATTCCCAATCATCTACCGCCCCTGGCCAAGGACCTGCTGGTCAGCTACTACCGGCACTACCACGGGGACGGTGACAGCCCGATCCGGGCCAAGGCGGTGTGCACGATGTCGCGTGCCGGGCGCGAGGAGGCGGATCGGCTGTTTGCCGGCAACGATGCCGGCGAGGACTTTCAGCGCTTGAAAGGCGCACTGCAGGCCATGGGGGCGGGGGTGCCGGCGCTCTATAAGCAGTACGTGGAGGTGGCCGAACCCGGTGGCGTCAGCTTCAAGGCCTTCGGCGTGGATACCGCCTTCGGCTACTGCATCGATGGCCTGGTGGTGGTCGACGTGGCACGGCTCAAGGCCGACAAGCGCAGACGCTATATCGGTGAAGACGCTGTCTCGTCTGGAGAGGACGCTCTCACCAAGGACGAACACGCCGTCCTGGAGAGGCCGCTTTAGCAGGGGTCGCGTCGGACCGGCCCCGGAGGAGGAACAGACGGGGCTGGAGGCTCCCTCGACGTTAGCATCGAGCGGGCCTAGCCTGCCTGATGGTCCAGGGCCTCGATGCGGCCCTTGAGGCGAGTGCTGAGCTCGCTCAGGTCGGTGGACCGTTCACTGGGCCAGCCCAGGGTCAAGGTGACGCCTTCGGCCCCGTAGTCGACCGCCTGCACCGGGATATCCTGCGCCTGGCACCACTGCCGGGCGTCGGCCTCGCCGGCAAAGTCGACCCGTATCTTGAGTGGGCGGCGCTCGATGCATTCGCCCCTGGGCAGGCTTTCCAGCGCCGTGACCAGCGCCTGGGTATAGGCGCGGGCGAGTCCGCCGGTACCGAGTTTGGTGCCGCCGAAGTAGCGGGTCACCACCGCGCCCACCTGGCCGATGCCATCGCCATCGAGTGCCTGAAACATCGGTCGGCCGGCGGTACCGCCCGGCTCGCCGTCATCGGAGAAGCCAATGTGCACCTGCTCCCCGGGCGGGCCTGCGATGTAGGCGCTGCAATGATGGCTGGCATTGGGATGCTGCCTGCGAGCCTCGGCCAGCAGCGCTTCGAAGTCCGCCACCTTGGGGGTGTGGGCCACCCAGGCGATAAAGCGGCTCTTTTCCACCTCGATCTCGCTTTCGTGCCACTCACCGGGGGCAAGCTCGGGTATCGGGTAGCGCATCAGGCGGCCATTTCTTCCTGGCGGGCGACACCCATGACCAGACCCAGCACACGGATGTCACTGTTCTTCAGGTAGATCGGGGGCATGGTCTCGTTGGCCGGCTGCAGGCGAACACCATTCTTCTCGATATAGAGCTTTTTCAGGGTGACCTCCTGGTCATTGATCATCACCACCGCCGTTTCGCCGTTCTCGGCGCTTTCCTGGCGTTCGATGATGATCACATCGCCGTCGAAGATATTGCAATCGATCATCGAGTTGCCGCACACCTTGAGGGCGTAAGTGTTGCGCCTGACCATGCGCGATGGCACCTGCAGGGTGGCGTTGTCCAGGCAGGCCTCGATCGGCATGCCGGCGGATACCTGCCCCAGCAGGGGGACCTCCACCAGGGCATCCGAGGTGGAGTCGACGGGAGCCCAGCTGTCGGCGATGGGCAGGTTGGGCAGGCGTTCGAGGAACTGGCAGGTCGCGATATCCATGGCGCGGGGTCTCCCTTGTTGTGAGGGTCGGGCTGTCACGGGATGGAGTAGCGGGTGGCGATTGGTGTCAACGTCGAGGGATCTTGATACTGTCGATTCATACAGTATGTAAAAGATAGCAGGCCTCGCCGCTCGTGCAAGTGCCATGGATCAACGAAAGGTGCATTGCCTGTGCGATTGCGGCTGTCAGCTGCGCTGGCTGTCTGGTTCGGGTAGTGCAATCGGTGTAAAGTCTGTGCGTGATTTGCTGCCCCGTCCCCTGGTTGTGGAGTGCCCTTTGCGTCTGTGTCTTGAAGCCCGACAACTGGCCTGTGAGCGCGATGGCCGCTGGTTGTTTCGAGGATTGGATGTTGTCCTCAAGGCGGGGGAAGTGCTCCGAGTCGAGGGACCCAACGGCAGTGGCAAGACCACGCTGTTGAAGATCCTGTGCGGCCAGATCGCCGACGTCGATGGAGAGGTGCGCTGGCAGGGGCGGGCGCTGCCCCGCGCCCGCGCCGACCTGCTGGCCAACCTGCTGTATCTGGGCCATGCCCCGGGTATCAAGGCCAACCTGAGTGCCCTGGAAAACCTGCGTTGGTATCAGGCGCTGGGGGGCGAGGGGCGCCCCGACGCCGAGCTCGAGGCGGCCCTGGCCGAAGTCGGCCTGGCCGGCTTCGAGGACGTCCCCACCGCCCAGCTATCGGCCGGCCAGAAGCGCCGGGTGACCCTGGCTCGTCTGGTGTCGAGTCGCCGTGCCCTGTGGGTGCTGGACGAACCTTTTACCGCGATCGATGTGGCCGGCGTGGCCGCCCTGGAGCGCCGCCTGGCCAACCATGCCGCCAGCGGCGGCGCGGTGCTGGTCACCACCCACCATCCGCTGTCCAATGTGCCTGGCGTACGCCGGCTGACCCTGGACGGACAACGACAGGTGGCTTCATGAACACGCCGACGTCTGGGTCGATCGAAGCCGCCGAGCCGGTCAGAGAGGCCGGTGATGGCCTTGGTCGCGCGATGGCTGCCACCTTCCGCCGTGACTTGACGGCGGTCGCCCGTCGACCGGGTGACGCCCTGACCCCGCTGGTGTTCTTCGCCATGGTGATCACCCTGTTTCCACTGGGGATCTCGCCGGAACCCGAACGCCTGGCGCTGATCGCCCCTGGCGTGTTGTGGGTGGCCGCCTTGCTGTCGGCACTGCTGTCGCTGGACGGCTTGTTTCGTGGCGACTTCGAGGACGGCACCCTTGAGCAACTGTTGCTTGCACCGCACCCGCTGTCGCTGCTGGTGCTGGCCAAGGTCGCCGTGCACTGGTTGACCACCGGGCTACCGCTGGCGTTGATGGCCCCCTTGCTGGGGGTGCTGCTGGCATTGCCCCAGGGCAGCTACCTGGCGCTGAGCGCGACCCTGGCACTGGGAAGTGGCTGCATCAGCCTGATTGGTGCCATCGGCGCAGGGCTGACGGTGGGGCTGGCGCGTGGTGGCATGCTGCTGTCGCTTCTGGTGTTGCCACTTTTCATGCCGGTGCTGATCTTCGGCACCGGCGCCATGGGCGCGGCGCTGGGCGGCGGGGAATGGCTTGGGCACCTGGCGGTGATCGGCGCGCTGTTGTCGGTAGCGCTGATGGCGGCTCCTGTGGCCATTGCCGCGTCGCTGCGCATCAGTATCCATGGTTGATCGGGCCGTCGTGGCCATCACGAATTCAAGGTTGATCGAGGTACAACGCTCATGTGGGCCTTCTTTCACAAGCTGGGATCGCCGCGCTGGTTCTACGGCATAGCCGCGCGTCTCTCTCCCTGGTGCTGGGCGCTGGCGCTGGCGCTGATCCTGGTCGGCAGCGTCTGGGGGCTGGCCTTCGCTCCGGCGGACTACCAGCAGGGCAACAGCTTTCGCATCATCTACGTGCACGTGCCTGCGGCCTTCCTGGCCCAGTCGATCTTCATGGCGCTGGCCGCCTCCGGCTTCGTATTCATGGTCTGGAAGATCAAGATCGCCGACATGGCGGCAGCGATGATGGCGCCGCTGGGCGCCGCCATGACCGCCATCGCCTTGCTGTCGGGGTCGGTCTGGGGCAAGCCTACCTGGGGCACCTGGTGGCAGTGGGACGCCCGCCTTACCTCGATGCTGATCCTGCTGTTTCTGTATCTTGGCGTGATGCTGATCCGGCGCGCCTTCGCCCGCCCCCAGAGCGGCGCCAAGGCGGCGTCGGTGCTGGCCATGGTGGGGGTGATCAACATACCCATCATCAAGTACTCGGTGGAGTGGTGGAACACCTTGCACCAGCCCGCCAGCTTCACCATCACCGAACGCCCGGCGATGCCGGTCGAGATGTGGATGCCGCTGTTGATCATGGTGCTGGGATTCTACGCCTTCTTCGCGGCCTTCACCCTGACCCGCACCCGTACCGAGATCCTGCGCCGTGAAGGCCACAAGCGCTGGGTGAAAGAGCTGTTCGAGGAGCGTCCATGATGGCTTTCGAATCGCTGGCCGAGCTGGTCAGCATGGGCAGCCACGGCCCCTATGTGTGGACCGCCTGGGGTGCGACCCTGGGCTTTCTGCTGTTGAGCGTGATTCTGGTTCGCGGTGAAAGCCGCGGTGTTCGGCGCACCTTGCGCCGCCGGCTGAGGCGTGACGCCGCGGTCGCAAGTTCCCCCTCGGAGGATCAAGATGAGGGCTAAACGCCGAAACAAGATGCTGCTGGTGCTTGGACTGGTGGCGCTGTGTGCGGTGGCGGTGGGACTGACGCTGTACGCCCTGCGCTCCAACATCAACCTGTTCTTCAGCCCGGTGCAGATTGCCGCCGGAGAAGCCCCCGTGGACCGGCAGCTACGTGCCGGCGGGATGGTCAAGGAAGGCAGCGTCCATCGTGACAGTGACAGCCTGGACGTCAGCTTCGTGGTCACCGACTACGTCGACGATGTCGAGGTGCGCTACAGCGGCATCCTGCCGGACCTGTTTCGCGAGGGGCAGGGCGTGGTGGTGGTCGGCGAACTGACCGGCGACGGCTATATCGCGGCCGACAAGGTGCTGGCCAAGCACGACGAGAACTATATGCCGCCCGAGGTCGCCGAGGCATTGGAAGACGCCGGCTATTCGCCGGCAGACTACAAGCAGGCGGGCCCAGGCACGTCGCAGTAGGCTTCGTGCATCGACAAAAAAGGTATCCCGACAACAGGGCTCCGTGGTGCGGGGCCTTGTTTGCCCGAGGGGGGCAGGGCCGAAGGCGTTTCTTCGAGCCAGAAGGGGACAGGGTCAATCGACCATAACGCAGGCGTTCCGGGCCCATGGGCCCACGCGATTCAGTCGCAGAGCCAGGCGCCAGTGGACTGACGCGGACGGAAGGCGGGCCAAGGTGAATCCATGCTGATCAAGATGATTCCGGAAATCGGACACTACGCGCTGATCGTGGCGCTGCTGATGGCCTGCGTGCAGGCGGTGCTGCCGCTGGCCGGGGCTGCCACTCGGCGCCCGCTGTGGATGGCCTACGCGCGGCCGATGGCGGCGGGCCAGCTGGCCTTTCTGTTGATCGCCTACGGCTGTCTGACGGCGAGCTACATGCTCGACGACTTCAGCGTGGTCAACGTCGCCAACAACGCCAACTCGCTATTGCCCTGGTACTACAAGTTCAGCGCGGTGTGGGGCAACCACGAAGGCTCGGTGCTGCTGTGGAGCCTGATCCTCGGAGTCTGGACCTTCGCCGTGGGCTGCTTCTCCCGGGGGCTGCCACCGGACATGGTGGCGCGCGTGCTCGGCGTGATGGGGCTGGTCAGCGTGGGCTTTCTGGCCTTTGTGCTGATCACTTCCAACCCCTTCGAGCGTTCGCTGCCGAATATCCCCGCCGACGGCGCCGACCTCAATCCGCTGCTGCAGGACGTCGGTCTGATCATCCATCCGCCGATGCTGTACATGGGTTACGTGGGTTTCAGCGTGGTCTTCGCCTTTGCCATCGCTGCGCTGCTGGGCGGACGCCTGGATAGCGCCTGGACCCGTTGGGTGCGCCCCTGGACCAATATCGCCTGGGCCTTTCTCACCGTCGGCATCGCGCTCGGTAGCTGGTGGGCCTACTACGAACTGGGCTGGGGCGGCTGGTGGTTCTGGGACCCGGTGGAGAACGCCTCGCTGCTGCCCTGGCTCGCCGGCACCGCGCTGATCCACTCCCTGGCGGTGACCGAAAAGCGCGGCACCTTCAAGAGCTGGACGGTGCTGCTGGCGATCACCACCTTCTCGCTGTCGCTGATGGGCACCTTCCTGGTGCGCTCAGGGGTGCTGACCTCGGTGCACGCCTTCGCCAATGATCCTTCGCGGGGCCTGTTCATTCTGGTGCTGCTGGGCATCACCGTGGGCCTGTCACTGTTGATCTTCGCCCTGCGCGCGCCACGGGTCAGCCAGCCCGGAGGCTTCAACTGGGTATCCCGCGATGCCCTGTTGCTGGTCAACAACATCCTGCTGGTGGTGATGACGGTGACGGTGCTGCTCGGGACCGTCTATCCGCTGCTGCTCGACGCGCTGAACCTGGGCAAGATCAGCGTGGGGCCTCCCTACTTCAACGCCCTGTTCGTGCCCCTGACCGTATTGCTTTGCGTGTTCATGGGGCTTGGCCCCAGCGCCCGCTGGAAGCGCATGGCCGGGCGCGAGCTGCTGACCCGCCTGTGGTTCGCCGGTCTCGGCGCCCTGGTCATCGGCGTGGCGGCGCCGCTGGTCTACACCGGGCAGTGGAACCTGAAGGCGTCGCTGGGCCTGGTCGCGGCGCTGTGGCTGGTGCTGTCGCTGGTGCGTGACCTGTGGGGCAAGACCTCCCGAGCCGGCTCGCGCCTTGGCGCCCTCAAGCGCCTGACGCCTGCCTACTGGGGCATGGTGCTCGGCCATCTGGGGCTTGCCGTGACCATCATCGGGGTCGCCCTGGTGTCCAACTATTCGGTGGAGCGCAACGTGCGCATGAATGTCGGTGACCGCGTCGAGGTCAACGGAATCGGCTTTCACATGACGGCGCTGGACGAGCGTCGTGGGCCGAACTATGTCTCCGACGCGGCCACCATCGAGGTGACCCGAGAGGGCGCCAGCGCAAGCTTCGAGATGCACCCGGAGAAGCGCCTGTACATCGCGCGCGGCATGCCGATGACCCAGGTGGCGCTGCGGCCTGGCCTGTTCCATGACCTCTACGTGGCCATGGGCGAGGAGCTCGACGACGGCAGCTGGGCGCTCAGGGTGCAGATCAAGCCCTTCGTGCGCTGGCTGTGGCTGGGCGCACTGCTGATGGCCGCCGGTGGCATCATCGCCGTCGCCGACAGGCGCTACCGTCGCCGCTTGAGCGTACGTGAGCCCGAACCTGTCGTGACGGCCAGGGAGGCCAGTGCATCATGAAAGATCGTCAGCCGCTGGCCTTCGCTCCTGTCATTGTCGTCACGGCCAGGGAGACCCGTGCATGAAACGTCGACTTCTATTGCTGTTGCCGCTGGTGCTGTTTCTGGCGCTCGGGATCTTTCTCTATCAGGGGCTGTCGATCAACCCCTTTGAAAGGGAATCCGCGTTGATGGCCAGAGAGTTCCCCGACTTCGAGCTGTCGACCCTCGAGGATCCCGACCGTCGGGTGAGCCAGGACGCGCTGTCCGGCGAGCTTTCCCTGGTCAATGTCTGGGGTAGCTGGTGTCCGACCTGTCGTCAGGAGATGCCGCAGCTTCTGGATCTGGCCGAGCGTGGGGTACGCCTGGTCGGGGTCGACTACAAGGAAGAAGGTGCCAGCGACGGCGAGCGCAGAGCCAGGGGAAGCGCCTTCCTGACCCAGTTCGGCAATCCCTTCGAGTTCAATATCTTCGATCCCGAGGGTACCCTCGGCTTCGATCTCGGCGTCTACGGCGCTCCCGAGACCTTCCTGGTAGACGCCGAGGGGATCATTCGCTACCACCACACCGGCTATATCACCGCCGACGATGTGGAGAAGATCATCTTGCCGGAGGTGGAAAAATGGCGTTGATCGATCTGTGCTGCTCGAGCGCTATCAGCGCCCGCACCCGCGCTATCAGCTCCAGCGCCCGCACCCGCGCTAGCGGCGACGACCGCAGCGCCCGTGCACGTAACCTGCCTGGCTCGGGCCTTGGCTGGCTGGCGGGCATGGTGCTGGCGCTGTTGATGCTTGTCGCTGCGCTCGACGCTCGGGCGGAAGCCATCGAGGTACGCGGCTTCGACAACCCGGTGACCGAAAAGCGCTATCAGGAGCTGACCGCCACCCTGCGCTGCCCCAAGTGCGAGAACCAGGCGATCGGCGACTCCAACTCGCCGATCGCCGCCGACATGCGCGAGCGGGTCTACGCCCAGCTTCAGGACGGCCGCTCGGACAAGGAGATCATCGACTTCATGGTCCAGCGCTTCGGCGACTATGTCCTCTACAATCCGCGTCTCGAGGGGCGCACCCTGCTGCTGTGGGGGCTGCCCGGCGCGCTGGTCGTCATCGGCGCCCTGGTGCTGTGGCTGATCATCCGCTCACGGCGACGCACCCAGGTACGCAGGCTGTCCGCCGAGGAGCAGGCGCGCCTGGACGACCTGATCGATAGAGAGGGATCCGCATGACCCTGTTATGGCTGGCCTTTGCCGTTCTGCTGCTGCTCGCGGCCTGGCTGCTGATTCTGCCCCTGCGCCGTGCGGCGAAGGTGGAACGCCTGCAACGTGCGCTGGAGGACAGCGATGACGCCGCCGCCCAGAACGTGGCGGTCTATCGTCGTCGGGTGGCGTCGCTGGAAGCGGCCAAGTCTCGGGGAGACATCGACGCGGCACGCTTCGACGAGGATCTCAGTGAACTCCAGCGCAGCCTGCTCGATGACACCGAGCGGCTCAAGCGCTCGCCGCTGAAGTCTGCCGCTGCGGGCAAGCTGGCGGTGCCGCTGGTGCTGGTGGCGGTGGTGGTGGTCAGCGTGGTGTGGTACCGCTGGGAGGGCGCCGAGGGCGACCTGGTGCTGTATCAGGCCATCGAAGAGGTACGCAACGACCCCGAGGCCAGCCTCGCGCTGATGATCCATCGCCTCGAGCAGCAGGCCGAGAGCCAACCCGACAACCCTCGCGTGTGGCAGACGCTGTATCCGCTTTACCGCGACAGCGGCGCCTACGCCCAGGCCAGCGATGCCATCGAGCGTGTGCTTGCGCTGGAGGGGCGTTCACCCTGGTGGATCGGCGAGTTGGCCAAGATGCAGTACTTCATCAACGAAGGGCGGCTCGACGATCGCATTCTGGCGCTGTCCCGGGAGGCCAGTCGTGAGGCGCCGAATCTGCCCTCGGCCATGTGGTTTCTGGGGGTCGAGGCCTTTCAGAACGAGGACTATCAGGGCGCCCTGGGCTTCTGGCGGCGTGGTCTGTCGACGGCAGACGACTCGCCGTTGTCCGAGGCCATGCGCCAGGGCGTCGCCCAGGCCGAGCAACGCCTGGCCCCTGCGGCGAGCGAGCGCAATGTCCTGGTCAGCCTGTCGCTGGCCGATGAACTGGTCGGGCGTCTAGCGCCGGAGACCACGGTGTTCGTGGTGGCGCGGGACAGCGAAGGCAAGCTGCCGCCGCTGGCCATCGAGCGCCTGACCCTGGCCGACCTGCCGGCCAGTCTGACGCTTGACGCCAGCGATGCCATGTCGCCCATGGCAAGCCTCGCGCAGGTCGATGAGGTACGTCTGCTGGCGCGCGTATCGTCCAGCGGCCAGGCCCAGCCCCAGGCCGGCGATCTCATGGGTGAACGACAAGGGGTTGCAGTCGGCGGCCCGGACATGGATCCTGTCGCGCTTATCATCGATCGAGTGATTGAATAGTCCATGCGTCTGACGTCGATCCGGCTGGCCGGGTTCAAGTCCTTCGTCGATCCGGTCACGGTGCCCTTTGACGGCAACATGACCGCCATCGTCGGTCCCAATGGCTGCGGCAAGTCGAACATCATCGACGCCGTACGCTGGGTCATGGGCGAATCCTCGGCCAAGACCCTGCGTGGCGAGTCGATGACCGACGTCATCTTCAACGGCTCCACCGGGCGCAAGCCGGTGGGCATGGCCTCCATCGAGCTGACCTTCGACAACCGCGACGGCACCATGGGCGGGGTCTACGCCCAGTACGCCGAGATCTCGGTCAAGCGTCAGGTCACCCGGGACGCCCAGTCCAGCTACTTCTTCAACGGCCAGAAGTGTCGCCGACGCGACATCGCCGACCTGTTCCTGGGCACCGGCCTGGGGCCGCGCTCCTACGCCATCATCGGCCAGGGCATGATCTCGCGGCTGATCGAGGCGCGTCCCGAAGAGCTGCGCGCCACCCTGGAAGAGGCCGCCGGTATCTCCAAGTACAAGGAGCGCCGTCGCGAGACCGAAAATCGCATGCGTCGCACCCAGGAGAACCTGGACCGGCTCGACGATATCCGTGAGGAGCTGGACAAGCAGCTCGAGCGGCTCAAGCGTCAGGCCGAGGCGGCCAGACGCTACCAGTCGTTGAAAGAAGAAGAGCACCGGGTCAAGGGCGAACTCGCACTGCTGCGCGGACGCGCCCTGCGTGCCGCCCAGACCGAGCAGGACACCCGGGTGCGCGAGCTCGAGACCGCGGTGGAGCGCGAGGTGCTCGGCATGCGCCAGTGCGAGACCCGGCTGGAAGAGGCCCGCGCCGAGCACGATGGCCTGGCCTCGGAGCTCGACCAGCGCCAGGCACGCTTTTACGAGACCACCACCGCCATCGCCCGCCTCGAGCAGGAGCTCGAACACACCCGCTCCCGCGATCAGCAACTGGCGCGGGATCTCGAGAGTGCCCGCCGCGAGCTCGAGGAGCTCGATCGTCTCGGCGAGGACGACAGTCAGCGCCTGCTGGCCCTCGAGGATCGCCTGGAGACCCTGGGCCCCGAGCAGGAAGAACTGGCAGAGCAACTGGCCGAGCTGGAAGCGGCGCTGGAGGAGGCCGAGCCCGCGGTGGAGGAGGCCGACGCCGAATGGGAGGCCTTCAACGAACGCTGGCGCAGCGACAGCCACGAGGCTGAACGCACCCAGGACCGACTGCGTGAGCTGGAAGCTCGGCTCGAGCGCATCGCCGCCGACCGTGCCAAGCGCCGTCAGCAGCTCGATGAATTGCCGGACCTGGCCGGCCTCAGCGCTCAGCGCGAAGAAGTGAAGAGTCAGCTGGCCGAGCACGAGGCCCGCGCCGAGGAGCTCGAGGAGCGTCGTGAACGGCTGATCGAGCAGCGCGACGCCAACCGTCGCGAGGTTGTCGAACATGACCGCGCGCGCGAGCAGGCGCTTGCCCGTCACAGCGCCCTGGGTGGCGAGATCGCCTCGCTGGAGGCGCTGATCGAGGCGGCCCTGGCCGACCACGACGAAAGCCTGGACCGGCACCTGGCCGAGCATGGCCTTGCCGAGGCGCCACGACTGGGCGAATGCCTGAATGTCGAGCCCGGCTGGGAGGAGACGGTGTCCTGGGTGCTGGGTCCCTGGCTCAGGGCCCGCATGGCGTCGTCGAGTCACTGTCGTGAGGTGATGGCCTCGCCGCTTGCCGCCGAACTGGCACTGCTCGATTCAGAGGTCAGCGTCGACGCTGCCGGCGACAGCCTGGCGGCGAGGGTCAAGGGCGCCGGTGCGGCCGCGCAGTGGCTCGCCGGCATTCGCTGTGCGGCCTCCCGTGACGAGGCCTGGCAGGCACAGGATCGGCTCGAGGCGGGGGCCAGCCTGGTGACCGCCGACGGCCTGTGGCTAGGCCCTGGTTGGGCGCGCCAGCGGGGCGAGGGAGATGGGCCGGATGCGTTGCTGGTGAGCCGTGCCCGGCTGGACGAGGCAAGTGCCGCCCTGGCAGAGCAGGAACAGCGGCTGGCGTCCGTCGAGCAGGCCCGCGAAGGTGCCCAGGCGCTGGTCGATCAGGCCGAGCAGGGGCTCGAGCAACTGCGGCTGTCGGAGCGTGAGCTGGATCAGGCGCGTCAGCAACTGGCGGTTCAGGACAATGGACTGGCCAGCCGGCTTGAGCATCTGTCCAGTCGCGGCGCCGAGATCCACGAGGAGCTCGAGGGCCTGGCCGAAGCCGACGAGGAAGCGCGGCTGGCCATCGAGGAAATGCGCGAGCAGTGGCAGAGCGCCATGGCCCGGCTGGAAGAGGGCGCCGAGGTACGCGAGCGTCTCGAGCGCGAGCGCACCCAGGCGCGCGAGCGGCTGGCCTCGCTGCGTACCCGCCAGCGTCCGCTGAGCGAGCGCTCCCAGCAGCTCACCCTGGAGCACCAGCGGTTGACCACCGAGCGTGCTGGCCTTGCCGAGCAGCAGGGGCGCGCGGGGGATACCCGCTCACGCCTGGAGGAGCGGGTGGCCGAACTCGAGGAAGCGCGTGAGGGACTGCATGAGCCGGATGAGGAACGTCGCGAGCGCCTCGATGAGCTGTTGCACCGGCGCGAGCAGGAGGAGCGCCAGCTCAATGAGTCGCGGGCACGGGCGGCGGCGCTGGTCGAGCGTCTACGCGACGACGAGCAGGCGCGGCAGAGCCACGAGCGAAATCTCGATGGCGTGCGCGAGCGTCTGCAGGAGGCGCGTATGCAGGTTCAGGCATTGGCGCTGAAGGCCGAGACCCAGGATGAGCAGCTCAGGGAACTTGGCCACGATGCCGAGGCTCTGACACAAGGGCTGGACCCCAATGCCACCGAGTCCGCCTGGCAGACCCGGCTGGAGGAGCTGGGCGAGAAGATTCGCCGGCTGGGGGCGATCAACCTGGCCGCCATCGAGGAGTACGAGCAGCAGGCCGAGCGGCGTGACTATCTCGAAGCGCAGCAGGCCGAGCTGAACGAGGCCCTCGAAACCCTGGACAAGGCGATCCGACGTATTGATCAGGAGACGCGGATGCGATTCCGCGATACCTTTGAGCGGGTCAACGCCGGCCTGCAGTCGCTTTTCCCGCGAGTCTTCGGTGGTGGAACCGCATGGTTGACCCTGACAGGCGATGATTTGCTGGAAACCGGGGTGGCCATCATGGCGCGACCTCCGGGCAAGAAGAACAGCACCATTCATTTGCTGTCCGGGGGAGAAAAAGCACTGACGGCGTTGTCCATGGTATTCGCCATCTTTCAGTTGAACCCGGCGCCGTTCTGTATGCTCGACGAGGTGGATGCGCCCCTGGACGATGCCAATGTCGGGCGCTATGCCAAGCTGGTGAAGGAAATGTCCGAGAGCGTTCAGTTCATCTATATCACCCATAACAAGATCGCCATGGAGGCCGGTGAACGACTGATGGGTGTGACGATGCAGGAACCTGGCGTCTCGCGACTGGTCTCGGTGGGCGTGGACGAGGCGGCCGCGCTGGCAGAAGCATGATGCACTTGAAAGGTGGTTATAATAGGGTTACCAAGTAAGACCATGATACTGCATGGCAAGGTAAGCAAAGGGAGTTGGAAGGGCGAATGCGAAGGGCACTGTCGAGAAGACCGGAGAAAATCCGGCGCTTGACAAATAAAAAAAGTGGCCCTTTTTTTCGCAATCACGCTATGCTGTTGACGGACAACCATCAGGCATGGCGCCTTAGCAAAGGCATGACGACCCATGGAACTAAGAGAGTGGCTGATCATTCTGGGGCTGGCACTGGTGACCCTCATCGTTATCGATGGGGCGCGTCGCCTCCAGCGCCAACGTCGCACTCCCCGCCTTGATGAGGTGCAGGGAGACGTCCTCGATAGTGGCTACGGTAGCTACGAAAGCGGCTATGGCAGTGGTCATGGCAGTCGCCATGATCAGGAACCCGCCATGGCGGCTAGCCCCGGACCCAGCGCGCCAGAGCGTCGGGAGGTGGCCTCGGTAGAGGACGACCCCGAGGAGCGTGCGCGCCAGGAAGAAATCAACTGGGAGCTGCCCAATGGAGGGGCCAGGGTCGTCAGGCCTGCGGATTTCTCCAATGTTCAGCCCAAGCCCAAGCTGCAGCGCCAGGAGCACCCCGGGCCATCCCGGGTGTTGTCCGAATTCCGCTCCAGTCAGGCCAGTCGCGCTCAGGAGGCTGGTGACAGCCAGCGCGCCGATGGATCGTCGACCAATGACCGGCCGGCGGACACCGTTGCCCCGCGAGCCAGTCAGCCGGCACCTGTAGCCCGGGCCGAGCAGCCCGCCCAGGCAGAGGGTGTAGAAGAGGGTGCAGAACAAGCGCCCGCCGAGGCAGAACCGACTCCAGCACAGGCAGAGCCGTCGGTGCGGGTCGATCAAGCGCCCGCGCAGGCCCCGAACGCTGAAGAAGTGGCCGAGCAGTCCTCCCTGTCAGACGAGCCCATGGCGGCCGACAGCCGCGAGGAGCCACGGGCCACCAGCGAGACGACGATGGACGCTCCGGTGGACGCGGACGCCTCCACCGGCAAGACTGCCCAGGACGAACACGCGGTGCGTGACGATGTCGCCGACGCGGGTGATGGGCGCCGCGAGCCCAGCTTGAGCGCGCGTCGTGACGATGACGTCGCCAGCGAGCCCGGCGACGCTGCCATGCCGTCTCTGGCGGCGGACCCACAGGACCATGAGGAATTCGACGAGGATCAGTATCGTCTGGTGGACTTCGAGGGGATGGGAGATTCGTTGAAGGATCGCTCTCGTCGCATGGGTTCCTCCGTGCATCGTTTTGGCGCTTCGCTGCAGAAGTCGCTGGGAGAGCGCCGGGAACAGAAGCGTATCGAACGCGAGAAGCGTGAGAAGGAAAGAGCCGAGAAGGCACGGCTCAAGGCCGAGCAGAAGGCCGAACAAGCCAAGCTCAAGGCCGAGGAAGAAGCTCGCCGGCAGGCCGAACAGGCACAGCATCAGGCCGAACAGCAGCGTCAGCGGCAGCAGGAAGAAGGGCTGCGTCAGGAGGAGGCCGAGCGCCGCCGTCAGGAAGCCTTGCTTGCCAGGCAGGCCGCTGCCGATCAGCGTGGCGCCTCGTCGATGGAAGACGAAGCCTCGTTCGACGATGCCACGTACGACGAAGCCGCGTATGACGAAGCCGCATTTGATGAAACTAAGGACATCGATGTCGAAGACTCCAGGGTGCGCACCCATCCGGTGCTCGAGAAGGCCCTGCGCCACGACGTCAACGCCGAGCATGCCCGTGACAGCCTGAGCAATGCCGAGGAAATCATCGTCATCAGCGTGATGTCCCGTGACGAGGACGGCTTCCCTGGCACGACCCTGCTGGAGCTGATGATGGCCTGCGGTTTGCGCTACAGCCGAGACATGGGCATCTTCCATCGCTTCGAGACCGAGGATGAGGGCAGCGCCCTGCAGTTCTCCATGGTCAACGTGCTCAAGCCCGGGACCTTCCCGATCGAGGCCATGGACGACTTCACCACACCTGGTATCACCCTGCTGATGCCGCTGCCCAGCGCCAAGGACAGCTCGGCGGCCTTCGAGGCCATGGTCGAGACCGCGATGGTGATCGTGCGCCATATGGGGGGTGAGCTGAAGGACGAGAATCACAGCGTGATGACCGCCCAGACCGTGGAGTTTGCCCGCCAGCGGGTGCAGGAGTTCGAGCGCCGCCACCGCCTGCATCGTTATCAGGTGAACTGACCGCGCAGGCGCTGCCTGGCACGCGACGGCCCCGTGGAGACACGGGGCCGTCTGCGTTTTCCTTCTGTGTCTTGATGGGGCGGACCGGGGTTGCCTGTCGGGGGCGGTGATGCCTGGCGGTTTTCTCCCGGCGGGCATGGGGTAGAATGGCCGATCATCAGCACTTCGCACTTCGCCAGGACAAGGGTTTACATGACCACCGATGCTTCGACCCGTGACGAGGTCGCGCGGCTTCGCACCGAACTCGATGACGCCAACTACCGCTATCACGTGCTCGACGACCCGCGTCTGCCCGACGCCGAGTACGACCGGCTGCTGCGTCGGCTGACGGAGCTCGAACAGGCCCATCCCGAGCTTGCGAGCCCCGACTCGCCGACCCAGCGGGTCGGTGCCAAGCCCGCCGACGGCTTCCCCGAGGTGACCCACGCGCTGCCCATGCTGTCGCTGGACAACGCCTTCGATGACGATGAGATACGAGCTTTCGTCAAGCGGGTGGCCGAGCGTATGGAGCTGGACGCCGACGCACTGTCGTTCTCCTGTGAGCCCAAGTTCGACGGCGCTGCGGTCTCGCTGGTCTACCAAGACGGTGTGCTGGTCAGCGGTGCCACACGTGGCGACGGCCGTACCGGCGAGGGCATCCTGTCCAATCTGAAGACGCTGAAGTCCATTCCGCTGCGCCTTCGGGGCGAGACGCCGCCGACGCTGATGGAGGTGCGCGGCGAGGTCATCATGCGTCACCAGGAGTTCGAGGCGATGAACGAGCGTGCCCGTGAGCAGGGCAGCAAGGTCTTCGCCAATCCTCGTAATGCCGCCGCCGGCAGCCTGCGCCAGCTCGACCCCAGGGTGACCGCCACGCGGCCACTCGAATTCCGTGGCTACCAGGTAGCGCGCCTTGAGCCCGATGGAGGCGCGAGCACCCATAGCGAACTGATGCAGCGGGTGGCCGAGGTCGGCCTGCCGGTCAGTCGCGAGCTCGAAGTGGTCAAGGGGGCGGACGGTGTGATCGACTACTGCCGCCGCCTGGGGGAGCGTCGTGAGCGCCTGGACGTCGATATCGACGGGGTGGTGATCAAGGTCGACGAGCTACGCCTGCAGCGCGAGCTGGGCTTCGTTTCGCGGGCGCCGCGCTGGGCCATCGCCTTCAAGTTCCCGGCCCAGGAGCAGACCACGACCCTCACCGACGTGGAATTTCAGGTGGGGCGCACCGGGGCGATCACCCCGGTGGCACGGCTCGACCCGGTCAGCGTGGCCGGGGTGACGGTGTCCAACGCCACCCTGCACAACGCCGACGAGATCGCGAGGCTTGGCGTGCGCATCGGCGACCGGGTCGCCATTCGCCGCGCCGGCGACGTGATCCCCCAGGTGGTCAGGGTGGTCGAGGCGGCAGGCGAAGGCGAGGATATCGTCTTTCCCGAGCGCTGCCCGGTGTGCGAGTCCGAGATAGAGCGGATCGAGGGCGAGGTGGTGGCACGCTGCTCCGGCGGGCTGGTATGCGCCGCCCAGCGCAAGGAGGCGCTCAAGCACTTCGCCTCGCGCCGGGCGATGGACATCGACGGCCTCGGCGTCAAGCTGATCGATGCCCTGGTCGAGCGTGACTGGGTCAAGACCCCGGCGGACCTGTTCAGCCTGTCCGCCGAGCGACTGGCAGAATTGCCGCGCATGGCCGAGAAGTCGGCGAGCAATCTGGTCGAGGCGCTGGAAAAGGCCAAGGCCACCACCCTGGCACGCTTTATCTACGCCCTGGGTATCCGCGAGGTCGGCGAGGCCACCGCGGCCAACCTGGCGAGCCACTTCGGCAACCTCGATGCCCTCAAGCAGGCCGACCGTGAGACGCTGGAGGCGGTGGACGACGTGGGTCCGGTGGTGGCCGCCCATATCGCTACCTTCTTCCACCAGGCGCACAACCTCGAAACGCTGGAGGCGTTGATCGCCGCGGGGGTGCACTGGGACGAAGTCGACGTCGGCGAGCGCCCCACGCCCTTGGAAGGCCAGACCTGGGTGCTCACCGGTACTCTGGAGACCATGACAAGGGACGAGGGCAAGGCGCGCCTGCAGGCGCTGGGCGCCAAGGTGGCTGGCAGCGTGTCGAAGAAGACCCATTGCCTGGTGGCCGGCCCCGGTGCCGGTAGCAAACTGGCCAAGGCCGAGCAGGCGGGGGTCGAGGTGATCGACGAGGCGACCTTCCTCGCGCGCCTTAACGAGTGGGAATCCGAGAGTTCGGAGGAGCAAGCATGAGCCGTTTCGTCGAAGTACCCTATCGCATGTTGCCCGGGGAGACGCTGGACGCCCTGCTGGAAAGCTTCGTCACCCGTCAGGGCTACGACACCACCGACACCGGAGAGGGCATGAATGGCTGGGTCAAGGAGCTCAAGGGCCAGCTCGAGCGCTCGGAGCTGATCATCGCCCACGATCTGGAGACCGAGAGCACCGAGGTGCTGACCCTGGCCCAGTGGCGATCCTTTGGCAGAGACATCGCAGATGACGAGGAAGAAGGAGACATCTGATCTGCCGATGCCCCCGGCCACCAGACGCTTGCTGCGGCGGGTGTAAAAGACGACGGCCCGCCTTCAAGGCGGGCCGTCGGCGTCTGGGCGTTGCTGCTTGCGTCCAGCCCTGGAGCAAGCCTTGGTGCTCATCCTGGAGTCAGCCCTGGCGCTTGCCCTGGACGATATCGCGGATCAGCCGCCGCCCCGGGTGCAGGTGGTCGGCCAGGGGGGCTTCCAGCGGCAGCGGTTCATCGCAGATCCGCGAGGCCAGCAGTTCGGCGCACAGCGGCGCGCTGGCCAGCCCCCGTGAGCCGTGGGCGGCGCTGATCCATAGGCCGGGATGGTGGCTGCCCGCGACGTCCGGCACCCGGGTGGCGTCCTTGGCCAGCACCGCGTAGTCGCGAAGCCATGCCGGCTGATCGGGTAGCGGGCCAGCGTAGGGCGTCTTGTCGGGGCTTGCGCAGCGCACACCGCCACGACCGTCGAGAGTCTCGAGCGCCAGCGGGTGGCCGGCTTGGCGCAGCTGGTCGAGGTAGCCCGGCAGGGTTCTGTCGAGTTCCTCCAGGTTGGCCTGGTGGTCTTCGTCGAGGGTGTCGTTGTCGCTACGCCCCGGGGCAAAGGTCGCGCCGAAGGTCAGCACGCCATCCAGCGGCGGTGCCACGTAGCCACCGGCGCAGACCACTCGCTTCGGCGCCGGGGCCTCGAGCGCCAGGGGCGCGCGGCTGACCTGGCCGCGTACCGCCTGCAGCGGCAGGCCAGTGACCTGGCTGAAGTCAGCCGAGCGATAGGCGGCGGCGACGATGACCTGATCCACCTCGATGGCGACGCTGGAGTGATCGCCCTTCAGGGCGTGGCTGCCGACAAGACGCCAGCCGCCGTCCTCCAGAGGCTCGATGCTGTCGATGCTGGCCTGGACGAAGGTCACCCCTGGCGTGCGGGCGAGCTGCTCGCACAGCTCGCGCGGCCTGGCCCAGCCTGCCAGCGGATAGTAAAGGCCGCCGTGGGGCAGCGAGAGCTCGGCGAGGCTGGAGGCCTCGTCGGCGTCGATGCCACGCACCACAGTGTGGGGAAGGCCGTGGTGATCGAGAAAGCGTCGCTGACGACGGGCCTCGCGCTCGTTGGCACCGAGTTGCAGCACGCCACAGGGCGACCACAGGCGCTGCTCGGGGTCGAGCCGGGCGAGCCAGCGCTGGCTGTAGAGCAGCCCGCCCAGATAGACCCGGCTCTGGTGGTTGGTGTCGGCGGCGAGCTTCACGTATAGCGCGCCCTGGACATTGCCGGAGCCCCCGCTGCCGGGTCGCGAAGCGTCGATCAGGGTGACCTCGACACCACGTCGGGCCAGCGCCTCGGCGGCGCTGCAGCCGGCGATGCCCGCGCCGACAATGGCCACGCGCCGACAGGGCCGCGCCTCAGGGGGACGAAACCAGGGGGTGTGACGTCTGCCGGTATCGTCGGGAGGCGAGTCGATCTCGCCGGCGAGCATCTCGCGCTTGCGTCCATGGCCCGGTACCTTGCGCCAGGTGAAGCCGGCGGCCTTGAGCCCGCGCTTGACGATGCCGGCGCAGGTGAAGGTGGCGAAGGTGGCGCCAGGACGGGAGTGCGCCGCCATCGCGGCGAACAGTGCAGGCTGCCACATCTCGGGGTTCTTCGAGGGGGCGAAGCCGTCGAGGAACCAGGCGTCCACCAGGCCGTCGAGCAGCGCAAGGCGTTCGCTGCTGTCACCCAGGTGCAGATCGAGAATGACCCGGGGCGACAGCACCAGTCGATGCACCCCGGTGACCGCCGCCGGCCATTGGCGAATCAACGCCGCCGCCTTGTCGGCCAGATCCGGCTGGCCTGCCAGGGCCCGAGTCAGATCCTCGGCGCTCATGGGATAGCGCTCGGTGGAGACGATGTGCAGCCGCGCCCCGGGGGGCGCCAGCGTCTCGAAGCTGTGCCAGGCGCACAGCACGTTGAGCCCGGTGCCGAAGCCCGTTTCACCGATCACGAAGGGGCGCTGCTCGTGCCAGGCGGCAAAGCGCTGGGGCAGCCGGTTGGCGGCGATAAACACGTGCTCGGTCTCGGCGCGACCGTCGTGGCGCGAGAAGTACACATCGTCGAAGGCACGGGAGTGAGGGCTGATTCCGCTGTCGTCCTCTCGCCAGTCCAGTTCGGCGGTAGTGGCGGCGGTCAGGGCGGGGAGGCCATCTGGAGATGATGTCACGTCGTAGATTTCCGGCTGGCGGGGCTGGTCAAGAATTGATCACTCTGTTGTCGAGGGCGTGGCAACAGGGTTACAGCAATGCGTCCGCGGCGTTTCAACAGACTTTTCCACAGACTCTGTGAACAAGCAGGCTGTGAACAAGACCTGTGCAAACAGGCTGTTCGTGAACGGCAGCCAGGACATCGCCTGTCCACGAACAGGTGCCAGAAGCAGGGTGCCCGCGATCCCGCCAGGTGCGCGGGGCAGGCACTCGGCTCGCCTCAGGGCAGGACCTTCTTGAACGGCTTGACGGTGACCGACGCGTAGACGCCGGCGATCATGTAGGGGTCGGCATCGGCCCAGGCCTGGGCGCTGGCCAGGTCGTCGAACTCGGCGACCACCAGGCTTCCGCTGAAGCCGGCGTCGCCGGGATTTTCGCTGTCCACCGCCGGGTGCGGTCCGGCCAGCACCAGGCGTCCCTCATCGCGCAGGGCCTCGAGTCGAGCCAGGTGGTCGGGCCGGGCGGCCAGTCGACGTTCCAGGCTGTTGTCCACATCTTCGCTGATGATCGCGTAGAGCATCGATAGTTCCTCGATAGGGCCCGGTTGACGTTGGCCCGGGCAGACTCGCCGGGCGGTCGGATGCCGCTCTACGGCATCCTGGATGACGATCACCCGGCTCGGGGAGGCGCATGCGCGACGCGACCAGCATTGACCGCGGCAGGCGCCACGCGCACCATGGAGGCCATATTCTGTCAAAGTCGCCGCCCGGCGTCATGTCGAGGAGCCAGTTTCCTGTCCCATGCCAGCCCTTCCTGAGTCCTTCGAGGGCACGGCCCTCGCCATCGATCTGCATATGCACTCGACCGCTTCCGACGGCGCTCTTGCGCCGTCGGAACTGGTGACGCTGTGCCACGCCAAGGGGCTTTCGCATATCGCCCTGACCGACCATGACAGCCTCGAGGGGGTCGCCGAGGCCGACCTTTGCGCCCGCGAGCTTGGGCTGTCGGTGCTGCCCGCCAGCGAACTGTCCTGTCAGTGGCGGGGACTCAATATCCATGTGGTCGGGCTGTTGCCGTCGGGGCCGGGGGCCATGCTGGAGGCCGGCCTTGCCGAGCAGGCCATCGCCCGCGAGAAGCGTGCCGAGACCATTGCCCGGCGACTCGAGCGCATCGGCCTGAGCGACGGGTTGGCCAAGGCGCGTGCCTGGGCCGGCAGCGACCGGCCGCTCAATCGCCCCGACTTCGCCCACGTGATGGTGGCAGAAGGGCTGGTGGCGGATCTGTCCGGGGCCTTCAGCAAGTATCTTGGCAACGGCAAGATCGGCGACGTGAAGTCGCATTGGCCCTACCTGTCCGAGGTGGTGGAGTGGATCCTCGACAGCGGCGGCGTGGCGGTGCTGGCTCATCCCCTTCGCTACAAGCTGACCCGGCGCAAGCGCGGCCTGCTGCTCGACGAGTTCTGTCGGGCGGGGGGCCAGGCGGCGGAGCTGGTCAGCGGCTTCCAGAACCCGGATGTCACCCGGGACCTGGCGCGACAGTTGATGGAGCGCGACCTGTACGGATCGCTGGGCAGCGACTTTCACTTTCCGGGAGGACACCTGGCGCCGGGCAGCATGAGTCCGATTCCGCGCACCGCGGTGGCGCCGGTGTGGGCCCATCCGCGCCTTGCCGCCTGGTTCGCCAGCGCGGCGAGTACGGACGTGGCGGGCCCTGGCGCGACAAATGCGAGCGTGGACGATGACACCCCGCGCGCCGGCCCGGAAGACAAGAGCCCTGAAGACCAGAGCCCGGAAGGCGAGAGTCCGGAAGACCTGAGCCCCGAAGACAAGAACGCCGCCCATTCGGTCTAGTCTCAGAGGGAAGGCCCGCGCTGCGCCTCGTGCTTTCTTCGCCAACTTCTTTTGCCCGTTTGTTCGCCAGGGAGGCAACATGACCCAGTACTTTCAGATTCACCCCGACAACCCCCAGAAGCGCCTGATCGACCGCGCGGTCGAGATCATCCACAAGGGCGGAGTGGTGGCCTATCCGACCGACTCGGGCTACGCCCTGGGCTGCCACCTGGGGGACAAGAAGGCCATCGAGAAGATCAAGTGGCTCAGGTCGCTGGACGACAAGCACAACTTCACCCTGGTGTGCTCGGACCTGTCGGAGATCGGCACCTACGCCAAGGTGGACAACGCCGTCTTCCGCCTGCTCAAGGCCCACACCCCAGGCGCCTACACCTTTATCCTGCACGCCACCACCGAGG
Source organism: Halomonas sp. DP5N14-9 (assembly GCF_019802175.1). Lineage (NCBI taxonomy): Bacteria > Pseudomonadati > Pseudomonadota > Gammaproteobacteria > Oceanospirillales > Halomonadaceae > Halomonas > Halomonas sp. DP5N14-9. The sequence continues at coordinate 235,302 of NZ_JAHVHR010000035.1, forward strand.
TGCCCCGGCTGCTGCTGCATCCCAAGCGCCGCTCCATCGGCGTTCGGGTGCCGGACCACGAGATCTCGCGTGCCCTGCTTGAACGCCTGGGCGAGCCGCTGATGAGCGTGACCCTGATTCCGGTAGGGGAGGCGTTGCCGATGACCGACCCCGAAGAGATTCGCGATCGCTTCGGTGCGCACCTGGATCTGGTGATCGACGGTGGCGCCTGTCAGCTGGAGCCGACCAGCGTGATCGATCTGCGCGACATGCCGCCGGTCATCGTGCGCGAAGGGCGCGGCGATATCTCACCCTTCCAGGAGTAGCGCTCGACGCAAACCAGCGAAAGCATGCGGCGCATTGTCAGAAAGGCGACAGGCGAATACCGCCACGATGATGGGGTCGCGTTCCTGGCTCGCTCTCCCGGGCCGCGGTTGTGGACCCCGCCTTAGACAGAGGGCCCGCTGCGGTCGGGATTGCTGACGCCATCGTCTTCGTCATCTTCGCGCTTGGCCTTTTCTTCCTCACCGCCGTCGTCCTCCGGTTCCTCTTCTGGTTCTTCCTTCGGCGCGTTGGGGTCGGGGGTGTCCTCGTCGAGCCAGGTGCCACAGATCAGGCAGTACTTGGCACGCTGCTCGTGGCGGTCGTGGCCGCAGCCTGGGCAGGCTTCGTCGGAGTAGCGATCGGCACGAATCGAGCGGATTACCTCGGCGGAGAAGACCCCGGTGGGGACCGCGATGATCGAGTAGCCGATCAACATGACCACCACGCTGATGGCCTGGCCAAGCGGCGTCACCGGTGAGATATCGCCGTAGCCCACCGTGGTCAGGGTCACCACCGCCCAGTAGATGGCTACGGGAATGCTGGTGAAACCGGCCTCCCTCGGCTCGATCAGATACATCATCGAGGCGAAGATGGTCACCAGCATGAACACCGTGAACAGGAACAGGAAGATCTGGTGGCCGCTGCGCTTCAGCGCGTCGATCAACAGGCGTCCCTCGCCGACGAATTCCATCAGTCTCAGTATCCGGAAGATGCGCAGGCTGCGCAGCAGGCGGATGACGATCAGCGACTGGGCCCCGGGGATCAGCAGCGCCAGCCAGCTCGGCAGGATGGCGATCAGGTCGACGGTGCCGTAGAAGCTCTTCAGATAATTGAGCGGCCGCTCGAGGCAGTAGAGCCTGAGGACCAGCTCGATGGTAAAGAGGATGGTGAAGGTCCATTCGATGGCCCGGAACAGCTCGCCATACTGCATGCGCAGGCTATCGACGCTCTCCAGCACCACCACCAGCACGCTGGCCAGGATGGCGGTGATCAAGGCGATGTCGAAGCCCTTGGCCAGCCGGGTATCCGACTCGAAGATGATCTGAAAGATGCGCGTCTTGAGGCCTTCGGCGGCCGGCTTGTAGCCGTTGATCACGGGCGTGTCCTTGTGGTCTCGGGGCATTCTCCTGCAGGGATTAGGTTATCGCCTACAGGAAATGGGGCCATCGTCGGCGTTGCTCGCTATTGACGTTACTCCATCTCGACGTTGTCGGGTAGCCGGCGACCGAGTCTCAACAGGCCGGCGCCGACCTCGGCACTGAGCCAGTCGGGACGGTGCTCTGCGTCCTCGAGGGAGCCTTGCAGGTGCTTGACTTCCTCACCGACACCGGGCGCCGACGAGCACTGTGCAAGCCGCTCTAGCGTCTCCCGGGCGGTGACCATCCAGCCGCTGTCCTGGGTGTCGGCGTAGGCGTCGAGGGCGACCACCAGGCGATGCAGCAGGGTCGAGGGGCTGTCGCCGGACGGCAGCCGCCAGCCCTCCGCCAGTGCCGTCCCGCGAGCCGCCTTGCTGGTGTCCGATGGGCGCAGCGGGACGCTCTCGGCGAAGCCATCGGCCAGCTCCAGTAGCTGTCTGGCGTCTCCCCGCTTGAGCTCGAGCTCGACCTCGCGGATGGTAACGCTTAGCTCCCCCACGCGAATCTCGCCCTCGTCGAGGGCGATTTCGACCTCGCCACCATCGCTTTGCAAAAGCCACACCTCCCGCTGAAAGTCGGTGGTAAAGCAGGGGGCGAGGCGGGTCAGCAGGGTCTCGTCCAATGCCTGGATCGGCTCGAGCCCCTTGAGACCTTCCAGGTCGAGGGTGTCGCCGGCCACCTTCCATTCCCATTCTCCCCGGGTGGACAGGCCACCACCGCCCTGGCCGCTGGTCTTCAGGGTCTGGCGCCACTCGTCGCCGATACGCCGCAGACGCAGGGCCACGCGGGCCTCTTTGAGATATCCCTCAGGGGTGTCGTAGTAGGTATTGACCAGCGTCTGACGGCGGGAAGCCTCTCCGGCGAGGCGGGGGTGGCGTCGTAGCGCATCCGGGCCATCCGGCCCCAGGGCGAGTTTGAGTTCGACTTCATGGCTCATGCGGAGCGTCCTGGCAGGGATAATGGAGGGTGAATCACATCAATGTGACGTTAGTGAGGCAGTATTTTTTCCATGACGTGACAGTTTGGGGTCACTATACTGTCGCCGCCATTTCTCCAGTGTCCGTGACTCCCTATGGTGACATCAAATCCGTTTTCGGCGATGTTTGGCCGCTCCCCCTTTCAACCGCTGCTGGCCCATATCGAAAAGGCGCACGACTGCTCTGCCGAGCTGCTGCCCTTCTTCGAGGCGACCCTTAGGGGCGACTGGGATGCGGCGGCCTCGCATCGTGAAGTGATTACCCGGCTCGAACACGAGGCGGACTCGCTGAAGACCGAGCTGAGGCTGAACCTGCCCAACACCCTGTTCCTGCCGGTTTCCCGTTCGGACCTGCTGGACCTGGTCAGCGTTCAGGACAAGATCGCCAACAAGACCCGCGACATCACCGGCATCATGCTCGGCCGCCAGATGCAGGTACCCGACGCCCTGGCGACCCCGATGCGTGAGTACATCGCCACCGCCGTCGACTGTGTCGCCCAGGCGCGTCAGGCCCTCGAGGAACTCAAGGACCTGCTCGAATCCGGCTTCGGACGCAATGTCACCGAGCTGATGCAGAAATTGATCCGTGGGCTGCATGATCTCGAGCAGCGTGCCGACGAGCAGCAGATCGCCATTCGTCGCCAGCTGTTCGCCCTCGAGAAGGACCTGCCGCCGGTAGACGTGATGTTCCTCTATCAGATCATCGAATGGATCGGAGAAGTGTCGGACCGCGCCGAGCGGGTCGGCAGCCGACTCCAGATCATGACGGCGAACTGAAGACCGTCTTTCCATCCGACCGCCTGCGGGCGGTCTGACGTCATTCAGACTTTCCTCAGTCAGCAATCAAGGGATCTTCTCCCATGTCGATCATTGCCCAGCACGGTGACATCTTCATCCTACTGGCCTGCGCGTTCGGTTTCTTCATGGCCTGGGGCGTCGGTGCCAATGACGTGGCCAACGCCATGGGTACCTCCGTAGGTTCACGGGCGGTCACCATCAAGCAGGCGATCATCATCGCCGTCATCTTTGAATTTCTCGGTGCCTGGCTGGCCGGTGGCCAGGTCACCGAAACCATCCGCAAGGGCATCATCAATCCGGCCCTTCTGGAAAACGACCCCCAGTTCCTGGTCTACGGCATGCTGGCCTCGCTGCTGGCCGCCGGCACCTGGCTGCTGATCGCTTCGATGAAGGGCTGGCCGGTGTCCACCACCCATTCCATCGTCGGTGCCATCGTCGGTTTTGCCCTGGCCGGGCTCGGCATCGAGGCGGTGGGCTGGGGCAAGGTGGGCCAGATCGCCGCCAGCTGGATCGTCTCGCCGCTGCTCGCGGGCTCCATCGGTTTCATGCTGTTCAAGTCGGTGCAGCGACTGGTGTTCGAAGCCGACGACCCGTTCGCCGCTGCCAAGCGCTATGTGCCGATGTACGTGTTCCTGGTGGGTTTCATCGTCGCCATGGTGACCCTGACCAAGGGCCTCAAGCACGTGGGCCTACACCTCGCTCCGTTCGAGAGCCTGCTGATCGCGGTGCTCTTTGGCCTGGCGCTGATGGGCCTGGGTATCTGGCGCGAGCGCAGCATCGGCCGTAGCCAGCGCAAGACCGACTCCTTCGGTTTCGAGGGTGTCGAGCGAGTGTTCGGCGTGCTGATGATTTTCACCGCCTGTGCCATGGCCTTCGCCCACGGTTCCAACGACGTGGCCAATGCCGTCGGCCCTCTGGCCGCGGTCATCAGCGTGGTGCATGAGCATGGCAGCATCGAAGGCGCCTCGGCGGTGCCCTGGTGGGTGCTGGTGCTGGGCGGTGGTGGCATCGTGGTCGGCCTGGTGACCTATGGTCACAAGGTCATCGCCACCGTCGGCACCGGCATCACCGAGCTGACCCCGAGCCGTGGCTTCGCCGCCACCCTGGCCGCCGCCACCACCGTGGTGCTGGCCTCGGGAACCGGCCTGCCGATCTCGACCACCCACACCCTGGTGGGTGCGGTGCTGGGCGTGGGTCTGGCCCGCGGTCTTGCCGCCCTCAACTTGCGGGTCATCGGTACCATCGTGATGTCCTGGCTGATCACCCTGCCGGCAGGGGCGGGCCTTGCGATCATGTTCTTCTTTATGTTCAAGGGGATCTTCAACTAGGCAAGGGATCTTCAACTAACGGGTTGGAAAGGGGCTATAGGGCGATCATGTCGCTCACTCCTCCCCCCCACGACGGCGCCTTCGGGCGCCGTTGTCGTGTCTGGCGTCCGCAGCTGCGCAGGTGGCAGCAGGGCGTAACGGGCGGGGCGGGTGTGGGTCGATAGCAGGCTCTGATATAGTGAGAACTCCTTTCTCCTTGTCCGCCGCAGCAGGTCCGGTCCTTGAACACGTCCTTTTCCTTCGTCGACTGGTTTCGCCATTCCTCGCCCTATATCAATGCCCACCGTGGCCGCACCTTCGTCGTGCTGGTCGAAGGAGAGGCGATGGCGGCGGGGCGAGGGGAGTCGCTGATCCAGGACCTGGCGCTCTTGCACACCCTGGGGGTCAAGCTGGTGGTGGCCTTCGGCATTCGCCATCAGGTACACAGCGTGCTCGAAGCCGAGGGTATCTCGCCGGTGCGCCATCAGGGGCGCTGGGTCGCCGACGAAACCATCATGGCCAGGGTCGAGCGGGTCGCCGCCGAGCAGCGCCTGTGGCTCGAGGCGCGGCTGTCACTGGGGCTGCCCAACACGCCGCTGCACGGTATCGAGTTGACCACGGTGTCCGGCAATCTGGTCATGGCCAAGCCCCTGGGGGTGCGTGACGGCGTCGACTTCCAGCGTTCCGGCGAGGTACGCCGGGTCCGCTCGGGGGCGGTCAGAGCCCTGCTCGAGCAGCACTCGCTGGTACTGCTGCCGCCGCTCGGGTTTTCCAGCACGGGCGAGGTCTTCGATCTGGACGCCGCAGAGGTCGCCCAGCAGGTGGCAGTGGCGCTGAAGGCCGACAAGTTGATCCTGCTGGGGGAATCCGACGGTCTGCGCGATGACAGCGGGCGGTTGTTGCGACAGCTGTCTCCGGCGGAGGCGCGGCCGCTGCTGGACGACGCCTCTCTCGGTGAGGAGCGCGCACGCCACCTGGGAGCCGCCTGCGAGGCGGCGTCCCATGGCGTCGCACGCACCCACCTGTTGTCCTGGCGCGACGCCGACGCTCTGCTGGGCGAACTCTTCACCCGTGACGGCGTCGGCACCATGATCACCCAGCATCGCTACGAACAGCTTCGAGCGGCGGGCGTGGAGGATATCGGCGGGCTGCTGGAACTGCTGGATCCGCTGGAGAAGCGCGGCATGCTGGTCCCGAGATCCCGCGAACGGCTCGAGCACGAGATCGACGACTACCTGGTGATCGAGCGTGATGGCATGGTCATCGGTTGCGCCGCCCTGCACCGTTTCGACGACGCCAACGTCGGTGAGCTGGCCTGCGTGGCGGTGCACCCGGACTATCGTAGCGGGGCCCGTGGTGAACGCCTGCTGGCAGAGATCGAGCGTCAGGCCCGGCGCCAGGGCATCGATCGTCTGTTTGCCCTGACCACCCACACCGCCCACTGGTTTCTTGAGCACGGCTTTGTCCCCTCGGCGCTCGATGAACTGCCACCGCTGCGACGCGACGCCTACAATCATGCGCGGAAGTCGAAGGTAATGAGCAAGGCCTTGTAGGGGGTACCAGGGAAGGTGCTCGTCGACGTTTCGGCCAACCATTACGGCGTCTCCATTTGGAGACGCCGTAATTGTTTGTTAAGTAAGGATATTTTGATTTTGACTCGTTTTGCGTCTGGATTTGGCGACGTTTGTTCAAGGGTCAGGCCTCGAAAGTCGGCCATGACGCTCAAGATGGCTGTGGTTGGCGATTTTTGATAATTTTAAGTTATTGATAATAAATAAGTTGCTTTGTTTTTGGCACGGTGATCGCAATAGTCTTGGCGAGCAGGGAAGGTGGCGATCAAGTGTCGTTGTCCTTCCGGGATCGGCGGAGAAATCACTGCCCTGTGCGACTCCGACGAACCCAGCGCCTGCTCCGCGTGATGTGCGACACAAGGTTGCGATGAGACGGCACCGGCCGATCAGGCATGGAGAGGTGTCGTGAAGAGCAAGGATGCTCTGGCAAGGAAGCCGACCCCTTCGGGGGAGTCTTTCGCTCCGCCGCCCAGGCGACGGAGCCAGAACGAGGCAGGATGGGAGACCATCCAAGAGGTGAGATCAAGTTCCTGGTAACGACGATCCCACCTTGGCTTCGGGCCCTTTGGGCCACCCGAAAACCGTTCAATGGGCGGACCAGGCCATCGATTGATCTGTTTTCGACCCTTCAGTTCCCTGCGTATTCGGGCCGGCCTAGCCGGCCCCTTTTTTTTCATACGGTTTTTTGCGAAGTCGGCTGAGCGTTTGACGCGGGGGTAATGGGCCAACTCTGGTATTCTTCTGGATGGATTGATGGACGCTTCATTCACCTTCCTTCACAGAACTCTGGTCATGACCTCTGCTGCCACGCGCCGTTGGCGCCCCCGCTCGTTGTTGCAACTGGTGCTGCTGGCCTTCGTGGTGGTCATGCTGCCGCTTGGTGTGCTGATGTACCAGGCTGGTCAGGCGCTGTCGGAGCTGTCGCGGCTGGCCGAGGTCAGCGCTCGTCAGGCGGTGTCCGAGACACGTCGGGCACGCACCCTGGGGTCGCTGGCGGTGGAAATGGAGCGTGGTGCGCGCCAGTACGCGGTGATCCAGGAAGAAAGCCTGCTCGACATCTATGCCGATCGTCTGGCCGAGTTCCGCGAGTTGCTGGCGCGTCAGCGCCTGCTGCTGCCCGATGACCCCGACATCCAGGCGCTGGAACGCCTGCTCGACGAACTCGCGACCCTGCCGCAACAGCCGTCGGAGGCCTACGCGGCTTCGCTCGACGACTTTGTAGCTTTTTCCCGACACGTCGAGGGTATGCGCCAGGCCACCAACAGGCGCATCGATCTGCGCCTGGACGCCATCCGTGAACGGGCTCGACAAGTTCAGCAACGCCTGTGGTGGCAGACCGGGGCGCTGGTCTCGGCGAGTCTGATGCTGATGCTGTTGTTCACCCGCTTGATCATACGCCCGGTGCGTCAGCTCGAGCGGCGCATCCTCGGCATCGGCAGTGGCTATCAGGACAGCCAGCAGCGCCACGTTCAGGGTCCTGCGGAGCTGGTGGCGCTGGGCGAGAGGCTCGACTGGTTGACCCATCGCCTCGAAGAGCTCGAAGCCCAGAAACAGCAGTTCCTGCGCCATATGTCCCATGAACTGAAGACACCGCTGGCCAGCGTTCGTGAGGGATCGGCGCTTTTGTCCGATGGCGTGGCCGGTGAGTTGAGCCCGCGTCAGCGTGAAGTGCTGGACCTGATCGACGCCAGCGGCGCCGAACTGCAGCGCCTGATCGAGCAACTGCTCGACTATAATCTGTTGCAGCACCACCGCAGTGCGGCCATCGAGCGCCTCGACATGGCCACGGTGGCACGCGAGGTGCTGGCCAAGCATCGATTGAGCCTGCAGTCCAAGGAAATGGCGGTCGAAGTGTTCTCGGGCCCGCTGCAGTGGCGTGCCGATCATCAGGCCACCGCCCGATTGCTCGATAATCTGGTGTCCAACGCCGTGGCCTACGGTGAGGATGGTGGCAAGCTGCTGATTCGCGCCCGTGCCCGCCACGACAGGCTCGAGCTCGAGGTAGCCAACACCGGTGAGCCGATCGCCGAGCAGGATCGCGACCACCTTTTCGAGGCCTTCTACCAGGGACGAGCACGACGCAAGGGTGCGCTCAAGGGCTCCGGCATCGGACTCTCCGTGGCGGCTGACTGCGCTCGTCTGCAGCACGGCCGGCTCGAGCTGATCGATGATCCCGAGTGGCCGGTGTGCTTTCGACTGACGCTGCCGGCAGCACCACCGGAAGATGGCCGACATTACGGCCTACATAACGATACAAGGCCCGCATTGACGGGTCAGGACGCAAGGAATCTGACGCTATGAACTCAAGGGGTGTGACCCTGACACCTCGACGCTCGCTTACCCGAGTTGTCGGCCCTGCCGCTGTTGTCAGTCTGATGCTGGTGATCAGCGGTTGTGAAATGCTGCCTATCGAGTCAGTCGGTGACGAAACACCGGCGGTCGAAGCGCTTGATCTGACCACCTGCCATGCAGAGGTGCCGACCTTTGCCGAGTCTTCTTGCATGTTGACCGACTGGATCGCCTTCGGTCTGGCCTCCCAGCGTGGCGATCGCCAGTGGCGTGACGCCATGCTGGCGCGGCTGGAAGGTCATGCGCCCGAGCAACGCCTGGGGCGCGCCGTGGCCTTGAGCTGGGGCAGCGAAGCCCAGTGGGACCAAGCCTCGGAGCTTTACAAGGCGGATCTGAGCCTGGCCCCCGCTGAACTCCAGCCCCTGCTGCGCTACTGGCTCAACGAACTCGAAGGGCGGCGCGCCCTGGATGACCGCGCCGGTCGCCATCATGGCGAGGTGGCTCGGCTACGCCAGGAAAACAAGGAACTGGCAGACAAGCTCGATGCAATGACTGCCATCGAGCAGAACATCAATCTGCGACAGCAGGCGGAATGAGAGCAGAGCACCAACCAGCGACAGCGGATGGAGTGAAATTGTGGAGACGGTGATATGAAGCAAGTCGCAGCGACCGCGAACGCCAGGACATCGGCCCATGTACTGCTGGTAGACGATGATGTCAGCCTGCTGAAGCTTCTGGGCATGCGCCTGGAAAGCCGCGGCTACCGGGTGACCACCGCCGAGAGCGGTCGCGAGGCACTCAAACGGCTGGAAGAAGGGCGGCCGGATCTGGTGCTGTCTGACCTGCGCATGGATGAAATGGACGGCATGGCGCTGTTCCAGGATATCCAGCGGCGCATGCCCGGCCTGCCGGTGATCATCCTGACCGCCCATGGCTCGATTCCGGATGCGGTCAGCGCCACTCGCCAGGGCGTGTTCAGCTTTCTGACAAAACCGGTGGACCGCGAAGAGCTGTTCGGTGCCATCGACGATGCTCTGTCCAATACCGCCAGCAGCGGCGAAGGTGACGACAGCTGGCGCGACGAGATCATCACCCGCAGCCCTGAAATGGAGCGTATTCTCGAGCAGGCGCGGATGGTGGCGGGGTCCGATGTCAGCGTGCTGGTCACTGGACCATCGGGCTCCGGCAAGGAGCTGCTGGCCAATGCCATCCACAAGGCCAGCGCCCGCGCCGACAAGCCCTTTATCGCGATCAACTGCGGCGCGCTGCCGGAGCAGTTGCTGGAAAGCGAGCTGTTTGGCCACGCCAAGGGCGCTTTCACCGGGGCCATCAGCGAACACGGCGGGCTGTTCCAGGCGGCCGACGGTGGCACCCTGTTCCTGGACGAGATCGGCGACATGCCACTGGCGATCCAGGTCAAGCTGCTGCGGGTGTTGCAGGAGCGTCAGGTGCGCCCGGTGGGCTCCACCACGTCGGTGCCGGTGGACGTGCGGGTGCTGTCGGCGACCCATCGCGATCTGGATCAGGCCATGCATGAAGGCGAGTTCCGTGAGGATCTCTACTATCGCCTCAACGTGGTCAACCTGAAGCTACCGGCGCTCAAGGATCGCGCCGAGGATGTGCCGCTGCTGGTCAAGCATCTGGTGGCCCAGGCGGCGTCGCGCCACAAGCCCTTCGTCAAGGGGTTCTCGCCGGAGGCGCTCAATCTGCTGGCAACCTGTGCCTGGCCCGGCAATGTGCGTCAACTGGTCAACGTGGTCGAGCAGTGCGTGGCACTATCCAGTGCGCCGATGATCCCTGAAGCCCTGGTGGCCCAGGCGCTGGCGGCGGAAGACAACGCCATGCCGACCTTCAACGACGCTCGCGCAGGGTTCGAGCGTAGCTACCTGGTCAAGGTGCTGAAGATCACCGAGGGCAACGTGACCCAGGCGGCGCGCATCGCCGGACGTAACCGCACCGACTTCTACAAGCTATTGTCCCGCCACGAGCTGGAACCCGCCTCGTTCAAGCCGGGGGTGGCCAGCCCCTCTCGCTAGCCCGATGGGCAGGCTTGGTCCGATGGGCCGAGGCCCCGAAGATCCCCGCTCCGGCCCCGTCCGGCTGCTTCAGCCGGCGGCGGTTCGCCGCCAAGGTGCCGCCGGCAAGGTGCCGCCGGCAAGATACCGACAACCTAGGCCCCGTCGTCGTCCGACCGGTCGCCGGTGGCCTGCTTGCCTGCCGGCCATGTCTCGATCACCTCGACGTCCAGCTCGCCATCGGCGAGACGAGCGTGCAGTCGCTGGCCGGGCGCGGCCTGATCGGCACGGCGCACCGCCTGGCCGTCGCTGGCGGTGAGGATGGCGTAGCCACGACCTAATACGGCCAGCGGACTGACCGCCTGCAACTCCCGGGCGGCGGCTGCCAGGCGCTCGCGCCGATGGACCAGCGATAGCCGCTGGGCGCCGTCGAGACGGCGTCTCAAGCGGCTCAGTTGGCGCCGATTCTCGTCCAGGGTGAGTCCGGGCGAGCGCAGCGACAGACGGTGAGCCAGGTCTGTCTGGCGGCGCCGCTCGGCGACCACTCGACCGCTGATGGCGCGTCCGAGGCGTTCCTTCAGCTGGCCAAGACTATCGCGCTGGCGTGCGATCGCCTCGCCGGGGTGACGCAGGCGCGAGCGCAGGTGATCCAGCCGCTGGCCTTCCCGCTGCAACAGGCGTGCTTGTGCACCCTTCAGACGATTGTCTGCCTGGGTTAGCCGGGTCGTCAGTTCCTGGCGCGAGGGCACCAGACGTTCGGCGGCGGCGGAGGGCGTCGGTGCGCTGGCGTCGGCGGCCAGATCCGACAGGCTCTGGTCGGTCTCGTGGCCCACCGCAGACATCACCGGCAGGCGCGAGTGGTGGATCGCTCGGGCCAGGTGTTCATCGTTGAAGGCCCACAGATCCTCGAGACTGCCGCCGCCACGGGTGATCAGCACCACGTCCCGGGCCGGGTCCAGCGTCGCCTGGCGATTGAGCAGGCCCAGGGCGGCGATGATCGCGGGCGCCGCCTCGGCCCCCTGGACCGGTACCGGTATCAGGGTCACCGTGACCAGCGGCCAGCGTGCCCGGAGTACCGCCAGCACGTCGCGCAGGGCGGCGCCGCTGGCGGAGGTCAGCACCAGCAGATGTCGCGGGGGAAAGGCCAGCGAGCGAGCGTTGGTGAAGACCCCCTGGTCGCCCAGGCGTTGCTTGAGCGCCGCCAGGGCGGCGAGCAGGGCGCCGGCTCCGGCGGCCTGCACCGCCTCGACGATCAACTGGTAGTCGCCCCTGGGCTCGAACAGCGAGACTCGGGCGCGCACTCGCACCAGATCTCCGTCGCGCATGGGCGTCGACACAAAGCGTCCACGCGTGCGAAACAGCACCGCCTTCACCTGGGCGCGTTCATCCTTGAGGGTGAAGTAGACGTGCCCCGAGGCCGGGCGCGAGACCCCCGACAGCTCACCTTCGATCCACTGTTCGCCGAGATCGGCTTCCAGCGCAGAGCGCGCACGTCGATTGAGGTCGCTGACCGAGAGTACGTCCTGGGCGCTGTCCGACGTCGCTGTCATGGAGGCTTCCTGGGCTGTCATTGAAGAGAATCGGCGAGCATCAGCGACTGGCAGGACAGCGCTGGCAAGTGACAGGTTACCAGAGGCCAGGTCGCCGCTTCAGCAAAGTCGAACTACGCTTAACGGGACAGGCGGGCAACCGGTCTGCCTTGCACGCGCCGCTGCGACGGAGGAGGACACATGTCGGGTCTTCGCGCGCCCGATATCGGGCCTATCGTGGGGCACACCACGGCACATAGCTGTCGGCTGTGGGTGCGTGGTATCGCGCCCAGTGATGACGGCGTCGACCTGACCGCGTCCTTGCGAACCGTGGGCCTGCTGGCGGTGGTCGAGGACAATGGCTCGCCCCGCCTGATCGATGGGGATCCGTCCCGCCCCCACGCCTTCTATTTTCGTCTGCACCGGGAATTCGACCGCACCGGGACCTTCGAACTGGGGGCCGAAGAGGGCCTGGGAGCGATCGATGGCGTGGCGCCTCTGGGGCAGCCCGATGGCGTTGTGCCTTTGACGCCGGATACCCGCTACAAGGTGCGTGTCGCGACCCTCACCCTGGACGACACGACGCCTGACGTGGAAAGCCTGAGTGACGCCCAGATCGCCGCCAGGCTGCCCGACGTCAACGGCATGGCGTCGCTGCTCGCCGATCTCGATGGCGAGCTCTGCGAGGCCGAATTCACCACCTTCGCCGCTGCCGTGGAGCCTCGACTGGCCTTTCTGCTGGGGTCCTGTCGTTATCCCGGTACCCTGTGGAAGACCAAGGAAGCCGATCGCATCTTCGGTCCCATGGCCAGCCACCTCCGGCGCCGAGGCAGTCGGCCGGCGGCGCGCTTTAGCCTGTTGGTAGGCGATCAGATCTATGCCGATCAGTACCATCGCCTCGTGCCGATCGGTCGTGCCGACACCTACGCCGAGTTCCAGCAGCGCTACAGTGAAGCCTTTGGCTCGCCGCGAATGCGGCACTTTCTGAGCCAGGCACCGGTGTACATGATCCTCGATGACCATGAGATCGAGGACAACTGGCACAGTGATCGGCTGCCCGACAAGCGCGAACTGTTCGATCTCGCCATCGGCGCCTACATGAGCTATCAGTGGTCCCACTGCCCGCGCAGCTTCGGGCGTCATCTGCACTACCACTTCGACTGCGGTGGTTATCCCTTCTTCGTCTGTGACACCCGTACCCATCGTACCTACGGTCGCGAGAACCGGGTGATGGACAACCACCTGCTGGGGCGGCCCAGTATCGATCCCCAGCATCCCTCCCAACTCGATCGACTGCTCAAGTGGCTGAGCGATCAGCAGGCCCAGTGCGGCGCGGCGCCCAAGTTCGTCGTCACCTCCACGGTGTTCGCCCCGAGCCCGCTGGATGAACGGCTCGATCCGGCCCTGGATGGCCATGACGCCCAGGCGCCGACGGATCTGGTGCGGACCAACCTCTCCCGGCGTGTCGAGAGCGATAGCTGGTCGGGGTTTCCGGCCACCCGCAAGACCTTGGTCGAGCATATCGTCGAGGCAGGCATCGACAATGTGATCTTCCTCAGCGGCGACGTGCACTGCGCCAATATCGCCGAGATGGTGGTGGAGGGCGACGGCGGCGAACCAAGACGGCTGTACGACGTCACCTCCTCGGCACTGTACTGGCCGTTCTTCTGGGCCGACGGGGACCCCAACGGCTTTGTTCACGACTCCCGTCTGCCCGGCCAGGTGGATGGTTTTCCGCTGTTTGATGGTGACGTGACGCTGCACTACCGGGCCTTTGGCTTCTATCAGCAGGAAAACTTCTGTCGCCTGGAGCTGGACCGCGCTCACCACCGTCTGCGGGTCAAGGTGATCGATCGCTACGGCGATGAAGTCAGGGTGACGGACCCCGATGGCTCCGTGGTGCCCTATAACGATCTGGCGCTGGTGCCCTGGTAGCGAGCGATATGGCCGGTAGCGGCAGTGTCGAAAGCGGGGCTGAAGGGCGCTGGGCTGGAGAGCGCTCGTCGGAAGAGTGCTCGTCGGAAGAGTGCTGACGTGCCGGTCGCCAAAGGGCGGGCGGCCCGGACGACAGGCGCAAGAGCAGGTCCTTTCCTGGAGAAATGGCGGTGAATACGACTAACCCCATGCTGGCGGGATTGCTGTTCGAGGAAACCATGCGAGGCCATTTTTCGCTCGGAAGCCAGGCGCCCGAGCGTGGTGAACGGCTGGGGCATACAGAAGGCACCGAACTGGCCCTCCACGCCAAGGTCCAGATCAACGACATGGGCGCCTTCCTGGCCGACGACCGCCACCACGGCAGGCTGGGTGGTGTCGTCGATTTTGCCCCGCTGGGCCTCGGGCTGGTGATTCTCGAGGGCGACTTTCAGTTGTTTTCCCAGGGCCCCGGGGCGGGGCGTCAGATGGTCTACGATGCGGTTCTGGAACTGGATGAGCGGCGATTGTTCCTGCACGGGGTGAAGCGGGTCAACGACGATCCGGGGCCTGATCTCTGGCGCGATACCACCACCCTCTATACCACCCTGCACGAGGGTGAGAGCGCCACGGCCGACATTCTCGGGGCGGGCATCCTGCACCTGGGCGTGGCCGAGTTGATGGCCATGCTCAAGACCATGACGCCGACGGGCCAAGGGGACCTGCGCACGGTGGCGGATTTCGGTCGCTTCTTCTTTGGTGAACTGTGGCACCTCTATGCGCCCTGGGTCATTCGCCGGGGGCCCGAGGCATGAACTACGGCGCCATCGTGGTGGGGTCAGGGTTTGGTGGGGCCGTGGCGGCCTGCCGGCTCGCCGAGGCCGGGCTCAAGGTACTGGTGCTTGAGCGCGGAAGACGCTGGGAGCGCGAGGACTTTCCCCGGGGGCCGGATGATGACTGGTGCTTCGATGTGGACGCCCCTCGGGAGCGTCATGGCTGGCTCGACCTGCGCTTCTTTTCGCGCATGGCGGTGGCACAGGGCGCTGGCGTGGGTGGTGGTTCGCTGGTCTACGCCAATGTCTCGGTGCCGGCTGAGCGCTTCGCCTTCGACAGTGGCTGGCCGGAGGCGATCGACTTCGATGAGCTCGTCCCCTACCAGGACCGGGTAGGCAAGATGCTGGAGGTGGCCGAGGTCCCCGCGGGCCAGGTCAGCGAGCGTTATCGACTGGTCCAGGAGGCCGCCGTGCGCAGCGGTGACGGCGATCGCTTTCGCCCCTTGCCGCTGGCGGTGCGCTTCGACCCCGACTGGAGCTATCGGCTCAGTGAGCCTCACCACCGTCGACACAGTCGGCAGACCATCAACGTCCACGGCAAGGAACAGGGGACCTGCATCCACTGCGGCTATTGCGATATCGGCTGCCCGGTGGGGGCCCGCAACACGCTCGACCTGAATTACCTGGCCCGGGCCGAGCAACTGGGGGCACAGGTCCGTCCACTGAGTATGGTGCGCTCACTGGTGCCTGAGTCCGGGGGCTATCGGGTGACCTTTCAGCATCTGGAAGGCGCGCCGACGATCCGTCACGAGCGCGCCGAGCGAGTGATCCTTGCCGCCGGCTCGCTGGGGTCCACCGAGCTGTTGCTGCGGGCCAGGGACCAGTATCGCACCCTGCCGGAACTGTCGCCGCTGCTCGGCCATCACTGGTGCGCCAATGGCGATTTCCTGACCCCCGCGATCTACCCGAACAGACGCATCGATGCCTGTCGCGGGCCGACCATCAGCGCCGCCATCGACTATCTCGACGGCAGCGACGGCGGTGAGCGCTACTTCGTCGAGGACGGCGGCTACCCTGACTTGATCGCCCACGCCTTGACGCAATTGCTGTCGCGCTCCGCCACCGCGAGCATGTTGCGGGGTGGCTGGCGTGCGGTGCTGGCCGAGGCGCTCAAGGAGAATGACCCCGATCGCTGCCTGATGCCCTGGTTCGGCCAGGGCATGGACACCGCCGACGGGGTGCTGAGGTTGACGCGGCGTTGGCTGGAGCGAGAGCCGTCGTTGAGCCTGGACTATCGGGTGGCCGCGTCGCGAGCCACGGTGCAGGCGCTGTGCGAACGCCACAAGCGCCTGAGCGCGGCCACCGGAGGCGTCGCCATTGAGCCACCGAGCTGGCGCCTGCTGGACTATTTGATCACCCCGCACCCACTGGGCGGTTGTCCCATGGGAGAGAATCGCTGGGACGGGGTGGTCGACCATGCCGGGGAGGTGTTCGGCTATCCGCGACTGTACGTGCTCGACGGTGCCATCGTGCCGCGCGCGCTGGGGCTCAATCCCTCGCGCACCATCGCCGCCCTGGCCGAGCGCGCCATGGTGCGGATGCTGGCCTAGCAGACGGAAGCGGCGACCCACCGGGAGGTAACATCATGGCCCGCGAGATCCCCCTCTACACCCTCGACGGC
Organism: Halomonas sp. DP5N14-9; assembly: GCF_019802175.1. Taxonomy (NCBI): domain Bacteria; kingdom Pseudomonadati; phylum Pseudomonadota; class Gammaproteobacteria; order Oceanospirillales; family Halomonadaceae; genus Halomonas; species Halomonas sp. DP5N14-9. The sequence goes on from NZ_JAHVHR010000035.1 coordinate 251,591, forward strand.
GTTGTCGACGCCGAGGTCACCCAGCACGGCTTCTGTACCGAGGACGGCCTGGGGCTGTCGCTGCTGCGCTTTCGTCGTGGCCAGGGGCGCATGGCGGTGATGATCGTTCACGGTCTGACCACCTCCAGCGACATGTTCATCCAGCCCGAGCATCGCAATCTGGTCAGCTTCCTGCTCGACGAAGGGGTCGACGAGGTGTGGACGCTGGACTTCCGCATGAGCAACCGCCACCCCTACAACCTGCAGCCCAACCGCTACTCCATGGATGACTGTGCGCTGTTTGATTTTCCCGCGGCGGTGGCAAAGATCCGGCAGGTCGCCGGTGACGACGTCGAGCTGCACGTGATCGCCCATTGTCTCGGCTCGATGGGCTTTGCCATGGCACTGTTCGGCAGAACCGTCAGCGGCATTCGCTCCTGCATCCTCAACAGCGTTGCGCTGACGCCCCATGTACCGCGCTGGTCGAGGATCAAGGGCCACATCTTTCCCTTCGTGATCGAGCGCATCTTCCAGCAGCCCTACGTCAGCCCGCGCTGGAGCGAGGATCCAAGATTCACGCTGGGCAAGCTGTTGTCGAAAGGCGTATCGCTGTTCCACCGCGAATGCGACGTGCCGGCCTGCCATATGCTGTCACTGATGTGGGGCACCGGCTGGCCGGCACTGTACAACCACGAGAATCTGGACGAGCGCACCCACCGGCGGGGTGGTGACCTCTACGGCCCGGTAGGGCTCAACTACCACCGGCATGTCTTGAAGATGCTGGGCCGGGGCCATCGCACGGTGAAGATGCGCGAGGCGCCCGAATACGCCGCGCTACCCGACGACTACCTGCTCGAGGCGCGCCGCGTCGATACCCCCTGCCTGTTGCTGACGGGACGCGACAATCGCGTCTTCACCGACAGCAACGTGCACTGCCACCGGGCCCTGGAGGAGGCCGCCCCGGGGCGCCATGAGCTCGCGATCATCGACGGCTACGGTCATCAGGACGTGTTCATGGGCGCCCGGGTCGACCGTGAGGTCTTTCCCCGGTTGATGACGTTTCTGAACGCCCACACTTGAGCCCAGGCGCCACGCCAGAATCTAGTTGCCGTCAGGCCCTGAGGCGGCGATGGGCCCAGCCCACCAGCGGCGGCAGCGCCACCAGCAGAACGGTGATGCGCAGCAGATGGTGGGAGGTGACGAAGGCCGGTTCGATGTTCAGTGACAGCGCCACCAGGCTCAGCTCCGGCGCCCCGCCCGGCATGTAGGCCAGCAGTGCCGCGGCCACCGAGATGCCGGTCAGCGCCTGGCCGACCCAGGCCGCCGCCACCGCCAGCACCACCAGGATCAGCGCCTGGACCACCGCCAGACCCAGCTGGCGCGCCATGTCGGACAGCGCCACGCCGACGAAGCGCACGCCCACCGAGGTGCCGATGACCACCTGAGCCAGGGCGATCAGCGCCGGTGGCAGCACCGCGTGGGTCAGCCCGGAAAAGTGCAGCAGCGACGACACCAGCGCCGGGCCGAACAGCAGGGCGTTGGGCAGGCGCAGCACCCGGCCGACCACGGCGCCGAGCGCCGCCGCTACCACCAGCCAGGCGGTGCCGGCGAGCGAGGGTAGCTGGCTCCACTGGGCCGGCCCGTTGCTGGCGCCGGCCAGATCCACGTGGCCGAACAGGCCGAGGATCGGTGGAATCGCCAGCAGCAGCACCAGGATACGCACCGCGTGGGTGATACCGACGGCACGCAGGTCAGCGCCAGACTCGTGGGCCATCATCAACAGCGCCGACAGTCCGCCCGGGGCGCCGGCGTAGAGCGCGGTGTCCAGCGAGTGACCGGCCACGCGGTAGCTGAAGGCCACCGCCACCACCATCATTACCGCGGTGGCGGCGAGCATGATTGCGGCGCTGGCGGCCCAGGCGGTGATATCGCCGGACAGCTCCGGGGTGAAGGCCGAGCCCAGCATCACCCCGATGACCACCAGAACCCCCTTGCGCAACCGTCCCGGCGAGCCCAGGCGCACCCCGGCGAGGCTCGCCAGGGTGGTGGTGATCAGGGCGCCGAGTAGCCACGGAAGCGGCAGGTCGATCAGGTAGGCGATGACCCCGCCCAGGCCGCCCAGGGCGAGGGTGGGCAGGAAGCGCCAGGCGCCGGGGGGAAGGAGTGTGGGGGCGGCGGGCATGGCGTCTCCTGTGTGCGTTGCCTGTACTCTGTGCACAGGTGGTGGTGATCGAGCCTGACGACGGCGCGCGGCGCCAGATGGCGCCGCGCAGGGACTACACGAGGGCTACATTAAGGGCTACACAAGGGCTACGCAGGGGCTTCGTGCGGGCCATATAAGAGCGATGCCAGGGCCTTTGCCGGGGCGACTCGAGCATGGCCCTGAAGCCCGTTGCATCAAGCCTGACTCGAGGGCCGTTGCTTGAGCAGCTTGGGTACCAGCCAGGGCAGTACCAGCAGTGCCGAGGCGGCGATCCACAGCGACAGCGAGATGCCGGACTGCCACAGGATGGCGGTGTCACCACCGCTGATCGCCAAAGCCCGACGCAGGTTCTCTTCCATCAGGCCGCCCAGCACGTAGCCGAGGATGACCGGCGCCAGCGAGAAGCCGAGCTTGCGCAGCAGGTAGCCGAAGACACCGATGACGAGCATCAGATAGATGGCGGTCAGGTCGGAATGCAGCTGATAGACCCCGACGAAGGATAGCACGGCGATGGCCGGCACCAGCACCCAGCGCGGGATGGTCAGCACCTTGGCGAAGACCCCGGCCAGCGGCAGGTTGAGCGCCAGCAACACCAGGTTGCCGATGTACAGCGAGGCGATCAGGCCACCGGCGACCTCCGGGTTGTCGGTGAACATCATCGGACCCGGGGTGATGTTGTAGAGCATCAGCGCGCCGAGCAGCACCGCGGTGGTGCCGGAGCCGGGGATGCCCAGGGTCAGCATCGGTACGAAGGAGCCTGCGGCGGAAGCGTTGTTGGCCGCTTCGGGCGCCGCCAGGCCACGCATGTCGCCGGTGCCGAAGGTGTTGTCCTTGTCCACCAGCCGCTTTTCGGTGGTGTAGGACACCGCCCCGGCCACCGAGGCGCCAGTTCCCGGCAGTACGCCGATGATGAAGCCGAGCACACCGGAGCGTAGCATGGTGCCCTTGCAGGCCATCACTTCCTTGAGGCTGACGAATACCCGGCCCAGCGGAGGCAGGGTGTCATCGACGTCGTCGCGATGGGCGTGCTCGAGCATCAGCAGGATCTCGCTGATGGCGAACAGGCCGATGATCATCACCACGAAGTCGATACCGTCATAGAGCTCCGGCATGCCGAAGGTGTAGCGCATCACGCCGGTGCCGGAGTCGACGCCGACGGTGCCGATCAGCACGCCGAGCACGGCGCCGATGGCAGTCTTGATCGGGTCCTTGCCCATCATTACCGACATCGACGAGAAGGCGAACACCATCAGCGCGAAGAATTCGGCGGGACCGAACATCACCGCCACCCGGGCCAGCAGCGGGGCGAACAGGGTCAGGCCGATGATGGCGATGGTGGCGCCGACAAAGGACGCCACCGCCGACAGGCCCAGCGCCGGACCGGCCAGGCCACGCTTGGCCAGCGGATGGCCGTCGAGGGTGGTCATCACCGCGCCGGCGTCGCCGGGCACATTGAGCAGGATGCTGGACATGCGCCCGCCGTACTCGGCACCGGTGTAGATGCCGGCCAGCAGGATCAGCGCGGATTCGGCGGGCAGGCCCAGGGTGTAGGCCAGCGGCATCAGGATGGCGATGCCGTTGATTGGCCCGATGCCCGGCAGGGCGCCGAACAGGGTGCCCAGCAGCGCGCCGAGGAAGGCCAGGCCAAGATTGAGCGGCGTCAGGGCGACGCCGAAGCCTTCAATAAGAAAGTCGAACATGGGAACACCTTGATCAGGGATCGGTGGCGGTCAGGGCTGGGGCCGCGCTGGCAGCTAAGCTGTTACAGGAGCTGGCTTCAGGACGGCGGTTCGCGCTACCACGGCAAGCCGGGCAGGCCGATGCCAAGGCCATGAGTAAACAGCCACTGGCCGCCCAGCGCCATCAGCACACCGGTGGCCACGGCCTTGAGCGGACTGGCCTCGAACAGCCAGGCCAGGGCGGCGATCACCAGCATCGAGCTCAACAAAAAGCCCAGGCGCGGGAACAGCACGGCGTAGACCAGCAGCAGCACCAGCACGCCGACCAGGCGCAATCCCAGGCGCTTGTCGGGCCAGTGGCCGTTTTCACCCGGACGTATCACCAGAACCAGCGACAGCAGCCCCAGCAGGATGGAGAGCCCCAGCGGAAAGGCCTTGGGGCCGACGGGGTCGTAGCTGAAAGGCACCTCGAGGGACAGGGCGTTGACGGCGGTAAACGCCGCCAACCCCATCAGGGCGATACCTAGACAGCGGTCGGCGGCGATTCTCATTGGGTCAGACCCACTTCCGTGGCCAGCTCCTTGAAGCCGGCGACCTGATCCTTGACGTAGCCGTCGAAGTCGTCACCGAAGCGGGCCATGGGGAACAGTCCGCGGGCTTCGCGCAGCTCGGCGAAGGTCTCGTTGCCGGCCAGGTTCTCGAGGCGCTCGACCCAGGCCTGGTAGGCCTCGTCGCTGACCTCGGGGCCCATGTAGTAGCCGCGCCAGATCGGCCACTGGACGTCGTAACCCTGTTCGGCGGCGGTGGGAATCTCGGCGTAGGGGCCGCCCATGCGCTCCTCGGACAGCGCCGCCAGCACGCGGATGTCGCCGCTCTCGAGCTGGGACTTGAGCTCCGACAGGTCACCGGAGAACACCTGGATATGGTTGCCGAGCAGTGCGGCCAGGGCTTCACCGCCACCCTCGAAGGCCACGTAGCGCAGGCTGCGCGGGTCGACGTCGGCGGCCTTGGCGGTCAGCGCGGCCTTCATCCAGTCCTGGCTGCCCACGCTGCCGCCGGCGCCGAAGGCGACCTGGGTGGGGTCTTCCTGCAGTGCCGTCATCAGCTCATCCAGGGTCTGCCAGGGCGCGTCGGCCTTGACCACGATGGCGCCGTAGTCGACCCCCAGGGCGCCGACCCAGCGCACTTCGCTGGCGTCGTACTGGCCGAACTTGCCCAGCGCCAGGTTGACCGCAGCGCCGGTGCTGGCGGCGACGATCAGGTTGGGGTCGTCGGTGCGCACGCCGTTGACGTGGTTGTAGGCCACCGCACCGATGCCGCCGGGCATGTAGGTGACCAGCATCGGGTCCTCGATCAGGCCGGTCTCGAGCAGGCCATTGGCGGCTAGCCGGCAGGTCAGGTCGTAGCCACCGCCGGGCTTGGCCGGGGCGATGCATTCGGCCTCGTCGGCGGCCTGGGCGGTGCCGACGCTGAGGCTGGCGCCGAGCAGCAGGGCGGCGGGCAGAGCTGTGATATTCTTCATGCGGACTCCTGACAACTATTATTATGGATTGATGAAACCGGGGTGCTTTAACGTGAGAGATGCTAGGCCGACTAGCTTTCATCAACCTGTCATGCCCTCCCTGCCTGGATAAGACATTAGTCGCATGCGCCTTCTCGTCGTCGAAGATGATGCCCTCATCAGCCGCTCGCTGGTCGAGGCCCTGACCCCCCTTGGCAATACCGTGGAGGTGTTTGCCTGCTGCAGTGATGCCAGGGCGGCGCTGCGCCAGGGTGGGGTCGACCTGATGCTTCTGGACATCGGCCTGCCCGACGGCGACGGCCTGTCACTGCTGGCCGAGTTGCGTGACGCGGGCGATCGCACCCCGGTGATCATCCTGACCGCCCGGGACGCCCTGGATGACCGGGTCAGGGGACTCGACCTGGGGGCCGATGACTACCTGGCCAAGCCCTTTGAACTGGCCGAACTTGAGGCGCGGGTGCGCGCGCTGCTCAGGCGCAGCCAGCAGCGTGCCGACAACCGTCTTGGCCTGGGACCCTTGTCCTTCGATCCGGCCAGTGGCGCCGCCAGTCTGTTCGGCGAGCCCATGGCGCTACCCCATCGCGAGCTGCTGCTGGTCGAAAGCCTGTTGCTGCACGCTGGAGCCATCGCGCCTCGCGAGACCCTGGAGGGGCGACTTTTCGGCTTCGGCGAGGTGGGCTCCAACGCCCTGGAGGTCTACGTCAGCCGGCTGCGCAAGCGGCTCAAGGGCGCAGGTCTGCGTATCCGCACCTTTCGCGGACTTGGCTACCGTCTGGAAGAGGACGACGGGTGATCGAGGTCGATGGATCACTCAAGCGTCGGCTCGGTGGCTGGCTGGTGGTCACCGTCGGAGTGCTGGGGCTGGCGCTGATGGTGGAGGCCTGGGTCAGCAGTCAGCGGGCGGCGGCGCGGGCCTTCGACGCCCAGTTGCAGGCGGCGGCGCTGACCATCGCCGAGGCGGTGCGCTGGCAGGACGGCATCCCCCAGGTGGTGGTGCCGGCGGCGGCGCTGCAGATCCTCGCCACCGACAGCCAGGCGCGGGTGTTCTACGCGGTGCTCGACGATGAAGGCAGGACGCTGTCGCGTAACTGGCCGGTGGACATCCCCACCACCTGGCAGCAGGCGCTGGATGAAGGCGGTATGTCGCGGGACCTGACCACGACGCTGGGAGAGCTGCGTCTGCATGCCCAGCGGGTGGCCTCGGCGGGTTGGGTCACCCAGCTGCCGGTGCAGGTGTGGGTCGGGCATACCCTCGAGGGGCGTCGAGCCCTGGCCCGCTCACTGTTCGAGCGTTCGCTGTCGCGCTTTATTGCCATGGTGCTGCTGACCGGGGTGCTGATGGGCTTGACCATGCGCGCGGCGCTGTCTCCCCTGCGCCGCCTGCGCCGCCAGATTCGTGGACGCGGCGCCGATGACTTCAGTCCGCTGGCGGCCAGGGTGCCCAGGGAGCTTCATGAGCTCGCCCAGGCCTTGGACCACCTGTTCGCCCGTCAGCGCCAGGGACGCGAGGATCTTCTGCGCTTCACCGCCGACGCCAGCCACCAGCTCAAGACGCCGCTGGCGGGACTCAAGACCGTCAGCGAGCTGGGCCTTCGCAGCAGTGATCCGGATGAATGGCGCCAGGCGCTCACGCGCGTTCACGCCCGGGCCGAGGACACCAGTCGACTGGCCGGCCAATTGCTGTCGCTGGCGCGACTGCGCCACCTCGACCGGGAGACGGCGCTGCCTGCGCTCGACCTGGGTGAGCTGGTACGCGACGTCGCCCTGGACTGGGCGGCGCGGGAGCGGGCGGCGGAGCATGACCTCGGGCTTGGCAGCCTGCCAGCCGAGCCGCTGAAGGTCTGTGTCGAGGACTGGGCACTGCGCGAAGCCCTGGGCAACCTGATCGACAACGCCCTGCGCTACACGCCGACAGGTTGCGAGATCACCCTGCATCTGTCGCGCGAGGGCGACTGGGCGCGGTTGTCGATCGTCGATGACGGCCCCGGTGTCGCCGACGCGGCGCTGGCGACGCTGGGGCAGCCGTTTCAGCGGGGTGGGCGTCAGGACACCGAGGGCTCTGGACTGGGCCTGGCCATCGTCGATACCACCGCCCGGCGCATGGGCGCCCGCGTGCAATTCGCCAACCGCTCGCCGCAGGGACTCGAGGTGGTGCTGTGGCTGCCGCTGGCGAAGGACGAACAGGATGTCACCGGAGCCTTTGCGGCCGGCGTGAATCCAGGAGAGAGTACTTGATGCCCCTGCAGCCTGGACAACGCCTTCGATCCTGTGGACGTCTCCCGGCCCGCTGTGCGACGCAGGTCACACGGCGGCAGCCCCTGGTGGCGTCGCCGTGCCTGCCCCTTTTACTGCTCATGCTCATGCTCGTGCTGCTGGGCGGCTGTCACAGCGGCGACAGCCGCACCCCCTCGGACGATGATCCGCTGGTGATCTCGGCGGCGCTGGATCTTGACGTGGTGGCGCCGCTGCTGGACGCCTTTCGCCAGGCCTACCCTCAGATTCCCCTGCGCTTTGAGGATCGCACCACCCGGGAGGTGGACGACAGCGTGGTGGGACATCTCGCTGGGGGCGGGGCAGAGGGCGAAGGGACGAGCAGAGCGCCGGACGTGGTGATCAGCTCGGCGATGCCGTGGCAGATGGCCCGGGTCAATGAAGGACTGGCGCGGCGTCTGAACGGGCCGGAGATCGAGCGCTGGCCCGAGTGGGCGCGCTGGCGCGACGAGGTCTTCGCCTTCACCTTCGAGCCGGTGGTGATGGCCTATCGGCTGGATCTGTCGCGGCATATGCTGCCGCCCCAGACCCATGGCGACCTGCACGCACTGCTGGCGACCCAGGCCCGCTGGCTGACGGGCAAGGTGACCACCTACTCGCCGCTTTCCAGCGGGGTGGGCTACACCCTGGCCCAGCAGGATGCGCGCTACTCCTCGCGCTTCTGGGAGCTGGTCGGCGCCATGGGGCGTGTCGATACCCGCCTGGAGACGACCACCCGGGCCATGCTCGAAGGGCTCAGCCAGGGACGCTACTGGCTCGGCTACAACCTGCTGGGTTCCTACGCCATGGTCTACGCCCAGGAACATCCCGAGGTGATCGTGCAGGTGCCCAGGGACTATTCGCTGGTGCTGATGCGCATGGCCTTCGTGCATCGCGATGCCCCCCACATCGAGGCCGCCGAGACCTTCGTCAGGTTTTTGCTGAGTCAGCGTGGCCAGCGGGTGCTGGCGGGGCAGACGCCACTGTTCAGCGTGCTGCCGGGGGTGACCGGCCCCTACACCGCCGCCAGGCTGCGCACCCAGGTGGGGGAGCGGCTCTACCCGATACTACCCAACGCCACCTTGCTGGCCTTTGTCGATCCTGCCCGCCGGGAGGCCTTCACCGACCACTGGCGAGCGCGTTTTCAGGGCGAGCAGGCGTTGGATGAAGCGGTCGAACGGGGTAGCGGGGCGCTGGCGCCGGAGTAGACGGCGGATGGCAACCGAGGAGCATCGATGTGTCAAGCTGGCACATTGCCGGAGGCCGGGGCGGAACGTTATAATGGGCGATTAACTTCTTCCCTCCCTCTAAAGCCTCAGTGGGTGTTGCCGATTATGCTACGTATGGCCCAAGAAGCACTTACGTTTGACGACGTATTGCTCGTTCCCGGCTATTCCGACGTTCTCCCCAAGGACGTCAGTCTCCGGACCCGCCTGACTCGCGACCTCTTCCTCAATATTCCCCTCGCCTCCGCCGCCATGGATACCGTCACCGAAGCCCGCCTGGCCATCGCCATGGCTCAGGAAGGTGGCATCGGCATCATCCACAAGAGCATGGGCATCGCTCAGCAGGCGCTGGAAGTGCGCAAGGTCAAGAAGCACGAGAGCGTCATCGTCAAGGATCCCGTCACCGTCGGACCCAAGGCCAAGCTGCAGGATCTGCTGGCGATGGCCAAGGAACACGGCTTCTCCGGCTTCCCGGTGGTCGAGGGTGAGACCCTGGTCGGCCTGGTGACCGAGCGTGACATGCGCTTCCAGCCCAACCATGGCGACAGCGTCGCCGACATCATGACCCCGAGCGATCGCCTGGTGACCGTGCCGGAAGGCACCCCGCTGGATGTCATCAAGGGCAAGATGCAGGAGCACCGGGTCGAGAAGATGCTGGTGGTGGACGGCGACTTCCGCCTGCGTGGCCTGGTGACCTTCCAGGACATCGAGAAGGCGCGCACCTTCCCCAGCGCCGCCAAGGACGCCGATGGCCGCCTGCTGGTCGGCGCCGCCGTGGGCACCGGTCCGGAAACCCCTGACCGAGTCAAGGCGCTGGCCGAAGCCGGTGTCGACGCCCTCGTCGTCGATACCGCCCACGGTCATTCCCGTGGCGTGATCGAGCGGGTGCGCTGGGTCAAGGAGCACTTCCCGCAGATCCAGGTCATCGGCGGCAACATCGCCACCGCCGACGCCGCCCGGGCGCTGGCCGAGGCCGGTGCCGACGCGGTCAAGGTGGGCATCGGTCCCGGCTCCATCTGCACCACCCGCATCGTCGCCGGTGTCGGCGTGCCGCAGATCACCGCGGTGTCCAACGTGGCCGAGGCGCTCAAGGAGTTCGACATCCCGCTGATCGCCGACGGTGGCGTGCGCTTCTCCGGCGACATCGCCAAGGCGGTAGCCGCCGGTGCCAGCTGCATCATGGTCGGTGGCCTGCTGGCCGGCACCGAGGAGGCGCCGGGCGAGGTCGAGCTGTTCCAGGGGCGTACCTACAAGGCCTACCGTGGCATGGGTTCCATGGGCGCCATGTCCCAGACCCAGGGTTCCAGCGACCGCTACTTCCAGGACAAGGACGACGGCGTCGAGAAGCTGGTGCCGGAAGGCATCGAAGGCCGGGTGCCCTACAAGGGCGTGATGGGTGCCATCGTGCACCAGCTGATGGGTGGCCTGCGTGCCTCCATGGGCTACACCGGCTGTGCCAGCATCGACGAGATGCGCACCAAGCCCGAGTTCGTCAAGATCACCGGCGCCGGCTTCAACGAGTCCCACGTTCACGACGTCCAGATCACCAAGGAAGCGCCCAACTATCGAGCAGGGTAGGCGCTGACGTGACGCGCCAGGCGTATCGCACCAGACGCGTTGCACCAGAAGGCGCGCGGGGCGACTCGCCCCTCGTCACCCTGAGCTGGAAGCGGTCCGCCGCTTCCAGCTTTTCGCTTTTCGCTTTTCGATTGCTCGGCCCACCGGCCCCACTGCCTGCAAGGTAAGTCCCCATGACCGATATCCACGCCCACAAGATCCTGATCCTCGACTTCGGCTCCCAGTACACCCAGCTGATCGCTCGCCGGGTGCGCGAGATCGGCGTCTACTCCGAGATTCGCGCCTTCGACATCACCGAAGAGGAGATCCGCGAGTATCGCCCCAACGGCATCATCCTGGCCGGTGGCCCGGAGTCGGTGACCGAGCTGGACTCGCCGCGGGCGCCGGCCTGCGTGTTCGAGATGGGGCTGCCGGTGTTCGGTATCTGCTACGGCATGCAGACCATGGCCGAGCAGCTGGGTGGCAAGGTCGAGGGCTCCAATAAGCGCGAGTTCGGCTACGCCCAGATCCGCCTGGACGCCGAGACGGCGCTGTTCAAGGACATCAAGGATCACGTCGATCCGGATAGCGGGCGCGGCCTGCTGGACGTGTGGATGAGTCACGGTGACAAGGTCGCCCAGGTGCCGGAGACCTTCACCGTCACCGCCTCCACCCCGAGCTGCCCGATCGCTGCCATGGCCTGGGAGGAAAAGCGCTTCTACGGCGTACAGTTCCACCCCGAGGTCACCCACACCCTGCAGGGTCAGCGCATCCTCGAGCACTTCGTGCTGGAGATCTGTGGCGCCGAGCGCAACTGGACGCCGGCCAAGATCATCGAGGACCAGATCGCCCGGGTGCGCGACCAGGTCGGTGACCGCCACGTGCTGCTGGGACTGTCAGGCGGGGTCGACTCCTCGGTGGTCGCGGCCCTGTTGCACAAGGCCATCGGCGACCAGCTGACCTGCGTGTTCGTCGACAACGGCCTGCTGCGCAAGAACGAAGGCGACCAGGTGATGGAGACCTTCGCCCAGCACATGGGCGTGCGGGTGATCCGCGTCGACGCCGAAGAGCTGTTCCTCGGCAAGCTCGAAGGAGAGGCCGACCCCGAAGCCAAGCGCAAGATCATCGGTAACACCTTCATCGACGTCTTCGACAGCGAAGCGGCCAAGATCGAGGGCGTGGACTTCCTGGCCCAGGGCACCATCTACCCGGACGTGATCGAGTCGGCCGCCGCCAAGACCGGCAAGGCCCACGTGATCAAGTCCCACCACAACGTCGGTGGCCTGCCGGAGACGATGAAGCTCAAGCTGGTCGAGCCGTTGCGTGAGCTGTTCAAGGACGAGGTGCGCAAGCTCGGCCTGGAACTCGGCCTGCCCTACGACATGGTCTACCGTCACCCCTTCCCGGGGCCGGGCCTGGGCGTGCGTATCCTCGGCGAGGTCAAGAAGGAGTACGCCGACATCCTGCGCGAGGCCGACGCCATCTTCATCGAAGAGCTGCACAATTCCGGCTGGTACCACAAGACCAGCCAGGCCTTCGCGGTGTTCCTGCCGGTCAAGTCCGTCGGTGTGGTCGGTGATGGCCGCCGCTACGAATGGGTCATCGCCCTGCGTGCCGTCGAGACCATCGACTTCATGACCGCCCGCTGGGCCCACCTGCCCTACGAACTGCTGGAGAAGGTCTCCAACCGCATCATCAACGAGCTGTCCGGAGTCTCCCGCGTCACCTACGACGTCTCGTCCAAGCCGCCGGCGACGATCGAGTGGGAATGATCCCTTCTCCGACGACCTGACGGCGTCGGTGCAATGTTCGAAAACCACAACACCCGCCATCTGGCGGGTGTTGTGCGTTCAGGTGCAGACTATTGGCCCGGGCCTGGCGCACCATCAAGCCGCGCCGGTCGGGGACTCTGTCGTTCAATCGCTCTCGTACAGTTCTGCCTTGGCGTCACGCATGATGTCCTCGCAGGCGGCCTGCTGGGCCAGCTCGGTCATCAGGGTCTGGGAAAGGGCAAAGCCCTTGCCCAGGCAACGATCCACATCGTCCTTGGCGATGGAGGGCTGGACATCCACATCCAGAATCAGGGTGCGGCGGCCTCCTTCGAGACGGTCTGCCATCTGCCTGAGCTGCCAGGCCAGGCGATTCTTCCAGCTTGCGGTCTGCTCTGCGCCCTCGGTCACGTTGAGGGTACATTGCCACTGAGGTTTGTAGACCTTCATGTGAACCTCCTTGCTGGTGAAGTGAGCGATCTCCTGTTCTTTCATCACGTTCAGGTCCCAGCATACTCGCATATGACGTCCTTGCCACTCCCTCCCTCGGGGGCGCTACCTCAACCCTGTTGGGTCGTCTCGTGTAAGTGAGTCCTTGCTGGGGGATTTGGGCACTATCCTTCCTCTGGGTTGAAACTTCGCTGGCGGCACAGTGCCGCAGGAAAGGTATGCCGGAAGGAAGCGGCTACACTGAGTCTGGGCGACAAGGAGTGCTGCGATGCAGTGGGGCGGCGGAGTTGAGTCGGGCAGAGGCATGGGGCGGCTTTGGCTTTTGTTGACCGCGATGGTGGTGCTGCTGGCGTGGGAGCTGGCGGGGGAGGCCTCACGCCCACAGCCCAATGTGTCGCTGTGGGTACTCGACCACCAGGGGCAGCAACCACCGGAGAAAGGAGCGCTTTCTACGGTTACCGCAGAGTCTCTCGATGAGCAGGTCAGCCTGGGACTCAAGGCGCATCCGGTATGGCTGCGACTGAGGGTGGTGGGTGCTCTGCCCGGGCAGCGCCTGGTGCTGTCCAATCCTCTGGTTCAGGGAGTCGAGCTGCTGGTCTGTGACGACTCGGGGTGTCGCCCCGTCGCGAGGGAGACGCATTTTGCCGATGATCCGGGGCTCGCTGCTGCCTTGCCCCAGTTCCGCTTGCCTGTGGCAACGAATGAACTGCTGTTGCGCGTCGAGACCGATCAGGCGATACGCTTCAATGTGCAGGTACTGGATGACGTCGATCTACACCGTTACTGGCGTGACTTGTTGCTGGGGCAGGGGCTCTATTTCGGCTTGATTGCGGGCCTGGTGATCTACAACAGCCTTCTACTGTTCAGTCTTCGCGATACCAACTACCTCTGGTATCTGGGGTTCTTGAGTGGAGCGGGCGCTTACTTCTTGTGTCAGAACGGCTTGCTGCTGCTTTATTTTCCGCAGATGGGGGCACGCCTGAACGAGGCCTTGCTGCTGACGGCCCTGTCGGTGATCAGCATCTGCGGGTTGCAGTTCTGCCGGCGTTTTCTGATGACGGCGCGCCAGGACCCGAGAGTGGACTCGTTGATGCGGTGGCTGTGCTGGCTCCTGGCGCTGGCCGCCGCCATCGCCTGGCTGCTGCCGAGTTTCTTGACCGTGGTGTTCTATTCGCTGCTGGGGGTGCTGACGCTAACGGCTTTTCTGCTGTCGTCGGTGCGTGGCTTGTGGCGTGGCTTTCGCCCCGCGCAATGGCTGTTGATGGCGTGGTCGGTGCTGGTGGTCGGCGTGGTCCTGTTGCTGCTGGTGACCTATGGGTTGTCCCCCCACAACTTCTGGACGCTGCACGGTTTCCAGATCGGTTCCGCGCTGGAGGCCATCCTCTTGTCGCTGGCCCTGGCCGATCGCATCAGTCTGTTGCAGCGCGAGCGAGAGACGCTGCTGGAGGAGAAGGCGCGGTTGCATGGCATGAGCTATCTCGATGGTCTTACTGGCGTGCACAATCGCCGCTATCTCGATGAAGCCTTGCCCGCTGCGGTGGCCCAGGCCGAGGTAAGCGGGCGACCACTGTCGTTGATCATGCTGGATATCGATAACTTCAAGCGATTCAACGATGGCTGGGGGCATGCCGAGGGCGATCGCGCGCTGCAGCATCTGGGCAAGGTGATCGAGGAGGTCGTGCGCGACATCGATCCTGTGTGTCGCTACGGGGGAGAAGAGTTCGTGATTCTGCTCAAGGAGCGCGACGAGCATCAGGCGCTGGATATCGCCGAACGCATTCGCAAGGGTCTGGCGACAACGCCCTTGACGCTGCTCACCGGAGAGCAGGTGTTGTTGACCTGTACCCTGGGGGTGGCCAAGCGACTGGAGGGCGAGAGCGCCTCAGCCCTGTTGCGGCGGGCCGACCAGGCGCTGTATCGAGGCAAGTACGCCGGCCGCGATCGGGTGGTGCTGAATGCCTCAGGTGGCGTCGCCTCGACAACCTCATGAAGGTACCCTCTGAAGTCTGGCGTCTGGCCGGTTCCCTGATCTTCGACATGCGCAGGCGGGGAACCCTTGGCAGGATGGTGGTCCAAGATCAGTCACATGTAGCCACAGCCGTGTGCCAGCATTTCTTCTTCAACACCAAGGGGGCACCATGAAACCGACTCCAGGAACTCTACGCCAGTCGCGTCTGTGGGGGACGGCCTGGCTGTTGCTGCTGATGGCCGGTTGTACCGGGGCGTCCTCGAGTGGCACCGGGTCGAGCGAGTCCTTCCAGGCAGAGGCGTCCAGCCTGGCGCCACTTCCTGCGAGCTTTCGTGGTGAACTGTCCTGTGATGACTGCAAGGCGGTACGTCTCGATCTGGCGCTCGAGGACGGGGGGCGATATCTGCTCAAGGAGACGCATCTGGGACCCGGCAAGCAACCTCGCCGCCGCCACCGTGGTCAGTGGCAGTTGACGGATGGCGAACTGTCGCTGGGCGAGCCCGCCCCGGAGGCGGCGCAGCGGTGGCAAGTCGCGCAGGGTGGCGATCTTGTGTCGCAGGCGTCGAGTACGCCGGATGGCGAGGCTGCTCGCCTGGCGCGGCTGCCCGAACCGCTGCGTGAACCACTGGAAGAGCGCTACTGGAAGCTGGTGCAAGTCGACGGAGAAGTCGCTGTCGACGGTTCTGCGCATATCGTGCTGCACACCCAGGAGGGCCGCCTGGCCGGATCCGGAGGGTGCAACCGCCTGATGGGAAGTTACCAGCGGGAGGGGGATGCGCTGTCGCTGGCCCCGCTGGCCACTACCAGGAAGGCCTGCCAGGGGCCTGTCATGGCCCAGGAGCGCGCGCTGGTCGAGGCACTGGGGGCCACTAGAGCGTTTCGTCTGCTGGCCGATGAGCTTGAACTGCTCGATGAAAACGACAAGGTGCTGGCCCGGTTCGAGGTGGTGCACCTGACCTGAGTCCTGCCTCAAGGCAGGCTTTGACGGGCGGCATTAGATTGGCGTGGGAGCGATGACCTGGCGCTGTCCGGGTGGTCGCTTGGCGCTTGCCGGCTAGAGTGGCGGAGGGACCTGCTCCTCTGACTCATCGCTGATGATCCGGTCCCGACCTTCGGCCTTGGCTCGGTAAAGCAGGTGATCGGCGCGATTGATCAGCAGATCATAGTGCATGCCGGGCGTATGGCTGGTCACGCCGACGCTGACGGTCAAGGAAATGACGTCGCCGTTGTGCATGATGGGCAGGCTGCGAAGGCGCTCCTGGAAACCTTCGAGCACCGGCAGGATCTCGTTCAAGTCGGCGCCGGGGAAGATCAGCAGGAATTCCTCGCCGCCCCAGCGGCAGAGTACATCCGAGCGGCGAAAGTGGCGCACCAGCAAATCGGAAATCTGGATCAGGCACTGGTCGCCGACCTTGTGCCCATGCTTGTCGTTGATCAGCTTGAAATGATCGATATCGATCAGCGCGAGGCTGTAGGGCGTGTTGGTGCCATCCTGTCTGTCGCCTGATAACTGGCGCAGGTATTCGCCGGCAAAACGACGGTTGTGCAGGCCGGTGAGGGCATCACGGGTCGCCATGCTGGTCAGCGTTTCTTCCTGGGTCTCGTAGACGTGGCGGGCCAGCATGGCGAAGCCGACCATGGTGAACAGCGCACAGGAGAGGTTCAGGGTCGCCAGCATCAGCGGGAAGCCGGGGCCGCTTTCCAGCGGAAACATCTGGGACAGCGGGAACTCCAGGAACAGGAAGATCAGCATCCCCATCAGGCCGAGCACCAGCGCGACCCACTTGACCGAGTGGGTGACGGCCGCCCAGCAGGACAGTGTCAGCAGGTAGAAGTGAAAGCCGGCGGAGGTACCCAGGATCACGGTGGCGATGTTGGCGTGGCAGTATGCCTCGGTGGTGATCAGGTAGACCGCGCGGTCCTGCTCGCCATGTTGATTGGCGAGATAGGCGCCAAGCCACATGGCCACGCTGATCACGTTGATCAGTGCCAGCAGCGAGTGATCGAGCACCCAGAACAGTGGAATGAAGAGGAAGTGCACCGCCGCACCCATCAGACTGGCCCAGCGGGTGAGCAGGTGCTTGCGAAGATTGCGGTGTCGAATGTTGTCCGGGCGTTGTGCGGCAGCCTGGGTCAGGGTTGAAAATGGGGCCATGCACGGAAACTCGCTCTCGGTGGAAGTAGTCGTCGAAGCGTTCCAACGAACGGTAGAGTCCTCGCAGTTCTATCGAATCCCATGCCCGGAAGCAGTGTCAGGGCAGGGCTCATGCCTGGGTACGAGCCCCTGCCGGGCACTGCGATGCTACTTAACTGTAGCAGTTTCGTCAGTCGAAAGGCGTCGATGCGCTAGGGTAATTCAGCGCTGTGGTAAACGTTCTGGACGTCATCGAGGTCGTTGAGCATGTCGAGCAGCTTTTCGAACATGGCCAGGTCATCCCCCTCCACCGGCGTGGTGGCCTGGGGAAGGAACTGGATCTCGTCGATCTCGAACTCCTCGGCGCCGAGGGATTCGCGCAGCGCCTGACGCGCCTTGGCGTAGTCGGTCGGCGGAGCAAACACGGTGATCAGGCCGTTCTCGTTCTCGATGTCGGTGACATCCACGTCGGCTTCCATCAAGGCTTCCAGCGCGGCTTCTTCATCCTCGCCGGTGTAGGCGAGGATCGCCAGATGGTCGAACATGTGGCTGACGCTGCCCGGTGTGCCGATCTTGCTCTTGGTCTTGGTGAAGCAGGCACGAACGTCGCCGAAGGTCCGGTTGGGATTGTCGGTCAGACATTCGACGATCACCATGGCGTTGCCGGGACCGAAGCCCTCATAGCGTGCCAGCGAGTAGTCCTCGCCGCCGACGCCCGACGCCTTCTCCAGCGCCCGATCGATGACATGACCCGGTACCTGGTCCTTCTTGGCGCGGTCGAGAAGGCTGCGCAGCGTCAGATTGGCGTTCGGATCGACGCCTCCGGACTTGGCGCAGACGTAGATCTCGCGTCCGTACTTGCTGTAGACCTTGGTCTTGGCGGCGGCCGTCTTGGCCATGGATTCCTTGCGGTTCTGGAAGGCCCTGCCCATTGCGTATTCCTGTGGCGTGTCTACACGAGTCTGGAATTCTACGAGAGTCCGCCCCTCGGCGAGAAGTCTTATTTCCCCTTGGCTTGCCCGGGATCGCCTGGAAGACGAACCGGCTTGACTGTCTACACTGTGGTGAATCGATCAAGGAGACGGCCAATGGATCACCATCAGTACCGCCAGGCCCTGGCGGTAGAGCACGCCGGAAGCGAACTGCCGTTTGCCGCCGAGGAGTTCGATCGCCGGCTGGCGCGCGCTCGCGATGCCATGCAGCGACAGGGGCTGGACGCCCTGCTGCTGTGCCAGGCGGCGGACATCTTCTATCTGTGTGGCTATCACACCTTCGAAGTCTCCGTGCACGCGGCCCTGGTGGTCACCCCTTCGCGCACGCTGCTGCAGGTGGCGTCCATCGAGACCGGACCCGCCGTGGTAACGGCGAGGGTCGATGAAGTGGTCGGCTATCGCTGGGAAGCCCTCGATGAGGTGATCGATCCGTTGGCTGACGCCTTGGCGGACAGTCACGACATCGGCATCGATGGCAGCAGTAGCGGTCTACGGTTTGGCCTGATGCGTCATCTGCAGGGACGACTCGGTGGCGATCGCTTCCATGATCGTGCCGGTGGCCTGATGGCGAGCCTGAGACTGGTCAAGAGCGACGCCGAACTCGATTGCCTGACGCGCAGCGCCAAGATGACATCGCTTGGGCTTGCGCGTGCCATCGAGGTGGTCGAGCCCGGTGTCACCGACAACCAGGTGGCCGCCGTCGGTGCCCAGGTGATGCTCGAGGCCGGCAGCGAATTTTTCAGCCTGGCCCCGATCGTCACCAGCGGGTCGCGCAGTGGCATCATCCACGTCAACCACAAGCGCCGGGGCATCGCTTCGGGCGATGCGGTGTTCCTCGAGTTTGGCGCCGTCTGGCAGCGCTACACCGCGCCGACCATGCGCACGGTGGTGGTCGGGCCGATCAGCGACGAGATGCGCCTCGCCGCCGACCTGTGTGTCGAGATGGAGGCCCGCATGTGCGAGGCCATGACGCCGGGCACACCTTTCGAAGACGTCGCCCGGCTCGCCGATGCTATCCTGGCGCCACACCGCGAACGCTTCTTCCATTCGGGGGTTTACGGCTACGCGGTCGGTGCCCAGTTTCCGCCGAGCTGGGTGGAAGGCACGGGTTTTCTCGCCGCCGGGCAGACCACGCCGCTTGCCCGCAACATGGTCTTCCACCTGCCGCTGTGTCTGCGCTTGCCGGGAGGTTTCGGCATCGGTCTAAGCAATACGGTGAGGGTCACCGATCGAGGCGCGATGCGCCTGACCGACCATGACATGGCACTGGTGCACCGACCTTGACAGAACACGCCGCATGAACGGCACAAGGGTATGATGAGCGGCTGGCGTCATGCGATACGAGAGCGGAACATGCTGCGTTTTTTCGAGAGGCTGGTGGATCCCTATCCCGACCAGCCCGAGTCGGTACCCGCGGACCGGTTGTGGCCCTTCGTGCTCCACTACTCGCGTCCCTTCACCGGGCTGTTGGCGGCCATGGCGGTGGTCACGGCGCTGGTCTCCATCGCCGAGGTGGTGTTCTTCACCGCCATGGGCGAACTGGTGGACTGGCTGGCCGAAGCCGACCGTGAGGGCTTTGTCGACACCCACCTGACCAGCTTGATCGGCCTGGGAGCGGCGGTGCTGGCAGGACTGCCACTTCTGGTGTTTTTGCTGTCGTTGATCACCCACCAGGGAATCTTCGGCAACTACCCCATGCTCGGGCGCTGGCTCTCCCATCGGCTGATGCTCGAGCAGAGCCTGTCGTTCTTTCATGACGAGTTTGCCGGGCGCGTCTCGCAGAAGGTGATGCAGACCGCGCTGGCCATGCGCGAGACCGTCACCAAGGTGCTCGACATGCTGGTCTATGTGCTGGTGTATTTCACCGGCGCGCTGGTGGTGCTGGGGGCCGCCGAGCCCTGGTTGATGGCTCCTCTGGTGCTATGGCTTGCGGGCTACCTGGCATTGATGAGGGTTTTTATCCCCCGGCTGCGCCGAGTGTCCATGGCCCAGGCGGACGCGCGGGCGGTGATGACCGGGCGGGTCGTGGACAGCTACAGCAATATCCAGACGATCAAGCTGTTTGCCGATGCCGGGGCGGAGCGGGCCTACGCCCGGGAAGCCATGGATGGCTTCATGGGAACGGTACATCGGCAGATGCGCCTGGCCACCTGGCTATCGGTGTCGTTGGCGACCCTCAATACCCTGCTGCTGGTGGGTATGGCGGGACTGGTCGTACTGGCCTGGTATCACCGCTGGGTGTCCCTTGGTGAAACGGCGGTGGCGATCGGTCTGGTCATGCGGGTGCGCTCCATGTCCGACTGGATCCTGTGGGAAGTCGCTGGCCTGTTCGAGAATGTCGGCACCGTTCAGGACGGTATCAACACCCTGTCGCGTATCCCCGAAGTGCAGGATCGACCAGCGGCCCCTGCGCTGCGGGTCCAGCACGGCGAGATTCGTTTCGAGGACGTGGTCTTTGGCTACGCCCGGGGAAGCCAGGTGGGCCCCAGGGTGTTCGACGGTTTCGATCTGAACATTTCCCCGGGCGAAAAGGTGGGCATCATCGGCCGCTCCGGCGCCGGCAAGTCGACCCTGGCGTCGCTGCTGATGCGCTTTCATGATCTGCAGGCCGGGCAGATAACGATCGATGGCCAGAATATCGCCGAGGTCACCCAGGCATCGCTGCGTCGACAGATCGGTATGGTGACCCAGGATACTTCCCTGCTGCATCGATCGCTGCGCGAGAATCTGACCTACGGTTGTCGAGACTGCAGCGAAGAAAGGTTGTGGCAGGCGGTGCGTCAGGCGCATGTTCACGAGTTTATCGAGGACCTGGTCGATCCTCATGGGCGTCGGGGCCTGGATGCCCAGGTGGGAGAGCGCGGTGTGACCCTGTCCGGGGGGCAGCGCCAGCGGATCGCCATCGCTCGGGTGTTGCTCAAGGATGCGCCGATCCTGGTGCTCGACGAGGCCACCTCGGCGCTGGACTCCGAGGTGGAAGCGGCAATTCAGCAGCATCTCTATACCCTGATGGAGGGCAAGACCGTCATCGCCATTGCCCATCGTCTGTCGACCATCGCCATGCTCGATCGACTGGTAATCATCGACAAGGGGCGCATCGTCGAGATGGGTAAGCACGAATCTTTGCTGGCCCGGGATGGCCTCTATGCTTCCCTGTGGCGCCGCCAGGTCGGAGGTTTTCTGGGGGAATGATGGACCATGGTCAGCTTGGTGTGATCAAGAAACTAGGCGGTTTAATGCGCGAGTGGTGCGCAAGTAGTGCAGGGTTGGCTATGATCACTCGTCCATGCCCAAGACAGTCGACGGAATCTGGATGCGCACCTTCCACATGAATGCTCTAGAGGCGAAACGACGACGTGTCCGTGTCAGTTGATCCATCCCCCTTTGTGACGAATGCGTCCGACTCGGGGCGTCGTCGTGCCATTGCGCTCTATGTGACCGCCTTGATGCTGCTGGTCGCCAGCATCGTGTGGACCCTCAGGGGCCAGTATCTGGCCGAGGTGGAGCGTGTGGAGCAACGTCTCGACGCGCGAGCGGAGGTGGTCGAGGCGCTGGTGGCCGAGCCTTTTGACGTCGCGACTCACGCGCTTGCCGGGCTACTGGCTCTCGATGAAATGATCAATCCTGCCGGCAATGGACCGCCGATGGCACCCTTGCTCAGGGAGCGAACCAGGTCCCTTCCCCTGGTAGAAGACCTGGCGATCCTCTCGGACCCGACAAGCGCAGAAGCTCGCTTTTTCGAGGGTTGGTTACCCCAGGATGCGTTTCTTCGACAGTTGGCCGGATTGAGGAGGGGAGAGACCCTGGTTTCGTCTCTGCACTATTCGCCGTCTGCCGGCGAATATCGCATGACTCTGGTGCAACGGAGCACGGCAGAGACCACTCAGATGCATGTTGCCATGGCATCGATCGACCCTCGGCCCCTGGCGGAAGCGATCAAGGGGTTCGGCCTGATGCAGGGAGAAAGCATCGCCCTGGTCGACAGCGAGGCACGGCTGGTGGTCCGCGTGCCTGCGGCTGGGCTGGCGCCGGGAGAATTGGTGTCGCAGGCGGGAAGTCGATCGCTGACCGCGGACGCGCCGGATACGCTTCACTTTCGTCAGCAATCCCCGCTGGATGGTCAGGAGCGGTTGTTCGTGGCGAGGCGAGTGGCCGAACTGCCTCTGTGGCTGGTGCTGGGCTACAGTCACGAGGCGTTGCTGTCGGGCTGGAGCCAGCGCCTGTGGCCACTGGTAGTGCTGGGGGCGTTGCTGGCCCTGCTCGGATTATGGTTGCTGCGTCACGTGCTGGCGCAGGGGCGTGCCCAGCTGGCGTTGCAGGGGGAGGTGGTCGAACGGCAGCGCGCCGAACAGGCCGCCCACCGCCGTGAAGCTCGCTTGAAGGCGTTGATCGGTTCCATGCAGGACCTGGTACTGGTGCTGGATCGCGGTGGCCACTTCTCCTTTGTCCATGCCGGAGACGAAGCCTTGCTGCTGGCACCGCCGGAGGTCCTGGTCGGGAGCCACTACCGCGCCTTTCTGCCGCCGGACATCGCCAGACGTCTGGACGAGGCGCTGGCCGAGGTGGCGGCCAGCGGTGAAGTACGTCGGTTTGATTATTCTCTGACCGTAGGTGGCGGCCCCCGTGACTTCAGTGCATTGATCAGTCCGCTGCTCAGCGGTGATGGGGAGCATGACGGTGTCCTGCTGGTAGTGCGTGATGTCACCCTGGAGCGGTTGCATCAGGCCAACATGAGCATTGCCGCGGTAGCCTTCGAGACCCACCTGGGCATGATGATCACCGATGTCGATGGCCGCATTCTCAAGGTCAATCGGACCTTTACCGACATCACCGGCTATCGCGAAGACGAGGTCCAGGGGAGTCGCCCAGACATCCTGCGCTCGGGGCGACATGACGAACACTTCTATCGACAGCTATGGCAGCGGATCGGCGATACCGGTGCCTGGCAGGGCGAGATCTGGAATCGTCGCAAGAGCGGAGACATCTATCCTCAATGGCTGACCATCAGCGCGGTGCGTGACGAGCGGGGCCAGCTGCGCAACTACGTGGCGACGCTCAGCGACATCACCGAGCGCAAGGCGGCGGAGGAAGAAATTCATCAGCTTGCCTTCTTCGACCCGCTGACGGGCCTGGCCAATCGACGCCTGCTGCTCGATCGACTCGGCGAAAAACTGGAACGTTGTCAGCGGGATGGCTGTTACGGCGCACTGCTGCTCATTGATTTCGATAACTTCAAGCAGGTCAACGATACCCTCGGCCACCACGGCGGTGACGAGCTGCTCAGAGAAGCCGCCCGTCGCTTCGAGTCGGTATTGCGCGAGGAGGATACTCTGGCACGTCTCAGCGCCGATGAGTTCGTGGTGGTCCTCGAAGGCGTGGGCGTGGAACTCGAGACCGCGGTGCGCGTGGCCGATACCGTTGCTCGCAAGCTGCTGAACACGCTGGATATGCCGGTCTGGATCGAAGGACGTCCGGTGTCGCCGAATGCGCGCGTCGGTATCAGTCCGTTTCGCGACGAGGTCTCTCGCGAACGGTTGTTGCAGCAGGCCGACATGGCCTTGTTCCAGGCCAAGAGTCAGACCGCCAGCGACGTCTGCTTCTTCGACCCGGGGATGCAGCGACGGATGCAGCAGCGTGCTCAGCTATACGAAGACCTGCTTGGCGCGCTGGCGCGCTCTGAGCTGTATCTGGTCTACCAGAAACAGGTCGATCAGCTTGATTGTGTCACCGGGGTCGAGGCGCTGATCCGCTGGCGACACCCCGACAGGGGCCTCGTTCCGCCGTCCGAGTTCATTCCGCTGGCCGAGGAGCGCCCACTGATCCATGAACTCGGTCTCTGGGTCATCGAGCAGGCCTGCCTGACGCTGGTGGATTGGGTGCAGCAGGGTGATGACACCACCAGGACCGTGTCGGTCAACGTCAGTCCCAGGCAGTTTCAGGATCCCGGCTTCGTTGCCCGGGTCAGTGATATCCTCGCGCGCACCGGGGCGCCGGCCCGGCGTCTCAAGCTTGAGGTGACCGAGTCGCTGTTCGTGGCGGATCGCGACGGGGTCGAGCGCACCATGACGCGGCTCAAGGCACTGGGCGTGACCTTCGCGCTGGACGACTTCGGCACCGGCTACTCGTCGCTGGCCTATCTGAAGCGTCTGCCGCTGGACGAGCTGAAGATCGACCAGTCCTTCGTTCGCGACGTGCTCGACAACGCCACCAGCTCCGCCATCGTGGCAAGCACCATTGCCCTGGCGCGCAGCCTGGGGCTTGATGTGATTGCCGAGGGAGTGGAGTCAGCGGAGCAGCGGGACTGGCTTCATCGACACGGTTGCCACCGCTACCAGGGCTTTTTGTACGGACAGCCGGCGCCGCTGTCCGAGCTTGATTTCTCGACCTTGTAAGCGGCGGGCGCGGCCCGCCTGACGAACACCTGATGGAGCCTGCATGACCGCGCCTTTTTTTATCGACGCCTGGTCGTTTGGCCAGGAAGTCCGCCAGTTGCCCGAGCCAGCGCCTGGCCCGCTTCAGGCAGGCGCCTGGTACCACTTTCAGCGGGATGCCGAAGCCACCTGCGAGCGCCTCGAGCTGGCAGGAATCCCCGAATCCGCCATCGACGGCGTGCTGGCCGAGGACACCCGGCCGCGCTTCGAGACCCTCGGCGACGGCAACTTCCTGTTGATTCTGCGTGGGGTCAACCTCAACCAGGGCGAGCAGCCCGACGACATGCTCAGTATCCGCATCCTCTATTACGATGGGGTGCTGATTTCCACCCGCAAGCTGCCTTCCCGGGCCATCGCCGACATACGCCGTGAGCTCGAGCAGGGCAAGGGGCCTGACGATCTGGGAGCAGTGGTGGTGGATATCATCGAAAAGCTCCACGAGCGCATCGAGGATTTCGTCGAGCCCTTCGACGCCACCATCGCCGCCCAGGAAGAAGAGCCTGAGGCCGACAACGCCGTCCTGATGTCGCTGAACAAGCGGTTGATCAAGCTGCGTCGCTTCCTCAAGCCCCAGCGCTACGCCATTGAAGCGATGATCGACAGCCTGCCACCGCTGCTTGCCGATGATCGATTCGATCTGGCCAATGCCCGTGACACCATCCAGCGAATCAACGAGTCGGTGGACTTCTATCTTGAGCACGTAGGCATGGTTCAGCAGTACCAGACCCACCAGCACACCGAAAAGGTCAACCGCAACACCTACCTGCTGTCGATCATCTCCGGCATCTTCCTGCCGATCAGCTTTCTGACCGGCCTGCTGGGCGTGAATATCGGCGGCATGCCTGGCGTCGACAATCCCATGTCCTTCGCCCTGTTCTGCACCTTCATGGTGGTGCTGGTGGCGGTGGAGCTGGTGGTGCTCAAGCGCTGGCGTTTTATCTAGGCCCTGGCAGCCGCTTGAGCCAGCCGCTTGAGCCAGCCTCTTGAGCCAGACGCTTGAACCAGCCGCTTGAACCAGCCGCTTCAACGACCCTTGGCCGCCGAACGTTGGTCACACCGCGTCGACGGTTAGCCGGGAGCGGCGATGGCCCGTCGCGCCTTCAGCAGAAAGCCAAGGCCCACCAGGGCAAGTCCCGCCAACAGCCCGAACAGGGCGGTATAGCTGCCGAACAGCCCATGTAGCGCACCCAGCAGGGGTAGCCCGACAAGCACACCGCTGTAGGTCAGCACCAGGCAACCGCCGGCGGCGTCGGCCACCCGTTCGGCGGGGGCCAGACGGGTGATCTCGGCCATGAACACGCCGTTCCAGCCAAGCGCCGACAGGCTCATGAGGCACAGCACCGCGACCATTGCCCAGCGCGGCCAGTCGGCGTCCATGGTGGCGATGGCCAGGCCGCTACCGGCGCTCAGGCAGGCCAGCCCCATCAGGGTGATCAGGCGATCGTCGAGGATATCGCCGACAAGGCCCCACAGCACTCGGCCGATGATGCCGAAGACCTGGACCGCGGACATGGTGGCGCCGGCGACGACCAGGCCGACGCCCAGATCCTCGACCAGCAGCGCCACGGTGAAGGCCGAGACCGATAGCTGGATGGCTGAAAAGCAGAGACTCAAGAGGGCCAGGTAGCGCAGCGCCGGGCGCTGCCAGACCACCTGGAGCCCGGCCAAGGGGGTGGTCAGCCAAGGAGTGCGAGGGTCGCGCTCGCGGTCCCAGTGATGGCGCTGAATCTGCAATAGCAGAATACCGATGACGGCGACCAGGAACAGGCAGCCCAGAGCCGCCTGCCAGCCGATGGCCAGCGCCAGGGCGGGGGCGACAAGGCCCGCCAGCACGCCACCGAAGGGCACCCCGGTCTGCTTGAGCGAGAACACCAGGCCCTGGCGGTGACGCGGAGTCACCCGAAACAGCAAAAGCGACGCAGAGGGGTTGGTCAGGCCATAGCCGAGCCCGGCGATCAGCGAGGCCAGGGCGAAGGTGGCCAGCGACGGCAGGGTCAGCAGCGCCGCGCCGCCGCCAAGCAGCCCCAGCGCCAGCTGGCTGACGCGACAGGGGCCATAGCGTCGGGTCAGCGGCCCACCGACCAGTGAGGTCAGCATGGCGCCACCGAAGATCAGGCTGACCTGGATACCCACGGTGGCGGTGGAAACTCCCAGCGAGTCCGCCAGGGTCGGCGCGATCGCCGAGGGAAACAGCGCCACCAGCGACGAGAAGGCCAACACCAGGGTCGTTGCCAGCAGGGCGATACCGACCTGGGGAGGCGGAGAGGGTGGTGAAGAGGGAGCTGTAGAGGGCGCCGTCTGCTGGTTCATGCCCCCGCGTCTGCCCCGGCCAGGCCCTCACGTGGAACCCGGCGCAGGTGGCTTTCGGTCTTGCCGCCGGGCAGTGCCGCGATCAAGTCGGCCGCGTGCAGCAGCGCGCCAAGATCGATGTCACCTGCCATCCCGCCCCCCTGCAGGGCGTAGACCAGGTCTTCGCTGGCGGTATTGCCGGTGGCCCCCGGAGCGAAGGGACAACCGCCGAGGCCGGCGCAGGCAGCGTCGAGTGCGGTGGCACCGTGGCGGGCCGCGAACAGGGCGTTGGCCACGCCCATGCCGAAGGTGTCGTGGCCGTGGAACGCCCAGGACAGGGCGGGGGATCGGTGGCGCTCGGTCAGCTCGGTGAAGTGGTCCGCCACCTGGAAGGGTGTGGCGCGACCGGTGGTGTCGCACAGGGCGACTTCCACCGGCAACTCGCCGGTGATGGCGAGCGCCTTAGTGAGCACCTCATCGACCCGGCGCCAGTCGACCCTGCCGTCGAAGGGGCAGTCGAAGCTGGTGCCAAGGTCCAGGCGCAGGGCGGTGTTGCCCTTGGCGCGCACCGCCTCGACCACTCGGGCGAAGGCCTCCAACGATTCATCCACCGACTGGCGCACATTGTTGCGGTTGTGCGCCTCGGACACCGAGACCACGTAGACCAGCTCGCTGACATCGTGTTCAAGCGCAAGCTCGGCTCCCTTGAGGTTGGGAACAAGCGCGGAGAATCTCACATCGCGGCGATGGGCGAAGGCGCGGATCAGCTCGCCGGTGTCCGCCATCTGCGGAATCGCCCGGGGGCTGACGAAGGAGCCGATCTCCATGCGTCGGATGCCGGCGTCGAGCAGCGCCTGGATGACCTCGATCTTGCGCTCTGTCGGCAGCGGATCGGCGATCGACTGGAAGCCGTCGCGTGGGGCGACCTCGACCAGTTCGATCGGGGCGGGTGACGTGGTGGTCATGCGGGAGTCTCCGTCGGGTTCAAGGGTGGGTGGCATCGATGTGATCGGAGCCGTCCGGCGGCGGCAGTGGGGCGCCGCGGGAAAGGCTCGCCAGGGTGTCGATCAGAAACTGAAGGCCGAGTGCGGTGAAGCCGATCGGCAGCAGCGCGTAGGGGATGCCCATGGGGGTGCCGAGGGCGCTGGACACCCGTTCGCCGTACTCGAAGGCCTGGGCCGCCATCAGATAACCGCGCCAGGCGAGGATCGCGCAGAACGTCATCCCGGCAAGACCAGTGAACACTTCCAGCAGGCGACGCGCCTTGGCGGGAAGCTTGTCCTTGAAGAAGGTGATACGGATATGGGCGTCGAAGCGTTGGGCCTCGGCGGCGCCCATCACCGCCAGATACACCAGCAGGAAGGAGTTGATCTCCAGGCTCCAGTGGGTGGGGGCGGAGAAGGCGTAGCGCATGACAGTGTCGTAGCAGATCGACACCGTCATGAACACCAGCACCGCCATCGAGGCGAGGCGCAGGATGGCGAGTACACCATCCCAGCCCTTGAGGGGGATCCTCTGTGCGTGCGCTTTCATGGCGACCTCAGGCCTGTCCCAGCGCGAGCTTGATGGCACGTTCGCCGAGTTCCTCACCGACCTCGCCTTTCCAGTGGTCCCATACCTTGTGGGTGGCCTCGTTGAAGGTTGCTAGATCCTCGTCGCTGGGGCCGATGATCTCGACGTTCTCCTCGCGCACCTGGGGCCAGTACTCGTTGGGATAGATATCGTCGTTGCAGTGGCTGATGAAGTTCTCGTCGTACCAGCGGGCGGCATCGTCGAGGATCGCACGGCTGTCGTCGTCGAGGCTGTCCCAGCGGTCACGCAGCATGAAGGGCGCCACCGAGAAGCCGGTGATCGGCAGCTGGTAGCACACGTCCACCTGCTCCTGCAGGCTGCGCCCGATGATGGTGGAGATATTGAACACGCCGGCGTCCACGGTACCGCGCTGCAGCGCCATGTAGGTCTCGGACGAAGGAATGCGTACCGCACCGATGTCGTAGGCCTCCAGCGCCGAGGTGGCCTCGAAGCTGACCACCCTGACCTTCTTGCCGCGAATGTCCTCGAGGCTGCGCACCGCGTTGTCCTGGGTGCTCCAGATGTACTCGGGCTCGAGGATGCCGCCGCCGGAGGTCAGCATGTAGAGGTTTTCCTTGGCCAGCTCCTCATTGATCAGGTCGAACAGCGGGCTGCCCTGACGCAGCCGCTCGGGGTGGCGGTACAGCTCGCCGACGACACCGGGCAGCCCGGTGATGCCGAGGATCGGCAGCGAGCGGGTGATGTAGGAGGTGGTGTGGAACATGAAGTCGATATTGCGCGAGCGCAGCGCGGGAAGCTGTTCGTCGGCCTTGAGCAGCTGGCCCGAGTCGTAGAAATCGACCTCGAGCACGTCGCCGCCGTTGTCGCGCAGGTAGTTGACGAAGCCGGCGGAGCCGTAGGTCAGCGCCTTGTAGGACGGTGGCAGGTAGGTCACGCCGGTGAAGGTGGTGGCGGCGCGGGCATGGCGTGGCATCAGCGCCTGGGGGCCCAGCAGCGAGGCCCCTGCGGTGGCGAAGGCGGTGGTCTTGAGCAGTTGGCGGCGGGTCAGGTTCATGGGAATGTCTCCGTCTTGTCATTGTCGTTGTTGCCCCTGGCCAGCGGGGCGAGTGAATCGGGGCCCCTTCAGTGCATCAGGCTCGGTAGCCACAGGCTGATGCTGGGGAAGAACACGAACAGCATCAGCACCAGGAACTGCACCGCCACGAAGGGCAGCGCGCTCTTGATGATCTCCTCCACCGACAGCTCCGGGCAGACCCCCCTGAGCGCGTAGAGGTTGAGCCCTACCGGCGGGGTGATCACCGCGATCTCCAGGTTCAGCACCATGACGATGCCGAACCACAGGGGGTCATAGCCCATGGCCTGGATCAGCGGCAGCAGCACCGGCGTGGTGACCACGATCAGCGAGACCGCATCGACGATCATGCCGAGCAGGATCAGCAGCAGCATGACCGCCAGCAGGATCGCCCAGTCCGGCAGGCCCGAGGCGGTCAGCGATTCGGTCAGTAGCTGCGGCACCCGCACCATGTTGAGGTAGTCGCCGAAGATCTTGGCGCAGCCGATGATCAGCAGGATGGCGCCGCTGACTCGCGCGGTGCTGGCCAGGATGCGGCCGAAGGAGGCAAGCGTCAGGCAGCGGAAGATCAGCGCGGCGATCACGAAGGCGCCGAAGGCGCCGATGCCGGCGGCCTCGCTGGGGGTGGCCAGTCCAGAATAGATAGAGCCAAGCACCACCAGCACCAGCAGGGCGGCGTGCCAGATGTGGGCAAGGCTGGCGAAGCGCTCGCGCCAGCTGAAGCGTTGCTCGACGCTGGGCGCTTCCTCGGGCTTCAGACTCACCCGGATAAAGATGTAGAGCGACAGCGCCAGCGCCAGTACCACCCCGGGGACGATACCGCCGATGAACAGGTCTGCCACCGATACGCTGGCCACGGCGCCATAGATGATGAAGGGCACACTGGGCGGGATCAGCATCGCCAGGGCGCCGGCGCTGACCACCGCACCGGCGGCCAGCGAGCGGCTGTAGCCGCGCTCGAGCATCTGCGGTACGGCGATCGAACCGACCGCGGCGACGCCGGCCAGGCTCACCCCGGACACCGCGCCGAACACCGCCGAGGCGCCCACCGAGGAGATCGCCAGGCTACCCCTGAGCCAGTGCAGCCACCTCACCGCCGCCTGGAACAGGTTGTTGCCCACCGGCGTCGCGCCGAGCAGGTTGCCCATCAATATGAACAGCGGCAGGGCGATCAATTCGAAGGCATTGAGCTGGCCAAACAGCGATGACGGCGCGAAGAAGAACGCCATGGAGCCCCGGGCCATGTACAGGCCGGCGAGCCCGGCCAGCCCCAGGGACAGAAATATCGGCAGGCCGACGGCGATCAATACGATCAGCAGCGCCAGGACGAGTAGGGGTTCCATGCAAGAGCCTCTAGGTTGTTGTTGTCGGCAGAGTGGTCGCTGGTTGGCGGTGCTAGATCACGCTGTCCTTGCGCAAGGCGTCGATGCTGTTGTGGTCGAGTTCCAGCCAGTCGCCGAGTACCGCCTCGGTGTGTTCGCCCAGGGCCGGACCGACCTGGCGTACCTTGCCAGGCGTCTGCGACAGCCGCGGAAAGACGTTCTGCATCGGCAGCGGCTTGCCGTGGCGGTCCGGCACCTCGACGATGGAGCCGCGCTCCTTGATGTGTTCGTCTTCGAGCATGTCCTTGGCGGTGTACACCAGGCCCGCCGGGACACCGGCGTCGGCCAGCAGGTCGACGATATGCTGGGCATCGTGGTGGGCGGTCCAGGCGGCGATCAGCTCGTCGATGGCCTGCTGGTTCTCGCCGCGCGCACGATGGTCGGCATAGTCTGGGTGATCGGCCAGGGTGGGCTGGCCCATGGCCTCGCACAGCCGGCGGAAGACGGTGTCCTGATTGGCGCCGATGATGACGTCCCGGCCGTCCCTGGCGGGATAGGCGTTGGATGGGGCGATCTTGGGCAGGAAACTGCCTGCGCGCTCACGGATCTTGCCGGCCCGGGCGTAGTCGGGAATCAGGCTCTCCATCATCGCCATCACCGCCTCGAAGATGGCGCTGTCCACCACCTGGCCACGCCCGGTCTTCTCGCGCTGATGCAGCGCCAGCAACGCGCCCATGGCGCCCTGGACCCCGGCCAGGGTGTCGCCCAGCGAAATTCCCACCCTGACCGGGGGGCGGTCCGGGTAGCCGCTGATGTAGCGCAGCCCACCCATGGCTTCGCACACCGCCGCGAAACCGGCACGCGACGCGTAGGGACCGTCCTGGCCGAAGCCGGTGACCCGCACCATGATCAGCCCCGGGTTGTCGGCCGACAGGCTCTGGTAGTCCAGGCCCCAGCGCTCCATGGTGCCGGGGCGGAAGTTTTCGATCAGCACGTCGGCCTTGGCCGCCAGGCGCCGCAGCAGGTCCTGCCCCTCGGGCTTGCGCAGATCGAGGGTCAGCGATTGCTTGTTGCGGGCGATCACGTTCCACCACAACGGTTCGCCGCTCTCGTCGGTCTGGCCCCATTGGCGCATGGCGTCGCCCTTGCCCGGTGGCTCGATCTTGACCACCTGGGCGCCGAAGTCGGCCAGTACCTGGCCGCAGGTGGGCCCGGCGATAAGCTGGCCGAGTTCGAGCACCTTGAGGTCGTCCAGCGGGAGTGAGGCGATAAGCTCGTTCATGTTGGAGGTCCGTGGTCAGAGGTCGAAGGTGGAAGATGAAGGGTGAAACGCAAAAAAGGGCCGCGTCGGGAGGATCACGGGGGCGATGAGGTCGCGGTCGAAGTGTCGACGGTCACGTGCAATACCCGCGCGGCCAGCAGATGGGCGCGCATCACGTTCTCCGCCCAGGCGGCGTTGCCGGCGCCGATGGCGATCAGCATCTCGCGGTGGTGCTGCATGCTGCGCTTGAGCGCCGAACGGTCGTAGCTGGCGAAATTGCGTCGGATGATCGAGGTACGCACCACGCTCTCGAGGATCTGGGCCAGACGCTGGTTGTCGCTGGCCTGGATCAACAGGCGGTGAAACTCGTGGTTGAGCGAGGCCAGCTCGCTGTGGCCCGCACCATCGAGGGGGCTCTCGGTCAGGGCCTCCATGCGCGAGGCCAGGTCGTCCAGATGGGCGAGGGTCTCAGCGTCGAGGTGTCGGCAGGCGAGTCCGACCGCCATGGGTTCGAGTACCAGGCGCAGTTCGAACACTTCACGAGCGTCCTTTTCGGTCCACTCGGTCACCCTGGCGCCCTGATGGGGGATGGCCTCGAGCCAGCCCTCGGAGACCAGCTCCCGCAGCGCCTCGCGGACCGGGGTACGGCTGACCTCGAGCTCCCGGGCAACCGCCGCCTCACGCACGAATTCGAGCGGTCGATAGACGCCGTCGAGGATGCGTTGCTTGATGGCTTCATGGACTTGGGCGGTGGCCGTGCGGGCACCGCTGGCTTCGAGCGGGGTGGTCGGAGTCACGAGGAAATCTCTTACATTGCATACAATCGTAAGAGTAGAGGGCTTTATGGCTGGGCGAAGTTAGACTTTTGGTCGAAATTGCATGCAGCGGCCGGTGATTCCCCGGTGGTGGACCAGTCCTAGGCGCTGTCCGAAAAGTCGACGAGCGAAGGTTAGACAAGGCAAAAATCGGTGAGAAAGCGCAGTTTACGGGGTGTAAATGAGCATTTTGATCCGATTTTTAACGCCGTATTACCGAGCGCAGGCACTTTTCAGACAAGCCCTAGCCCACCGCGTCGTTGGCCGCGAATACGCTGTCGGCCAGGTAACGTTCGTCGAACTGGCCGGCATCGGCCAGGGCGGCCGGATCAGGCAGCAGCAGACGATGACGGTTTCGGTGCAGCAGGCCCTCCTCGTCGAGTGCGCTGAAGGTGCGACTGACGTGCACAGGACTCAGCCCCAGCACGTCGGCCAGCATTTCCTGGGACAGTGGCAGACGGATGCTGTGGTCTTCCTGGCGGCCGGCGGTCTTGGCCAGGCGCTCGTACATTTCCATGATGAAGTGAGCCAGCTTCTGTCTGGCGCTGCGTCGCGACAGATTGACCAGGCGCTCGGTCAGCAGCACCTGCTGGCGGCTGGCCATGGCGAAGAGGATCGAGGTCAGGGTGGTCGACTGTTGAAAGATGTCGGTCAGACGGGCGTGGGGGAAGCGGCAGATGGTGCCGTCCTCGATCATCTGGACGCCGGTAAGACGCTGATGAAAGGCGTATTCGCGTAGCCCGATCACGTCGCCAGGGAGGTAGACCTCCAGGATCTGGCGCGCGCCGTCTTCCAGCTGCCGGTAGGAGAAGGCCCAGCCCTGGCTCAGGGTGAAGAAGTCCTGGGCAGGATCGCGTTCCTCCCAAAGGCTATCGCCGGCCTTGACCTCCAGCGGTGACTTCTCGAGCGCGCCCAGCAGCTGGCGATCGCCATCGCTGAGCGGGTGATAGTGGCGAAAATGCTTGACGATGCAGCTGTCCCGGTTCGACACGGCAAGGCTCCTTGCACGACAGGCTCGATGGAGAATGCGTATTAGGGGTTTACGTTAACTCAGGTTATGTCGGCGCGGTAGATACAGGCCCAGGATGGGGGTCCATCGCCGAGGTCGGTCAAGGCACAGCGTCTCCGGTCACGGCGATCCATTCTGGAATCGTTACGGAGGCGGAGTCATGACTTACGCACCCAACCAACTGTCGATCCGTTCGGATGATGGCTATCCCACACGCCTCGACGCGCCAATGGGCAATATCGCCCGCCATTGCCCGGTCGTCCATGCGACGCCCGAGCAGCGCCAGGCCGGGCCGCTCGACGAGCAGGAGCTGGCCGCATTCGAAGAACGTGGCTTTCTCTGGTTCGACAGCTTCTTCGAGGCCGACGACATCGAGCCCTTCTTCGATGAGCTAAGCGCCATGGAGCGCGATCCCGAGCTGACCGGCAGCGACAAGGTCATCACCGATCCTGTCTCTGGCGCCATTCGTTCGGTGTTCGGCATGCACGAATTGTCCGAGCGCTTCGATCGCCTGACCCGCTCGCCGCGACTTCTGAAGATCGTCGAGCAGCTGCTCGGGGGCGGTGTCTACGTGCACCAGTCGCGGATCAACGACAAGGCCGGCTTTCAGGGCAGTGGCTTCGATTGGCACTCGGACTTCGAGACCTGGCACGCAGAAGACGGCATGCCCGGCATGCGCGCGCTGAGTGTCTCGCTGATGCTCACCGACAACGGCGAGTTCAACGGACCGCTGATGCTGGTGCCGGGGTCCCATCGCCAGTTTGTCCCCACCGTGGGACGCACCCCGGACCAGAACTGGGAGACCTCGCTCAAGGCGCAGCACATCGGTGTACCGACCCGGGAGCAGCTGGGGCCGATCATCGAACAGCAGGGCATCGAGGCACCCAAGGGGCCGGCCGGGTCGATTCTGCTGTTCGACTGCAACGCGCTGCATGCGTCCAACAGCAACCTGTCACCGTGGCCGCGCTCCAACCTGTTCTTCGTCTACAACAGCGTCGACAACCGCCTGGTCACTCCCTTCGGCGCCAAGTCCCCACGGCCCGAGCACCTGGCGGCGCGCGAGCGCACGCCAGCACTGGGATGATCCGGCGCCAGCCAATGTCGGTAGATGGCTTCGCCCTTGGGCGTGGCCGCTCCCCATCAAGAGAAAAGAGCCATCAAGAGGAAGCCCCCATGCACATTGGCGACACCCTGCTGATTGCCCGTGATCTGGTCATGGTAGCCGAGGACCAGTTGTCCTCGGGTAACACCGCCGAGATCATCGATACCTCGGCCCTGGTCGAAGGTGACGGTGACGACATACGTCTGCCGCGCTATCGGGTACTGATCGACGAGGTGGGGGAGCGGGATTGCTCCTGCACCATTCTCGAACGCCTCGAATAGTCGGACGCTGGCGCCTGGTCTGATTGTCTCATTGGCATCGGCATCGGCATCGGCATCGGCATCGGCTGCGACTGCCAAAGCCACACGGGGTGACGGCCGGGCCATGCGTCTGTTAAGGATGGAGCACATTCTCGGACGTGGAGGCACGATGACGATTCAGCTCAAGCGGGCCTACGATGCGCCCGCCGACAACGACGGCTATCGGGTGCTGGTGGACAGGCTCTGGCCGCGGGGGATCGCCAAGGACGAGGCGCGTATCGATGAATGGATCAAGGAGGCCGCTCCCAGTGATGACCTGCGCAAGGCCTTTCACAGCGAAGCACTGGGCTGGGGCGAGTTTCGTCAGCGCTATCTGGCTGAGCTGAAGGAGCAGAGGGAAACGCTCAGACCCCTGGCCGAGCGCAGCCAGCAGCACAAGGTAACCCTGGTGTTTTCCTCGAAGGATGAGACCCACAACAACGCCGTGGTGCTCAAGGACTATCTGGCCATGCTGACCGGGTGACGTTCGGGCGGACCACCGGGCATCACGGCCTCGAACCTCCGACCCACGCATTACGAAGGCGTTGCTCTACCTGCTGAGCTACACCGGCTTGACACCACCTTCTCGATCACACCGGGCCTACCGCCAGCCCGGCTAGCGGGGTTTCCAGGCGTCCCTGATGGCCTCCCGTGCGCTAGTCCCGGGGCTCCCTCAAGCGAGTCAGGCCTTCCTGGGCGCTGGAGGCCACCAGTTCGCCTTTTCGATTGTAGATGCTGCCACGAGCCAGGCCTCTGGCGCCGCCGGCCCAGGGGCTGTCCATGTCGTACAGCAGCCAGTCGTTGACGGCCACGTCCTGGTGAAACCAGAGCGAGTGGTCGAGGCTGGCGATCTGCAGCTTGGGGTCGCCGAAACGGATGCCATGGGGCACCAGGGCGGTGGTCAGCAGGTTGAAATCCGAGCTGTAGGCGAGCAGGTAGCGATGCAGAGCGGGGTCATCGGGCAGCTCGCCATTGAGCCGGAACCACAACCGCTTGCGTGCGGGCGCGCCGTCCTCGGCGGTGTCTTCCACATGGCGAAATTCGATCGGGTGGCCGGGGAAGCGCAGGATCTCGTCGCTGTCGCCGGGCTCTGTTGCCTCGAGGGCGGGCATGCTGGCCTGGTGGCTCAGGCTATGTTCCTGGCCATGGAAGGAAGCGCTGCAGAAGAAGATCGGACGGCCCTTCTGGATCGCGGTGATGCGGCGGGTGGTGAAGCTGCCTCCGTCACGAACGCGGTCGACCTGATAGACCACCGGCATGGCGGCGTCGCCGGGACGCAGGAAGTAGCCGTGCAGCGAGTGCACCTGACGCTCCGCCGCGACGGTTTGGGTGGCTGCCGACAGCGCCTGGCCCAGTACCTGGCCGCCGAACAGCTGGGGAAGCCCCAGGTCCTGGCTGCGTCCACGAAACAGGTTCTCTTCCAGCATTTCCAGGCCCAGCAGGTCTACCAGACCCTTCAAGGCGTCCGACATTCGCGTATCCTCCTTGCGCCGGGGTAGCCCGGCTAGTCGATGGCGGTGACACGGTGGCGATTGCCGTGCCCGCGACAATGGTTCAGCATTTGCCTGGGCTCAGTGTACGGGAGTGCAACACCTTGCGCAGTGACGAATTTTACATGCATCGAGCGCTGGAACTGGCCGAGCGGGCGGCCCAGGCAGGAGAGGTGCCGGTCGGTGCGGTGGTGGTGGACGCGGCCGGAGAGATCATCGGTCGCGGCGCCAACGGCCCCGTGGCGAGCCATGATCCCAGCGCGCATGCCGAGGTTCAGGCGCTCAGGGACGCCGGGGTGAGCCTGTCGAACTATCGGCTCGAGGGCTGCACGCTGTACGTGACGCTGGAACCCTGCATGATGTGCTCTGGTGCCATCATCCACGCCAGGATCCGGCGTCTGGTCTACGGTGCCGCGGAGCCTCGTTCCGGCATGGTCGAGTCCCGGGCCAACCTGTTCGCCCAGCCCTGGCACTTCCACCAGGTGGAGGTCGAAGGTGGGGTGCTGGCGAGCCGAGCCTCTCGCCTGCTCAAGACGTTTTTTGCCGAGCGCCGATGAGCCTTTGCCGCAGCGCAGAGCACTGAGGTAGCGTCGGCGGTGCCGACGGGTTGCTCAAGACTCCCGTTACAGGTTTCGAGCCTTGCTCAGGCGGTGAAGGGCGGTGTGTCCAGGTCCGATGCGCCGTCGACGGTATCCACGAAGAGCTCGACCCGGTCGCGTCCCTGGTGCTTCGCTGTATAGAGCGCCTGGTCCGCCTGCTGTATCAGGCGTGCCAGATCTAGCGGTGCCTGGTCCTGGCATGCCACCCCTAGGCTGATGGTCAGTGGCGTGCCGTCGTGATGAGCCAGCGGTGCCTGTCGGACGGCACGCCGCAGACGCTCGGCCACAGCGCTGGCTTCGGCTAGCCGTCCTTCGGGAATGATCACCAGAAACTCTTCCCCGCCGTAGCGCCCCAGCAGGCCGTCATCCCCCAGGGTCTCCTGTGCAAGTCGACCTACCGCCTTGAGCACTCTGTCGCCTTCGGCATGGCCGAGGCAGTCGTTGATGCGCTTGAAGTGGTCGATGTCGACAAGAGTAACGCTCAGGGGCAAGCGCGCCCGCCAGGTCTGGGCGGTGGCCTGAAGGTGACGTCGGTTCGGCAGACCGGTGAGTTCGTCGTGGTCGGCGAGCCAGCTGAGTTGCTGCTGCAGGCGATGGCGAGTGCGGACCTCGCGGCGAAGGTCTCCGTTGGAGCGTGCAAGCGCACGATGCTGGGAGGCCATCTGGTGCTGGCTGAACAATGTCAGATAGAGGAACTGGCTGAACAGCAGACCCAGCATCAGGGTGACAGCCGGAAGACGGCTGCGCAGGCGCGTCAGCAATCGGGTATCGGGGCGCAAGGTCAGCTCGAGCGGTAGATAGGCTGTGTCGACTGTCACCGCCTTATTGTCGGGTCGATGCAGGGGAATGGCGTCGAGGGGAACGGATACTGTCCACGGGGCCGGATGCCCCTCCATGGGCCATTCCTTGATCAGACGGTTGTGGTAGGTAAGTCGGACCTGCAGGCTCCCCGCCCCCGAGGGGGGATGCGTATACATATTCTCGGCCATGGCTGACAGTGACAAGGTCGCTGCCAAGTGCCCGAGCAGCTTTCCACCGGGACGGCGAATCGGTAGCGAGAGCGTGACCTTCATCGTCGGTGCAGGAGCGTCGATGGCGAGGGTAGTGATCTGGGCCTCCGGGGGGAGCACCGCGGCAGGTTGAGGCATATCAGTGGGCCTGGGGACGACTGTGGTCGCGGGGCTTCGCACATTGCCGCCGGTCACTTCGACGTAGCGCAGCGTCGCAAGGTAGGGAAAGTGGTCGCGAAGAGGTCGCGTCAGGTGCTGCCAGCGTTCGGTAGAGGGCGGGAGCGGCGATTGTTCGAGGAAAACCTGCAAATGTTGTAGTGAGTGTCGAAAGTCATTGAATTCGCTAGCCAGGCGTTCCTCCATGGCACGGCCTTCGCGCTGCCCCAGGTGTTGCAGTTCGCCATCGGCCTGAATCTCCAGGTACTGCCAAAGTGCCAGGGTCATCACGACCAGAAGTGTCGAAGGCCAAAGCCCCCGTCTGAGACTGTCGCGGGTGGGACGCCAGCCGCTTACCACGCCCACCCACTGGCCGGCCAGCAACAGGCCGAGGACGGCGGTGACGGTGAGCGAGTGGGCGTGCAGCAGTGACGCTGAAGGCAGCCAGTGATGCAGTGGTGTCTGGTCCAGCAGCAACAGCAGCAAGCAGGACATGTGGAGCAAGGGGACGCCCAGGCTCGAGCGCGTGCGCGCCAGTATCCCCAGGGTCAGCAGCGTCAGCACGACCAGTTCGACCAGCGGCGGGCGCCAGTCCAGCAGAGTCGAAGGTGTTGTCAGCCAACGGAAGGGTTCGGACAGGCGCTCCAGTGACAGCCAGTCTTCCGGTGCACAGGTGCCGAATAGCAGAGTGACCAGGCACAGACACAGTGGCCATAGCACCAGGGCACTGGTGAAGACCCCCTTGCGTGTCCATCGCCATTGACCAATGGCGACGATAAGGGCCAGCGCCAGGGTCGTCTGATTCGCTGGCAGAGACGCTACCCGCGTATCGAGCACGGTGAGGGAGGCGACTGCCAGCACCAGGGCGAGCAGGGTCAGCCCTTGGCTCAATAGCCGGTAGTGACGAACAACGGGTGTCGAGGTGTACCACATTCAGGCGTTCCAACCCTGGCGGCTCGCGGCCTGACTGGCCGCGCTACGACCAGCTTACCCAGGCGCTGAACGAGGCTCAGGAAGAAGTGCGCCGCCTCGCGCCAGTGGGGTTGACCTGAGTCAGGAGTGCAACAGACCGCTGGGCTCTGTGGCCTCGCTGGGCTCGGCAGCGGGCTTCGCCTCGGCGATCTCCACCCGATTGCGGCCCAGCCGCTTGGCACGATACAGCGCCATATCCGCTCGATGCAGCAAGTCCCTTGGCACAACGGGGCCGTCGGTCTGGGTGATCAGGCCTATACATACCGTCATGGGACTGCCGTCTTCGTGTTGTACGCCGCAGGCCTGCACCTCTCGCCTCAGGCGTTCTGCCCAGGTATGTACCCAGGCGATATCGCCCTGTGGCAGATAGACCACGAATTCCTCGCCGCCGTAGCGGGCCAGCACGCCACCCTGTGGAAGCAGCTTCTGCGCGCAGGCGGCGAAGCGCTTGAGTGCCTGGTCCCCGGCTTGATGGCCTTGTTGGTCGTTGATGCGCTTGAAATGGTCGAGGTCACATAACAGCAGACTGAGAGGGTTCTGTCCGGCGTTCGTCGGCAGGCTGGCGAGAAAGGTGCGTCGATTGGCCAGGCCCGTGAGGTCGTCGTGTCCTGCCAGCCATTCGATGTTTTTCTGCAGGCGTGAACGACGCCGCATCTCTCGGCGTAGTTCGAGATTGGTATCGGCAATCTGGCGGTGCTGCTGGCGCTGCCGATGGCGGCTGAACAACAGCAGGTAGAGCAGCAGAGCCATGATCAGGCCGGTGCACAGCGTTGAACTCGGATAGTGCAGCTTC
This sequence comes from Halomonas sp. DP5N14-9, assembly GCF_019802175.1. NCBI lineage: Bacteria > Pseudomonadati > Pseudomonadota > Gammaproteobacteria > Oceanospirillales > Halomonadaceae > Halomonas > Halomonas sp. DP5N14-9. Next base: position 291,474 of record NZ_JAHVHR010000035.1, read on the forward strand.
AGGTGCTCCAGCAAACGGCGGTTGGGGCTGAGCTCCAGGCTCAGGGTGTGGGACAGCAGACGAACATCGCTGACGAGCTTCCAGGGCGAATTCGTCGCTGACGCCGGTACCCGCCATAGAGTGCTGTCGCCGTCTTTCAATGTCAGCGTCATGGCGTCCGGTATATCGGCGAGCGCGGGCAGGAGGTTGGAAGCTAAGGCGTCGAGGCTGAAGACCATGGCGACCGAACCCAGCAGCCGATCACCATCCACCGTGTGGATCGGCAGAAAGTGGATGATGCCCCAGCCTCCATCGGGCAGTGGCAGGATATCCGATGACACCGCGTCGCGCTGGTGAAAGCTCTGCTGCAGCACTTCCATCAGTGGCTGGTCGAGGGCTCCATCCAGCAAGCGCATGCCCGGGTAGACCAGGTGCCAGTTGTCGTCGGGATAGAGGTGCTCGACCCGTCCGGAGGGATCGATCAGGGCCAGCAGGGGCAGTTCCGGGAAGTCGTTCATAAAGCTCTGGGCTTCGTGGCGCCACATCGATGCCGAGGGCAGGCGTTGATCGATCTCCCAGACCAGATGGAAGCGATGCATGGCTCGAAGGGTGTCGTCGATGCGGTCTGTCATCGTTGCCGACAGGCGATCGGTCTCCCGCTGGGCACGTTCGAATAGCTGTCGATTGGCCTCGCTGTCCTGCTGGCACCACAGCAGAACCGTTGCCGTGGCAATAAGAAGACCGGGGCCCAGGGCGCGCAACAGGCTCGCCTGGTTATGGCGCCAGCCGGTCACCACCGCCAGGAACTGGGTCAGCAATAGCAGCCCGCTGCCCGCCAGCGCCCAGGGGCCTGCGGGTGGCGCCAGCGGCGGCAGTGTCTCGGGCGCCGCCACCTGGTAGGCCAGACTCCCCCACAGCAGGACGGCGATGGCGTGGAGCAAGGGGGTGCCCAGGCTGGCACGGGTGCGCAGGGCAAGACTCAAGGCCAGGCACGCCAGCAGCAGGCTGTCGGCCAACCCCGGCCACTGCCAGGAAAGGCGTGGGTGGCCAGTATCGAGCGGCGCCGGTGGATCGAAAGTCGCCAGAGACAGCCAGCCCTGGGGCAGGATATCGCCGGCCACGCCGATCAGCAGAGCGGCCAACACCGCCACCACCAGCGTCAGACTCAAGCCCAGCCGCTGGCGGTACCAGGCCAGTTGAGCAAGACCGATCAAGCCGCCCAGTACCAGGGTGGGCAAGGTGGTCGAGGCGGTATAGCCGGCGAGGCTGGCGCAGAGCCCCGCAATGTACAGTGCCAGGGACAACAGCGTCAGCGGGATTCTGAGACGTAGCATGTACCCACTTTCCAGGCGAGGAGCTGGCGGTTGTTGGACGTTGTGGTCAGCGAAATATCTCGCCGAACCGATCAGCGAGAAGAATAGACGTTCGGGGGATTGTGCTGGAAAATGCGGCCAAGTGGGCGCGGAACCATGCCTTTCCTGATGTAGATCAAGGACATCGAGAGGGCGGGTGGGTGTCTGGTTGGCTCCTGGTGTATCAAGTCAGCGCGCCAGATCCGCGCGAGGCCGCGCTCAGGCAGGTGATCCACAAACCTCGATGCGATTTCGCCCCTGTCGCTTGGCCCGATAAAGCGCCAGGTCCGCGCGGTGGAGCAGGTCTTCGGCGATCAGGTCGCCGGCGCCGTGGCTGGCGATGCCGATACTCACCGTCATGGGGCGCCCGTCGGCATGCTCAACGCCGCAGTTCATCACGCTCTGGCGCAGGGATTCGGCGATCTCGACGGCCTCGTCCGCCGCCACCCCGGTCAGCAGGGCGACGAATTCCTCGCCGCCGTAACGGGCCAGCACCACCCCTTCGGGCATCGCCAGGCGTCCCACTCGGGCGAAGCGACGAAGCGCCTCGTCCCCCGCCTGGTGGCCGAGCTGGTCATTGATGCTCTTGAAGTGATCGATGTCACACAGAAGAACGCTCAGCGGGCGGCACTCCTGCTGTTCTCGCAAGGTCGACATGAACAGGCGGCGGTTGGGCAGCAGCGTCAGCTCGTCGTGGCCGGCAAGCCACTCCACCTCACGCTGCAGTTCGGTACGATGGCGGACCTCTCGGCGCAGCTCCTCGTTGGAGCGGTACATCGACGAGTGTTGGACCGACATGCGGTGGTGGCCGAATACCACCATATACAACAGGTAAGCCAGCAGCAGCCCGATACTGAGACTGGCCACCGGCTGGCGCGAACGCAGACCCAGCAGGTAGCCGGTGGAGGCGTTCAAGGCGACGGTCAGCTCTTGTTCGTCGAGGGCAAGCAGGCTCAGCATGGTCCATGGGCCTGGCGACTCGCTGGTCGGCCAGTCGCGGATGGTGTCACCATCCACGGCAAAGCGCATGCGGATATGCTCACGGTCCAGCAGGGTCTCGGCGTAGAGCTTGTCGGCCAGCACCGGGAGGCTGAGCACCATGGCCGCAGCGCCGGTGACGCGCTGCTGGTCGGGGGAGGTGATCGGCAGGTAGTAGATCATGCCGGGCATCCCCTGCAGCAGTGGCACGACGCCGGTGTGGCCCTCCTGGTTGTCGGAAAGTGCCTTCGCCAGTGCGTCGATGTAGGGGCGGTCCACGTCTAGTGCATTGATGCCGATGATCGCCCGGTTGCTGTCATCGCGTGGGTGGACAAGGCGGATGGTACCGTCGGCTTCGATATAGGCGATGTTGAGAAAGTAGCTGAAGTCCTGGTGGTAAAAGGCGGCCTGGCGCTCCCACTCTTCGGCGCTGGGGGCCTCTTCCAGCAGGCTCCAGAAGCTGGCGAAGCGTCTCACTGCCTCCAGGTGGGCCGTTATCTCGGCGCCAAGCTGAGTCGCCAGACGATCCGATTCGCCCTGCAGCTCGTCTTGAAGCTGCTGGTCCACGTACACACGTTGCTGGTTCCAGACGAACAGACTGACCAGCACCAGGGCGAGCGAGGGAATCAGGCTGCGCAGGATGCTGATCCGGGTGTGGCGCCACCCCGAGACCACGCCGACGAACTGGGCGACCAGCAAGAGCGCCAGCAACAGCATGCTGGCGGGGGTCCCTGCCAGGTTCTGCGGCGAGCGGATCTCGTCGTTGATCACCAGCAGCGCTTCGGTGACCAGTAACAGCGCCGCCAGCGCCTGCAGCAGCGGGGTGGCCAGGCTCGCCCGGGTGCGTCCCAGCAGCCCGCCAGTCAGCGCCAGCAGGATGAGCAGCTCCATCAAGGGCGGTCGAAGATCGTCGAGGCCCTGGACCCCGGGTAGCCACGATGCCCATTGGTCGAGCGTGACGTAAGAGATCAGGGCTTCGGGCAGCAGGTAGCTGGCCAGGCCCAGCAGCAGGATCGCCAGCACCGGCAGCAGACACACGACCGACATCCTCACCCCACGCCAGTACCACATCGCCTGGCCGATGCCGATCAGTAGCAGCAGGGTCCAGCTGGCGCTGTGGCTCTGATCCTGGATCATCGAGGGGTCGACGATCAGTCCTGCCGTGGCCAGCAGGATGACCAGCAGCGTCATGGACAGGGCAATTCGAGACATGAAGGCAAGGTGTCCTAGGGCATGGGGGGCACGAGTTCGAAGATCTCGGCGTCGGCTTGATCGGGCAGGCGGGCATTCAGCTGGTGGAACTGCTGCTGGCTGCGATCGACGTAGTCGAGGATCTCGAGATAGCGGCGAATATTCTGCACATAGATGACCGGTTCGCCACCCCTTGCGTAGCCGTGGCGTGTCTTGCTGTGCCACTGGCTTTCCTGCAACAGGGGCAGCGCCTCACGCACATCACGCCACAGATCCGGGTTGCCACCCCGCATGCGGGCGATGTCACGGGCGTCATACAGATGGCCGAGGCCCACGTTGTAGGCCGCGAGCGCCATGTAGAGACGGTCCTCACCGGTGATCGACTCGGGCAATCGCTGTTCGACGCTGCGCAGATAGCGTGCGCCACCCTCGATGCTCTGGGCCGGGTCCAGCCGGTTCGATACTCCGACTTCCTCGGCGGTGGCGTTGGTCAGCATCATCAGCCCACGCACCCCGGTGGGCGACGTCGCCTCGGGGTCCCAGTGGGACTCTTGATAACCGACCGCTGCCAGCAGCTTCCAGTCGAAGTGCTGCGCGCGGGCGGCCTCTCGAAACAGGGCATCGAATCGCGGCAGGCGCTTGTTGACGTGGTTGATGAAGACCCGGGCGCCGACGTACTCGAGATAGTCGTCATGACCGAAGTAGCGGGCGGTGAGACGGTCGAGTTCACCGTCTGCGCGAAGCTCGTCGAAGAACGTATTGGCGCGTTCGATCAGCGCCAGACCGTCTTTCCCGGAGAAGGCCCAGGCCATGGTCACCGGCTCGCCGATGTCGAAGCCGTCTTCCACTTCGGGGAAGAACAGACGATTGAGGCGGAACTGGTGGGCGTACACCACCGCGGCGTCCAGCTCGCCATCCTCGATGCGCCTGAGCAGCGAAGCGATCTCCAGGTCTTCCGCTTCCTTCCAGCTGAGGCGAGGGTGCTCGCGCTGCAATTCGTGCATGACGCGGCTGATGCCGGTGCCCTTGGCGATGCCGATGTTCCAGTCCTTGAGGTCATCGAGCGCCTTGGGCGGCTGCAGTCCTCGGCGATACACCACCATCGGCTGCATCGACAGGATCGGGCGGGAAAACACCAGGCCTTCCGCCAGCGGGTCCAGCGGCAGGGCGGCCGCGCCGAGGTCGCCCTGGTGGCGCACCGCGTCGAGCACGCTCTGCACATGGTGGTCGTCGCTCAGGTTAAGGCTGACCCCGAGGCGGTCGGCGAAGCGACGCATCAGTTCGTACTCGAAGCCGGTAGGTCCCTGACGCCCCTCGTAGTACGTAAAGGGGGTATTGCGGGTGTGCACGGTGATGAAATCACGTGCCAGTACTCGCTCCAGGGCAGCGCTTGAGGAGGGGCCGGGCGGTGTTGGCCAGAGCGCCCACAGCAGGCCCAGGCCACTGGTGGCAAGGATGCGCAGGCGCCGCGCATGACGGAAACCGTCCTTCATCGGGGCAAAATCGCTCATGGTGGAGCGCCCACCTTACCCAGCCCACGGGGCGCTGTCATCCGCATCGATTTCTCGCACCCGTCGGTTTCCAGTATCATATGCCGTCTCGCCCGCCGCGGCCCCCTTCTTTTATCGCTGATCTTCAGAGGCTCCTGGATATGCTCGAACTGCGCGGAGCGCCCGCCCTGTCCACCTTCCGTCACGCCAAGCTGCTGGCTCAACTGCGTGTGTCCGTCCCCGAGATCGAGGCGCTGCACGCCGAGTATGTGCACTTTGCCGATCTGGAGCGGGAGCTCGATGCCACCGAACTGAGCCTGCTCGAGCGCCTGCTCGACTACGGGCCGGCACAGCAGGATAGCGATGTGGAGGGGCTTGCGTTGCTGGTGGTGCCACGTATCGGCACCCAGTCTCCCTGGTCATCCAAGGCTACCGACATTGCCCACAACTGCGGTTTGACCCAGATCAACCGCCTGGAGCGCGGCATCCTCTATCGCATCAAGGTGCGCGGTACGCTGAAGGAAGCCCACTTCGACGCCATCGTCGCCGGCCTGCATGACCGCATGACCGAGACGGTGCTGCGAGACAGCTCCGACGCCGCCACCCTGTTTGCCCACCATGAGCCGGCGCCGCTAGGCCAGGTGGACGTGCTCGAGGGCGGCCGTACTGCGCTTGAGGTCGCCAATCGCGAGCTGGGGCTCGCCCTGGCCGAGGACGAGATCGACTACCTGGTCGAGGCGTTTGTCGAGCTGGGCCGCAACCCCAGCGACGTCGAGCTGATGATGTTCGCCCAGGCCAACTCCGAGCACTGCCGCCACAAGATCTTCAACGCCGACTGGGTCATCGACGGCGAGGCCCAGAGCCACTCGCTGTTCAAGATGATCAAGAACACCTTCGAGGCCTCGCCGGACGGCATCCTGTCGGCCTACAGCGACAACGCTGCGGTGATCAAGGGCAGCGAGGCGCGTCGCTTCTTCGCCACCCCGCTGACCGGTCGTGATGGTGAGCGCGCCAGCTACGGCGGGGAAGTGGAGCCGATCCACATCCTGACCAAGGTCGAGACCCACAACCACCCGACCGCCATCGCGCCTCATCCCGGTGCGGCCACCGGTGCCGGTGGCGAGATCCGCGACGAAGGCGCCACCGGCATCGGCGGCAAGCCCAAGGCGGGGCTGACCGGCTTTACCGTGTCCAACCTGCGTATCCCCGAGTTCGTGCAGCCGTGGGAGGCGTTCGACTACGGCAAGCCCGAGCGCATCGTCAACGCCCTGGAGATCATGCTCGAGGGCCCCATCGGCGGCGCCGCCTTCAACAACGAATTTGGCCGTCCCAACCTCACCGGCTACTTCCGTACCTACGAGCAGGACGCCCTCGGTGCCAGCGGCATCGAGCGTCGCGGCTACCACAAGCCGATCATGATCGCCGGCGGCTACGGCAACATCCGCGAACAGCACGTGGCCAAGGGCGAGATCCCGGTGGGCGGCAAGCTGATCGTGATGGGTGGCCCGGCGATGTTGATCGGGCTCGGCGGCGGCGCAGCGTCGTCGATGGCGTCCGGCTCGTCGAGCTTCGATCTCGACTTCGCTTCAGTTCAGCGCGACAACCCCGAGATCGAGCGGCGTGCCCAGGAGGTCATCGACCGCTGCTGGGCGCTGGGTGACGACAACCCCATCTGCTTTATCCATGACGTAGGCGCCGGTGGTCTGTCCAACGCCTTGCCGGAACTGGTCAAGGACGGCGATCGTGGTGGTCTGTTCAGCCTGCGCGAGGTGCCCAACGCCGAGCCCGGCATGAGCCCGCTGGAGATCTGGTGCAACGAGGCCCAGGAGCGCTACGTGCTGGCGGTGGCACCTGCGGATCTCGAGACCTTCGACGCCCTGTGCCGGCGAGAACGCTGCCCCTACGCGGTGGTCGGCGAGGCCACCGCAGAACACCACCTGGCGGTGGTGGACGGCCACTTCGACACGCGCCCGGTGGACCTGCCGATGAGCGTGCTGTTCGGCAAGCCGCCCAAGATGCAGCGTGAGTTCAAGCGTGCGCCGCTGGAGCTGCCCGGTGTGATGCTCGACAACCTGGACCTGCGCGAGGCGCTGGATCGGGTGCTGCGTCTGCCCACCGTGGCCTCCAAGAGCTTCCTGATCACCATCGGCGACCGTTCGATCACCGGTCAGGTCGCGCGTGACCAGATGGTCGGTCCCTGGCAGGTGCCGGTGGCCGACGTGGCGGTGACCACGGCAAGCTTCGATACCCACGCCGGTGAGGCCATGGCCATGGGCGAGCGCTCGCCGGTGGCGCTGATCGACCCCGCCGCCAGCGCACGCCTGGCGGTGGCCGAGTCGATCACCAACCTGGCCGCTGCCCCGATCGCCCAGCTTGGCGACATCAAGATGTCGGCCAACTGGATGAGCGCGGCGGACCATGAAGGCGAGAACCAGGCGCTGTATGACGCCGTGCACGCCGTCGGCATGGAGCTGTGCCCGGCGCTGGGCATCGCGGTGCCGGTGGGCAAGGACTCCATGTCCATGCGCACCGCCTGGGAGCAGGACGGTGAGCAGAAGGCGGTGACCTCGCCGCTGACCCTGGCGATCACCGGCTTCGCTCCGGTCACCGACGCCATGAAGACGCTGACCCCGCAGATTCGCCTCGACCAGGACGAGAGCGACCTGCTGCTGATCGACCTGGGCGCCGGCAAGAATCGTCTGGGCGGCTCCGCCCTGGCCCAGGTCTACGGTCAGGTCGGCAACGACTGCCCGGACCTGGACGACGCCGAGGACCTCAAGGCGTTCTTCAGCGTCATCCAGGGGCTCAACGCCGACGGTCGACTGCTGGCCTACCACGACCGCAGCGACGGTGGCCTGATCGTCACCCTGCTGGAGATGGCCTTCGCCGGCCGCGCCGGGCTCGAGATCAAGCTCGACTGGTTGATCGACGAGGCCGCCGAGGCGGTGGACGCGCTGTTCAGCGAGGAGTTGGGGGCGGTCATTCAGGTCAGCCGTGAGCACACCGAAGAGGTGCTGGCCCAGTTCGCCGCCGCCGGTATCGAGACCTGCGGCGTCATCGCCCGTCCGCGCTACGACGACCAGATCCGCGTAACCCTGTTCGAGGAGCCGTTGCTGGAGACCACCCGGCAGCTGACCCAGCGCACCTGGAGCGAGACCAGCTACCGCCTGCAGGCTCTGCGCGACAACCCCGAGTGCGCCAAGAACGAGTTCGACAACCTGCTCGACACCCGTGACCCGGGCCTGAGTGCCAGCCCGACCTTCGACGTCGACGAGGACATCAGCGCACCCTTCGTCAACAGCGCACGTCCGCGTGCCGCCATCCTGCGCGAGCAGGGCGTCAATGGTCACCTGGAGATGGCCTGGGCCTTCGACAAGGCCGGCTTCGAGGCGGTCGACGTGCACATGAGCGACCTGCTCGAGGGACGTGTCGCTCTCGACGAGTTCAAGGGGCTGGCCGCCTGCGGTGGCTTCTCCTACGGCGACGTGCTCGGCGCCGGTGGTGGCTGGGCCAAGTCGGTACTGTTCAACCCTCGCGCCCGCGAGCAGTTCGCCGACTTCTTCGCGCGCGACGATAGCTTCGCCCTCGGCGTGTGCAACGGCTGCCAGATGCTGTCCCAGCTCAAGGAGCTGATCCCCGGCGCCGAGAACTGGCCGCGCTTCGTGCGTAACGAGTCCGAGCAGTTCGAGGCCCGGGTGGCCATGGTGCAGGTGGAGAAGACCCCGTCGATCCTGCTGGCCGGCATGGAAGGCTCGCGCCTGCCCATCGCCGTGGCCCATGGCGAGGGCCGCGCCGAGTTTCGCGATAGCGCCCACCTGCGCAGCATGCAGGGCTCGGGCCAGGTGGCCCTGCGCTATATCGACAACCACGGCCAGTGCACCACCCGTTATCCGGCCAACCCCAACGGCTCGCCCTCCGGTATCACCGGCCTGACCACGCCGGATGGCCGGGTGACGATCATGATGCCCCACCCGGAGCGGGTGGTGCGTGCCGTCACCAACTCCTGGCGGCCGGCCGAGTGGAGCCAGGATGGCGCCTGGCTCAGGCTGTTCCGCAATGCCCGGGTGTGGCTGGGCTGATCCTCCAGTCCCTCCAGCCCCACGACAACGCCGCCTGCGGGCGGCGTTGTCGTATCCGGGACAAAGTCAGGTGTTGTATCGAGCGGCGTCAGGTGCCAAGTTGAAGTTCCCGCTTTCGCAGTTTCGCCTCTTTATCGATCACCTGACTGGCCACCTTATCGACGGAGCTTCCATGTCCTCATCCACCCAGCGCAGTTTTCATGACCGCTTGAGCGTCTCCCTGATCGACCATGTGGCACGGGTACATCTCGAGCGGCCCGATCGCCACAACGCCATGGATCCGCCGATGATCGACGCCCTGCTCGAGGTTCAGCGCTGGCTGGGCGAGCGGGTGGGCCTGCGCGCCGTGGTGCTTACCGGCGAGGGCGAGAGCTTCTGCTCGGGACTGGACGTGGCCTCGGTGGTGGCAAGCCCCGAGCGCGTGGCCTGGCTGCTGACGCCGGACGCCAGTGGGGTCAATCCGGCCCAGCGCCTGGCGCTTGGCTGGCGTGACCTGGGGGCGCCGGTGGTAGCGGCGCTGCATGGTCACGTCTTTGGCGCCGGCCTGCAGATGGCGCTGGGTGCCGATCTGCGTATCGTCCACCCGGAAGCGACGCTGGCGCTGCCGGAGATCGAGTGGGGGCTGATGTCGGATATGGCGGTCAGCGTCACCGCCGCCGCGCTGCGCCAGGACGTGATTCAGGATCTGATGCTGACCGGCCGTCATCTAGCCGGCGACGAGGCCATGGTACTGGGGCTGGCCTCGCGGCTGGACGAGGACCCGCGCGAGGCGGCGCTGGAGCTCGCCGTGTCCATGGCCCGGCGCTCGCCCAAGGCGGTGGCCGCGGCGCGTCGGCTGTGGCGAGAGGCGCCGCGCCTGGATGAGCGCGGACGCTTGGCCATGGAGGCCGAACTGCAGCGCAATCTGCTGGCCGGGCGCGAGCAGCGAGAAGCGACCCGGGCACGCCTGGACGGGCGCCCACCGCGCTTCGATTGAGCGCCGGCGGCCTATGACGCAAGCCAACGACAAGGCCCTCGCGGGTATCGCCCGCGAGGGCCTTGTCTTGCAGTCACCTTCCGATAGGGGTCAGGTTCCGGTAGGCCCCTCGGCTGGCGACGGAGGATGGATGCGGAACAGGGTGGCGTAGATCACCGGCAGGATTACCAGGGTCAGCAGGGTGGCCGCACCCAGACCGAACACGATGACCACCGCCATGGAGGCGAAGAAGGCGTCGCCGAACAGCGGGATCATGCCCAGCATGGTGGTGATCGCCGCCATGGATACCGGCCGTACCCGGCTGATGGCGGCGGCCATCACCGCATCGAAGGGCGCCTCGTACAGCGGCATCTGAATCTTGATCTCCTCGACCAGCACGATGGCGTTCTTGAGCACCATGCCGACCAGGCTCAGGGTGCCGAGCAGCGCCATGAAGGTGAAGGGGGCGTTGAAGGTCAGAAGACCGCCGACGATACCGATCACGGTCAAGGGCACGATGGCCCAGATCGCCAGCGACTGGCGCAGGTTGCCGAACAGCAGCATGGTCAGGATGAACATGCCGAGGATGCCCAGCGGCAACAGCTTGAACAGCGCCTTCTTGGCGTCACGCGAGGTCTCGTCCTCGCCGCCCCAGCCCAGGTGGTAGCCCTCGGGAAGCTCGATGGCCTCGATCTGGGGCTTGAGCCGCGCAAGGATATTGGCCGCCGTCTCGCCGGACAGCGGTAGCGGCTCGGCGTAGACCGCAAGCATGCGCTGACGGTCGCGACGCTTGATCAGTGGATCATGCAGCTGGGTCTCGAGCGGCCCCAGCACACTGCCGGCGCTGATGTAGGTCTGCTGCTCGGCGCTCCAGACGTTGAGGCTGGCGATGTCGTTGAGGCCGTAGCGCTCTTGCCGTTCATCGCGCAGCACGATGGGGATCAGGTCGGAGCCCTCGCGGTAGACGCCGGCCATCTGGCCGTCGTTGTGGATCAGCAACGCCTGGTGCAGCGCCTGGCGGGTGACGCCGACGCGCCGCGCCTGCTGCTCGAGAAACTCAGGCGTCAGCTCCTCCACCCGATTGCCCCAGGACAGGCGGATGCTGTCGACGAAGGGCTCGGCGCGGAACACCTCGCTGACCTCGGTGGCGAGCTTGCGCAGGGTGTCTGGGTCCGGGCCGTACAGGCGCGCCTCCAGGCTGGCCTTGGCCGCAGGACCGACCTGCAGCGCCTGGACCTTGTACTGCACCTCGGGATAGTCATCGCGCAGCAGGGTGATGATCTCGGCCATACGGCTTGCTCGGCTGTCGAGATCCTCGGTCTCCACGATCAGCTGGCTATAGCTCGCGTAGCGGTCCTCCGGTGAGTAGGTCAGGGTGAAGCGCTGGGCGCCGCCGCCGATCACGCTGGTCACGTGGGTGACCTGGTCCATCGTCGCCACCTGGGCCTCCAGGCGCGAGGCCACCCGCTCGCTCTCGAGAATGTCGGTGCCCTCCGGCATCCACACATCGACGAAGAACAGTGGTGTGGTGGAATCCGGGAAGAAGGCGTTCTTGATGTTGGAGGACAGCGTGAAGGCGCCGACCAAAAGGCCCACGCAGACCGCGATGGTCAGCCAGCGAAAGCGAATGCCCTTGTCGACCAGCCAGCCGAACAGCTGGAAGATCACTCCCTTGTAGGGATCCTCGTGACTGTCGCCGTCGCCGATCTCACGATCCTTGAAGAAGATGTCGAAGAAGAAGGGGGTCAGCGTCAGGGCGGTGATCCAGCTCAACAGCAGCGAATAGAACAGCACCCAGAACAGCGAGCCCACCAGTTCGCCGGTGGCGTCCGGTGACAGGCCGATGGGGGCGAAGGCGGTGATGGCGATGGCGGTGGCGCCGAGCAGCGGCAGCCAGTTCTGGCCGGCCACCTCCTTGGCCGCCTCGAGCTTGCTCTTGCCCTTGCCAAGGCCGATCAGCATGCCTTCGGTGACCACGATGGCGTTGTCCACCAGCATGCCCAGGGCAATGATCAGGGCCCCCAGCGAGACCTTCTGCAACTGCAGGCCGTGGGCGGCCATCAGCATCAGTGTGCCGAGGATGGTGATCGACAGGATCAGCCCCATCAGAAGGCCGGAGCGCAGGCCCATGAACACCAGCAGCACCACGATGACGATGCCCACCGACTCCATCAGGTTGATGACGAAGCCGGACACCGCCTCCTTGACCACCTGGGGCTGGTGGTAGACCGGGGTCAGCTGCATGCCCAGCGGCAGGCGGGATTCCAGTTCGGCCAGGCGGGCGTCCACCGCCTCTCCGACCTTGACCACGTTGACCCCGGACACGAACGACAGGCCAAGCGAGATCGCCGGCTTGCCGTCGGCATGGTAGAGCTGGCCGGGACGGTCGGTGAGCGCGCGCGTCACCGTGGCGATGTCGCCCAGATGCACCGGGTTGGCGCCGGGGCGACCGACGATCAGGTCCTCCAGCGCCTCGACGCTTCTGAATTCGCCGCTGGGCTGCAGCGAGATGATCTTGCCGTGTCGACGCACGCTGCCGGCGTCGGCTACCGCGTTCTGGGCGTTGAGCAGGCCGATCAGCGCATCCGGGGGAATGTTCAGAGCCTGCATGCGCTCGCGGTTGAGCGAGATGGTCACCTGCTCCGGGCGATCACCGGCGATCACCACCTTCTTGACGCCCTCGATCAGGCGCAGTTCGCGCTGCAGGAAGTCGGCCTGATTCTTCAGGTCGTAAAGGCTGTAGTCATCGCCGGACAGGTTGAACAGCAGACCGTAGACGTCGCTGAAGTCGTCCACCACCAGCGACTCCGAGGTGCCGGGGGGCAGGCCCGCCTGGGCATCGCCGATCTTGCGCCGAAGCAGGTCCCAGTACTGGGGCAGGGCAGTGCCCTGGACGTCGGTGTCGAGCTCCACGGTGATCTGGGAGAGCCCGGCGCTGTTCACCGAGCTGACCCGCTTGAGGTTGGGGATCTCCTGGATCGCCTTTTCCAGGCGCAGCGTCACCTCTTCCTCGACCTGCTGCGGGTTGGCGCCGGGGTAGGCGGTGCTGACCAGCGCCATGCGGATGGTGAAGTCGGGAAACTCCAGCTGTCCAAGGCCCAGAAAGGAGACGATACCGCCCACCGACAGCAGGATCGTGACCATCCAGCTGATGGTCTTGTTGCGCAGAAAATAGCCGACCATGACCTAGAGCCCCTCTTCCTGGGTCCAGGCAGTGACCCGAAGACCTTGGCGCATCAGATGAGCGCCGGCGCCGACCAGTCGGTCGCCGGCCGCCAGCTCGCCGGCGATGAAGATGCCGTCGTCGCTGGCGGTGCGGACCTCTACCGGTACCGCTTCCACCTTGCCCGAGGCTTCGTCGTCGGCGATATAGCGCCACACCACCGTGGCCTCGGGGTCGTCCTCCAGCGTGACCACGGTGCCCAGCGGCACCCGCCACAGGCCGTCGCTTTCGCCGGTCAGGGCGTTGAGGTCCATCGACACCACGGCGCTCATGCCGGCCAGCACGTAGACGTCGTCCGGCGTCGGCAGGGTCAGGGTAACGGTGTAGCTGAGGGTGCCGCTGGAGGCGCGGGTATCGTGCTCCTTGTAGCGCGCGGGGAAACGACGCTCGTCATCGCCGAAGCGCACCCAGGCGACGCTGTCGGCCTTCTCGAGGGCGGCACGCACGCGTTCCAGGTTGAGCTGGCGGATCTGTTGTTCGGGCAGGTCGAAGGTCACGTCGATATTGCCGGGCTGCTGCAGCACCGCGATGGTCTGCTGGGGGGCCACCACCTGGAAATTGTCCACCGGCACGCTGGCGATGACGCCGTCGAAGGGCGCCTTCAGCTCGGTGTAGCCGAGCTGGTCCTTGGCCAGGTCGAACTGGGCCTGGGCCGACAGGAAGGCCGCCCGGGCTTCATCGAAGGCGGCGCGGCTGATGGCGCCTTTTTCCAGCGATATCTGCATGCGGCGGTAGGTCGCCAGCGCCAGGTCGTAGCTCGACTGGGCGTTGGACAAGGCGTTGCGGGCGTCGCGGTCGTCGAGCAGGGCGATACGCTCGCCACTGGTCACCGCCTGGCCGGCCTGGACGTTCAACTCCTTGAGTTCCCCGCCGATGCGAAAGGCCAGGTCGGTGCGTTCGGAGGCCTCGACCACACCGGGGTAGCGAGTCAGGGACCGATTGCCCATCTCGTCCAGGGTGAGCAGCTTGACCGGGCGGGTGACCTGCTTGGCCAAGGGCGGATCTCCCTCGGAGCAGCCCTGCAGCAGGGGCAGACCGGCAAAGACGAGCAGGGAGGCCATCTGACAGAGTTGGCGAAGCGACATGGCTGAGTCCTTGAAGACGGAGCCGCTTGACGTGCGGCGTGACTCGCCGAGGCCGGTGCCCCAGGGCTGCCCGGAGGGTGGGGAGGGTCCGGCCCTGTTGTGGAGCATCGAGCGCTTGGCGTAGAGTGCGTCGGTTCGACGCGCAGGCGCCTATGCTACTGGCGCCGAGTGCACGCTGATGTGCCCTGGATCAATATTTGCCGAACCCTGCAGAGTAAAGGCGTCGTCATGCCCCAGACCGAGTCCCGGCTCCCGCCATCGTCGCCTCCCGCCTCCGTCAGGCCAGAACTGCGGCCCTACCAGCACGAGGCGGTGAAACGCGTCATTGGTCACTTTCGTCAGTCCGATGAGCCCGCGGTGGTGGTGTTGCCTACCGGCAGCGGCAAGTCGCTGGTCATCGCCGAACTGGCCCGCCTGGCCCGGGGGCGGGTTCTGGTGCTGGCCCACGTGCGTGAGCTGGTCGAGCAGAATCATGCCAAGTACCTGGCCTACGGCCTCGAGGCGGACATCTTCAGCGCCGGACTCGGGCGCAAGGAGAGCGCCCGCCAGGTGGTGTTCGGCTCGGTGCAGTCGGTGGTCCGCCACCTGGACGCGGTAAGTGACGAGCAGAACGCCCATGGCCCCTTCACCCTGCTGGTAATCGACGAGTGCCACCGGGTATCGCTCGACGCGGACTCCTCCTATCGGCGGGTCATCGACCATCTGCGTTCTCGCAATCCCTCGCTCAAGGTGCTGGGATTGACCGCGACCCCCTATCGGCTGGGCCAGGGCTTCATCTACCACCGCCACCACCACGGCATGGTGCGCGGTGACGCGGACAGCTTCTTTGGCGACTGCGTGTTCGAGCAGCCGCTGCGGCTGATGGTGCGCCAGGGCTACCTGGCAAGCCCGCTCAAGGTAGATGCGGCGGTGGCCCGCTACGACTTCTCGCAACTGGCGCCGGGAACCGGCGGGCTATATCGCGAGGAAGAGCTCAATCGCGTGGTGGCCGGGCACCGGGCCACGCCAGGCATCATCGCCGAGGTGATCGAGCGGGCGCGGGAGCGTGAGGGTGTCATGCTGTTTGCGGCAAGCGTGGCCCACGCCGAGGAGATCCTCGGCTATCTCCCGGCACAAGCCTCGGCACTGATCACCGGCGATACCGACAGTGACGAGCGCACCCGGCTGATCGAGGACTTCAAGGCGAAACGGCTCAAGTACCTGGTCAACGTCTCGGTGCTGACCACCGGCTTCGATGCGCCCCATGTGGACCTGATCGCGATCCTCAGGCCCACCGAGTCCGTCGGCCTGTACCAGCAGATCGTCGGGCGAGGGCTCAGGCTCTCGCCCGGCAAGCGCGACTGTCTGATCCTCGACTACGCCGGCAATCCCTGGGACCTGTATGCGCCGGAGGTGGGCAGTCCGCGGCCGGACAGCGACAGCGAGCCGGTGCAGGTGCCCTGTCCGCTGTGTGGCCACGCCAACCTGTTCTGGGGCAAGCGCGACGGCGAGCTGGTGATCGAACACTTCGGCCGTCGCTGCCAGGGCCTGGTCGACGCCGAAGGCAGGGCGCTGGCCGCCGCCGAGCCAGGGGCGCGCCAGTGCGACTTTCGTTTTCGCTTCAAGACCTGCGGCGACTGCGGCGCCGAGAACGATATCGCCGCCCGACGCTGCCATGGGTGCCAGACGCTGCTGGTGGACGCCGATGACAAGCTGCGCGAGGCCTTGAAGCTCAAGGACGCCAGGGTACTGCGGGTCAGCGGCATGCTGCTCGAGCCCACCGTCAATGGGCGGGGGCTGCCGCGGCTCAAGGTCACCTACCATGATGAGGATGGCGCCACCCTGGCCGAGTGGTTCGCACTGGAGACGCCCGCCCAGCGGCGGGCCTTCGAGGCGGTGTTTCTGCGTGATCACGCCCGGGCGCCCGGTGTGCCCTGGTCGCCGACGTCACCCGATCAGGTATGTCGCGAGCAGCAAAGGCTCAGGGCCCCGGATTTCGTGGTCGGGCGCAAGGTGGGGCGTCACTGGCAGGTGCGTGAAAAGCTGTTCGACTATCGCGGCCGCTATCGCACTGCCGATAGCGCCGACTGAAGTGCCGCCTGAAGTGCCGACTGGGCCTCGCTGATTTAGCCAGATCGCGCGGAGCTTGATAGACTGGGGGATTGGTGGCGCCTCGGTCCAAGCGGCCGCATCCTCCCTTGTTCATCGTAACCACTACCATGGCAACCCAGGTCCCCCACGCGTGAGCGACTCGCCGACGACACAACAATCCCAGGGTGGGACTGACGAGGAAGGTGCAGCGACTCGGCCTGACGCCGAGGGCGATTTCGATGCCCAGGCCCAGGCCGGTGCGGCCCCTCACGCCGAGGTCGAAGCCCACGCCCAGGTGCTGGGACGCCTGTTCGATGAGCCGATCACCGAGCTGCCCGAGGATCTGTACATTCCCCCGGAGGCGCTCAGGGTCTTTCTCGAGACCTTCGAAGGACCGCTTGACCTGCTGCTCTATCTGATTCGCCGGCAGAATCTGGATATCCTGTCGATCAATGTGGCCGCCATCACCCACCAGTACATCGAGTACGTGGAACTGATGAAGGCCATGGAAATCGAACTGGCCGGCGAGTATCTGCTGATGGCGGCGATGCTGGCCGAGATCAAGTCGCGTACCCTGCTGCCGCGCCCGCCCAGGAGCGAGGACGGTGACGAGGACGAAGACCCCCGCGCCGAGCTGATTCGCCGCCTGCAGGAGTACGAGCGGCTCAAGCTCGCCGCCGAGGCCCTGGCGGAGTTGCCCCGGGTCGGACGTGACTGGTTTCCCGCCCGGGCGGCGCTGCCCCCGGTGGAGGCCCGGGTCATCCACCCGGACGTCGAACTCGATGAACTGCTTGGCGCACTGGCCGGCATTCTGCGCCGGGCCGAACTCAACCAGGCCCACCAGATCGAAAGTGAAGTGCTGTCGACCCGGGAGCGCATGCTGGCGATCATGGAGCGCCTGACTCACGAGCACTACACCCCCTTCGAGGCGTTGTTCTCGCTTGATGAGGGCAGGGCTGGGGTGGTGGTGACCTTTATGGCGATCCTGGAACTGGCCAAGGAGGCGATGATCGAAATCGTCCAGAATGCGCCGATGTCGCCGATCCATGTCAGGGCGCGGTTGGCCGAGGACGGCGACGAAGATCCGTACGAAGGGCTCGAGGACGAGGGCGAGAGCGCCTTCGACGACGAAACCTTCGGCGATACCTTCGGTGATGCCTTGGATGATGCCTTTGATGATAGCGCCGCCGAGGACAGCGCTGTTGACGACGAGGCGGGCGACGACAGCGCCTTCGATGATGCTGGTGAACCGGATAGGCGTATCGGTCAGTCGGTTGACAAGACACAGGGAGATGAGCCCGCATGAGCGTGATGGAGACGCCCGATGCGTTGGACGACATCGTAGAGGCGGCGCTGCTGGCCGCCGGCCAACCGCTGGCGCTGGACCGCCTCGAACAGCTGTTCGATGAACACGAGCGCCCGCCGCGACGGGCGCTCAAGGAAGCGCTGGAGCGATTGTCCGAGCGTCACCTCAGAGGCGCCATGGAGCTGATCGAGACCGCCTCCGGGTACCAGCTGCGCATTCGCCCGCGGCTGGCCAACTGGGTCGCCCGGTTGTGGGATGAACGCCCCCAGCGCTATTCCCGGGCGTTGCTGGAGACGCTGGCGCTGATCGCCTATCGTCAGCCGGTGACCCGGGGCGATATCGAGGAGGTCCGCGGTGTCACGGTGAGTGGCTCGATCATGCGCACCCTGCTCGATCGTGGCTGGATTCGCGTGGTCGGGCACCGAGACGTGCCGGGACGACCGGCGGTGTTCGCCACCACCCGTGGCTTTCTCGACGATTTCGGGCTCAAGACCCTCGACGAACTTCCACCGATGCACGAGCTCAAGCAGTTCGAGCAGTTCGACACCGAGGACGAGCCACCGCCTCCGCCCTCGGCGCTGCTGGCCCAGGCCGACGAGCCGCTGGACGACGATGGTGAGACCGCCGAGGGTGAAACTGCCGAGGGTGAAACTGCCGAGGGTGAAACTGCCGAGGGTGAACCCACTGAAGATGGAAGCGCTGAAGATGGAAGCGCTGAAGATGGAAGCGCTGAAGTTGGCAGCGCTGAAGCTGCAACCGAAAGAGGCGAGACCGAGGAAGGCGAGGCATCATCGCCCGATCAGGATGAAGTGACGGCTTCCCGCGGGGAAGCCGAGACGACGGCGGGCCAAGCGCCCGACGTCAATGAACCGACGGCCGGGACGGCCGACGACGAGCACGCCGGGACGGCGTCCGAACGGGCTCGCCTGAGCTTTGCCGATCTGGAAGCCAGGCTGTCCGAACGCGCCCGGGGCCGCGTCGATGATGACGCTGCCTCGGGGGTGGAACCCACAGAGAGTGAGAACGACGAATGACGACCACCAGCGAAAAACTGCAGAAGGTGCTGGCGCGTGCCGGCCTGGGATCCCGCCGGGAGATGGAGGCCGCCATCGCCGATGGCCGGGTCAAGGTCAACGGCAGCGTGGCGACCCTGGGCGACCGAGTGGAGGCCCGTGACCGGGTCAGTTTCGATGACCGACCGATCACCCTGCGCGCCGCCGACGAGGTGCCAAGGCGGGTGATCATGTACAACAAGCCCGAGGGCGAGCTGTGCACGCGCAAGGATCCAGAGGGGCGGCGTACGGTATTCGACCGCCTGCCGCGCCTCAAGGGCGAGCGCTGGATCGCGATTGGCCGCCTGGACATCAACACCAGTGGGCTGTTGCTGTTCACCACCGACGGCGAGCTGGCCAATCGGCTGATGCATCCTTCCACCGAGATCGAGCGCGAATACGCAGTGCGAGTGATGGGGGAGGTCAAGCGCGAGCACGTGGTGGCCATGGTCGAAGGCGTGATGCTCGAGGATGGCCCGGCACGCTTCAGCGACGTCCAGGAGTTCGGCGGCGAGGGCATCAACACCTGGTTCCACGTGGTCATCATGGAAGGCCGCAACCGCGAGGTCAGGCGTCTGTGGGAGTCCCAGGGGCTGACCGTCAGTCGCCTCAAGCGGGTCCGCTACGGCAACATCTTCCTCGACAAGCGGGCCAAGGCCGGCGAGTGGACCGAGCTTTCCCAGGACGAGGTCGACGACCTGGCCGGACTGGCGGGACTCGAATCGCGCAAGGTGCCTGAGTTGACGCCGGACGAGAAGAATCGCTGGAGCCGCGACAAGAACAAGCGTCGCCCGGTGCATACGATGAAGCGTGGCGGCAAGCCGGATCGCGGCGACAAGAAGCGCTAAAGATACGGTAATCGAAAAAAACACTTGCGTCGAAAGGGGCATATCCGTAATATCTGCACCCGTTCGGAAGGGTCGTTAGCTCAGTTGGTAGAGCAGTTGGCTTTTAACCAATTGGTCGTAGGTTCGAATCCTACACGACCCACCATCCGAACCTGTGCATGGTCAGGACGATGTCCTGTCATGATCGGGTCGTTAGCTCAGTTGGTAGAGCAGTTGGCTTTTAACCAATTGGTCGTAGGTTCGAATCCTACACGACCCACCAGATTCACGGCCCTCGCTGCTTGCAGCGGGGGCCGTTTTTCGTGTGCACAGTTCGCGGTTGGAGTCGCCGCCGCAGCCACGACGGCGCTGTCAGCCTGAACAGGCCGTTCCTCACGCGACGCGAGTACGCTGCGCCGAGCCGATGCCATCGTGTCGACAGGGAATCGAGAACAGGTATGCCGCAGGCGCAATCTTGCGCCGATGCCATGCGTGGAGACTCGGCATAACCGTCCGCCTGCGTTAAACTGTCAAGTGACTCGCCGCTGCGATAGACGCATGGGCGAGGGAGAGAACCACCGGCAGCGGGTCTGGAGCGGCAGTGACGCCTTTCCAGCGCCGCATCAGGAGTCGCAGCTGGCGCTATCGGCGCCGGGCTCCACGCTCGAGGGTTCTCCTGGCGTGTCGCCGAACGGAGCGTTCGCGGCACTGTCCCATCAGCAGGGGGATCCCCTGTCGATCACAGTGGTAGACACGATGACGATCATGACTTCTCGCGCCGAGATCAGAGAGCATCTCGCGCGCCCGTACTGCCCTACCCGTATTCCCTCGGAAGACGCTGCGCGCGTCGAAGAGATCAAGCGCCTGCTCAAGGCTCACAATGCCGTACTGGTGGCGCACTACTACACCGATGACGCTATCCAGCAGCTGGCCGAAGAGACCGGCGGCTGTGTCGCCGATTCGCTGGAGATGGCGCGCTTCGGTGCACGCCACGAGGCCGATACGCTGGTGGTCGCCGGCGTGCGCTTCATGGGCGAGACTGCCAAGATCCTGTCACCGGAAAAGCGCGTGCTGATGCCGACCCTGGAGGCCACCTGCTCGCTGGACGTGGGTTGCCCGGAGGACGAGTTCGCGGCCTTCTGCGACGCCCATCCAGATCGCACCGTGGTGGTCTATGCCAACACCTCGGCGGCGGTCAAGGCGCGTGCCGACTGGGTCGTTACCTCCTCCATCGCGGTGGACGTCATCGAGCACCTCAAGGCCAGGGGCGAGAAGATCCTGTGGGCCCCGGACAAGCACCTGGGCGGCTATATCCAGAAGCAGACCGGCGCCGACATGCTGTTGTGGGACGGCGCCTGCATCGTCCACGAGGAGTTCAAGGCCAAGGGGGTCGAGGACCTCAAGTCGGTCTATCCGGACGCCGCCGTACTGGTGCACCCGGAGTCGCCCGAAGCGGTGGTCAGTCTGGCCGACGTCGCCGGTTCCACCTCCCAGTTGATCAAGGCGGCCAAGGAGCTGCCCAACGAGCAGCTGATCGTCGCCACCGATCGCGGCATCTTCTTCAAGATGCAGCAGGCGGTGCCCGACAAGACCCTGTTCGAGGCCCCGACGGCGGGCAATGGCGCGACCTGTCGAAGCTGCGCCCACTGCCCGTGGATGGCGATGAACGCCCTGGACAATCTGGCCGCCGCGCTGCGAGAGGGCAGCGGTGAAATCCAGGTCAGCGACGCCCTGCGGACCCAGGCGCTGAAGCCGCTGACGCGTATGCTGGAGTTTCAGGCCTGAGGCCAGCCGTTACTTTTTTTTGGTGACACCCCGCGCCCACGCCCACGAGCCCACGCCCACGAGCCCACGCCCACGAGCCCACGCCCACGAGAGAGTCTCGTGGGCGCTTTTGTTCATGGGCCGAGTCGTCTGTGGGCTGGCGGGCCTGAGCACGGTGTCGTCGCCGCGTCCGTCGCTGTCGGGTTCAGCGGAGCTTCCTGCTCAGCGGAATTTCTCCATGGTCCGGCGGTAGTCGAGGAAGGCGTCTCGACGACGCTGAATGCTTGACCTGGCGTTGAGGTCGCCTTCGCGCTCGGCCATCGCCTCGGCGACCTCCAGCTGGCGAATGGCGCGATCGATCTCACCGGTCAGCTGCAGTTGTTCGGCTCTGGCCAGATGGCCCCAGGCTTCGCGGCCACTGCGCCCGGCGGCTTCCGCCAGCAGCCCGAACACGGTGGGGTCCTCGGGACGGCGCTGGGCCAGTTCGTGGAGTTCCCGGTAGGCCGCGTCGGGGTCGCGCTGCAAGAGCGCCTCGCCCAACAGCTGGCTGGTCGGTGGGTAGCCCGGCATCAGGCGCAACTGGCGTCGGGCACGCTCGATGGCCTCGTCGACGCGCCCGCCCTCCAGCGCCACCTGGACGGCGCTGGCGGGCAGCAGGGCGGTATCCGGGTGGGCCCGTGCCAGGCCGTCGAGCGTACTCAGTGCCGAGCCGGTCTGGCCGGCCCGGGCGTCGATCAGCGCCTGCAGATAGCGCTGGGCGTCCACCGGCGCCTGGTCCTGGCGCATCACCGTCATCGCCTGGCCGGGCGCACGCTCGTGGATCGCCAGCAGTGCCCGGGCACGGATGAACTGGTACTGCAGTTCATCCGGTGCCGAGCCCGTCACCCGGGTCTGGTTGACCCTGGCCTGGGTGTCGCTGATGCGTGATTCGGTGATCGGGTGGGTCAGCAGGAATTCCGGCGGAGTGCCGCCCTGGAGGCTCATCAGGCGTTGCATGGAGCGAAACATGTCGACCATCGCCTGGGGCTCGTAGCCGGCGCTGGCCATGGCCTGCAGGCCGATGCGGTCGGCCTCTTCCTCGTAGCGACGCGAGTAGCGAAGCTGGTCCTGGATCATCGCCGCCTGGCTGCCGGCCAGTGCCGCGATGCCGGCGTCACCGGCGCCGCTGGCGGCCAGGATCAGGCCCGCCAGCATGGTGGCCATGGCAGGCACCTGGGTCTGCTCGGCGCGTGCCTTGCTACGGGCGTAGTGGCGCTGTGACAGGTGTCCCAGCTCGTGGGCCAGTACCGAGGCCACCTCGGCCTCCTGGTCGGCGAAGGCGAACAGGCCGGTGTTGACGCCGACCACGCCGCCGGGGACGGCGAAGGCGTTCAGGGTCTTGTTGTCGACCAGGGTGATGGTGGTGTTGATGCCTCCCAGGTCGCTGTAGGGCACCAGGCGGCCGACCAGTGTCTCCACATAGTGCTGAGCCAGGGGGTCGCGCCATTCCGGCACGTGGGCGCGAAACTGGCGTAGCCAGGCACGTCCAAGGCGGGTTTCCTCGCCGCTGATGGCGTTGCTGCCGGTGGACATCAGCGATGGCAGGTTCAGCTCCCTCGGCTGATCGAGCAGGGTGCCCTGGTCCAGATATTGGGCCTGTGCCGTGGTGGCGTTCAGGCTCAACGCAAGCGTCGACGCCAGGGCCAGGGCCGGCATCGGGCGCCAGCGGCCGCGATGCCAAGGCGATGCCTGACGGCGTGCCCGCGCGGGGCGAGCGGTGACGGCAAACAGCGTGCGCTTGGGCATCGAAATCCTCGTCGATAGCGTTGGAGGGGGTTGCCTTGGGACATTGATTCAGCCGGAAAAGTGCCTTTAAATCGCAAGGGCTCGCCCCTCGGGGCAACGGCGCTGCGATGTGCAGCGATCCGATATCGCATTCTCTCGGGAGAGATCATGGCAGTGCAACCTGACGATGTGCTAGATGCGTGCGGACTTCCGTGTCCGCTGCCGCTGCTCAAGGCGAAGCAGGCGCTGTCGCGCCTGTCGCCGGGGCAGGTGCTGGAGGTCAGGGCCACCGACGCCGGTTCCTGGCGAGACTTTGAAAGCTTTGCCGAGCACAGCGCCCACGTGCTCGAAGGTCGCGAAGAACGCGACAAGGTCTATGTCTACTGGTTGCGCAAGGCGGGTGATGCATGAGTCTGCGTAGCGTATTTCGCGGCTGGGTCGATCACTACTTCTCCGATGAAGAGGCGGTGCTGCTGCTGGTACTGCTGGTGGTGGGGCTGGCGGTGGTGATATGGCTCGGCCAGATGCTGGCGCCCTTTCTCACCGCGCTGGTGGTGGCCTTTCTGCTGCAGGGCGCGGTCAACGCCCTGACACGACGCAAGGTGCCACACCTGGTGGCGGTCATGACGGTCTTTCTGGCCTTTGTCGGGGTGCTGCTGGCGTTGGCGCTGATCCTGCTGCCGTTGATCTGGAACCAGCTCGCCAGCCTGATCCAGGAAGCGCCGCGGATGTTTGCTGCCGGCCAGCAGATGCTGGACGACCTGCAGATGAGCTACCCCCAGCTGATCACTCCGGACCTGGTCCAGGACTGGATCGCCGTGCTCAGCCGCGAGGCGACCCAATTGAGCCAGCGTGCGCTGACGCTGTCGCTGGCGTCGCTCGGCAATGTGCTGGGACTGCTCATCTACCTGGTGCTGGTGCCGATCCTGGTGCTGTTCATGCTCAAGGACCGTGACCGTCTGGTGGGCTTTACCGTGTCGCTTTTGCCGGCCAAGCGTGACCTGATGACCCGGGTGTGGAAGGAGATGGACTGCCAGATCGCCAACTATGTGCGCGGCAAGGCCACCGAGATCGTCATCGTCGGTAGCGTGACCTTCTTCACCTTCGCCTTCTTTGGCCTTCCCTATTCGGCGCTGCTGGCGGTACTGGTGGGTTTTTCGGTGCTGGTGCCCTACATCGGCGCCGCGGTGGCGACACTGCCGGTGGCGGCGGTAGCGGGCTTTCACTTTGGACTGGGGGACCAGTTTCTCTATGTGATCGTCGCCTACGGCGTGATCCAGGCGCTGGACGGCAACGTGCTGGTGCCGGTGCTTTTCTCCGAGGCGGTCAATCTACACCCGGTGTCGATCATCCTGGCGGTGCTGTTCTTCGGCGGCGTCTGGGGCTTCTGGGGGGTGTTCTTCGCGATCCCGCTGGCGACCCTGTTGAAGGCGCTGGTCTATGCCTGGCCTCGCGGGATCAAGGAGCGCAGCATGGCAAGGTTGCCGCCCCACTCTGACGCAGGTACAGGGACCGGCACCGACGGTTGAGCTCTGCTCTCGAGGCGAAACACAATGCCCGGCCAATGGCCGGGCATTCGTTCTTTGCCGGGGAGGATGAGGCTTGCATCCGTGGGCCGGCGTGTCAGGACTGGGCGTGCAGTTCGCGGGCGGCTTCCAGCACTTCTTCCACGTGGCCCTTGACCTTGACCTTGCGCCACTCCCTGGCCAGGCGACCTTCGCTGTCGATCAGGAAGGTACTGCGCTCGATACCCAGGTGCTCCTTGCCGTAGAGCTTCTTGAGCTTGATGACGTCGAACAGGCCACACACGGCTTCGTCCTTGTCTGATATCAGCTCGAAATTGAAGCCCTGCTTGGCCTTGAAGTTTTCCTGGGCACGGATGCCGTCACGGGAGACGCCGATGACCACGGTGTTGGCGTCGTCGAAGTCTGCCTTGTGGTCACGAAAGTCGCCGCCCTCGGTGGTACAGCCGGGGGTGCTGGCCTTGGGGTAGAAGTAGATCACCACCTGGCGATCGCGCAGTTGCGACAGGGTGATGGTGTTGTCGCCGGTGGCGCTGGCGCTGAAGTCGGGGACCGGCTCGCCGATGGACACTGTCATGGTGGCTCCAGAATCGCAAAAATAGGCGTCCGATTACACGCAATGACGCTCTTCATGTAAAGACGCGGCTGTACAGGATATGGCCGCCTGAGTACCATTTGTGCTCTGGTCACGACCACGCTTCCCCGGGTCGCGACCCCCTTGGCCACATTCGTTCACCCCGACCGCCATCGTCAGGGTCGCGGGAGGGCAGACAACAGAGGAACAACGAGGATGATCACGGGCAGTATTGTCGCCTTGGCGACACCGATGAAGGCCAACGGCGATATCGACTGGGAAGTGTTGCGCAAACTGGTGAATTTCCACCTCGACAATGGCACAGACGCCATCGTGGCGGCGGGTACCACCGGTGAGCCCACCACCATGACCTTCGCCGAGCACTTCGACGTGATTCGCAGCGTGGTCGAAGAGGTCAATGGCCGCATTCCCGTCATCGCCGGCACCGGCTCCAACAACACCACCGAGGCGGTGGAGCTGACCCGCTACGCCAAGGAAGTGGGGGCCGACTACTGCCTGACCGTGGCGCCTTACTACAACAAGCCGACCCAGGAAGGTTTGTATCAGCATTTCAAGGTAATCGCCGAGACCAGTGATCTGCCGGTGATCCTGTACAACGTGCCGGGACGCACCTGTTCGGACATCTACAACGAGACCGTGCTGCGTCTGGCCGAGGTCGACAACATCATCGGCCTCAAGGATGCCACCGGCAACCTGGAGCGCGCCGAGGACCTGATCGAACGTCTCAAGGGCAGCGACTTCATGCTCTACTCCGGCGATGACGCCACCGCCTGCGACTTCATGCTGATGGGCGGTCATGGCGATATCTCGGTGACCGCCAATGTGGCGCCGAAGGCCATGCACGAGTTGTGCGCCGCCGCCGTGGCCGGTGAAAGCGACAAGGCTCACCAGATCAACACCCGGCTTCTACCCCTGCATACCAACCTGGGCATCGAGGCCAATCCTATCCCCGTCAAGTGGGCGCTCAACCGCATGGGTATCATCGAGCCCGGCATCCGCCTGCCGTTGACCTGGCTGAGCGAGAAGTATCACTCCACCATCAGCGAAGCCCTGCAGCTGGCAGGACTGATCGAGGACTGACGCCTGAACCGTGCCTCCGGTCGTGATGTCGTGGACCCAATTTTCAATCAAGGTGGATGCATGAATTCTGCGCTTAAAGGACTGCCGCTGGCGATGATCGCGGCCCTGACCCTGGCCGGCTGTGCCAAGGACGGTCACTATCACGATCGCAACGAGGATTACGCGGGCGCCCGTCAGGCGGCTCCGCTGACCCTCCCCGGCAGCCGCGACCAGAGCCGCTATCGCGATATCATGCCGGTGCCTCAGGCTCGCGGGGACTTCTACGCCCGCGAGGGAGACTTCGCCGCGCCCTTGCCCCAGACGCTGTCTGCCAGCACCGCGGTGGCCGCCGGTGACGTGGCGGTGCGCGAGACCGACGCCGATCGCTGGCTGGTGGTAGGGGCCGCGCCCGCGGTGGTATGGCCGGAGCTCGAGCGCTTCGTCGAACAGCGCGGGCTGGAGATCACCCGCAGCGACAGCGCCAGCGGTGTCATCGAGACCTCCGACGCCAGCCTGGTACTGCGCCAGGGCCTCAGGTCGGGCACCAGTGAGGTGCGCTGTGATACCGCGGGCCAGCTCAACCGGCTGTGCCTGAACTCTCTGCAGCGTCACTTTGAAGCGCGTAGCGCCTCGGCCAGCATCGCCTCGGCGTCGGCCCAGCAGACGCCCGAAGCCGACAGCGTTCGCTTCGAGCCCCGCGGCGATGACTGGGTGATGGTGATGCCCTTCGACATCGAGCGGGCCTACGCCGAGCTCGCCTTCCAGCTCGAGAACAACTTCGAGATGGAAGATCGCCGGGAACTGGTCTCCGTGGATGAAAGCGGCAAGCGCTTCGTGATCGATTACATCACCGAGAGCGAGCGTACCCGTGGCTTCATCGACTCCTTGACCTCGATGGATCTGCTTGAGTCGATGCAACGCATCGAGCTCAGGTTGTCGCCCCAGGGCCAGGAAACCCTGATGGAGGCACGTAGCGCCGACGACGAGCCGCTTTCCGGCGATGACCAGCGTGAGCTGCTGCAGCGCATGGAGGGCTTGCTGCGCTGATGAGCGTCGGGCATGCCAATGGTTCCCGGGGAGGCTTGCGTTTCGCCTCCCTGGGCAGCGGAAGCAAGGGCAACGCCACCCTGGTCAGCGACGGCGAGTCGATGTTGCTGGTGGACTGCGGTTTCGGTCTCAAGGAGGCAGAACGCCGGCTGGCGCGGCTGGGTGTCCATCCGCGTCAGCTCGATGCCTTGCTGGTCACCCACGAGCATGGCGACCATGTGCGTGGCATCGGCCCTCTGGCCCGTCGCTATGACCTGCCGGTACACCTGACCCCGGGCACCTGGCTGTCCGGCAAGCTCGGCCGGCTGCCCCGGACCCACTGGATCACCCCTCAGTCGCGCTTCGCCATCAAGGGACTCGACGTCGACGCCATCACGGTGCCCCACGACGCCCGAGAGCCGGTGCAGTTTCGTATCGCCGCAGGTGACAGGAAGCTGGGGCTGCTGACCGACCTGGGCCACCCCAGCGAACACGTGCGCCAGGCCTTCCGTGGCTGCGATGCCCTCGTGCTCGAGTGCAATCATGACGTGCGCATGCTGGCTGAAGGCCCCTATCCGCCCAGTCTCAAGCGCCGCGTCGGCGGACGTTGGGGGCACCTGGCCAATGGCCAGGCTGCGGCGCTGTTGACCGAACTGGGGCTGGATCGGCTGCAGCGTATCGTCTGCTCCCACCTGTCGGAGCATAATAACCGCCCCGAACTCGCTCTGGAGGCATTGACGCCTCTGCTGGACGGCGACGAGACCCGCCTGACCGTGGCTGCCCAGGATGACGGCCTGGATTGGCAAGCGATTCACTGATTCAGGACCCTGGTCCTGCTTGAACCCCTTTTTTTGATTTGCCTGTGGAGGCACCCATGGAAAAGCGCGAAGAACTCTATGCCGGCAAGGCCAAGTCGGTCTATGCCACCGATGACCCGGATCGTCTGATCCTGCACTTTCGTGACGACACCAGCGCCTTCGACGGACGCCGCATGGAGTCGCTCGAGCGCAAGGGCATGGTCAACAACCGCTTCAATGCCTTCATCATGGCCAAGCTGGAAGAGGCCGGCGTCCCCACCCACGTGGAAGAGCTGCTGTCGCCCACCGAGTGTGTGGTCAAGAAGCTCGACATGATTCCGGTGGAGTGCGTGGTGCGCAACATCGCCGCCGGCAGTCTGGTCAAGCGCCTCGGCGTCAAGGAAGGCGAGCCGCTGACACCGCCGACCTTCGAGCTGTTTCTGAAAAACGACGAGCTCCACGATCCCATGGTCAACGAGTCCCTGGCCGAAAGCTTCGGCTGGGCTAGCGCCGAGCAACTGGCCGAGATGAAGGCGCTGACCTTCAAGGTCAACGAGGTGCTCAAGCAGCTGTTCGCCGACGGCGGCATGCTGCTGGTGGACTACAAGCTCGAGTTCGGCGTATTCCACGGCAAGATTGTGCTGGGTGACGAATTCTCACCGGACGGCTGCCGTCTGTGGGACGCCAAGACCCGCGAAAAGCTCGACAAGGATCGCTTCCGCCAAGGGCTGGGCAGCGTCATCGAGTCCTACGAGGAAGTCGGCCGTCGTATCGGCATCGATTTCAGCTGACAGCCGCTTGCCGGCACTGGTCTGCGCTGACTGCCGCAAGGGCATGATGCAACGACGGTGGTGCAAGTGGTGATAACGCCGAAAGCATGTAGAGGATCGCCCGGGCCTGGCCCGGGCGATCTGCTTTCCGCTGCCCACGTCTGTACCAATGGCTGGACTCCCACGAGTGAATGAAGTTCCTGGCGCTACGCTGATGTTGGGTACTGGGAAGTGTCGACTCGGATAGGTGTGCGGCAACGTTATTCGCATTCCCGCAAGTCCTGAAACCCCCTGTGCCTGGTGTGGCTGCGTCTAACCGCAGTACAACACCTTCCTTTGCACTGAGCTGTCGGGAAAATTCCTGTTTATTTGACCATCGCTCGTCAGTTTTTGATGGCACCTGGCTATGGCTGGGGGGAAAGATGAATCTCATCAGTGCCCGTACAGCTTCTGAAACGGACCGTTAGTTTTTGTGCTTTATTAGGCACGTCCTGCGCCAATTACAAGCAAGAAATGATCTGTGTCACATTTAAAAATGGAAGTGACAGCGCTGCGCGTGTAGATTTTTTTAATCATGTTTCTTTTCGAAAGTTTTGTGTAAATAAGTCGGGTTTCTGCACGCTATTGGTTTTTTGATTCGTTTTTCTGTTTTCAGGATTTTTATAAGAGAGTTTTGGGTGGTTGAAGATGGATGTCGGATGAAAGTGAGTGTCTTGGTGGCGCACGAAGATGTCACCTAAGTATTGGTGGCAAGGAGGTCGGAGTGAGTGAATTGGATGGCCGTACTTTTTTGTTCGTTAACTCGCTCAAAACTGCAAGAAGTGGGACAAAAAGCGTTTGTATCACCTGTATCCTGATGTCTCTATCGGCTGTCACGCCTGGGCTGGGGTCGAGTAAAGCGGAGGCAGGCCCCCTCGTTGATGACTGTCCGACGGTGGCAGGTGAAGTCGGCAACATAGCGTCAGAGGAGGCAATGATACCTCTGACGTCACCGACTAAAGATAGATGCGTCATGCCAGGTGAGACGTCGACGCCTGCCGACAAGCCTGAACAGTTTGTCGTCAATCGTTATCTGGCGCCGGTGGGCATCCAGCCCGCTGCGGGGGCATCTGCCATCCATATAGGCACCGGTGCCGTTGGCGATGGTGATGCCTCTATCGCGATGGGCTACTATGCGACCACGAGTGCGGCGGCAGATTCTGGTATTGCCCTGGGCGATCAGGCTGTTACCAGCGGCTTAGCCGGTGTCTCGATCGGGCGTGGGGCTTATGCGAAAAGCAAGAATGGCGTCGCTATTGGTGGCGGGGCACTGTCTAGCGGCACGGTCGCTCGATTAAACGGCGCACAAGCGATAGGTGTAAACGCCATTGCCATTGGCGGAGACCTGACCGGAGGGTCCGTTGCCAGCGCCACCTCGAGTCTTGCTATTGGCGCAAAGGCGACGTCCACGGCGACCAATGCGACGTCACTTGGGGCCACGGCTAAAGCGACGGGTAGCCACTCCACGGCACTGGGATCAGGCAGTGTTGCCAACGGCGCGAAAAGTGTCAGTGTTGGCCATCTCAACGTTTCCAATGGCGACAATAGCCTTGCATTGGGTGAGAGCAACTCCACATCGACAGGCGCCAAGAGCGCGATTGCCATTGGTACTTCCAACAAGATCGAAGGCGCATCGACATATGCGTCTGCGATTGGTCTCAACAATACCGTTCAAGGCAATGCAGTCCGGGTCGTTGGCAATACCAATAACGTGACCAGCGATTTTTCCGGTGTTTTCGGCTCAAGTAACACGCTGTCATCGACTGCTACTGGTGCCAATGTAGTAGGTCTTCAAAATACCGTCGCCGGCGCCGCTACCAATGTAGTGGGAAATTGGTCGAAAGCGAGTGGCAACTACTCCATGGTGCTCGGTGATTCCGGAGAGGCGTCCGCCAGCAATGCCATTGCCATCGGTACCAATGCCAAGGCCAGCGTGGCCAACAGCGTGGCCTTGGGAAACGGCGCCACCACCGAGGCGGTGGTGGGAACCACCCAGGCTACCATCGCGGGCAAGAGCTACAGTTTCGCCGGTGCGGCTCCGACAGGCACTCTGAGCCTTGGCGCGGCGGCAACGACCGATAGCGGGGGCAATGCGGTAGCCAGCGTCGAGCGTACTATTACTCACGTAGCGGCCGGACGGTTAGCTGTCACCAGCACGGATGCCGTCAACGGCAGTCAGCTGAACGCCACCAATCAGGCGCTGGGAGAACTGTCGGAAGGCGTGCAGGCGTTGGGATATCTGTCAGACGGCGTGGTGATCTACGACCGCGGCACCGGAGGCACGCTCAATGAGGGCAGCATCACCCTGGCCGGCGATGCCGGAACCCGGATCACCAATCTGACCGACGCCACCCTGTCCACCGACAGCACCGATGCGGTCACTGGCCGTCAGTTGAACGCGACGAATGTGCGCGTGACCCAGAACGAAGGCGATATCGCCAATCTCACCACCAACCTGGGGGATATCGCCGCTGACAGCGTCTACTACCAGGCCAAATCCAGCGGTAGTGGCGCCAGTGCCAGCGGCACCGACAGCCTGGCGATGGGGCCGGCGGCGGTGTCCTCGGCAACCAATGGGGTGGCTATCGGCAATGGCGCGAAGGCCAGCGTCGCCAACAGCGTAGCCTTGGGTAACGGTGCCACCACGGAAGCGGCGGTGGCCACCACCACGGCCACCGTGGCCGGTACTGACTACGCCTTGGCCGGCAGCAGCCCGACCGGTACGGTCAGCTTGGGCACCAGCGGCAGCGAGCGCACCATCACTCACGTGGCAGCAGGTCGACTCTCGGCCACCAGTACCGACGCGGTCAACGGCAGCCAGCTCCATGCCACCAACCAGGCACTGGGGGATCTGGCCGAGGGCGCAGTGGTCTACGACCGTAGCGACGACGGCACGCTCAATGAGGGCAGTATCACCCTGGCCGGCGATGCCGGCACCCAGATCACCAATCTGACCGACGCCACCCTGTCCACCGACAGCACCGATGCGGTCACCGGTCGTCAGTTGAACGCGACCAATATCCGAGTGACCCAGAACGAAGGGGATATCACCAATCTCACCACCAACCTGGGGGATCTGTCGGCCGGTGCGGTGGTCTACGACCGTAGCGACGACGGCACGCTCAATGAGGGCAGTATCACCCTGGCCGGCGATGCCGGAACCCGGATCACCAATCTGACCGACGCCACCCTGTCCACCGACAGCACCGATGCGGTCACCGGTCGTCAGTTGAACGCGACCAATGCTCGAGTCAGTCAGAACGAAGGCGATATCACCAACCTCACCACCAACCTGGGGGATATCGCCGCCGACAGCATCTACTACCAGGCCAACTCTTCCGCCAGCGGCGCCAGTGCCAGCGGCACCGACAGCCTGGCGATGGGGCCGGCGGCGGTGTCCTCGGCAACCAACGGGGTGGCTATCGGCAATGGCGCGAAGGCCAGCGTCGCCAATAGCGTAGCCTTGGGTAACGGTGCCACCACGGAAGCGGCGGTGGCCACCACCACGGCCACCGTGGCCGGTACTGACTACGCCTTGGCCGGCAGCAGCCCGACCGGTACGGTCAGCGTGGGCACCAGCGGCAGCGAGCGCACCATCACCCACGTGGCAGCAGGTCGACTCTCGGCCACCAGTACCGACGCGGTCAACGGCAGCCAGCTCCATGCCACCAATCAGGCACTGGGGGATCTGGCCGACGGCGCAGTGGTCTACGACCGCGGCACCGGAGGCACGCTCAATGAGGGCAGTATCACCCTGGCCGGCGATGCCGGTACCCGAATCACCAATCTGACCGACGCCACCCTGTCCACCGACAGCACCGATGCGGTCACCGGTCGTCAGTTGAACGCGACCAATGCTCGAGTCAGTCAGAACGAAGGCGATATCACCAACCTCACCACCAACCTGGGGAATCTGGCCGAGGGCGCAGTGGTCTACGACCGCGGCACCGGTGGCACGCTCAATGAGGGCAGTATCACCCTGGCCGGCGATGCCGGTACCCGAATCACCAATCTGACCGACGCCACCCTGTCCACCGACAGCACCGATGCGGTCACCGGTCGTCAGTTGAACGCGACGAATGTGCGCGTGACCCAGAACGAAGGCGATATCGCCAATCTCACCACCAACCTGGGGGATATCGCCGCCGACAGCATCTACTACCAGGCAAAATCCAGCGGTAGCGGCGCCAGTGCCAGCGGCACCGACAGCCTGGCGATGGGGCCGGCGGCGGTGTCGTCGGCAACCAATGCGGTGTCCATCGGCAATGGCGCTTCAAGCTCGGTGTTTGGCGGCGTGGCACTGGGCAGCGGAGCGATCGCGAACCGCGAGGTGGCGAAGGTTTCCGGCCAGATCGTCGTGGGCAATGCCACCATTCAGTACAACACTTCGGACGCCGATCTAATGGGAGCGGTCTCCGTGGGGCGGGACGGTGAGTATCGCCAGTTGATCAACATCGCCGATGGTATCGAGGATCACGATGCGGTGACCATGCGTCAGCTCAAGGGGGCCGTGGGGTCGCTCTCGGATACGGGATCGCTGTATTTTCATGCCAACGGGGGAGGGGAAGTCGACGCCCTCGCCACCGGCGAAGGCTCCATCGCCATTGGGCCTGATACCACGGTCAATGGCGATGACGCCATCGGTATGGGGGTGAGCGCCAAGGTGGAGATAGGGGCAGCCGGTGCGGTTGCCATTGGCGACCAGAGCCACACCCTGCTGGAAGATGCGATTGCGGTCGGTAGTACGGCAGTGTCCTCGGGCGAGCAGGCGATGGCCCTGGGTGCTGGAGCCAGCGCCAATCAGGCTATGGATGTGGCGCTGGGGGCCCAGTCGACCTCACAGGAGGCAATAGGCACCGAGTCAGGCATTATCTTCGGTGAACAGCATGAATACGCCGGCACAAACCCCATTGCTACCGTCAGCATCGGTGACGAAGGGCAGGAGCGAACCTTGACCCACCTGGCCGCGGGTCGAATCTCCGCTACCAGTACCGATGCGGTCAATGGCAGCCAGCTCCATGCGACCAATATGGCGCTTGAGGAAGTGGTGGCGTATGACCACTTCAACGACGGCAGCGTCGACTGGAACCACGTAACCCTGAAGTCGCCTGGTAGAGCCTTCGGCGGTACCGTGCTCGGTAATATTGCGGATGGGTCGCTTTCCGACACCAGTCTAGAGGCGGTCAACGGCAGTCAGCTCCACGCCACCAATGGTCGTCTCACCAATCTTGAAGGCGATGTCGGTGATATCCAGACGACCCTCGACAGCTTGGGGGGCGGCAGTGGCAACCCGGCCCAGAATGTCGTGCAATATGACCCAGATTCCAACCAGGGAAAGATCACTCTGGCTGGTGCCGACGGTGGTACCGTGATCAGCAATCTGGCCGAAGGCGATATCCATCAAGGCAGTACTGATGCGGTCAATGGTGGTCAGATCTGGGACTTGATGGAGGATATCGGCGACCTGGCACTGAGTGGTCAGGACACCAAGTACTTCCAGGCGAATTCGCAGGGAGACGCTGCCACTACCAGTGCTGCAGACACCGTTGCCATCGGAGGTGGCGCCAAGGCACAAGCTGAAGGAGGTGTTGCACTTGGTGATGGCGCTGTGGCCGATAGAGAAGGCATGAAGGGGGAGGAGGAAGCCTTTTCGCACGTGGCGGTGGAGTCATCCAAGGGAGCTGTTGCGGTCGGCAGCGAGGGTGGTGAACGTCAGATCACCCACGTCGCGGGGGGCACCGAGGACACCGATGCGGTCAATGTGCGCCAGCTTGGTGCCGTGCAAGAGGGAGCGGTCAACTACGATCGTAGCGAGGATGGCAGCGTCGACTACCACTCTGTCAGCCTGGGCAATGGCAGTGGCCCCACCCAGTTGCATAACGTGGCTGCCGGTTCGGCACCCACCGATGCGGTCAACATGTCGCAGCTCAATGAACTGAACCGTAAGTTCACTTCCGACTACAACCAACTCGACCACAAGATTGACGAAGTAGAGCGAGATGCCAGTGCGGGGATCGCGGCCCTGGCCGCCATGGGCGATGCACCCTATGTCGCAGGAAAGCTCACCTATCATGTGGGGACTGGCTACTACAACGGAGAATCGGCACTAGGTGTGAGCGTACGACGAACCGCTGATACTGGCCGCTGGAGTGTCGGGATGGGGATTGGCGCCTCCCACGGTGGCCCAACGATCGGTCTGGGAATCTCCGGGGTCATCGATTGAGACCAGTGGGCAGGTCAAACGAAAATCTGGTCGTTCACCTTGGGTGCGGCTGTGTCGCAAGACACAGCGGTACTGACGGTGTCGCGATCACGGATGGTGATCGGCGTCGATGCACAGTGACAGGGGGCGCGGAAGTTGAAGTAGCGGCATATGATGCTGCGGCCAGTGGAGTTGCGAGCACAGCGGGTTAGTCGTCTCGTCCTGGTTCCTGTCCGGTTTCAAGGGCGTCCACGCGAAAGCGCAGGGCGCCCTTGTCGTTTTCGGCGCGAAAACGCACGTTGAAACCTCTCAGGCTGACGCCGTACTGGCGATCGTCGTCACTGCCCTTGCTGCGATAGGCGGGGCGCGGGTCCTGGGCGAGGACCTGGGCGATCAAGCGACGCAAGGAACCATCGTTGTCGCTGCTGGAAAGCACCGCTTCGGCCTCGGCCGAGAACACCACCGGATGCTGCGTCGGCGCTTCAGGTGCAAAACCGGTACGGGCGTCGGGGCAACTCTCGGCCCAGGGCAGGTAGGGCTTGATATCCACCACTGGTGTGCCGTCGACCAGATCGGCGCTCTTGAGCACCAGGCTGACGCCGTCGCGCGTATCGATGTCGATCAACTCCACCAGCGAGAGCCCGAGACGGTTGGGGCGGTGGGTGCTGCGGCTGGCAAATACGCCTATTCGTGCATTTCCTCCCAGTCGAGGCGGACGGACCATCGCTTTCCAGTGGGGCGGACTAAGGTGAAAGATGAAGGTCAGCCACAGGTGGCTGAACCCCTCCAGCCCACGTACGGCCATGGGATCGGCGAAGTCGCCCTCCAGCACCAGACGAGCTCTGGCATCTTCTGCAAGCCCTGGCTGACGGGGTACGCCGAACTTGTCCGGGAAGTCGCTGCGTATGGTGCCGATGGGCGTCAGGGTATAGAGGTCGTCGGGCATGATCTGGTGAGGCTCTGATGTCGATGCTTTGATGTGGATGCTTTTACGTCGATGCTTTGATGTCGAAACTCTGATGACGCAGGAAGTGGGTCAGGGGTGACCTGAATGACTCCAGCAACGTGCTTGCAGGTATCGTGACATGACAAAGCTCCAGTTGGGCATGAAACAGCGTCGCCGGGCATCAGGGTGGTCAGGAGTGTTGGATCGAGCCCGTTATCTGATTAGGCTTGGCGAACCTCGACGCGCCGGATTATCCGTCTCCAGTCCTGCAGGAGTTCCCTACATGTCCGAACCCAGAATGTCGCAAGCCATGCCGGTCGAGCGACGTTCCCGTATTCACTATCGTGAGGCCCTCGCCAAGGATGGCTCGGATCAAGCCGAAGTGTTCTATCACGCCGTCATGATGGGGGCCAGTCGCCACTACAGTCTGGCCCAGCGTCAGGCCTGGGCTTCGGCGCTGCCCAGGGACGGTTCCGCCTGGCGTGCTCGTCAGGCATTGTTTACTACCCTGGTGGCCGAGTGTGACGGTCGCTGCGTCGGCTTTGTCGAGTTGGACCCCGGTCGCGCGCGCGTCGAGACGCTCTATGTGTGGCCCTCGCTGACCGGCCAGGGCATCGGCGGCCGCTTGCTGTCGCTTGCCGAGGAGCGCCTGAGAAACGCCGGCGCCCGGCGGATGATCATCGAAGCCAGCCTGATGCTGGCAGAGCCACTGCTCGACGCCGGCTGGGAATCCCACGGTGAAGAGTGGGTCGAGCGCGCCGGAGAGCTGCTGCCACGGCTATGCATGAGCAAGCCGTTGGAGTGACCCCCGCTGGACGCTGGAGAGCCCCCCCCGCTGGACGCTGGAGAGCCCCTTGAGAGTAATCTCCAGGAGTAACTCCGAGAGTGCCCTTCAAGAACAGCCCCCAGGCATGGGCCAGGGTCCAGGCCGGGGGAGCGCTTCTCGAAACGGACAGGGCGTCAGCCTGCCGGGCCTTCCTCGACCATGCGCATGGACAGGTCGATGGCCTTCACGTCCTTGGTCAGTGCGCCGCTCGAGATGCAGTCGACACCTGTCTGGGCGATGGCTTTCAGCGTCGTCTCGTCGACATTGCCGGACGCCTCCAGCGTCGCCTGGCCTGCGACGCGGCGCACCGCTTCTCGCATGTCATCCAGTGAGAAGTTGTCGAGCATGATCACGTCGGCGCCGGCGGCCAGCGCCTGATCCAGTTCCTCGAAGGTCTCGACTTCCACCTCCACCGTCAGGTCACGCGCGATGCTGCGGGCCTCCTTCACGGCGCCGGCGATGCCGCCGCAGGCCGAGATATGGTTTTCCTTGATCAGGAAGGCGTCGTAGAGGCCGATCCGATGGTTGCAGCCACCGCCACAAGCCACCGCATACTTCTGGGCGATACGCAGACCTGGCAACGTCTTGCGGGTGTCGAGCAGCCGCACACCGGTGCCCTCGAGCAGGTCGACGTAGTGGCGGGTGCGCGTGGCGGTGGCCGACAGCGTCTGCAGCAGGTTGAGAGCCGCGCGCTCGCCGGTCAGCAGGCTGCGTGCGGGGCCTGCCAGTTCGAGAAAGGGCTCGTCTGGCGTCAGTCGATCGCCGTCCGCGGCATGCCAGGTCAGAGCGACCCGGGGATCGAGGCGGCGGAACAGCTCGTCGACCCAGGCCACGCCGCAGAGTATCGCCGGCTCGCGGCTGATGACGCGGGCCTTGCCCAGATGCTTTTCGGGAATCAGTTGGGCGGTGATGTCCACCGGACCGACGTCCTCGGCCAGCAGGCGAGCGGCACTGTTGCGGATGTCTTCGGCAAGGGCGTCCTGAAAGTGCATGGGTATCTCTGTATTGCGGCGCGTGGAGCCGACATTATAGGGGCACTAGCACCTCGACGTCAGTGGGCGAGGTGACGATCCCATATTCAGACAATGGAGACACCAGCATGCAGTGTCACGACGGGTGGCTCGACGGGGCCAGGCGAGCGCCTTCGCCCAACGTCAATGAACGACCCGAACGAGAAATATCGGCGGTGGTGGTGCATTCCATCAGTCTGCCGCCGGGTCAATTCGGCGGCGAGCACATCGAGGAACTGTTCACCAACCGTCTGGATCCCGAGGCCCACCCTTACTTCGCGAGTATCGCCGGACTCAGGGTCTCGGCGCATCTGTTGATCCGTCGCGACGGAGAGTGTGTTCAGTTTGCGCCCTTCGAGGCGAGGGCCTGGCACGCGGGACGCTCCAGCTGGTTCGATGGCCATTGCCTGCGCCGCGAGCTCAACGACTTCTCGATCGGGATCGAGCTCGAAGGGGACGAGGTGTCGCCCTATCGAGACGCCCAGTACCGTGCCCTGGCCCAGGTGCTGCACGCGCTGTTTGACGCCTACCCCGAGATCACCCCCCAACGACTGACCAGTCACGCGCGAATCGCTCCCCTGCGAAAGACCGATCCCGGTCCCTCCTTCGACTGGGCGTACCTGCGGCGCTGTTTGCAGCACCGCTAGATGAAGATGCCATGCATCGTTTCGGCATAGCGCGAGCCATCACCTTCAGGTCAAACGGTAGTTTGTTTACAAGTGGCTGACTTGAGGCGCTTAAGTCATACCCCCTTTGGGTTAAGCCATTGTGTTGCAGTGCAATATAAGGTAATTGAAAAATATTTCCATAGCTGCTTCAATTGGCAGTGCAGGGCGTTTGAGGTATCTTCTTGCCCAATCGTGCTCGTTTGGCACGGACATTCTAGTAATATTACTACATGCCTGACGCTGCGAGGCGGGCGGGGAATCACCCCCTCTATCCCGCTCGCTCATTGGCCTCGATCGTGGGGCAATGGACCCCCATCGTCATTCGGAGAGACGTTCTATGAGTCTTGGTTCAAGAGAAGATCTCGATCCGGTCGAAACCCAGGAATGGTTGGATTCCCTGGAGTCTGTTCTGGATCGTGAGGGCGAGGATCGTGCCCGGTACCTGATGACGCGGCTCGCCGACCGTTATCGCCAGGACGGCATGCAGGTGCCCTTCTCGGTCACCACCCCGCATCGCAACACCATTCCGGTGCACTGCGAGGCCCCGATGCCTGGCGATCTGTTCATGGAGCGTCGTATTCGCTCGGTGATCCGCTACAACGCCATCGCTCAGGTCATTCGCAACAACAAGGCGAAGCCGGGACTGGGTGGCCACATCGCCAGCTTCATGTCCTCCGCGACTCTCTACGACGTGGGCTTCAACCATTTCTTCCGTGCCCCCAACGGCGACTTCGAAGGCGACCTGATCTACATCCAGGGTCACGTGGCACCGGGCATCTACGCCCGCGCCTACCTCGAGGGCCGGCTGACCGAAGAGCAGATGGACAGCTACCGCCAGGAAGTCGATGGCAACGGCCTGTCATCCTACCCGCACCCGTGGCTGATGCCGGAGTTCTGGCAGTTCCCGACGGTTTCCATGGGTCTGGGCCCGATCCAGGCGATCTACCAGGCCCACGTCATGAAGTACCTGCACTCCCGCGAGCTGCACGACATGCAGGATCGCAAGATCTGGTGCTTCATGGGCGACGGTGAGTGTGACGAGCCGGAATCTCTCGGCGCCATCCACCTGGCCAGCCGCGAGAAGCTCGACAATCTGATCTTTGTTATCAACTGCAACCTGCAGCGTCTCGATGGCCCGGTGCGCGGCAACTCCCGCATCATCGACGAGCTCGAGGGTGTCTTCCGCGGTGCCGGCTGGAACGTGCTCAAGGTCGTCTGGGGTCGTCACTGGGACCCGCTCTTCGAGAAGGACAAGAAGGGCATGCTGCAGAAGCGCATGGACGAGGCGGTCGACGGCGACTACCAGAACTACAAGGCCAACGGCGGTGCCTACACCCGTGAGCACTTCTTCGGCAAGTACCCGGAGACCGCCGACCTGGTCAAGGACATGTCCGACGAGGACATCTGGAAGCTCAATCGCGGTGGCCACGATCCGTTCAAGGTCTACGCGGCGTACCACGAGGCGACCACCAAACCCAATGGTCGCCCCACCGTGATCCTGGCGCATACCGTCAAGGGCTACGGCATGGGTGGCGGCGACGGCGAGGCGGCCAACGAGGCGCACCAGGTCAAGACCATGGAGTACGAGGCGCTCAAGCGCTTCCGTGATCGCTTCGGCATCCCGATCTCCGACGACCAGCTCAAGGAAGTGCCGTACTACAAGCCGGACGACGATTCGCCCGAAATGAAGTACATGCACTATCAGCGCGAACAGCTGGGCGGCTATCTGCCGAGCCGTCGCAATGACTTCGAGGCGCTCGAGATTCCCGGCCTCGATGACAAGACCTTCGCCTCCCAGACCGGCGGCTCCAAGGGCCGCGAAGTGTCCACCACCATGGCCTTCGTGCGGATCCTCAATGGCCTGGTCAAGGACAAGAAGATCGGCAAGCGGGTGGTCCCGATCATCCCCGACGAGGCGCGCACCTTCGGTATGGAGGGTATGTTCCGTCAGCTCGGTATCTACACCTCCGAAGGCCAGAAGTACGAGCCGGTCGACAAGGGCCAGATCATGTTCTACCGCGAGGATCAGAAGGGTCAGATCCTCGAGGAAGGCATCACCGAGGCCGGCGCCATGTCTGCCTGGATTGCCGCGGCCACCTCGTACTCGAACAACAACACCACTCTGCTGCCGTTCTACATCTACTACTCGATGTTCGGCTTCCAGCGGATCGGTGATCTGGCCTGGGCCGCCGGTGACATGCAGGCTCGCGGCTTCCTGTGCGGTGGTACCGCCGGTCGTACCACGCTCAACGGCGAGGGTCTCCAGCACCAGGACGGTCACAGCCTGCTGCAGGCAGCGATGATCCCGAACTGCCGCACCTATGACCCGACCTACGGGCACGAAGTCGCGGTCATCGTGCAGGATG
Organism: Halomonas sp. DP5N14-9; assembly: GCF_019802175.1. Classification (NCBI taxonomy): domain Bacteria; kingdom Pseudomonadati; phylum Pseudomonadota; class Gammaproteobacteria; order Oceanospirillales; family Halomonadaceae; genus Halomonas; species Halomonas sp. DP5N14-9. The sequence goes on from NZ_JAHVHR010000035.1 coordinate 332,416, forward strand.
GTCTGAAGCGGATGTTCTCCGACAAGGAAAACTGCTTCTACTACCTGACCCTGATGAACGAGAACTACGAGCACCCCGAGCTCGAGGAGATTCCCGCCGAGGACATCATCAAGGGCATGTACCTGCTGCGCGAGACCAAGGGCAAGAAGGGCCACGTCCAGCTGCTGGGCTCCGGTACCATCCTGCGCGAGGTCGAGGCTGCCGCCGAGATACTGGCCGAAGAGTGGGGTGTGGGCTCCGACATCTGGAGCGTGACCAGCTTCAATGAGCTGCGTCGCGAGGCCCTGGGGCTCGATCGTCAGGCCTTCATCAACCCGGATGCGGACCCCGAGAAGCCTCACGTCACCAAGTGTCTGGAAGGGCGCAAGGGACCGGCGATCGCCTCGACCGACTACATGAAGCTGTACGCCGACCAGGTCCGCGCCTGGGTGCCGACCGACTATCATGTACTGGGCACCGACGGCTATGGTCGCTCCGACACCCGCGAAGCGCTTCGCCGGTTCTTCGAGGTCGACCGCTACTACGTCACCGTGGCGGCGCTCAAGGCGCTGGCCGATCGTGACGAGATCGACCGCAAGGTCGTGGCCGAGGCACTCAAGAAGTACGACATCGACCCGAACAAGCCCAACCCGCTCGAGGTGTAAGGCATCGGTTGGACTGTCCGGTGGCATGGCGGGCCGGTGGCCCGCCTCCGTCAAGAGTTTGAAGGAGCGCGACCTTGAGTAGCGAAATCATCAAAGTGCCCGATATCGGTGGTGACACCGATGTGGAAATCATCGAAGTCGCGGTGTCCGAAGGTGACGTGATCGAGCCGGAAGACACCCTGATTACCCTGGAATCCGACAAGGCCAGCATGGACGTGCCGGCGCCCAAGGGCGGCAAGGTCCTCAAGGTTCTGGTCAAGGAAGGCGACACCGTCTCGGAAGGCGATGACATCGTCGAGATCGAGGCCGAAGGTGGTGGCGACGCCGACGAGGATGCTGACGCCGACGCCGATTCGGCTGAAGAGTCGCAGGCCGATTCCGGCGGCGACGAGCAGGAAGCGCCCAAGTCCGACGACAAGCCGGCACCGAAGAAGAAGAGCGGCGGTGGCAGCAAGACCGTCGAGATCAAGGTGCCGGACCTGGGTGGCTCCAGCGACGTCGAGATCATCGAGGTGGCGGTGTCCGAAGGCGACGAGGTCGGCGAGGAAGACACCCTGATCACCCTGGAGTCCGACAAGGCCTCCATGGACGTGCCGAGCCCCCACGCCGGCAAGTTGGTCAGCCTGAACGTCAAGGAAGGGGATACCGTCTCCGAAGGTGACGTCATCGGCTCCATGGAAGTCGCCGGTGAAGGCGATGATGGCGATGACGACTCTGTCGATGAGTCGGCCGATGAGTCTGCCGATGATAGTGCAGCCGAGTCCGCCGAAAGCGCGTCGGAAGAGCAGGAAGAGGACGATTCCGACGACGAGGCCGCCGAAGGTGGTCGTCAGGAGGTTCGTGTCCCCGACCTGTCCGGTTCCAGCGACGTGCCGATCATCGAGATGGCCGTCAGCGAAGGTGACGAGGTGGACGTCGAGGACGCCCTGATCACCCTGGAGTCCGACAAGGCCTCCATGGACGTGCCGAGTCCGTTCAAGGGCAAGGTGGTGGAGCTGTCGGTGAAGGAAGGCGACAGTGTCTCCGAGGGTGACCTGATCGGCTACATCGAGGTCGCCGGCGCGGCGCCCAAGAAGAAGGCGCCGAAGAAGGACGCTCCCAAGAAGGACGCCCCGAAAAAGGATGCTCCGAAAAAGGATGCTCCGAAGAAGGACGCGCCCAAGCAGCAGGCGGCCTCCGGTCAGGGCTCTGCGGTGGCCGACAAGCCGCGTGATGCCAAGAGCGTCCACGCCGGCCCTGCGGTGCGCATGCTGGCCCGCGAACTGGGTGTCGACCTGGCCCTGGTGAAGCCCTCCGGTCCCAAGGACCGAGTGCTCAAGGAAGACGTGCAGAACTACGTCAAGCAGGCCATGGCCAACCAGGGCAAGGGCAAGAGCGACGACGCCGCTGCGGCACCTGCTGCCGGGGGCTCTGGCATTCCGCCGATCCCGGATCAGGACTTCAGCCAGTTCGGCGAGATCGAAGAGAAGCAGATGGGCCGCCTGATGAAGATGGGCGCCAACAATCTGCATCGCAGCTGGGTCAATATTCCCCACGTCACGCAGTTCGACGAGGCGGACATCACCGAGCTCGAGGCCTTCCGCAAGTCGATGAAGGCCGAGGCGGAAGCCCAGGGCGCCAAGCTGACTCCGCTGCCGTTCCTGATCAAGGCGTGCGCCTATGCCTTGAACAAGTACCCGCAGTTTAACGTCAGCCTCAAGGCCGACGGCGAGACCGTGGTGCAGAAGAAGTACGTGCACATCGGTATTGCCGTGGACACGCCCGATGGCCTGATGGTGCCGGTGATCCGCGATGCCGACAAGAAGTCGCTGATCGACCTGGCCAAGGAGTCGGTGGAGCTGGCCAAGAAGGCTCAGTCGAAGAAGCTCAAGCGTGACGAGATGACCGGTGGTTGCTTCACCATCTCGAGCCTGGGCTCCATCGGCGGGACCGCCTTCACGCCCATCGTGAACCCGCCGGAGGTGGCGATCCTCGGGGTTTCCAAGGCGTCGATGAAGCCGGTGTGGAATGGCGCGGACTTCCAGCCGCGACTGATGATGCCGCTGTCGCTGTCCTATGACCACCGTGCCGTCAACGGCGCCGATGCCGCGCGCTTCACCGCGTTGCTGGGACAGTTGTTGACCGACGTGCGTCGCCTTCTGCTGTAATTCAGGCCGAATGCGAGAACAGAACGGCGCCGCAAGGCGCCGTTTCTCGTCCTGCCGTCAGCTCTGACAGCGTGCCATGTGGATGTGCCAGGCCGGGCGAATCGTGACGCTTCTATGACTCCTGACCAAAGTGCAATCTAGATGCCAGCAGCTTGATGTTAAACGCTTTTTCTGCAGGTTTTCGGTGAGTTGCGAGTAACCTCAGGTTGTGTCGCCAAGACGGCACGGGTATTGTTCGCTTAACCCATTCTTCACCCCGACTTTTCGCTTTCTCGAAGGAGTTCCAACGATGCGTTTGATCCTCTTGGGTGCCCCGGGTGCCGGCAAGGGCACCCAGGCCCAATTCATCTGTGAGCGCTACGATATCCCACAGATTTCCACTGGTGACATGCTGCGTGCAGCGGTCAAGGAAGGCAGTGAACTGGGCCTCAAGGTGAAGGAAATCATGACCACCGGTGGCCTGGTCTCCGATGACATCATCATTGCCTTGGTCAAGGAACGCATCGCCCAGCCTGACTGCGCCAACGGTTTCCTGTTTGATGGCTTCCCGCGCACCATTCCCCAGGCCGATGCCATGAAGGAAGGTGGCGTCAAGATCGATCACGTGCTCGAGATCGCCGTGGCCGACGAGGAAATCGTCAATCGTCTGGCGGGTCGTCGGGTCCACCCGGCGTCCGGCCGCGTCTACCATGTCGACCACAATCCGCCCAAGGAAGACGGCAAGGATGATGTGACCGGCGAGGCGCTGGTTCAGCGTGATGATGATCGCGAGAACACCGTTCGCAATCGTCTGTCGGTCTACCACGAGCAGACCGAGCCGCTGGTGGGCTACTACCAGCAATGGGCCCAGCAGGCGCCTGAGGATGCCCCGCGCTATCATCGCGTGGAAGGCGTGGGTAGTGTCGATGACATCACCCGTCAGGTGCGCGAGGCCCTCGAAGGCTGATCTACCGCACCACGCTTGCTGCATTCGACTCACGGCTCGCCCCAAGGCGGGCCGTGAGTCGTTTATAATGTGCCGGATTCACTACCAGGATGAGCCTGACATGACCTTGATTGTGGCCCTCGATGCCTCCTCGAGCGCCTGCTCCGCGGCCCTGCTGCGTCGCCAGGAGGGTAGCCCGGACGAGGTGATAGCGCGTTTTGCGCAGACCCCGCGAGAGCATACCCGCCGTCTGTTGCCGATGGTCGACGAAGTGCTGGCCGAGGCCGGGGTGGCGGCCAGCGAACTGGACGCCGTGGCCTACGGGCGCGGACCAGGCTCCTTCACAGGCTTACGGATTGCCGCGGGTGTGGCCCAGGGGCTGGCCTACGGACTGGACCGGCCGCTGGTCGGTGTATCGACGCTGGAGGCACTGGCGCTGGGCGGCCACCTGCGCCATCGCTATCGCTACATGGTCACCGCGCTGGACGCCCGCATGGGCGAAATCTACGTCGGTGCCTGGCGGGTCGAGGATGGGCGGCCGTTGGCACTGATGGACGAAGCGGTGCTGCCGCCCGAACGACTGGTGTTGCCCCGTGAGCATGAAGACCATGATTGGGTGGGACTGGGGTCTGGCTGGGCGCTGTGGGATCAGATGCCCGCCGAGATCCAGGCCAGCCTCAATCTGACCGTGACCGATGTCGACCCTGCCGCCGAGGACATGGTGCGCCTGGCCGTCGAGATCTTTGCCGCAGGCGATGCCCAGCGTCCCCATGACGCCCAGCCCGTCTATCTGCGCGACCAGGTGGCCTGGAAGAAGACCGAGCGAAAGGCGCGTTCGTGAGTGTTCGCCTGAGCCCTGACCTGGCGCTGCCCTTCGTTATGGACACCGATCCCGAGGCGGCGCTGGCGCTGGAACGGGATGACCAGGGTCGGCTGGTGCTGGTCGGTGACGAGGCCCGTTATGGCAAGCCGCTGTGGGTGGACTTCGTCGGTGGGCGAGCCGGCCACCGACGGCGTTTCGGCGGCGGGCGCGGTCAACTGGTGGCTCGGGCCTGTGGTCTGGCCAAGGGCGTCACCCCGAGCATCATCGATGCCACCGCGGGTCTAGGCCGTGACGCCTTCGTGCTGGCGAGCCTGGGCGCCGAGGTGCTGCTGATCGAGCGGGTAGCCGCGATTGCGGCCCTGCTGGATGACGGCCTCCGGCGTGCCCGGGAGGATAGCGACACTCAGGAAGCGGCGGCGCACATGCACCTTGCCCACGGCGACAGCAGTCGTGAGCTTGGCGCCATCGTGGCAGCGGCCGGGGTAGCCCCGGAGGTGATCCACTTGGACCCGATGTTCCCCCACCGCGACAAGTCGGCCCTGGTCAAGAAGGAGATGCGGCTGTTTCGCGAGTTGGCGGGGGACGATGACGATGCACCGCGGCTATTGGAAGCGGCGCTGGACGTCGCCAGCCACCGCGTGGTGGTCAAGCGTCCGCGCAAGGCGCCTGCCATAGCAGGCCCCGAGCCGAGGCATCGACTCGAGGAGAAGACCAGCCGCTACGACATCTACGTGCACCGCTCGCTCAAGGCTGAGCGCTGACCTCCGAGGGAGTCTCGATGGCCTCCTCGCGGTGACGGCTGATCAACGCCAGCCGCCGTCGCAGCGAGGCGTCGAGCAGGCGTGAGGCCCGCTGGGCCGCGCGCTTGAGGCACTCGTCGAAGTGCAGCCGGTCCTGCTCGAGCCACACCCAGCCTTCCTGTTCCAGGGTATCGATCAGGGTCTCGAACAGCTTGGGGTCGAAGAACTCCGGTGCCTCGCGACCGCTGAGCAGTCCAAGGCGTTCCGACAGCGCACGCGAGCGCTCCTTCAGGGTGGCCCGGTCCAGTGCCCCCGATCCGGATCGCAGCAGCACCTCGATCAGCAGGGCGTTGCGCTCCAGCGATGGCTGGATCATGCGGCCGATCAGCTCGAGGCGTTCTCGGCCTTCGAGGCTTTCCACCGGCGTAAAGCCTTCGCCATGGCGCTCCAGCAGCCCCAGGTCCACCTGGACGGCAAGAATGGCCGCGAGGCGTTCCTTCATGTCCGCGCTTTCATCGACACAGAACTCCCGGGCCAGCGGTGGCCAAAGCGGCGTCAACAGGTCGCAGAGTTCGTGGAGGGTGCGTTGGTGGCGGCTGCGAAAGGCGAAGGCGACCAGCGCCGGCAGGGCGAACAGGTGCAGCACGTTGTTGCGATACCAGGCCAGCAGTGCCGCTTGCTCGGGCGTGGCGCTAACGATGTCACCAAGGCTATGGGCGTGGCGCTCGACCATGTCCAGGTCCACCGCCCTGGCGATGCAGGCTTCCGGAGACTCGTCGGGCAGACTGGGTCTTTCGCCGCAGGCGGGGCTGTCGGCCAGGCGACAGAGCAGGGCGAGCTGGTCGGTCAGGGTGGCGTACTCCAGGGCGCGGTGCGGCGACGAGAGTAGCGCTAGGCCTGTCAGGTTGATGGCATTCAGCGCCGCCACCCGGTTGATGCGCCGGGTCAGGGATCTGCCAAGCGTGGTGACCGTCGGTGCCAGCCAGTCGGGTCGCGGCGACTCGTCGTCTCGCCAGCCGGGGGCGTGGCTATCGAGAAAGCCCCCGATGGGCAGCGGCTCGCCGATATTGACCGATACCCGGCCGTAGGGCTCGCGCAGACGTCCGAGCACCCGCAGCAGATCCAGCGGGGACTCCTTGCGCTTCTTGCCACCGCCCAGTTCGCGCTGGTAGCTGGAGTTCTCGAGAATACGCTCGTAGCCGATATAGACCGGAACAAAGACCATCGGCCGCTCGTCGACCCGCTGGCAGCGCAGGAAGGACCGCAGTGTCATCGCCAGCATGCCGGGACGAGGCGTGAGCATGCGACCGCTGCGGGAACGACCGCCTTCGATGAAGTACTCCATCGGATAGCCCCGGGCCAGCAGGCGGTGCAGATATTCGTTGAACACCGCGCCGTAGAGGCGGTTGTCGCGAAAGCTGCGACGCAGGAAGAAGGCGCCACCACGTCTCAGCAAAGGGCCGATCAACGGCATGTCAAGGTTGCGTCCTGCGGCGATGTGGGGCGGCATCAAGCCTTCGCGGTAGAGCACGTAGGACAGCAGCAGGTAGTCGATATGGCTGCGGTGGCAGGGCACGTAGATCAGGGTGTGATCCTCGGCCAGGGCCTTGACCTCTTCCAGACCATTGACGTCGACGCCGTCGTAGAGCCGGTTCCACAGGCGCTTCAAGGCGCCGGCCAGAAAGCGCAGCACCGGATAGGTCATGTTGGCCGCGATCTCGTAGCCATAGCGTCTGGCGCGTCGCTTGAGTCGTTTGCGTGAGCTGGGCTTCTCTGCCAGTTGGTCGATCTCCCGACGCACCTCGTCGCTTGCCACCACTCCCTGAATCATCGTGCTGCGGTGCGACAGGTCCGGCCCCAGCACCCGCGTACGCACCCGGCGAAAGTGTACCCGCAACAGCCTTGCCGCCTTGCGGTTGGTGCGTGGGGCGTCACCGTCATGCAGTTCTTCGAGGTGCAGCGGGGCGCCGAACTGGATTTCCACGTCGCGGCCGTTGACCAGCACCGACAGCGCTCGCCGCAGTCGTCCGGTCAGGCGCCAGCTGTCCGCTGCCAGCAGATGCCAGAGGCCGAAGTCCTTGCCCGGGGCTCGCCCCCAGAACACACTGACGGGCACCAGCTGTATCCGGGTGTCGCTGGTGATCAGCTCGGTGAAGGGCGCGACACCGGTGGCTTGGCCCGGCCACAGCCGGAACCGGCGTGCCGGCAGCGCCACGCAGCGCGGCAGGTTGCTGTCGGGCAGCGCCAACCGGCCACGCGCCTGGGGCAGGCCATGACGTTGGCAGTAGCTGTCCAGCAGCAGGGCGTCGCTCAGCGAGGGGCGCGGTAGCACATAGAGCGTCGGTAGCTGCGGATCCAGCGCCAGTTTATCCGGCGTCGGTTCCGCCAGCCGAACCTCGGTCCACAGTTCGATGAGTCGGCGCAGCGGTGCGCGAAGCATGCCAGGCATAGCAATTCCGTTGTTCGGGGCAGTAGGCGAGGACCGTCTGCGGGCCATCCATGTCGTGCCGTCAGTATAACGATCGGGTAGGGTGGCGCCATGATCTGCTTGATATCCGGTTGATATGACACCGCCAGGGAGACGTGCAGCATGACCACCGCGTGGCGACAGCATAATCGCGTCGATCTATTGCCGGAGGCCGATCGCTTCCTGCCGGCGCTGTTCGAGGCGGTGGCCGAGGCCCGTCAAAGCGTGCTGATCGAACTTTATCTGATGGAGTCCGGCGAACTGGCCGACCGCGTCATCGAGGCGCTGGTGGCCGCATCGCAGCGCGGCGTCGCCGTCTATCTACTGTTGGACGGTTTCGGCGCCATGGGGCTTTCAGGCCAGGATAGAGAACGCCTGGTCGCATCCGGCGTGTGGTTGCGGGACTTCAACCCGCTGGGCTGGCACTCGCTGGGACGCAACGTCAGTCGTGATCATCGCAAGCTGGTGGTGGTGGACCAGCGCCTGGCCTTTACCGGGGGCTTTGGCGCCGTCGATGAGTTCCTGGCGGCCTGGTTCGAGGTGGCCGTGCGTGTCGAGGGCCCGGTGGTGGACGACTGGGTGGCACTGTTTGCCCAGGTGTGGAACTCGCCGTTGACCAGAGGCGCCCCGCAGGCACCGGCGCTGCCGTCGTCGAGTGGCGAGAGGCGCCATGACCCTGGAGTCAGGGCACGGGTGATCTGGGGACGGGGTTACCGCTTTCAGGCCATTCGCCACTCACTGCAGGAGCGAATCGCCCGCGCCGAACGGCGCCTGTGGCTGTGTACGCCCTACTTTGTGCCCACCCTGGGGCTGAGGCTCAGGCTGCAGCGCGCGGCGCGCAAGGGCCGTGACGTGCGCCTGCTGCTGCCAGGACGGGACCACGACCATCCCGGTATCCGCTACGCCGGGCAGCGCTTCTACTCTCGGTTGCTGCGGGCAGGGGTGCGCATCTACGAGTTCCAGCCAAGCTTCATCCACGCCAAGTTTGTGGTCGCCGATGACTGGGTCAGCCTGGGTTCCTGCAACTTCGACCACTGGAGCTTGCAGTGGAACCTCGAGGCCAATCAGGAGGTCGAGGACGCCGTCCTGGCCGACGAGGTCGCGGCGCTGTTCGAGCGCAATTTCGCGGCGAGTCGGGAGATCACCCGGGAAAGCTGGGCGCGCCGCTCCTGGTGGGCCAGGATCAGGACCTGGCTGTACGGCACCCTTGATGGCTGGCTGACCCGCTTGCGCTGAGGCGCCGGCTATCGCTTGCTCCGGTGCTGACCAGCGCCTGGCCTGTGACGCGCTATCGCTTGGCCTGTTATTCGCTAGCGCTTGGCCTGTTATTCGCTATCGCTTGCCTTTGGGGCCTTTGGCCTGGGGTCTGCCCTGGCCGCTCTTGCTCTTGTTGCCTTGCCCCTTGTTGCCTTGCCCCTTGTTGCCATGACCCTTGTGGCCTGCCTTGCCACCCCTGCCGCCGGCTGGCGCCTTGCCACGGGGCTTGGGCTTGGGGGTGTCCGGCGGTACCCGGAAGTGCAGGTACAGATCCAGCACCAGTTCCGGCAACTGACCGACCAGGCGCTCGAGTCGCTCGCCTTCCCCGGCCAGATCGGCCATGTCGGGCTCGTCAGCGAACAGTCCCGACAGCGCCATGAAGGGCAACAGCAGTGTGGCCACGGTTTCTTCATCGCCCTCGAACCAGGCGCCCTCGTCGAGGAAGACGCCTTCCATGAAGCCGGCACACCAGTCGCCGATGGGCGTCTCTTCCGCCGCCATGCCGTCCAGCGTCAGCTCGAAGGGCAGTTCGGGAAGACCGCCGCCTTCCAGCACGCCGATGGCGTTGGTCCTGAGCTGCTCGAGCAGGCCCAGGATGATGTCCCGTTCCTGGTCGCTTTCGAACTCGGGGGTGCCGTGAAACAGCTCCGCGACCCAGGCGGCAGCCTCGACATCCCGCGGCGCCACCGCCAGCGCGACCAGGAAGCCGTGGGCGCCGATCAGGTCCAGCGCATCGGGACCGGCGCGCTCCTCGAGAAAGTCATCGAGCAGGTCCAGAGCGTCGTCTTCGAGCAAGGGGAGGGGGAGCGGCGTTTCGGCGTCGGACATGGGGCGCTCACTTGGCGAGGGGATGACTGGACGGTGGTCTTTACCGTCCCCGTTCGAGGCGGCATTCTAGCACTCCTTTACCTACTCTGACTGCGTCATGACCTCGACCCGGCCATCAATTCGCCCGCGCGCTCGCGGTGACTCTCCCGCCCCGGTGTTGCCCGACGTCGACGACGCCTGGCTTCAGTCACTCGACGTCGCCGCCCTGCGCCAGGCGCTGATGGCAAGAGTCGCGGAGGCGGTGGCGCTGTGTCGTGACTATCATCCTGGGCTGCCGGAGCCGAAGGTGTGGTGCGATCTGCGCGGCAAGGGCGCAGGGCAGGCCCACTTCGGTCGCGGCGGACTGCGCTTCAATGGCCAGCTGCTGGAAGAGAACCGCCACGCCTTCTTCACCGAGGTGGTGCCCCACGAGGTGGCCCACTGGCTGGTCTGGCACCTGGAAGATGGGCCTACCTTTCGCCCCCATGGCAGGGAGTGGCAGACCGTCATGCTCAGGCTGTTCGGCCTGGCCCCCCGGGTCACCCATCGCTTCGATACCGCCCGCTCGAGCCCTGTCCCGTATCGCTATCGCTGCGCCTGTCGCGAGCACGGATTCTCGGCACGGCGCCATGCCAACGCCCAGGCCGGTCAGGAGTATCGCTGCCGGCACTGTCGTGGCCGACTGTGCCTGGTTGGGAAGAAGTGCTGAAATTTGAGCTTAAGCTCTTGTTATAAAATAAAAAAATAGTCATACCAATGTCTAAGGGGAAACCCTGGCCTGGCGACGTTATGCTGGCTGTCAGGTTATTCGCGCCGGTCGGTCTCTCTTATTCAGGCGGCTGGCTCTTCACTTCGATGGGTATCCAAGGACAGAGCACCATGAGCGATCATCAGCACGTCTATCCGGTTTCCGATGCGTTTGCCAAGACCGCCTGGGCCGACAAGGCCACCTACGACAAGCTCTACCGGCAGTCGGTGGAAGATCCCGAGGGCTTCTGGAAGGAGCAGGCCGCACGCCTTGACTGGATCAAGCCGCCGCAGACCATCAAGTCGGTATCCTTCGCCAGCGACAATGTCGATATCCGCTGGTTCGAGGATGGCACCCTCAACGTGGCGGCCAACTGCCTGGATCGACACCTCGACAAGCGTGGCGACAAGCCGGCGATCATCTGGGAAGGGGACGATCCGAACGAATCTTCGGTGATCACCTACCGCGAGCTGTACGAGCGTACCTGCCAGCTGGCCAACGCCCTGAAGTCCATGGGGATCGGCAAGGGTGACACCGTGACCCTGTACATGCCGATGATCCCGGAAGCCGCCATGGCCATGCTGGCCTGCGCCCGTATCGGTGCGGTGCACTCGGTGGTGTTCGGCGGCTTTTCTCCCGACGCCCTGGCACAGCGGGTCAAGGACGCAGCCTCACGGGTCATCATCACCGCCGACCAGTCCGTACGCGGTGGCAAGCAGGTACCGCTGAAGGACAACGTCGACGCTGCACTGACCCGTGATGGCACCGATGTGGCCGAGAAGGTGCTGGTAGTCAAGCGTACCGGCGGTGACATCGAATGGCACGAGGGACGTGACGTCTGGTACCACGACGCAGTGGCCGACCAGGACACCGACTGCCCCGCCGAAGAGATGGGCGCCGAGGATCCGCTGTTCATCCTGTATACCTCCGGCTCCACCGGTACCCCCAAGGGGCTCAAGCACACCACCGGCGGCTACCTGACCTACGCCAGCCTCACCCACCAGTACGTGTTCGACTATCACGAGGACGAGGTCTACTGGTGCACCGCGGACGTGGGCTGGGTCACCGGCCACAGCTACATCGTCTATGGGCCCCTGGCCAACGGTGCGGTGACCCTGATGTTCGAGGGGGTGCCGAGCTATCCGACCCACGGGCGGATGGGCGAGATCGTCGACAAGCACAAGGTCAATATTCTCTACACCGCCCCCACCGCGGTGCGCGCCCTGATGGCCCACGGCGACAAGGTGATGGACTCCAGCTCTCGGGATAGCCTGCGCCTGCTTGGCTCGGTGGGCGAGCCGATCAACCCCGAGGCCTGGGAGTGGTTCTACCGGGTGATCGGCAACAGCAAATGCCCGATCGTCGATACCTGGTGGCAGACCGAGACCGGCGGCATCATGATCACCCCGTTGCCCGGTGCCATCGACCAGAAGCCGGGCTCCGCGACCTTGCCGTTCTTCGGTGTGCAGCCGGCGCTGGTGGACAACGAAGGCAAACGCCTCGAGGGCGCCACCGACGGCAATCTGGTCATCCTCGATTCCTGGCCGGGACAGGCGCGCTCCATCTGGAACAATCACGAGCGCTTTATCCAGACCTACTTCTCCACCTACGAGGGGACTTACTTCACCGGTGACGGCTGTCGCCGTGACGAGGACGGCTACTACTGGATCACCGGCCGGGTGGACGACGTCCTCAACGTGTCCGGTCACCGCATGGGCACCGCCGAGATCGAGTCCTCGCTGGTGGCACACTCAGCGGTGGCCGAGGCCGCCGTGGTGGGCTTCCCCCATGACATCAAGGGTCAGGGTATCTATATCTACGTGACCCTCAACGACGAGGCCGAACCCACCGACGAGCTCAAGAAGGAACTGACCCAGTGGGTGCGCAAGGACATCGGCCCGATCGCCTCGCCGGATCATATCCAGTGGGCACCGGGACTGCCCAAGACCCGCTCGGGCAAGATCATGCGCCGGATTCTGCGCAAGATTGCCGCCAATGAGTGTGATGGCCTCGGCGACACCAGTACCCTGGCCGATCCTTCGGTGGTCGAGGATCTGATCGAGCACCGCGCCGCCAAGTAAGGCTCATGGCGTAACAGCAGGTCCCGCGGGCCGGCTGCCGGAAACTTCCGGCGCCGGCCCGTTTTTGCATAGTGACGGAGGCCGCAGAGTCGGCACCACGGGTAGCCGTTGAGGATGCTTGCGTCAGGGCGCTTGGGAAAGCCGGCAACCATGGGGTAACATGCTGTGCAAACAAGCGTCTTGCGTTGCGGCGTCCAGGCCTGACACGCTGCATCGGAATCCGGAGGAGAGTCCATGGCCTTTGCCCAGAAATTCATCGTAGCCGATGATCATCCGCTGTTCCGTGCCGCCCTGACGCAGGCGCTTCGCCAGCTCGCGCCCCAGGCCGAAATCATCGAGGCCGACACCATGGAGGCCACCTCGGACGTGGTCATTCGCCACCCCGACGCGGACCTGATCCTGCTCGATCTGCACATGCCTGGAGCCCACGGCTTCTCCGGGCTGATCCAGCTGCGTGGTCAGACCCCGGATGTGCCGGTGGCGGTGGTATCCGGCAGCGATGAAGTGCACGTCGTGCGCCGCGCCATCGACTACGGTGCCTCGGGGTTCATTCCCAAGTCCTCGTCGCTGGCGTTGATCGCCGAGGCGGTGGGCGAGATCCTCGACGGCGAAGTGTGGCTGCCGGAAGAGATGGCCGACGCCCTGGGTGAGGCCAACGAGGAAGAGGCGCGCTTTGCCGAGGCCATCGCCTCGCTGACGCCTCAGCAGTTCCGCGTACTCAACATGTTGACCGAAGGCCTGCTCAACAAGCAGATCGCCTACGAGCTGAACGTCTCCGAGGCCACCATCAAGGCCCACGTGACCGCCATCCTCAGAAAGCTGGGCGTGCACTCGCGCACCCAGGCGGTGATCGCCGCCCAGAAGCTCGAGGTCGAGCCACCCAAGGTCGAATCCTGACGCGGTTGCTTGCGCATCGACGACACCCCGCCCAGGCGGGGTGTCGTGGTTCTGGGGCTTGCGACACCGCCGCGCCAGCGGGGGCCCAGTCCTAAGCTGGCGCCGGCCCTGGTGGCAGCCAGCCGGTGTTCATTCGACGTCGTCCGGCAGCACCAGCCGGTCATGGCGGCCCATCAGAAAATCCTGATTCATTGCCAGCGCCTCGCGCAGGAAGTCCCACAGCAGACGCACCCGGGCAAGCTGGCGCTGCTCCTGCCGGGCGGTGATCCAGAACTGACGCACCACCGATACTTCGTCCTCCAGCAGCGGCATCAGCCCGTCTCTTCCCGCCGTCATGAAGCACGGCAGAATGCCCAGGCCTGCGCCGCTCTCGGTGGCCATCATCTGGGTCGTCACGCTGGTGCTGCGAAGCGCAAAGTGGGTCTGCTGCGCCTGTTGCACCTGCGGCGACAGTAGCGGATCCAGGTAGCTGAGCTGCTCGCTGAACAACAGGTCGTCCACGTAGCCGATCAGCGGATGTGTGCCCAGCTGGGCAAGCTGCGGCGGTGCCCCGTGGCGCTCGACGTAGTGCCTGGCCGCGTAGAGCTTGAGCCGGTAGTCGCACAGTCGCGAGGTGACCAGACCGGGGTTGCCCGGTCGTTCGATGGTGATCGCCAGGTCTGCTTCATGGCGGCTGAGATTGACTACGCGAGGCAGCGCCAGCAGGTCCAGGGTGAGGCCGGGATGACGCCGGCAGAAGGCGCTGAGCAGCGGGGCCACCACCCAGGTCCCGAAGCCTTCGGTCACGCCAAGTCGGATCTGGCCCTCCAGGCGCAGGTTCTGATCGGTCAGGCTGTCGGCGGCCTCGTCGGCGTGTCGAGCCATCTGTTCCGCGTGGCTCTTCAGACGTTCGCCGGCGGGAGTCAGGCGGTAGCCGTGGGTGCTGCGTTCGAACAACTGGGTGTTGAGTCGCTGTTCGAAGCGGCGGGTTCGCCGCGACAGGGTCGAGTGGTCAACGCCCAGCCGTCGGGCGGCGTCGGACAGGCGGGCATGCCTGGCCACCTCGAGAAAGACCTGAAGGTCCTGCCAATCGAGCAAAATCACCTCCGCTGAGCGACGACGTCGTGGACTTCGATGTGTTTGTGGTTGTGCATCAGTGCACAAGCAATGTGCCTGGCTGGCCGTTGTTTGGCCATCCTACCTGTGTCTAGACTGGTCAGCATGGATAGCCGTGCCGTGGTGCACACCGCCACAGCGATCAAGGCGGCTGCTGGCATGGCAGTACGCCCAGTCCATCTCTTACGACGCCACGCTCATGCACAACGACAACAGCCGGAGCACGCCCATGTCAGTCCGCGAAATTCCCATGATCATCGATGGCCAGGCCGTCCCCTCGCAGTCCAGCGAATGGCGCGATGTGATCAATCCGGCGACCCAGCAAGTGGTCGCGCGGGTGCCGTTCTGTACCCTGGAGGAGGTCGACCGGGCCGTTGCCAGCGCCCATCAGGCCTTTGCCACCTGGCGCAAGGTGCCGCTGGCCAAGCGCATGCGCATCATGCTCAAGCTGCAGGCGCTGATTCGCGAGCATACCCCGGAGCTTGCCGCCCTGATCACCGAGGAGCACGGCAAGACCCTGCCCGACGCCGAAGGTGAAGTCGGTCGTGGTCTCGAGGTGGTCGAACACGCCTGCTCGATCACCTCGCTGCAACTGGGGGAGCTTGCCGAGAACGCCGCCAACGAGGTGGACGTCTACACCCTCAACCAGCCGCTGGGGGTAGGTGCCGGCATCACCGCCTTCAACTTCCCCATCATGTTGCCCTGTTTCATGTTCCCGTTGGCCATCGCCACCGGCAACACCTTCGTGCTGAAGCCCTCCGAACAGGACCCGAGCTCCACCCTGCGCCTGGTCGAGCTGGCGCTCGAGGCCGGTGTCCCCGCCGGTGTGCTCAACGTGGTGCATGGCGGGCCTGATGTCGCCAATCACCTGTGCGAGCACCCGGATATCAAGGCCATGTCGTTTATCGGGTCCACCCATGTCGGCACCCAGCTTTATCGCCGTGCCAGCGAGTCCGGCAAGCGCGCTCAAGCCATGATGGGCGCCAAGAACCACTGTGTCGTGATGCCGGATGCCAACCGCTCTCAGGCCATCAACAACCTGCTGGGGTCGGCCTTCGGCGCCGCCGGCCAGCGCTGCATGGCCAACTCGGTGGTGGTGCTGGTCGGCCAGGCCCGGGAGTGGCTCGAGGATATCGTCGAGGGGGCTCGCAACATGAAGGTGGGGCCGGGCACCGACCGCGAGGCGGATCTCGGGCCTCTGGTGTCACCGGCGGCCAAGGATCGTGTCGAAGGCTTGATCGCCAAGGGCGAACAGGAAGGCGCTCGGCTGCTGGTCGACGGACGTGGCTGCCAGGTCGAGGGCTACCCCGACGGCAACTTCGTCGGCCCAACCCTGTTCGCCGGCGTGACGGCGGACATGAGCATCTATCGTGAAGAGGTGTTCGGTCCGGTGCTGTGCGTGGTCGAGGTGGACACGCTGGACGAGGCCATCGCCTTCGTCAACGCCAACCCCAACGGCAATGGTACTTCCATCTTCACCAATTCCGGCTGGGTGGCGCGTCGCTTCGAGAGCGATATCGATGTCGGTCAGGTGGGCATCAATGTGCCGATCCCGGTGCCGGTGGCCTACTTCAGCTTTACCGGCTCGCGCGCCTCCAAGTTGGGTGACCTTGGCCCCAATGGCAAGCAGGCCATCAGCTTCTGGACCCAGACCAAGACGGTGACCGCGCGTTGGTTCGAACCGGAGAACGTCTCGAGCGGCATCAACAGCACCATCTCGCTCGGCTGATCCTGGGCCGAGCAGGCATGCTGGCGCAGCGGCCAGGTCCTGCCTGACTCGAGCTCTCCGGCCTGGCCCTGCTGCAGGCTGCGATGCCCCCGTCAAGGGGGCATCGTCGTTTTCGGCAGCGGCGACTCGGCATTCGATCAAAGTACCAGAGCGCCAGATTGACCTTTACGTTAACGTCAATGTATTGCCTGGCCCTTCTTCCATGCCCACGTCAGCCCGGAGCCCCCATGAGCCCCTCGATCAGCCCCTCGATCAGCCCATCTCTCAGCCGCTTTCCCGTCCCTGAATCTCTCGACGATCTGCCCGACGATATCCGAGACAGCATCCTGGCGGTTCAGGAGAAGGCGGGCTTCGTGCCAAATGTCTTCTTGATGCTGGCCCACCGACCGGCGGAGTTTCGCGCCTTCTTCGCCTATCATGATGCGCTGATGGAGCGTGAGTCCGATAGCCTGACCAAGGCCGAGAAGGAGATGATCGTGGTCGCCACCAGCGCCCGCAACCACTGCCTCTACTGCGTGGTGGCCCATGGTGCGCTGGTCAGGATCTACAGCAAGGATCCTCTGCTCGCCGACCAGGTGGCGGTCAACCATCGCAGTGCAGGCTTGAGCGAGCGACATCGCGTCATGCTGGACTTCGCGCTGCACTGCGCAATCGATCTGGGCGAGCTGACCGATGAGTGGGAGCAACGTCTGCAGGCGGTGGGGTTCAGCCGTGACGATATCTGGGATATCGGTGCGATCTGCGCCTTCTTTGGGCTGTCCAACCGCCTGGTGACCTTGACCGGGACGCCTCCCAACCCGGAATTCTATTTGATGGGCAGGGTGCCCAGGGACGCCTGATCTCAGCCCATCAGCTTCGACAGTGGTTGCTCTGCCAGATCGGCAAGCCAGTGAGTGAGGGCGGAGCGCTGGGCCGCATGAAGGACCAGGCCCACGGTGTCATCGCTGTCGGCGGGGGAGTCATCGTGGGGCAGGCTGACGGCGAAGTCGCCTTCTTCCAGGTGGAACTCGTGAATCTCGCGCAGGCCTACCGGGGTCTCGCAGCGAATCGAGCGGTAGCTGTCGTCTTCGCCATAGATGAGGCGATGGCAGACCTTGTAGCGTGTGTAGAGCGAGAGTCCGCCGGGGAAGGCCGGCCACTTCGCCGGGTGAAGGCGAATATCGCTATCCAGCGCCATGGCATTGGCCTCGGCGCTGGACAACGCCTCTTCCAGGGCCGGGGCGAGCAGTGGGCGTGACTGGGTGTGTGGTGCGGCGTTGATGAGGTCATGGGGGCGGTGGATGTCGGCGTCCCGGAAGTTCAGGGTGTGCTGTTCGCAGTCGCCGTTTTCCCAGCCATCGAGCAGTCGTAACGTCAGTCGGCCCTGGCGCATCGGCGCGAAGACCAGCAGATTGAGGGCCAGCAGTAGATGCAGGCGTCGCTCGCTGGTCTGGTTGTCGAAGGCGGTATAGGGCGAACTGAATAGCCGATGCAGGCGACCGGGCGCGTGTTCCTTGGCTTCATGGTAGGACATGGGGCATTTTCCTCGAGACCGTACGACAACCAGCACATGCCACCATCAGGACCTGGTCGAAGCAGGAGCGTCTGCCGAGCTTCCCGCATGCCCTGATCGAGGCTTTTTATTTTAGATCCAACTTTATTAGCAGAAATTTAAATTTTTATCGAGACAATGCCGAGCCAGGCGAGTGGAAGTCAGTGATCGTCACTCTGGGCGGCCGTTGAGCTGGTTGTCTTCTCTGCTGCCTGGGCGGGGGCTGGCAACGTCCTGGCTGAGGTCTTCGAGGCGGCCTCTGCGGCACTGCGCTTTCTGGCTTCCTTGTTGCGATACATCATGGCGTCGGCGGCGCGCAGCAGTTCTTCCTCGCGCAGGTAGTCTCGATCCCCGGTCTCGGCGACGCCCAGGCTGATCGAGAAGTTCGGGTACTTGCTCTGGAAGGCCAGTTCAATCTTGCTGCCGATGGTCTTGGCGCTCTTGGCGTCACAGTCTGGCAGGATACAGCAGAATTCATCCCCCCCGAGGCGGCAGCAGATGTCGCTGCTGCGGACCGTTTCACGCATGATCTGGCCGAAGGTGACGAGGATTTCATCACCCTTGTGGTGGCCGTGGGTATCGTTGATCTGCTTGAAGTCATCGATATCGCAGTAGATCAGGCTGACCAGCGAGTGACGTCGCTCGGCCATGCGGATCTCCCTGTTCAGGGCCTCGCTCATGCCTCGCTTGTTGAACAGCCCGGTGAGGGCGTCCTTTTCTGCGTAGGCGGCCAGCTCCTTGGTCTTCTCTTCCAGGTTGCGAGCGTAGAGCTCCATCCGGCGCTTGGCGCTGTGGACCTCGTTGAGCAGGGTATCGATATAGGTATCGAAGACCAGGGTGATATCGAAGTACATCAATTTGTCGAGGTTGTTCTTCGCCGACTTGGTCGCCTGCACGTCCTCGAGGTTCTCGTCGATGACGCGAAACAGGATTTCCTTGAGCGTGCGCATGGCGGCCAGAAACAGCTTGGGTTCGACGCCGATACGCTTGTGCACCAGACCGATGCGCAGCCGACTGTTGACGTATTCCGCGTCGTAGTAGCCGGTGAAGATGTCGAGGACGTACTGGCGCTGGGCCGAGCGCAGTCGCTGCAGGGTCTCGGAGTCGCCGATCAGCAGGCTGATCTCGTCGATCTCGGTCTGCCGCTCGTAGAACTCTTCGACGATGATCTCGATATGCTCGTTGATGAGGGGTTTGAGCGCTGCCAGATCGGCCAGGTCGGCTTCGTCGAGGCTCAGGAATTCCTTGCGACGCTGGATCTCGACCTCGCTGATGTGCATCTGTTCCAGCAGGGACTTGTCGATTGGCCTCATGGCAACTCTCACTGGATGGGTGCGACCACTGCGGAACGACATCGAGCCGTGCGGCCGCACCATGTCTTGAAGGCTACCTTCAAGATATATCGTGGATTGGAGACTCCTGCATCGCATTTTCGCGGTTTTACACGCAATTGACACACACCTATTCCACGCGGTGCGCGATCAAGTACACCATCCTAGGTATGCTGTGGATCTAGTGCTGGAGAGGGGGAAAGTTGGCGCCTGGCCCTAAGTCTATTGAATGACCGAACGCAACAGCTCACCAACGTTGCCACTCTGGGACGGCAATGCCAGCAGGGCAGGATCGGGCGACGTCGCCGTCAGGCTGGCCACCTGAAACTTGTCGCCAAAACGCAGAAGTCCGAGCCCCTGTTGCTCGAGCCTTGCCGCCACCGGGTCCGGTTGCCCCGACAGAATGCTCTGATAGCGGTCGACGACCCGTAAAAGTTCGATGACCTCCGGTCGCTGGCTGAGTACCAGTTCATCCTCTCGGCGATCGCCCTCCTGGGTAATCCAGTCAAGACGATAGACCTCGCCCTCGATGCCGGCGACGCTTTCCCGCGTGCCGACAGGCTCCAGCGACAGCACCTGCTGGGCCTGGTAACTGCCGAGGTCGGACAGGTCCTGGCCACCGAGTTGCCCGGCGATGGATTGAACATCGCGGATGCCCAGCACCACCGTCTGACCACCGAAGTTGGTGACAACGTGGCCCTTGCCGTCTCTCAACAGCAGATAGCCCTTGGCCGCGTGGCGGGGAAAGTCCAGGCGCAGTTGATCACCGATCCAGCGTGCGGTGACGGCGCTCTCGGGGTCGCCACTGCCATCGACCAGGGTGGCCTGGCCATCGGCCAGGGCGCTTGCAGACACACATAGCAGACAAGCCGCTAGCAGACGGCGCATCGATGATTCCTCATGGCATGAAGATAAAGGGGAAGGGTGGGGCAATGGCTCGCGCCAACAAGACGCGGCGCCCTGGCAGCATTGCCTTCCGGGGCGCCGTCCAGCACGGGCCAATCAGGAGAGTGACAGATGGCCATCGTCGATGATGCGGCGAATGGCCTGCAGCTCGTCGCAGGTGAAGTGTTCCAGTCGTCCCGACAGCAGATCACTGATCTTCTGCATGGGGAGACCCGCGCGGCGTGCGATCTCGCGGCTTCCGAGATCAGATACGGCGATAAGCCGCGTAACAATGCGCATCAGTCGTGTGCGCTGTTCCAGGTCCCTGACATCGAGGTCAGGGCATCGTCGAGGAGGCGGTTCGGAAGCGTCTGCTCGAGACAAGGAATCTGCGGTGCTCATGGTACTCCAATGGGCGTTTTCGACCCCTACAGCATGCAACCTTTTTTGCCCTCTTGCCAGTCCAATTTGGTGTCCGTTCTGGGCGTGGCGCAGCGACGAAAACTCCTCATTCCGCAGACGCCGCGGGAGACTGCGGCTAACGGCGATGGCGCCATCTGCAGGCCCTACAAACTTAGACCAAAGAGGTATAAACGAAGGCTGCGGACGGCAAACATCCTCATGATAAGTTGCACGCGCGATTGATAAATTCAACGGTGCGTCCTGTCCCCGGTCAACAATCACTGTTCTGCGGGAACGCACCACTGCGGCGAGAGGTTTATCTCATGGACAATAACAGCAATGGCGGAGCCCAGCTGAGCCGAGTGCTGGCCCGCAAGGACGTCCTGGCGCTGGCCTTCGGTGCCATGGTCGGCTGGGGCTGGATCGTATTGACGGGGGGCTTCATCACCTCGGCAGGAAGCCTTGGCGCCATACTGGCATTCGTGCTGGGCGGCATGGTGATCGTGCTGGTGGGGCTGACCTACTCTGAGCTCGCTTCGGCGATGCCCCAGGTCGGTGGTGAGCACGTCTACAGCTACCGTGCCCTGGGCCATTTTGCCTCCTTCCTGTGTACCTGGGCGATCGTGCTGGGTTATCTCAGCGTGGTGGCCTTCGAGGCGGTAGCGCTGCCCACCGTGGTCGAGCATCTGTTCCCCGGCTACGCCGTCGGTCACCTGTGGACCCCGGCGGGCTGGGACGTCAAGGCCACCTGGGTTGCCGTCGGTGTGGCCGGCTCGGTGGTCATGATGGCCATCAACTATGTTGGCGTGCGCACCGCGGCGCTGGTGCAGAAGGTGGTGACGCTGCTGATTCTGGCCGTCGGTGTGATGTTCATCACCGGCGCACTGTTCGAGGGTACCAGTGCTTCGTTGACACCGTTGTTCAACACCGAAGAGGGTGTGCTGGGCGGGATCACCATGGTGCTGATCATGGTTCCCTTCCTGTTTGTCGGCTTCGACGTCATCCCGCAGGCGGCGGAAGAGATCGACCTGCCGTTTCGCGAGATCGGTCGGGTTTTGATGCTGTCGGTGGTCCTGGCGGTGTTCTGGTACGCCTTCATCGTGCTGGGAACGGCATTGATGCTGCCCAAGGCGGAGCTCGAGAACAGCTCCCTGGCGGTACCTGACGCCATGGGGGCGGTGTTCAATACCCCCTGGGCGGCCAACCTGATGGTACTGGCGGGTATCGCCGGCATCCTGACCAGCTGGAACGCCTTCTACGTCGGTGGCTCTCGCGCCATCTATGCACTGGCCCACTGCGGCATGCTGCCGGCCTTTCTGGCCAAGCTGCATCCTCGTCACAGGACGCCGGTCAACGCCATCCTGTTGATGGGAGCCTTGTCGAGCCTGGCGCCTCTGCTGGGCCGCCAGGCCATGGTGTGGCTGGTGGTGGCCGGTGGTCTCGGCATCGTCATCGCCTACCTGTTCGTATCCATTTCGTTTCTGGTGCTTCGGCGCAAGGAGCCGGAACTCGAAAGGCCGTTCAAGGTCAGCCATCCTCGCCTGGTCGGTTGGCTGGCGGTGGTGCTGTCGCTGGGACTGATCGGGCTCTACCTGCCCGGCAGCCCCTCGGCGCTGTCACCCATCGAGTGGGGACTGTTCGCCGGCTGGATGGGCGCCGGGCTTTGCCTGTACCTGTGGTCCCGCCGCCGCTATGGCACGGCCTACAGCCAGCGACAGATGCGTCGTGAGCTGGAAGGCACCTGACGCCTTGACCGCAACGCCGGTCGGCGGCTTTGCCGGCCGGCGGACGCTTCAAGAACTCTGGACCTTGTTCCGAAAATCAGCACCCGGCGGCAGCCGGTTTTTTGTTGACCAAAAATGAAAATGTAGATATTTTTACAAAACGTCAAAACAATACGGAGCCCTGCCATGTCCATCCTTGCCTCTGCCCAGCTTCAGGATCGTGATGATCAGACCACCGCCCCTGGCGCACGCGATCCACGCGGGTTCACCCTGGTCCCGTCGACCTCTTCCGAGCGTCTGCAGGAGCTGCGTGTCGAGCGGTCGGTCGTCGCTGCCTTCCTCGACGCCTGTGCCGAATGGCCGATTCAGGCGCTGGAGTACAAGTCGATGCTGCGTTTTCGTGTCGCGGGAATACTCGATGAGCTGTGCGAGGGGACGCTCAGGCCGCGGCTGGCGAATATCCTGCTGGACCGTCGCCAGGGAGCACTGCAGGTCGTGCCGGAAGGGCTGGACCGGGTCGAGCAGGCCGAGGACATGGTCAAGTTTGCCACCGCCGTTGCCCACCTGATCGGACGATCCAACTTCGATGCCATGAGTGGTCAGTACTATGCCCGCTTCGTGGTCGAGAATGTCGACTCCTCCGACAGCTATCTGCGGGCGCCGCATCGGGTGATGGAGCTTCACAACGACGGCACCTTCGTCGAACAGGTCACCGACTACGTGCTGATGATGAAGATCGACGAGCAGCACATGGAAGGCGGCAACTCGCGGCTGCTCCATCTGGACGACTGGCACGAGCTGGAGCGGTTCTGCCGTCACCCGCTGGCGTTCAGTGAGATGCGCTGGTCGGCTCCGCCCAGCAAGAAGGTGGTGCGCGACGTCTTTCACCCGGTATTCGACGTCGACCGTGATGGCCGCCCGGTGATGGCCTACATCGATCAGTTCGTCCAGCCACGTGATCTGGAGGAGGGCAACTGGCTTTGCGAGCTGTCCGACTCGCTGGAGTCGAGCGACGGCGTCATTTCCCTGCCCAACCCGGTCGGCAGCTTCCTGCTGATCAACAACCACTTCTGGCTGCACGGTCGCGACAAGTTCGAGGCTCACCCGCAGCTCAGGCGCGAGCTGATGCGCCAGCGCGGTGTCTTCACCTGTGGCAGCACCCTGCGAGCGCGCCAGGGTTGAGGTGTCCTCCGGGGAAGAGGGGTGCAGCGGGGCACGGCCCGACGCGGTACTCTAGGGTGATGGGCCCCGCGATACCCGGCTGCCCACGATGTATCCGGTCCCGTCCCGGCGGCGGGGCAAGACCAAGGACAACGAGACCCCCATGTACGACTTCATCATCATCGGCGGTGGCATTCTGGGCATGTCCACCGCCATGCAGCTCAAGGACGCCTATCCTGAAAAGCGCATGCTGTTGCTGGAAAAGGAGGACGGTCCGGCTCGCCATCAGACCGGTCACAACAGTGGCGTGATACACGCCGGGGTCTACTACACACCGGGCAGCCTCAAGGCGCGCTTCTGTCTGGAAGGCAACCGTGCCACCAAGGCGTTCTGCGAGACCCACGGCATCGCCTACGACAGCTGCGGCAAGCTGCTGGTCGCCACCAACGAGGTGGAGTTGGGGCGGATGAAGGCCCTGTGGGAACGCACCGAAGCCAATGGGCTCGAGCGTGAATGGCTCGACGCCGGTGCCCTTGCAGAGCGTGAGCCCAACATCACCGGCGTCGGCGGCATCTTCGTGCCGTCCAGCGGTATTGTCGACTATGCCGAGGTCACTCGCGCCATGGCCGCCGAGTTCGAGCGACGCGGTGGCGAGATCCGCTACTCACGGGAGGTCACCGGGCTCGACGAACGTCGCCAGGAAGTGGTGGTGACCACCACCACCGAGACCTTCAGCAGTCGCTACCTGGTAAGTTGCTCGGGGCTGATGGCCGACCGGGTGGTGCGCATGCTGGGGCAGACCCCGAGCTTCACCATCTGTCCCTTCCGCGGGGAGTACTTTCAGTTGCCCGAGCACCGCAATGCCATCGTCAATCATCTGATCTACCCCATTCCGGACCCCAGCATGCCGTTTCTCGGCGTCCACCTTACCCGCATGATCGATGGCAGCGTGACGGTGGGGCCCAACGCCGTGCTGGCACTGGCCCGCGAGGGCTATCGCAAGCGTGATGTCTCGGCAGCGGATCTGGTCGGCATGGTCAGCCATCCGGGTATTCTCAAGGTGCTGTGGCGTCATCTGGGCCCTGGCATGCGCGAGATGAAGAACTCGCTGTCACGGCGTGGCTATCTGGAAGAGGTGCGCAAGTACTGCCCGAGTCTCACCCTCGATGACCTGAAGCCCTACCCGGCCGGGGTGCGTGCCCAGGCGGTGACACGAGACGGCAAGCTGGTTGACGACTTCCTGTTCGTCAACACGCCGCGCACCATCAACGTAGGCAATGCGCCATCGCCGGCGGCGACCTCGGCGTTGCCGATCGGTGCCCATATCGTCGCCAAGGTACGCGAGCAGGTCGACAGTCAACGCTGAGGCGTGAAAAGCCGGCGCGACGCCAGCTCCCTGAGAAGCGCGCCCTTCGGGGGTTCGACGGGCAGGATGGCGGGCCAGTGTCTCTAAGACCTTGTGAGAATTGCAGACAAAGATAAAAAACGTCGAAATGTCTGCAGTGGCAAGCGAGGCCGGCTCTTGCTAGCTTGCCTAGGCGATTGCTGTATCGACACTTCAATTCCGCACAATAAATTCTAAGCGGTTCCCACGAGGAACGGAGGAAGACCATGCGAGCACTGACCCTTGCCCTGACGGCATCCCTGCTGGTTGCCAGCCACAGCGCCGTGGCCCAGAGCCAGCTGTCGATCGCCACCGGTGGAACCGGCGGCACCTACTACCCCTACGGTGGAGGCCTGGCCGAGCTGATCAAGAAGCACGTCGACGGCTACGACGCCGTGGCTGAAGTGACCGGCGCCTCGGTGGAGAACATGGGACTGGTCTGGCGTGGTGACTCCGATCTGGCGCTGGCGCTGGCCGACACCGTCCACCAGGGCGCTACCGGTACCGGTGACTTCGAGGGGCGCAAGCTCGAGAACATTCGCGCCATCGCCTCCATCTATCCCAATGCGGTGCAGATCGTGACCATGGCCGACTCCGACATCGACTCGCTGGAGGACCTGGAAGGCAAGGTCGTGTCCGTGGGTGCGCCCGGCAGCGGCACCGAGCTCAACGCCCGCGCCATCCTCGAAGCCAACGGCATCAGCTACGACGACTTCGACCCGCGTCGCTTGAACTTCAACGAGACCGCCGACGCCCTGCGTGATGGCGATATCGATGCCGGTTTCTGGAGCGTGGGACCGCCCACCAGCTCGATTCTGAATCTGGCCACCACCAGCGATGTTCGGCTGATCGGCCTCAGCGACGAGGAAGTCGCCAAGGCGCGCAAGGACGAACCGGTGTTTGCACCCTATGAGCTCAAGGCCGGTCTCTACGAAGGCATGGAAGAAGCGGTGCAGACCCTTGGCGTACCCAACGTGCTGATCGCCAGCAGCGAGATGGACGAGGAGCTGGCCTACCAGATCACCAAGACCCTGTTCGAGCAGACCGACGAGCTGATCGCCATCCATCCGGCGGCCAATGACACCACCGTCGAGTTCTCGGTGAACTCCACACCCATCGCCTTCCACCCGGGCGCACTGCGCTACTACGAGGAAGTCGGTGCCGAGGTGCAGGACAAGCAGCGTCCCTGATGGCGGGGCGTCGATTCATGGCAGGGCGGGCCTCCGGGCTCGCCCTGCCTGCGCTTGGGCTGGTCACGCTGATGACTGTGGCGGGCGCTGGCCAGGCAAGTGATGCCGACTGCGATGCTCTATTTACCTTGAGCGTGCGCGACGCCGAGGGTGCAGCTCTGGTGGAACTGCCGATGCCCGATGGTGCCGGCTGGTGCCTGGCCTGGAACCACTCGGTAGAAGGCTTCGAGGTGCTCGACTGCTATCGCAACCTCGGCGGTGCCATGGTGCTTGAACGCAGTCACCTGCCGGACTTTGCCGCGGGCCTCGACCACGTGCCCGGGCGCGGACGCCAGGTCAGCGACGGTCAGGGCGGCTACTGGATCGAGGGCATCGACGAGCCCGTCCCCGGCAATCGCTATCGGCTGAGGGTCGGCGCCAAGCGCGTCGATCATCGCCTGGTCAGCCGTGGTGAGCCGACCCTGGAGACGTTGATCAAGGCTCGGGCCGACTGTCCGGACGGGGACTCCCTGGCCGTGCCGGCGGCCTCCACGCCCATCAGCCTGAGCGATCTGGCGGCGGGGCGTTTGGTCAGCGTTGGACTCGAGCGGCGCGACTAGCCTGTCGTTGGCCCAGGCTATCGAATAACGCCACCAACCGCGTGGGCACTTCGGCCCCTCGAGGGCCGGCGACCTGCGACTGCATTCCGAATTATGCCGACCGGCCAAGCGCCGGCAAGGCCTGACGAGAATCACGACAATGAGCGAAACGGCAGCTTCACCGGTGGTGCCTGGCAGCCAGGCCAACCACCCCAAGACCATACTATGGCTGATCACCCTGGTGGCGGTCGGCCTGTCGCTGTTCCAGCTCTACTCGGCGGGGATTCAGCCGCTGGGGCTGTTCTATCAGCGCAGCATCCACCTTGCGCTGGTGATGATGCTGGCGTTCCTGATGTTTCCGGTGTTCGGTCCCAAGCGTGACAGGGGCGTGCTGGGTGGGGCGATCGACCTTGTGTTCTTTACCGGAGCGATGATCACCGGCGGCTACATGGCGCTGTTTCTGGACGAGATCATCAATCGCGCCGGTTTCTGGAGCCAGACCGACATCACCGTCGGCATCATCGCCACCATCACGGTGCTGGAGGCCAGCCGTCGCGCGGTGGGTCTGGGCATGACCATCATCGGCCTGATCGCCATCCTCTACGCCTTTGCCGGGCCCCGTGGCGAGCTACCCTGGCTCGGCCAGTTCCTGCCTGGCATCCTCGAGCATCGCGGCTACAATCTTGATCGCCTGGTGGGCCAGCTTTACCTGGGGCAGGAAGGCATCTTCGGCCTGCCCATGGGGGTGGCCGCGACCTATATCTTCATCTTTGTGTTGTTCGGTGCCTTTCTCGAGATCACCGGGGCGGGCAAGTTCTTTATCGATCTGGCCTACGCCGCCACCGGACGCCAGCGTGGCGGGCCCGCCAAGGCCGCGGTCATCGCTTCCGCCGGCATGGGCTCGATCTCCGGCAGCGCCATCGCCAACGTGGTCACCACCGGCGCCTTTACCATCCCGCTGATGAAGCGCCTGGGCTACAAGCCCCACCAGGCCGGTGGCATCGAGGCGGCGGCGTCGACCGGTGGCCAGATCATGCCTCCGCTGATGGGGGCCGGTGCCTTCCTGATCGCCGAGTACACCCGGCTGCCGTATCTCGAGGTGGTCAAGGTCAGCATCCTGCCGGCCTTCATGTACTTCGCCACCGTCTATCTGTTCGTGCATATCATCGCCCTCAAGGAGGGCATGCAGGGCATGGCCAAGGACGAGCTGCCGCAGATGAGCGACGTGCTCAAGCACGGCTGGCACTTCCTGCTGCCGCTGGCGGTGCTGGTGTGGCTGTTGATGATGAACATGTCGCCGATGCGAGTGGGCTACTACGCCATCGTCTGCATGCTGCTGGTGGCGGTGCTGCGTTTTGCGGTGTGGTTCTTGTTCGTGGCGCCAGGCGAGGGGCAGCCGGTGACCGCCGAGCGTCTGGGGCTGGCCTGTCGCAACGGTCTGCTCAAGCTGATTGAAGGCCTCGAACTCGGTGCGCGCAACGCCGTGGCGGTGACCATGGCCTGTGCGGTGGCAGGGATCATCGTCGGGGTAGTGGGGCTGACCGGTCTCGGCCTCAAGTTCTCGGCCATGATGCTGGCTTTCTCGGGCGGTAACCTGCTGCTGGCGCTGATCATGGTGCTGCTGGCGAGTCTCGTGCTGGGCATGGGGCTGCCGGTGACGGCCAGCTATATCGTGCTGATCGTGCTGGTGGGGCCGGCGCTGGCCAATGAGTTCGGGGTGCCGTTGCTGATCGCCCACCTGGTGGTGTTCTGGTATTCCCAGGACTCCAACGTGACGCCGCCGATCGCGCTGGCCGGCTTCGCCGGGGCCGCCATCGCCGGGGCCAAGCCCATGGAGACCAGCTTCCAGTCGTGGAAGTTTGCCAAGGGCCTCTACCTGGTGCCGCTGTTCATGGTCTACAACCCCGAGATCATCGTCGGCGGGCCGGTCTGGCTGCTGATCTGGAAGGGCTTCACCGGGCTTCTGGCGTTGGGCGCCTTCGCCGCCACCCTGGAAGGCTATCTGTTCACCCGCATGGCGATCTGGCAGCGCGTGCTGCTGCTGCCGGCGATCGTCGGGGTGTTCCTGCCGTCGCTGGTGTTCGACGTCGCCGGTGCCGCCGTCATGCTGGCGATCATCAGCCTCAACTTCTGGCAGGCCCGCCGCTCGCCGGCAACAGCGTAGCGGCGCCAGGGCAGCCGCCAGCAGCGACAACGCCGTGCCCTTGGGCACGGCGTTGTCGTATCGGGAGGAGCCGGTCCGTCGAGGGCGCTCGCTTACTGCGGCTGGCTGGACGACGTCTCGGTATTGGCACCGGTGTCGGCATTTTCGCCGCTCGCCGCGGCGGCGCCCTGGCTGGGCTCCTGCATGCCGGCGGCCTGTTCGGCCACGGCGTCGGCCTCTTCCACGGCCTGCTTCTCGGCGGCGGTGGGTTCATCACCGCTGGACAGCAGCGCCTCCTGGGCCTTCTGCATGCTGTCGCTCTGGGCATTGCCGTCGGCACCCACCGGGCGCAGCACCACCGACACCGGCGGCTGGTCGGCGTCGGCACCGACTTCCACCGGAGTGGCTTCGGTACTGGTCCACACCAACTGACCTTCGTCGTTGCGGATCTCGCCACGCAGGCTGTGGGTGTGGCGCGGGTTCACCGCGTCGCTTGCGTAGCTCAGCGAGAAGTCGGTCGGTGCCTGGCGCTCGATGGTCACCGTGGTTTCGGCGATGGTCCGGGCCGGGGCGTCGGCGAGGGCAACGTCGTTGAGCAACACCGTGACCTCGGCGTTGTCGGGCAGGCTCTGGCCGGCCTCGGCGAAGCTCAGGGTACCGTCAAGCGTCATGTTCTGTGCCTGTTCGGTGGTGCTCTGCTGGCTGGCGTTCGAGCCCTCCTGCGCGGTGCTGGCGGTGCTCTGTCCCTCATCGCAACCGGCCAGCGCCAGGCCGGAGGTCAGGGCGGCAATAAGCAGCAGGGTCGGTTTCATGGCTCTCTCCTTGGGTGAGCGGGTCGTCCTGTCAGGCGGCGTGGAGTGTCGGCGATGGCCGCGACAGCAGCGTTACCCTAGCAGGCCAATGCGCAGTCAGGGTGAAAGGCGCTGTCGCTGGCTGGCGACGTCTCCGCATAGGGAGAGGTACTGCTCCCCCGGCTCTGCTAGACTATGCCGCTTCCCGATTGTTCCCTTGTCGTGGCGATTTCTTTGCCGCGGCGCCGTCGTTTCTTCGAGGAGTTGCCGATGTCATCCACTTCCCCAGCGCCCCGGGTCGGCGTGATCATGGGTTCCAAGTCCGACTGGCCGGTCATGGAACACGCCGTGACCATGCTCGAGCGCCTCGGCGTGAGCTACGAGACCCAGGTGGTCTCCGCCCACCGCACCCCGGATCTGCTGTTCGACTACGCCAAGGGTGCCGCCGAGCGTGGTATTCAGGTGATCATCGCCGGGGCCGGCGGTGCAGCGCACCTGCCCGGCATGGTCGCCTCCCAGACCGCGCTGCCGGTGCTCGGCGTGCCGGTGGAGTCCAAGGCGCTCAAGGGGCTGGATTCACTGCTGTCGATCGCCCAGATGCCGGGCGGCGTCGCCGTCGGCACCCTGGCCATCGGCAAGGCCGGCGCTACCAATGCTGGCCTGCTGGCAGCCCAGATCGTGGGGCTCGGGGACAGCCAGGTTCGCGAGGCCGTCGAGGCCTTCCGCGCCGAGCAGACCCAGACCGTGCTCGACAATCCCGATCCTCGTCCGCCCGAGTCTCGCCAGGGCTGAACGGCGTCGTGTACCCGCAGGAAAACAGGAGCAAGTCATGAAGATTGGCGTTCTCGGGGCCGGACAGCTCGGCCGTATGCTGGCGCTGGCCGGCTATCCGCTGGCCAACCGGTTCCGCTTTCTCGATACCACCGGCCACCCCAGCGCCGGGATCGGCGAGGTGATGATCGACACCGACCAGAAGCACGTCCAGAGCTTCCTCGAAGACGTCGACCTGGTCACCTACGAGTTTGAGCACCTGCCGGTGTCGTTGGTCCAGGCGATCGAAGCCGAGAAACCGGTCTACCCCGGCAGTGAGGCGATCCGGGTGTGTCAGAATCGTGCCGAGGAGAAGGCGCTGTTCGATCGACTGGGTATTCCGACGCCGGCCTATCGCCTGGTGGACAGCGCCGAGTCGCTGGAAGCCGCCGCTCGTGAGCTGGGCACGCCGGTGGTGGCCAAGTCGATCACCGAGGGCTATGACGGCAAGGGGCAGGCGGTGCTGAAGGACCCGGCGGAAGCTGCCGATGCCTGGAAGCGCATCAATCACCCGCGGTTGATCGTCGAGTCCTTCGTCGACTTCGTGCGCGAGGTGTCGATCATCGCCGTGCGCGGACGCGACGGTGAGGTGGTGTTCTATCCCATGGCGGAAAACGTCCATGTCGATGGCATCCTGCGTTACTCGCTGGCGCCGATGCCGGATCTCGACGATAGCGTCCAGCACACCGCCGATGAATACATCCGGGCGCTGCTGGATGAGCTGGACTATGTCGGTGTGCTGACCCTGGAGCTGTTCCAGTGCGCCGACGGCAGCCTGCTGGCCAACGAGATGGCACCGCGAGTGCACAACTCCGGCCACTGGACCATGGATGGTGCGGTGACCAGCCAGTTCGAAAATCATCTGCGTGCCATCCAGGGCCTGCCGCTCGGGGACACCAGTGCCCGGGCGCCGACCTGCATGGTCAACGTGATCGGACGCGAGCCCGAGCCGAGCCAGGTGCTGGCCATGCGCGACGCCCACCTGCATCGCTACGACAAGAGCGAGCGCGCCGGTCGCAAGCTTGGTCACATCAACCTGGTCGCCGACGATCACGCGAGCCTGCTCAAGCGGGTGCGCGAATGCGCCGCCCTGGTGCCGGACGCCCCCGAAGTGCGCTTCAGCTTCGAAGACTGAGCCAGGCGCTGTTTCGCTCCCTCCACGACGGGCCCCAACACGGGGCCCGTCGTTGTTTCGGGGTGGCGATGACGCCACCGCGGCGCTAGAGTAGTTGATGCGCTCTGTATACAAAAATAAGTAATGAGGTGTTCGATGATTCGTAAAGTTGGATACATGGCGGCGCTGTGTGGTCTCTCGCTTTCGCCTTCCCTGGCCGTGGCGGATGCCTTCGAGGTGGCCATGCTATTGCCGGGGCAGAAGGATGACGGCGGCTTCATGGAGGCGGGTTACCGTGGACTCGAGCGCATCGAGGCCGAACTTGGCGCCGGGATCAGCTACGAGGATGGGATAAGCGCCGGAGCCCGACGCGCTTGAGGCCGCCCTGCGGCGATTGGCGGATGCCGGGCCGGACCTGATCATCGCCCACGGCGGTCAGAATTCCGAGGCGGTGATGACGGTGGCCGCGGACTATCCCGAGGTGCTGTTCTCCGTCACCCAGGGGGATGTCACCGGCGACAATGTGTCGAGCTATGAAGTCCTTCAGGAGCAGTCCGCCTGGCTCGCCGGTGCAGCGGCGGGTCTGCTGACTCAAAGCGGCGTGGTGGGCCATATCTCGGGGATTCGCGTCACTCCGGGTCTCAAGGGTCGCGGGGGCTTCTACCACGGTCTGCAGCATACCCGGCCGGACGCCGACTTCCTCACCATCTTCGCCGGCGATCAGGACGATGTGTCACTGGCCCATGACGTGGCCAGCGCCCAGATCGAGGCCGGTGCCGATATCATCTTCACCATGTTGAATGCGGGTCGCCAAGGGGCCATCGACGCGATGCACGAGGCCGAAGGCGTTTGGCAGTTCGGCAATGTGCGCGAGTGGCATGAGGACTACCCGGAGGTGTTCGCCGGCTCCGCCATCGCCAACGTGTCCATGGCAGGTTTTGTAGCTGCCGAGGCGGTCAAGCAGGGCAGCTGGAGCTCGGGTGAGGTGGTGCGTATCGGCCTGGAGAACCCGGAGGCGGTGCGTCTGTCGCTGGCGCCCTGGGTCGAGGACGACATCGTCGCCGAACTCGATCGCCTCGCCGCCGAGATCGTCGAAGGAAGCATCGAGGTACAGACGTCCTACGACGGCGAGGAATTCTCCCTGTAGCAGGGGGCATGTCGAGGGAGCAAGTCTCTCGCTGCTCAATAGTGGATCAGCACCACGCAAGAAGGCGGCCGCAAGGCCGCCTTCTTCGCTGTGTATCGGGTTCCTGCCCGGTCCATCGATCCGGTCAGCCCATCAGCAGGGCACTGGCCATCCCGCCACCAACCACCAGCAGCACAAACAGGATCAGGGCGAGCAGAAAGGGCTTCACGCCGAGCGCCTTGAGGCGAGACATCCGGGTGTTGATGCCAAGCGCGGCCATGGCCATGGTCAGGGCGATCTGGCCGGCCAGCACCAGACCCGAGTGCAGCGGCGCGGGCAGGGTGACGACGCTGTTGACGCCGACCATGGCGATAAAGCCGAGGGCAAACCAGGGGATCACCAGCTTGGCCTTGTGTGCGCCCTGAGCGCCGGCCTCGGCGCCTTCCTGGGTCGGCTGACGCAGCCACCATTGGCCGACCACCAGCAGGAAGGGCACCAGCAGCATCACCCGCACCAGCTTGACGATGACCGCGTTGGCCAGGGCATCCGGGCCGACGGCGTCGCCGGCGGCGACCACCTGGGCCACCTCATGCACGGTAGCGCCGATATAGACCCCGAACAGTCCCTCGTCCATGCCCAGCCACGGATACAGCAGCGGGTAGGTCAGCATGGCCAGGGAGCCGAACAGCACCACCGTGGCCACCGCCATGGACGCCGCTGCCGGCTTCGAGCGAATGGTCGACTCGGTGGCGAGCACCGCAGCGGCGCCGCAGATGGCGCTGCCGGCACTGGTCAGCAGGGTGGTCTCGCGATCCATGCCGAGCCCCCGGGTGCCGATCTGGTAGCCGACCAGCAGTACCGCGGTGATGATCAGCGCGTCCAGCAGCAGCACCTTGGGCCCGAGTCCGACCACCTGAGCGAAGGTCAGCGACAGGCCGAACAGCACGATGCCGCCGCGCAGCAGCCAGCGGGTAGCGAAGGCGAGCCCCGGCTGGGCGCCCTCGACGGTGCGCTTGAGCGGCAGATTGCCGACCACGATGCCCAGCAGCAGGGCGAACACCAGCGGACTCACGCCTGCGTCGGCGATACCGGGCAGTCGGCTGATGGCCTGCCCGGCCAGCGTCAATAGTGCGCATAGCGCAAGTCCTTGCCACATGAGCGGATCTCCTCTTCGTGTCAGGGTATCGCCGCTACCGGCTCGTCTGGGTGGAGCCTGAGGCGTCGGTTCGATAGGGAGATTCTAGGCGTGGATATGCCAGATGATTATCGTGTAATAACGAAACCTGTTATAAGCTGAGCCGATATAGGAGCCGTTGTCGTTTCCCCGCCATCTTCCCTGCAACCGTCGAGCACCGTGATGAGTTTCTCGCCAGACAGTCCCACCCGCTCCCATATCACCCTGCGCCAGCTCGAGGTCTTCGTGGCGGTGGCCCGGCTGGGAACCGTCAGCGCCGCGGCCAGACAACTGAGCCTGTCCCAGTCGGCGACCAGCCAGGCGCTGGCGGACCTGGAGCGTCAACTTGGTGTCACCCTGTTCGAACGCCCGGGACGGCGGCTTGGCCTGAACGACATGGGCCATCGACTGCTGCCGCGCGCCGAACAGCTGCTGGATGATCTGGGCGAGCTGATCGCCGCCGCCGAGGAACCGGGAGACGAGCTCCACGGCAGCCTGGCGATCTCCGCCAGCGCCACCATCGGCACCTATCTGTTGCCGCCGCTGGCCGGGGAGTTCGGCGGACTGCATCCGGGGGTCGACCTGCGCCTGAGGCTTCGCAATACCGGCGAGGTGATCTCCGAGGTACAGCGCTTCGACGCCGACCTGGGGATGATCGAGGGGCGCTGTCACGAGCCGGGACTCGCCAGCGAAGTGTGGTGCGAAGATCATATGGTGATTGTCTGCGCGCCCGGACATCCGCTGGTGGCCAAGGGCCGGGTCGAGGACGCTGATCTGGTCGAGCAGTCGTGGATCCTGCGCGAGATCGGCTCCGGCAGCCGGGAGGTGCTCGAGGCGGCGGTGCTGCCCCGGGTGCCGAGGCTCAAGGTACGCATGGAGCTGGGGCAGCACGAGGCGATCAAGCAGGCTGTGGCGGCGGGCCTGGGACTGGGTTGCCTGTCGCACCTGAGCGTGCGGGGAGAGCTCGAGCGAGGGGAGTTGCTGGCGCTGTCACATGACCTGCCGCTGACCCGCCACTTCTCGCTGGTGTGGCATCCGGACCGCTACCGCAGCCCGGCCTGGCAGGCCTTCAAGGTCTTCTTGATGGAACAGAGAAGCCGCTTCGCGCAGCCGGTGCAGGACGCCTAGAGGATCTGGACGTTGCCGGTCCACAGCAGGATGGCGGCGATCACCGCGAAGTGGGCCTGGGGGTATCAAGAGCAGGCGAGCCACCTTGGCGGGTTCTTTGACCGTTGCCGGTGCCGTTACATTATCTGAGCGTTGCCGGTCCACAGCAGAATGGCGGCGATCACCGCGCTTTCGGGTTCACATTATCTGGGCGTTGCCGGTCCACAGCAGGATGGCGGCGATCACCGCGAAGTGGGCCTGGGGGTATCAAGAGCAGGCGAGCCACCTTGGTGGGTTCACATTATCTGGGCGTTGCCGGTCCACAGCAGGATGGCGGCGATCACCGCGAAGTGGGCGGGATACCACGCGAGCCACATCCGCCGCGGCATGACGATGCCGGGCGCGCGGCATAGCCGGTGAGCACCAGCGGCCAGCAGCAGCACCGCCAGGACCGTGGCCACGGTCACCGACTTGGCCATGTCGGAGCTGTTCATCATGCCTGCCACCAGCAGCAGCGGCAGGCAGCCGACCACCGCCAGCAGGCGCGAGAGCAGGGCGTCGTCGGTACGATGGAGCTGGCCCATGCCAAGCATGAAAAACGGCACCAGCAACAGGCCATGGTGGCCGTATTCGACCCAGAAGCCGGCAAAGTACCAGCCGGTTGCCACGCCGAGGGTCTCCAGCGCCAGGCGTACATGGCCCAGCTCTCCGGCCTCCTGTCGCCGGGTCAGTTGCTCAAGCCAGTGTCCGGCCATCAGCCCGAGCGCCAGGGTAAAGCAGATGTTGAGCTGAAACAGCGCCTCGCGGGGCATCAGTTGGTAGGGTAACTGGGCCAGCAGACCGATGATCATCACCCGGCGCGCGTAGCGCAGCGGATCACGGGTATTGAACAGCCCGTGCCAGGCGACCATGCCGGCGAACAGTGGAAAGGCGATACGGCCCACGCTCGAATCGACCCAGCCAAGGTGCCAGGCGTCGGTGGCCAGGTAGCGTGCCAGGTGGTCCAGGGTCATGGTGACAAGCGCGATCCACTGGCCCCAGCCGGTCCAGTGGGAGGACGGTCGTTCGTGGTAGCTGGCGCTGGCGACGTAGGTCATCGGACTTCCCTGTTGTTCGGCTTGCCAGGGTAGACTTGTGCCGGGCCGACAAGTTCCGCAGGAGTCAGAGTAGAGCTTCGACACCGACCAGGATCAGCACCGGGTCAAGGATCTCTGCGACAGCCCCTGCAAGAGCCGACAACAGCGCCGAGACAATAACAACATCACCACCGAGGAGACGCCATGAAGAATGGCTTCGGCTTCGACCTGCGCAGTATGGAAATCTTCGTCGAGACCCTGGAACGCGGTAGCCAGAGCGCCGCCGCCGAGGCGCTCGGCCTGACCCAGTCGTCGGTGTCGCATTGCCTGGCGACCCTCGAAGAGAGCCTGGGGCTGGCGCTGTTCGAGCGCCGCTCGCGGCCGCTGGAGCCCACCAGCGCCGGGCGCTTCTTTTATGACCGTGCCCGCCGTCTGCTGGGCGAGGCCCGGGATACCCGCCGCGAACTGATCACCGGCGCCTTCGGTCAATTGCATCAGATGCGCCTGGCGCTGGTGGATTCGCTGGCCACCGCCGTGGGCAAGCCGCTGATCGATGTCATCCGCCGCCACACCCGTGACTACACCCTGACCACCGGGCTTTCGCACATGCACGGCCACTCGTTGCTGACGCGGCATGTGGACGTGATCATCTCCGACGATCGGCTGGAAAACTACGACGGCCTGGAGCGTCACAGGGTGCTGGACGAGCCCTTTGTGCTGGTGTTGCCGGCGAGTTGGACGGGGCCTGCTGACAATCTGCGCTGGCTATCGCGTCAGCTCGACTTCGTGCGCTACGTGCCACAGTCGCTGATCGGCCAGAGTATCGAGCGCCACCTGCGCCTGGCCGGTGTGGAGCTGCCGGCGCGGCTGCACCTGGACAACACCTGCGCCTTGCTCAAGGCGGTGAGCGACGGCGTCGGCTTTACCGTGACGACCCCGCTGTGCCTGTATCAGGCGGGGCTCGATCAGCTCAGGGTGCGTATCGAAGCGCTGCCGCTGGCGCCGCTCAAGCGCTCGTTGACGCTGGTCGCCAGGCGCGACGAACTCGGTGGCTTGCCTGGGCAGCTGGCGCGGGACGCCCGCCGCCTGCTGGACGGCGACTTTCGTGCCACGCTCACCGAGGAGCTGCCCTGGGTCGAGGAGCAGATCGTCACTTCCGTCTGAGAATCTTCCCGGCGATGGCCAGTTGCATGGCCGGTTTCGGTGCAGTGGCTGCTTTTCTCTGCACTTTGCTTGAGCAGTATCGAAAGCTTCGATAGTCATCACGTCGTTGAAGTCGATGCAACTGGCACGTCCGGCCAGGCTGGGCCAAGACTCAGGAGATTCCTCTTGTGTCCGGGAGCGCCCATGCCGGCAGCCATTCGTCTCTACGTCCGCTACGTGGACCGATTCAATCGGCGTATCGGTCGTATCGTCATGTACCTGATCTTCGTGATGATCGGGGTCCTGCTCTACGCCTCGCTCTCGCGCACCCTGTTTGATCGGCCGTTGATCTGGGGCGTCGAGGTCTCTCAGTTCCTGATGGTCGCCTACTTTCTGCTGGGCGGCGCCTACTCCATGCAGCTCGACGACCATGTGCGCATGGACCTCTTCTATACCCGACTATCGCCACGGGCCAAGGCCATGAGCGACGTCCTGACCATGCTGCTGTTGCTGGTGTTCCTCGCCACCCTGCTGGCCGGCGGCATCTCCAGCACCAGCTACGCGATCAAGTACGGCGAGACCAACTACAGCTCCTGGGCGCCGCCGCTGGCGCCGATCAAGATCATCATGACCCTGGGGGTAGCGCTGATGCTAGCCCAGTGCCTCTCGACCCTGTTCAAGGATATCGCCGTGCTGAGAGGACACCCGCTCGAGCAGACCGAGGGGGATAAGGACGGCAGGGAAGAGCAGGACCGGAAGGACGGGGAGGGCGATCGATGAGCTATGAAATGATCGCGCTTACGCTGCTCTTGTCGAGAGCGTCGATGATGTTGCTGTTTCTAAGCCAGAGCCAGAGCCAGAGCCAGGGACGGAGGGCGATCGATGAGCTATGAAATGATCGCGCTTATGCTGCCCTTGTCGAGAGCGTCGATGATGTTGCTGTTTCTAAGCCAGAGCCAGGGACGGAGGGCGATCGATGAGCTATGAAATGATCGCGCTGACGATGTTCTCTTCGATGATGTTGCTGCTGTTGACCGGACAGCGGGTGTTCGGCGTCATCGGCTTCGTCGGCGCGGCGGCGGCGCTCTTGCTGTGGGGCGATGGCGGCATGGAGATGCCGTTCAGCGCTGCCATCCAGTTGATGAACTGGTATCCGCTGTTGACCCTGCCTTTGTTCATCTTCATGGGTTACATGCTCTCGGAGTCGGGCATCGCCTCCGAACTCTACGAGATGTTCCACGTATGGATGGGCGGGCTCAAGGGCGGGCTCGCCGTCGGTACCATCGGCCTGATGGTGGTGGTCTCGGCGATGAATGGACTGAGTGTGGCCGGCATGGCCATCGGTGCCACCATCGCCCTGCCGGAACTGCTGCGCCGGGGCTACGACAAGATCATGGTCACTGGGGTGATCCAGGCCGGAAGCTCGCTTGGCATCCTGGTGCCGCCCAGCGTGGTGCTGGTGCTCTACGGCATGATCGCGCGACAGCCGGTCAGCCAGCTGTGGCTTGCCGGCGCCATCCCCGGGTTGATCCTGGCTGCGATGTTCGTCATCTACATCGTGGTGCGTTGTCGCCTGCAGCCGAGCCTGGGGCCGGCGCTGCCGCCGGAGGAGCGCAACCTGTCCACCGCCGACAAGCTGAAGCTTCTGCGCGCGGGCATCATGCCGCTGGCAATCTTCTTCTTCATGACCGGGCTGTTCGTGATGGGCGTCACCAGCCTGGTCGAGAGCGCCGCGGTGGGGGCGCTGTCGGCGACCCTGGCGGCGGCGTTCAAGCGCCGTCTGACGCTGGCGGTAATCGAAACCACGGTGCGCCGCTCGCTCGGCATCACCTGCATGTTCATGTGGATCATCCTGGCGGC
Organism: Halomonas sp. DP5N14-9; assembly: GCF_019802175.1. NCBI lineage: Bacteria > Pseudomonadati > Pseudomonadota > Gammaproteobacteria > Oceanospirillales > Halomonadaceae > Halomonas > Halomonas sp. DP5N14-9. Next base: position 371,306 of record NZ_JAHVHR010000035.1, read on the forward strand.
GCTGTGCTTTGGCGCGGTGTTCGACGGTCTCGGCGCGGTGCGCGCCATCGAGTCAGTATTCCTCGACCAGTTCGGCCTCACCCCCTGGCAGATCCTGGTGATGATGCAGCTGTCCTACATTCTGCTCGGCATGTTCCTCGACGACACCGCCATGCTGGTGATCGTGGCGCCGCTGTACGTGCCGCTGGTGATCACCCTGGGCTTCGACCCGATCTGGTACGGAGTGCTCTACACCATCACCGTGCAGATCGCCTACATGACCCCACCGTTTGGCTACAACCTCTTTCTGATGCGCGCCATGGCCCCGCCGGAGATCAGTCTCGGCGACATCTACCGCAGCGTCTGGCCATTCGTCGCCATCATGCTGGCGGGGCTTGCGCTGATCACCGCATTTCCCGAGCTGGCGCTATGGCTGCCGGGTCTGTTCAGGGACTACTGAGGCAGGACTGTCGCGGTCTTGGCCCGGCAGGCAGGGATGTGAAGCAAGGAGCTTTAAAGAAGGCAGGAGAAGACGACCACAGGCGTCCTTTACGGACGCAACGTCAGGCAACAACAACGAAAACGGGAGAGAACGGATGACCAATCGTCGCGACTTCCTCAAGAAGGCCGGTGTCGCCACCGCCGCCACCGTGGGGGCGGGCACCCTGGCCGCCCCCTACGTCCACGCCCAGTCGAAGACACCGATCCGCTGGCGACTGCAGACCTACGCAGGGCCAGCCCTGGCGGAGCACGTGATCAAGCCCTCCATCGAGGCCTTCAACAAGGCCGCCAACGGCGAGATGGAGATCGAGCTGTACTTCTCCGACCAGCTGGTGCCCACCGGCGAGCTGTTCCGAGCGATGCAGCGGGGCACCATCGACGCGGTGCAGAGCGACGACGACTCGATCAACGCCCCGGTCGATGTCTCGGTGTTCGGCGGCTACTTCCCGTTCGCCTCGCGCTATAGCCTGGACGTGCCGACCCTGTTCAACCACTACGGCCTCAAGGAAATCTGGGAGGAGGCCTACGGCGAGATCGAGGGAGTGACCTGGCTCGGCTCCGGCAGCTGGGACCCCTGCAACTTTGTCACCCGGGAGCCGATCCGCAGCATCAAGGACCTGGAGGGCAAACGGGTCTTCACCTTCCCCACCGCCGGGCGCTTCCTGACCCGCTTCGGGGTGGTGCCGGTGACCCTGCCCTGGGAGGACATCGAGGTCGCCATGCAGACTCGTGAACTCGACGGCATCGCCTGGGCCGGCATCACCGAGGCCTACACCGTGGGCTGGGCGGACGTCTCCAGCTACTACCTGACCAACAATATTTCCGGCGCCTGGGCCGGCTCCTACTTCGCCAACAGCGAGCGCTGGAACGAGCTGCCGGATCACCTGAAGACGCTGTTCAGAATGTGCATGGACAGCTCTCACTACTATCGTCAGCACTGGTACTGGTGGGGCGAGGCCCACTACCGCACCCAGGGCGGCAAGCTGGAGCTGACCTCGATCCCGGAAAGCGAGTGGCAGACTATCGAGGACGAGGCGCTGAGCTTCTGGGACGAGATCGCAGGCCAGAGCGAGCGCAACGCCAAGGTGGTGCAGATCCTCAAGGACTATCGTCAGACCATGCAGCAGGCGGGACCTCCCTACCGCTACAGCTGACACTCTCGGTAGATATCGGGCGTTGCGGGCCGGCTCGGCAATCAAGGTCGGCCCTTTGTTTCTTCGCCCTTGTTCCTTCGCCCATGAGGAGGGTGATCGATGTCAGGACTCAATCCCAGGGACGTGCGCACGGCGGATGACGCCCGCCGGGTGGTCGAGGCGCGCAACCTCTCCCACGTCAAGATCGGTTTCCTCGATCTGGACGGGGTGATGGTCGGCAAGTACATGCACCGCGACAAGTTCTTTGCCGCCCTCGACGGCGGCTTCGCCTTCTGCGACGTGGTGCTGGGCTGGGACAGCAAGGACGAGCTGTACGACAACACGCGCTACACCGGCTGGCACACCGGCTATCCCGACGCCCAGTTGCGCGTGCTGCCGGAGAGCTGTCGCGAGGTACCCTTTGAAGGCGACATGCTGCTGTTCATGGCCGAATTCACCGAGCGGGCCGAGGCGATCTGTCCGCGTGGCCTGCTGCGGCGAGTGCTGGGCCGGGCCGCCGAGATGGGCTTCTCGGTACACGGCTCGCTGGAGTATGAATTCTTCATGTTCCAGGAGACGCCGGAATCGGTGCGCGAGAAGGGCTTTCGCAACCTGCGCCCGCTGACCCCGGACATGATGGGCTACTCCATGCTCAGGAGTTCGGTACATGCCGAGCTCTACCACGAGCTGCTGGAGCTGTCCCAGCGCATGGACTTCCCCATCGAGGGGCTGCACACCGAGACCGGGCCAGGCGTGCTCGAGGCCGCCATCGGCGTCGACGAGGCGCTGGCCGCCGGCGACAAGGCGGCGCTGTTCAAGACCTTCACCAAGGTGTGGGCCCAGCGACGCGGCCTGATGGCCACCTTCATGGCCAAGTGGTCGCCGGACTATCCCGGCCAGAGCGGCCATATCCACCTGTCGATGAAGCACCTCGAGAGCGGCGAGTCGGCCTTCTACGACGCCGACGCCGAGCACTCCATGAGCGCCATCCAGCGTCACTTCGTCGCCGGCCAGCAGCGGCTGATGCCGGAGTTTCTGGCCATGTTCGCCCCCACCATCAACAGCTACACCCGGCTGATTCCCGGCTTCTGGGCGCCGACGGACGCCACCTGGGGCGTCGAGAATCGCACCACCGCCCTGCGCGTGATCCCCGGCAGCGCCAAGTCCCAGCGGGTCGAATACCGGCTCGGCAGCGCCGACGCCAATCCCTACCTGGCGCTGGCCGCCGCCATCGGTGCCGGCCTTTATGGTATCGAGCAGGGGCTCGAGCCCGATACCGCGGTCACCGGCAACGCCTACGAACTCGATCACCCCGAGCACCAGGCGCTGCCGCGAACCCTGTGGGAGGCGGCACAGCGGCTCAAGGCATCGACGCCTGCGCGCGGGCTCTTCGGCGACGACTTCGTCGAGCACTTTGCCGCCACCCGGGAGTGGGAGGAACGCGAATTCCGCCGGCATATCACTGACTGGGAGCTCGATCGCTACTTCGAGATCATCTGACGCGGATGCCCGGCATCATGCCGATCGACGGACGATAGAACGGCATCGAGATCATCTGACGCGGATGCCCGGCATCCCGGCATCCCGCCAACCGACAGACGAGAGAACTGCATGGCCATTCAACAGACGATATCGCCGGTGGACGGCTCGGTGTACGTGGAGCGCGAGCAGGCCGGCGCGGCCGAGATCGAAACGGCCCTGGCCCGCGCGGTCGAGGCCCAGCAGGACTGGCGCGAACGTGACGTCGCCGAGCGCTGCCGCCTGTGCAGTGCGATGGTGGACGCCTTCGTCGCCCGGCGCGATCAGCACGCCGAGGAGCTGTGCTGGCAGATGGGCCGGCCCATTTCTCAGGGCGGCGGGGAAATCGGCGGCTTCGAGGAGCGCGCCCGGGCGATGATCGCCATGGCGCCTGAGGCGCTCTCGCCCCTGCGCCTGGCCGACAAGCCCGGCTTTACCCGCTATATTCGCCGCGAACCGCTGGGCGTCTCGCTGATCGTCGCGCCCTGGAACTTCCCCTACATGACCGCGGTGAACGCCGTGGTGCCGGCGATCCTCGCCGGCAATGCGGTGATCCTCAAGCACTCCGCCCAGACCCCGCTGTGTGCCGAGCGCATGGTCGAGGCCGCCCGAGAGGCGGGTATCCCCGAGGGGGTGTTCCAGTACCTGCACCTGAGCCACCAGGCCACCGAGACCCTGATGGGGGACCCTCGCATCGACCATGTGTCCTTCACCGGCTCGGTGGGCGGTGGTCGCACCGTCGAAGCCGCCACCGCCGGGCGCTTTATCGCCACGGCGCTGGAACTCGGCGGCAAGGACGCCGCCTATGTGCGCGCCGACGTCGACCTGGACAGCGCGGTGGAAGGGGTGATGGATGGCGCCTTCTTCAACTCGGGCCAGAGCTGCTGTGGCATCGAGCGGATCTACGTCGAGCGCGCCATCTTCGATGACTTCGTCGAACGGGCGGTGGCCTGGCTCAAGCAGCTCAGGCTCGGCAACCCCTGCGACCCGTCTACCAGCCTTGGACCGGTGGTCAAGCCCGCCGCCGCCGACTTCGTGCGGGGCCAGGTGGAGGCCGCGGTGGCCGCCGGCGCCCGCGCCTGGATCGACCCCGGCGACTATCCGCTGTCGCGCCCCGGCAGCGCCTATCTGGCGCCACAGCTGTTGACCGGGGTCGACCACAGCATGGCGGTGATGCGCGAGGAGAGCTTCGGCCCGGTGGTCGGGGTGATGGCGGTGGAGGGCGACGACGAGGCCATCGCCTTGATGGATGACTCCGAGTTCGGCCTGACCGGGGCGATCTTCACCCGCGACCTGGTCGCCGGCGAAGCGCTGGCCGCGCGGCTTCAGGTGGGCACCGCCTTCGTCAATCGCTGCGACTATCTGGACCCGGAGCTGGCCTGGACCGGCGTCAAGCATTCGGGGCGCGGCTGCTCGCTGTCGCGGCTCGGCTTCGACAGCCTGACCCGGCCCAAGTCTTTCCATCTGAAACACGCCTGAGGCAACCATGAGCGATATCAGCCGCTACACCACCAGCTGGAACTACCCCTCGGCCATCCTCACCGGCGCCGGTCGAATTCGTGATCTGCCGGCGCAGTGCCGAGAGCTTGGCATGACGGCGCCGTTGTTGATCACCGATCCGGGGCTCGCGGCGCTGCCGATGGTGCGCGAAGTGCTCGATCACTGCGCCGGCGAAGGACTCAGGGCGGGGCTGTTTGCCGAGATCAAGGGCAATCCCACCGGTGCCAACGTCATCGCCGGCGTCGACGCCTTCCGCCAGGGGGAACACGACGGCGTGATCGCCTTCGGCGGAGGCTCCGGACTCGACGCGGCCAAGGCGGTGGCGCTGATGGCCAATCAGCGCGACGGCCTGTCGCTGTGGTCGCTGGAGGACGTCGGCGACAACTGGAAGAACGCCGACGGCGACGCCATCGTGCCGCTGGTGGCGGTGCCGACCACCGCCGGTACCGGCTCGGAGGTGGGACGCGCCTCGGTGATCACCGACGAGGCCGAGCGGGTCAAGCGCATCATCTTCCACCCCGGCATGGTGCCGGTTCGGGTGATCCTGGACCCGACCCTGACCGTGGGCCTGCCCCCTGCGGTTACCGCCGCTACCGGTATGGATGCCCTGTCCCACTGTCTGGAGGCCTGGTGCGCGCCGGGCTATCACCCCATGGCCGAGGGCATCGCGGTGGAGGGCATGCGCCGGGTCCGCGACTATCTGCCCCGGGCCTACGCCCACGGCGACGACCTTGAGGCCCGGCTCAACATGCTGGTGGCATCGAGCATGGGCGCCACCGCCTTCCAGCGGGGGCTCGGCGCCATGCATGCCCTGGCCCATCCACTGGGGGCGCTGTACGACGCCCACCATGGCACCTTGAACGCCATCCTGATGCCCTATGTGCTCAAGGCCAACGAGCGCGTCATCGGTGAGCCCATGGTGCGCCTGTGTCGCTATCTCGATATTCGCCAGCCGGGCACCTCAAGTGCCATCGACTGGGTGCTCGAGCTGCGCGAGCGGCTCGCGATCCCCCACGACCTGGCGGCCATCGGCATCGATGACGCCGAGGCGGTGAAGATCGGCGAAATGGCGGTGGTCGACCCGTCCGCGGCCAGCAATCCCATCGCCTTTACGGCCGAGGATTATCAACGCATCTTCCTGGCGGCCCAGCAGGGCCGGCTATAGCGCTTGGTATCGCGTTGGTATAGCGCCCGGCCCCGCCCGATGACTTAGCCCTGGCGGCGCCCGGGTCGTCTCTGGCAAGGTGGCCGGCCAGCGTCAAGGGAGTACTGGTGATGGAGAACATCATGCGAATCGGTCTACTGCAGTGCGACGACGTGGCGCCGGAGCTGATCGACGCCCACGGCAACTATCCGGCCATGTTCGAGGCGCTGCTGGCGCCGGCGGCCTTTTCCCTGGGGGTCAGCCTCGAGTGGCAGGTCTACCGTTGCCTGGACGGCGAGATTCCCGATGACGTCGAGGCAGTGGACGCCTGGCTGACCACCGGCTCGAAGTTCGGGGTCAACGACGGCCACGCCTGGATCGCCCGGCTTGAGGACTTCGTGCGCGCGCTCTATCGCGCCGAGAAGCCGCTGGTGGGGGTGTGCTTCGGTCATCAGTTGATCGTCAAGGCGTTGGGCGGCGAGGTGATCAAGAGTCCCAAGGGCTGGGGCGTGGGGCTTTCCAACAATCGGGTCGGCGAGCGCGAGCCCTGGATGACCCCCTGGCAGCATGACCTCGACCTGCTGGTCAGCCACCAGGATCAGGTCGAGACGCTGCCCGAAGGCGCCTCGACCCTGGGCGGCAGCGGCTTCTGCCCCCACTACCTGATCCGCGTCGGCCGCTGCTTTCTCGGCGTCCAGGGCCACCCCGAGTTTCGCCCCGACTACTCCCGCGACCTGATGCACCTGCGCCAGGGCCTGGTCGGGGAAGAACGGGTACGCCAGGGCCAGGCCTCGCTGGCCGGACGTATCGACGACGGCGTGATGGCCGAGTGGATACTGCGTTTCATGCGCGAGGCGATGGCGGTCAGGGAGGGGTGACGAGACGCAAGATGGAGGCCATTATTTGGTGGTGGCAGCCAAGGCACCTGGCAAGCATTAGTTTCGGCAACGAGTGCGTTGTGGGTGAACGAACCTTCTTGTCCTTTTTTGTCCATACATTTAAAGCATGATCATCGACTTCGATACGGGGAAGAGCGCTTGGAATGCCAGAGAGCGCGGCCTGCCCTTCAGCGAGGTGTCTCTTTTCGATTGGGAAGGGGCGCTACTGACCGAGGACTAGCGCAACGATTACCCGGAGCGTCGGTTTGTTGCCATCGGGATGATCGGTCAGCGGGTCCACGTGGTGTGTTTCACGCCGATTGAAGGTGGAATTCGCGTCATCAGCTTGAGAAAGGCCAACGCTCGGGAGGTGCGGCGCTATGACAAGGCGACTCACGGACAGGACAGGTGAGGTCCGGGAACTCACCGATGAGGATATCGAACGTATGCGCCCCATGGATGAGGTGTTGCCTGCAAACCTCAAGCGGGCCATCGGGCAGCGGGGGGCGCAACGAACGCCGACTAAGGTGAAGACGTCGATCCGTCTGTCTCGGGACGTCATTGACCACTTCAAGCAGGGCGGCGATGGCTGGCAGCGCCGCATCGACCAGGCCCTGAAACAGTATATTCGAGAACATGGTAGCGATTGAGGTCTGGCCGCCAAATAGCTGGCGGACACGCCAGGCCAGGCCTCGCTAGCCGGACGCATCGACGACGGCGTGATGGCAAAGTGGAGACTGCGCTTCAATCAAACCGCTGTCTGAGTATCCTCAGTCCGTTGCCCACGACCAGCAGGCTCGAGCCCAGGTCGGCGAACACCGCCATCCACAGGGTGGCGTGGCCGGTCAGCGCCAGGGCCAGGAACACCGCCTTGATGCCGAGCGCCAGGGCGATGTTCTGCACCAGCAGGCGGCGGGTGCGGCGGGCCAGGTCGATCAGCCGTGGCAGGCTGGCCGGGTCGTCGTTCATCAGCGCGATATCGGCGGTTTCGATGGCCACGTCGCTGCCTGCCGCGCCCATGGCGATGCCGATGTCGGCCCGGGCCAGCGCCGGGGCGTCGTTGATACCGTCGCCGACCATGGCGCACACACCGCGGCGGGACAGCGCGTCCAGGCGCGACAGCTTGTCCTCCGGCAACAGCTCACCGTAGGCCTCGTCGATGCCGGCCTCACGAGCGATGGCATCGACCCTGGCCTGGGCGTCGCCGCTGAGCATGCTGACGCTCACCCCCTGGCGATGCAGGCGCTTGATGGCTTGGCGGCTGGTGCTGCGCAGGGCGTCCCTGACCGCGAAGTAGGCCAGCAGCCGATCGTCGCGCCCCAGCCAGACGATACCGGCGTCGTCGTTGTCGGCGTCACTACTGGTCAGCTGGGCCTGGCTGACCCCCATCTCGCCGGCCAGGCGGGCGTTGCCGAGCCACACCCTCGCACCGCTATCGGCCTCGCTTGCCACCAGACCACGACCGCCGCGCTCCTCGACACCTTCCAGTGACACCGTAGGCTGAGAGCCCAGCCCCTGCACCAGGGCGCGGGACACCGGATGGTTGGAGCGCTCCGCCAGGGCGAGGGCCAGGCGCTGTCCCTCGGCGTCGCTGCTGTCACCGAGCGCAGCTGAGCGCACCAGCCGTGGCTTGCCCTCGGTCAGGGTGCCGGTCTTGTCCAGCGCCAGGTGGGTGAGTCGGGTGGCCTGCTCGAGAAAGACCCCGCCCTTGATCAGGATACCCTGGCGTGCGGCGGCACCGAGGCCGCTGACCACCGTTACCGGGGTGGAGATCACCAGCGCGCAGGGGCAGGCGATGACCAGCAGCACCAGGGCGCGGTAGACCCCGTCGAGCCAGGGGCCGAGGCCGAGCAGTGGCCAGCCCAGCGCGACCAGCCCGGCCAGCACGAACACCACCGGGGTGTAGATGGCCGCGAAGCGATCGATGATGCGCTGCGTAGGCGCACGACGGGACTGGGCTTCTTCCACCGCGTGGATGATGCGCGCCAGGGTGGTGTCATTGGCCCGCCGGGTGACGCGGTAGTCGAAGTCGCCGGCCAGGTTGATGGAGCCGGCGTAGACGCTCTCGCCGAGGGAGCGATCACGCGGCAGGCTCTCGCCGGTGATCGGCGCCTCATCCAGGCTAGGGTCACCGCGCACGATCTCGCCGTCCAGCGCCAGACGCTCGCCGGCGTGTACCCTGACCAGATCACCGATGGCGACGTCGTCAGCGTCGATCTCGCGCCACTCGCCGCTGCCAGACTCTCCTTCATCAAGCACCCGTGCCCTGGGTGGGGCCAGGTCGAGCAGTCCTGAGATGGCCTGGCGCGCGCGTGCAAGCGACCCGGCCTCGAGGTGCTCGGCCAGGGTGAACAGCACGATCACCATGGCCGCCTCGGCCCAGTGGCCGATCAGCATGGCGCCGGTTACCGCCACGCTCATCAGCGCATTGATGTTGAGGGTGCCGTGGCGCAGCGCCACAAGGCCCTTTTTCCAGGTGGGAATGCCGACCAGGGCGATGGCGACGATGGCCAGCAGCGGCGTAAGCCAGCCAGCGGTCAGCCCTAGCCAGCCGATGGCCTCGGCGCCCAGGGCCAGAATGCCGGCCAGCGCGAGGCGCCCCCAGGGCGTCGTCGTGGTGCTGCGGGAATCATCGGCGGCGTCGGCGCCTTGGTCATCCTCGAAGCGAGGCGTCATGCCGGTGTCGCGGACACGGGCGGTCAGGGCGTCTCGATCGACACCGTGGTGATGGACGACCAGACGACGCTGCATCAGCTGGAAGCTCAGTGCCTCGACCCCGGGAAGATCGGCCAGCGCCTTTCTGAGCACGCCTTCTTCGGTGGGGCAGCACATCTCGTCGATGGTCAGCGCAAGACGACTGGCCGAAGGGGACGCTTCGCTGCTCTGTGGGGTGTCGGCAGTCTCGGCTGCCCCGCAGCAGGTACTGGTTCCCGCCGGCCTGGTTTCGCTTGTTGTTTCGTCTCTAGTTTCGGTCTTGGTTTCAGTGCGGGGCGTGGCACTGGAGGCGCAGCAGCCGGCCTTGCTCGTACTTTTCGCGCTGCGCTCTTCAGGGGAATCTGCCATCTTGGGGGAATCTGCCATCTTGGGGGAATCTACCATCCTGGGAACTCCACTCGGGTCTCTGAGTCAGAGTTGACACCCTGTAGTCACTATAGGGTCAAGGGCTGGCATGAGACAGTCGATGCCTGGCCAGAATGGACGGACGTTTGGCGAGAGGAAAACCCATGAAGATCGGCGAGCTGGCAAGACGCAGCGGGGTCAAGGTGGAGACGGTGCGCTACTACGAGCGCGAAGGACTGCTGCCCGAGCCTGCGCGCAGCGAGGGCAACTATCGACTCTATCGTGAGGCCCACGCCGAGCGCCTGGACTTTATCCGTCACTGCCGCGCCCTGGACATGACGCTGGACGAGATCCGCGCGCTGCTGGTCTGTCAGGACGATCCCGAGCAGCCCTGCGATGAGGCCGACGCCCTGATCGAGGCGCACCTGGGGCACGTCGAGCAGAGGATCGCTCAGCTCTCCAGGCTCAAGGTCGAACTGGAAGGCCTGCGTCGTCGCTGCGCAGGTCAGGGCAAGGTCGGCGAGTGCGGCATCCTCAATGAACTGTCCCAGCCGGTCGATCCCCCCGAGACGCTGGAGCATGCCCACGTCGGTGGCGTCCATCCGCGGCGTTGAGCCCGGCTGGCGCAAGCCCGCGTCTCCCCTTGCAGAGAGCCCGGACAGGACACCAGGAGCCGGACACGACAGCGCCGCCCCGAGGGGCGGCGCTGGTGGGTGCCGTGATGCGATGGCCTGGTTGACGTTGTCAGACGACGCGCATCAGGCCTCTTCGGTGCGCCTGGGCAGTACCCAGTCCTTGCGCGGGAAGTGGCAGGTGTAGCCGTGGGGAATGCGCTGCAGGTAGTCCTGGTGCTCGGGTTCGGCCTCCCAGAAATCCCCCACCGGCTCGACCTCGGTGACCACCTTGCCGGGCCACAGACCCGAGGCTTCCACGTCGGCGATGGTGTCGAGCGCTTCACGCTTCTGCTCTTCATCCACGTAGTAGATGGCCGAGCGGTAGGACATGCCACGGTCGTTGCCCTGACGATTGGGCGTGGTCGGATCATGGATCTGGAAGAAGTACTCCAGCAGCTTGCGATAGCTGATCACGTCGGGATCGAACAGGATCTCGATACCCTCGGCGTGGGTGCCGTGGTTACGATAGGTGGCGTTCTGCACGTCGCCACCGGTGTAGCCGACCCGGGTGTACTCGACCCCTGGCAACTGGCGAATCAGATCCTGCATGCCCCAGAAGCACCCGCCTGCGAGAACTGCGCGTTGTTGTGCCATGTTCAGACCTCCTCGACTTGATTCAGATATTCGCCGTAGCCCTCGGCTTCCATGTCATCGCGATGGATGAACCTGAGCGACGCCGAGTTGATGCAGTAGCGCATGCCGCCCTTGTCCCTGGGGCCGTCGTTGAAGACGTGACCCAAGTGGCTGTCACCGTGGGATGAGCGCACCTCGGTGCGGATCATGCCATGGGACGAATCCACCAGCTCGTTGACGTAGGCCGGCTCGATCGGCTTAGTGAAGCTGGGCCAGCCACAGCCGGACTCGTACTTGTCCGACGAGGCGAACAGCGGCTCGCCAGAGACGATGTCCACGTAGATGCCGGGCTCCTGGTTGTGCAGGTGCTCCCCGGTGCCGGGACGCTCGGTGCCGCTTTCCTGGGTGACCCGATACTGCTCGCGGTTCAGTCGGGCGATGGCCTCGGGTGACTTTTCATAGGTTTTCATGGGCTCTCCTCGTGGGTGGGGGAGACGCAGGCTCGGCGCGATGGCTTGCCCTCAAGGTTACACGCCAGCTTGCGGGACCGTAATCAGTCGTGGTGATGGAGAGATCCTTACACGCCTAACGATTCGTGTCACGCCGATGCAGGCATTGGCCCAGCGCCCAGACCTGGTCGATGGCCCAGTCATCGTCGCCGAGCACCAGCAGGTCGGCGTCCTGACCGACCGCCAGACGTCCCTTGCGCTTGAGCCCGAGGGCGTCTGCGGCGTGGGTGCTGGCGAGGCCCACGGCGACCTCCAGGGCGATGCCGTGGTCGTTGACGCACTCGCCCAGTACCTCGAACAGGCTGTCCAGGCGGCCAGCCTCGAGGCCGACGAATCGCCCCTCGGCGTCAAAGCGGGGCAGGGAAGCGTTGGCGTCGGAGGACAGGCTGATGCGCGAAGGGTCGACGCGGGCCTTGAGCGCCCTGGCGGCGGCCTCTGAGGCCGGCACCTCGCCGTCGGCCAGAAGCTCCGCCGTGGTGCTGGTGGTGAAGTCGATCCGCCCGCCGTCCCGGGCGAAGCGCAGGCCATCCTCGAACAGCGCAGCGGTGCGGTTGATGTGGGTCGGCATGAACTGGGCGATGGGCAAGGCCGTGGTGCGTGCTACCTCACGCAGGATCTCCAGGCCACCTTCGGCGTCGCCGGTGTGGATGAAGACGATCCCGGACTTGCCGGCGAGCATTCCTGCGGTGCGGCTCTCGGAGGCCAGCCGAGCAAGCTCATGGGCGCTGGGCTGGGAGCCGCGATGGTCGCTGATGGCGACCTCACCGACGCCGATGAACTCGGGGATATGGACGATATCCTCGGCCACCGAGCCGGTCAGGGTCACCGGCGGCAGCTGGTAGGAGCCGGTGTAGGCGTAGCAGCTCAGGCCGCCGGCGGCGAGCTCGCGTACCTTGCCGAGCAGGTTGGCCGGCGTGCGGGTCAGAGCGTCGGTGCCGAGCGCCCCCACCAGGGTGGTGACGCCGGAGGCGATGGCATCCTCGAGGCGGAGCTCGGGGGTGCGGGTGCCAAAGCCGCCTTCGCCACCACCGCCGGTAATGTGCACCAGCGGATCGACCAGGCCAGGGATGACCCGCCGGCCCTCGAGGTCGTGTACCTCGAGGCCGGGAAAGTGTTCATCGACGCTGGCCTCGGGCTCCAGCACCGCCGCGATGCGGCGGTCGGTGATCAGCAGGTGCTTCAGGCCCATCGCGGCAGGGGCGTAGAGGCGGGCATTCTTCAGAAGGGTCAGCATGGCGGCTCCCGAGACAGGGCCGGCCCTGGGGCAGGCCGGCCTGAACGATAAAGGGCAACGTTCACAGTTTGACGTCGTAGCTGAAGTACTCGTTCATGATCTCGTCGTAGGTGCCGTCTGACTTGAGCTCGGCCAGGGCCTCGTTGAAACGCTCGGCGAGTTCACGGTCGCGCTTGCGGAAGGCCACGCCGACGCCCTGGCCGAAGTAGGTCTCGGGCTCCTTGATGAAGTCGCTGATGCGCACGAAGTCGCTCTGCTCGGTATCGATGTCGATCATCGCCTCGGCGATCGGGTAGTCCATGAAGGTCAGGTCCAGGCGGCCGGCACGCAGGTCGGCGACCACGTCGTCGGCACTGGCGTAGCGGCGTACTTCGAGCACATCGCCGTACAGGTCGGTGACGTAGCGATCCTGCAGGGTGGCGCGCTGCACGCCGACGCTCAGGCCTTCGAGGCTGGCCTTGTCGGCGATGTCGATGTCGCGGCCGCGCGGCGTGATCCAGGCGCTCGGGGTGGTGTAGTAGGGCTCGGAAAACAGCACCTGGCGGCTGCGTTCCTCGGTGATCGCCATGGACGACATGATGGCGTCGAACTTGCGCGCCATCAGCGCCGGGATCATGCCGTCCCAGGGCTGCTCGACCCAGGTGCACTGGATCTCGAGGCGCTCGCAGACGGCGTTGCCCAGGTCGATCTCGAAGCCGGTCAGGGTACCGTCGGCGGTCTTGTACTCGAAGGGTTCGTAGGGCACATCGACGGCCAGGCGAAGCGGCTCGTCGGCGAGTGATGGGCCTGCGCCGATCATCAGCGCGGACAGGGCGGAGGCCAGCAGCAGGGGAGAACGATTCATGGGGATTTCCTTGGACAAGAGTGAATAACCACAGAGTAGGACCCCTGCAACGATGCATCAGCAGGGAGCTGCCTACACACAGGGCAATGTCGCCAGGGGAGGGCGAACAAGCAGAACTTTCAAGGCATTGGAGTATGCGCAGGGGACGCTATTCGTCGAACCATTCGCTCAGGGCAAAGCCATCCAGCCAGGGCGGCCGGGGAAGGGACTCTGCGAAGATGGGGAGCCAGGTCAGGGGCACGAAGATGTCCTGTCGCGTCAAGGTGCTATCGAGTGTTCTAGCGAGTGTTCTAGCGAGTGCTACAGCAAGATTGCCAGCAAGTGTTCCAGCGAGTGCCGGTGGTGACACCGGACCCGAGAGGGTCCGGTGCGGTGCCTGCTCGAGGCGTTGGCTCGAGCAGGACTTGGTTTTTCAGCAAGATACTTATTCAGCGAAAGCTTATTCGGCAAAGACTTATTCAGCAAAGTACTTGGCATGAATCTCTTCGTAGGTGCCGTTGTCCTTCAGGGTGGCGAGCGCCTCGTTGAAGGCCTTGGCCAGGTCCTCGTCACGCTGACGGAAGGCGATGCCGAAGCCGTCACCGAAGTACTCCTTGGGCTCGGTGATCTGCTCACCGACCACCTTGTAGTCGCCTGCCTCGCTGTCCAGCAGGGTCGACTTGCCGACCGGATAGTCGAGGAAGCCGATGTCGACGCGGCCGGAGTCCATGTCCAGCACCAGGTCGTCGGCGGTGGCGTAGCGGCTGACATCGGCCACGTCGCCGTACAGGTCGGTGACGTAGTTGTCCTGGAGGGTGCCACGCTGCACGCCGATGGTCAGACCCTCGAGGGACTCGACGTCAGGGTTGCCCATCTCCAGGTCGGTCGGGGCGAACCAGGCGGACGGCGGGGTGAAGTAGGGGTCGGAGAACAGCACCTGCTCACGACGCTCGTCGTTGATGGTCATGGAGGACATGATGGCGTCGTACTTGCGCGCCATCAGGCCGGGGATGATGCCGTCCCAGCCCTGAACCACCCACTCGCACTGGATGCCGACTTCAGCACAAAGAGCGTTACCCAGATCGATGTCGAAGCCGGTCAGCTCGCCGTCGGGGGTGCGGTATTCCATCGGCTCGTAGGGCACATCGACGCCGATGCGGATGTCACGAACCTCGGCCTGGGCGGTAGAAGCGAGAACCGCGGTGCCGATCAGGCCAGCGGTAAAGAGCTTGCGCAGTGTCATATAGGTAAACCCTTGTTATTGATAAGCGGGTGTTGATGCGATGGGAGGGCGTCTTGTGGACGCATACCATCACCTTAGCGAATCGGGGCCCTCTCAGGAAGGGCAGGGCGGCAGAAATGAAACGCCAGTTCCCAACGCTTGTTTGACGATAGCGCGACGGCGCCGGAGGCGGTGGCCTCCGGCGTCACGACGGCTTAACCGGAGGCCGGCTTCAAGTGGGCCAGCAGGCGCTTTTCCAGATAGCGGAACAGGTACAGGATGGCGAAGGTCAGGCACAGGTAGATCGCCGCCACGAACAGGAAGGCGTCGAAGGGCGCGTAGTAGCGGGCATAGACGAAGCGAGCCGCACCGGTCAGGTCCATGATGGTCACGACGCTGGCGATGGCGCTGGCGTGGAGCATGAAGATCACCTCGTTGCCGTAGGCCGGCAGCGCCCGGCGGAAGGCGCTGGGCAGCACGATGCGGCGCATCATCAGCGAGTAGCGCATGCCGTAGGCCCTGGCCGCCTCGATCTCGCCACGCGGGGTGGCCTTGATCGCACCATGGAAGATCTCGGTGGTGTAGGCCGCGGTGTTCAACGAGAACGCCACCAGCGCCGGGAAGAACGGCTTCTCCAGCAGTACCCATAGCCAGGTGTCCTGGATGCCCTCGACGAACACCACGCCGTAGTAGATCAGGTAGAGCTGCACCAGCAGCGGCGTGCCGCGGAATACATAGGTGTAGAAGAAGATCGGCATCTTGATCCAGCGGCGCTTGGAACCCCGGCCGATGGCCAGTGGCACCGCGGCGATCAGGCCGACGATCAATGACAGGAACACCAGCTGGACCGTGGTGGTCAGGCCCTCACCGTAGTACGACAGGGTGTCGAGGGTGAAGATGGTGTTGTCGGCCAGCAGTGCTTCGATTGAGGCAAGCAGGGAATCCATCAGTCATGCCCTCCGAAGCCGACGTCGTAGCGCTTCTGCAGTCTGGCGAAGAACCACTCCGAGACGCTGGCGATCAGCAGATAGATGACCGCCACGATGATCATGAACAGGAAGGGCTCGCGGGTGGCCTTGGAGGCCTCCGCGGCGACCCGCACCATGTCGGACAGGCCGATCACCGAGACCAGGGCGGTGGTCTTCAACAGCACCATCCAGTTGTTGGACAGGCCCGGCAGGGCATGGCGCATCATCTGCGGGAAGCGAATACGGCGGAACACCAGGGCGTGGCTCATGCCGTAGGCGCGGCCTGCCTCGATCTGGCCGCTGTCCACCGCCAGAAAGGCGCCACGGAAGGTCTCGCCCATATAGGCACCGAAGATCAGGCCGATGGTCAGGACGCCGGCGACGAACTCGTTGACGTTGATGAAGATGTCGATACCGAAGCGGGCGTACAGCCAGTCGGTGACCATGTTGATGCCGATCTGGCCGCCGAAGAACAGCAGCATCATCAGCACCAGGTCCGGTACGCCGCGGATGATGGTGGTATAGAGGGTGCCCAGGCGGTGGGCCACCCAGTTGCGCGACATCTTGGCGCTGGCGGTGACAAGGCCAAGCCCGATGGCCAGGATCAGTGACAGCACCGCCAGTTCGATGGTGACCAGCGCCCCCTCGAGAAGGCGTGGCCCGTAACCGTGAAGGTCAATCATGGGTCTCTCCTGGCCGCCTCAGCGCTTGGGTGCAAGGAATTGCTTGAGTCGCTCGGAGCTGGGGTTGCCCAGCACCTGGTCGGGCGGACCCGCTTCCTCGACCTGACCCTGGTGCAGGTAGATCACCTGACTGGAGACGTCGCGGGCGAAGGCCATTTCGTGGGTTACCACGATCATGGTGCGACCTTCTTCGGCCAGGTCACGCATGACCTTGAGCACGTCGCCGACAAGCTCCGGGTCCAGCGCCGAGGTCGGCTCGTCGAACAGCATGACCTCCGGGTCCATGGCGAGTGCCCGGGCGATGGCGCCACGCTGCTGCTGGCCACCGGAAAGCTGGGCAGGATAGTAGTCGGCGCGTTCGGCCAGGCCGACCCGCTTTAGCAGGGCGCGGGCGTGTTCGATGGCCTCCTTCTTCGACTTCTTGAGCACGTGGACAGGCGCTTCGATGACGTTCTCCAAAAGCGTCATGTGGGCCCAGAGGTTGAAGCTCTGGAACACCATCGACAGCTTGGCGCGCATCTGTACCACCTGGTTCCAGTCGGCAGGCTCGCGGCCGTGCTTGGTTTCCTTGAAGCGGATCTGTTCGCCGTGGACAAACAGCTCGCCCTCGTTGGGCTGTTCAAGCAGGTTCATGCAGCGCAGGAAGGTGCTCTTGCCGGAGCCGGAGGCGCCGATCAGGGTGATGACGTCCCCCTTGCGGGCCTCGAGAGACAGCCCCTTGAGCACTTCGGTGTTGCCAAAGCGCTTCTTGATATTGCGCACTTCCAGCGGAATTGGTGTATCAGCCATGAATCGGGCTCCAGATAGAATCGGCCGTGCCGGGTGGGCCGGCCGGATGGCGCGGGCTGGCGCGAAAAAAACGGGGGATTCTAACAGGCTTGGAACGGCGCAGCAGACGAAGCTGATCCGAGGGGGTATAGACCTTCGTCGAGTATAGGGGCGGGAGTTGTCATGCGTCTATCTCCAGGTTGTTGTTATGTATATATTTATTGTAAGTAAAAGAGGTGCGGTCTCACGCTGATGTCAGCCTCACCGGGCGCACCAGCAGCGCCGCTCGAGCGCCGAGTTCTACCCTGGCGTTGGGGAACACCACCTTGAGCGGCTCGTCACCGATACGGGTATCGCCGGCCTGGGCGTCACGCGCCACCACGGTACCGGGGGCGAACTCGGTGAAGTTGGGAATGTCATCGGCAAAGCACAGCGCGAAGTCCTCGCTTTCACGGAACACTTCGACAGCCACCGCAAAGCCATCCAGCTGCTGAATCTCGCCCGACTCGGGCAATTGTCCGGCGATCAGCGACTGAATCAGCCGGCCCATGGGTTTAAGCGGCTCGAGATCATTGTGGCCGAACGGCAACGCCTTGCCGAGTTCCAGGGTAAACGCCTGGGCGCCGTGGTAGTGCTTGCTGTAGTGGGAGAAGGTCCAGCTATGCTGATGCTGCTTGAGCGCCGCCTGGATGCCCGCGCCGGCCATCCAGTGCCACTGCTCGCTATCGGTACGAGTCTCGGCGAAAGGATCCACCACGAAGCGTGGGTAGTGGCTGTCGCGGATCGCGGTGTGCAGGTCGTAGTGCAGCCTTGGCAGCTGGCTGTGGTCGGCGAAGAAGGCATCCACCGCGGCCATCAGCTCACGCGCGCGGTCGGCCTCGTCACCTGGCTGGTCGAGTTCCCGCCGGAACAGTCGATTGAGGTTGGTCTCGACGAAGCGGGTGTTGCGACGAATCGCCTCGAGGTTGCCGAGGATCACCAGCACCGGAGCACCGACAGAGGCAAGCCCTGCCTCCAGGCGCGCCAGGCAATCACCCAGCAGCTCGATCGGCGCGGTCTCGTTGCCGTGGATGCCGACGGACAGCACGCAGGCGCGTGCATCTGTGCCGACGGTGTCCGGGATCAGGCGCAGCAGGCCCGGCCCCTCGATCCGATAGCGGCCGCCTTTTAGCGAGCCTTCCCGGCCCTTGATCGGCCGGTCGGGGGACGACGCATCGGCCTCAAGACTTGCCGTCAGCCACTCAGCCAGCATGGCGACCTCCCGCCAGAGGCGAGGAACAAAGGGAACCTGAGTCGGGTGTCAGAACAAACGTCATCGGGAGTCTTCTTGTTGCCAAGGCATTTATCGAATTCTTGTCGCCGCATCATAGCGAGCCCCCAGGAGGGCCCCGTTGCCTCTTATCGGCCCAGAGCTGGCCCACTACCTACCCACTAGCGACCCTCCGGGCCGACTCGCCAGCCGAGCGGGGGCGAACGGAAACAGGGCAGGGCGTGGCCTGTCAGCGGCCGATGGCCGGGCATTCGATCATCGCTGGAGGCGCGGATGCCGCTTCACCTTCTTAGGCAGCGCGGGACCTCGCAAGAGCGAGCGTCGATCTGGTGAAAACCGGGGGTGCGATAATGAAAGGCCCGACAGCATTCGCCGCCGGGCCGGAGATGAACGGCCACAGCGGCAGGCGCCTAGAGACCGCGAGCGCCGGTATAGAGGGTATACAGCGATTGACTGGCGGCCATCAGCAGGCGGTTGCGCTTTTCTCCGACGAAGCAGACGTTGGCGCAGACTTCCGGCAGCAGGACGCGACCGATCAGGGTGCCATCCGGAGCAAACACGCTGACCCCATCCTTGCCCTCGCCCCCTGAGGTGCCGACCCAGAGGTTGCCGTCCTCATCACAGCACATGCCGTCATAGCCCTCGCTGGTGCTTTCCACCAACCTCTCGGCACCAGCCAGCGTCCTGTTCTCGGCGCTGAAGGTGAATCGCGTGATGGTAGCGGGCTGATCGGGATGGTGCGAAGGGGCGGTATCGGTGACATACAGCGAGCTGCCGTCCGGCCCCAGGGCGATACCATTGGGCTTGTAGAGCTCTGTGGTCAGACGGGTCGGCTCCTGCATGCCGTCCTCCCAGTAGTAGATGGCGGTCTCGAGTTCGAGCGAGCGCTGCTTGCCCTCGTAGTCGGAGTGCGCGCCGTAGCCGGGGTCGGTGAAGATGATGGCGCCGCCGGGCAGGGTGACCAGATCGTTGGGGGCATTGAGTGGCTTGCCGTCGAAGGTGCTGGTCAGCACATGGCGACTGCCGTCCCACTCGTAGCGAACCACCTGGGCCGGTGAGTGTTCGCAGGCGACCAGGCGACCACGATCGTCGAAAGCGTTGCCGTTGGAATGGCCGATATGATCACGCAGCACGCTGACCTGGCCGCTGGCCTCGTCCCAGCGCATCTGCCGGGCCCTGGGGATGTCGCTGAACACGGCGTAGCGACCCACGGCGTTCCAGGCAGGCCCCTCGAGCCAGAGTCCGCCCGTCCATTCCCGTTCCAGCGGGGCGTTGAACAGCATGTACTGCTTGAAACGATCATCCACCACCTGCCAGGCGTCGATCGGATAACGCTCGGGCGTGGCGGCATGGGCAAATAGCGACGGCGCCGCAGCGGTGGCGCCGATGGCCGCAGTGGCGGCAAGAAACTCTCGTCTTCCCAGTGACATTGCTTGACCTCCATGCAGTGAAAGGGCGACCGAGGTGGTCGCCCTTTCAGCGTATGAGGTGTTCACTGGTCTGTATGTTATACATTCTGACGAGGTCAGGCGGCCTGTGGCAGCGCCTGATTATTGCTCAGCCCTGGCGATAGGGCTCGCACTCCTCGCCCTGTTCGACCTCTATCAGCTCCTCGACCGGGTAGTCCAGATCCTGTGCGCGCTGGACCAGCGAGCGGTAGGTCGCATCGTCGAGCTGGGGACTTCTGGCTAGGATCCACAGATAGTCGCGGTCCGGTCCGGTGACCAGCGACCATTGTCCGGCGTCATCCAGCGCCAGAATGTTGTAGCTTGCATAGAAGGGGCCGAAGAAGCTCACCTTCAGGCGGCCGACGTTGTCTTCCTCCAGCAGGTAGGCCTTGCCTTCGGCCACGTCGGGCTCGCCCTTGGACAGGTCGACGCCACGGTTGATCACCTGGACGCCACCGTCATCCCGGGTGGCGTAGTCGGCGGTGACGCAGTCGAGCCCTTCCTCGAAGCTGTGATCGAAGCGCGCAATCTCGTACCAGCGACCCAGATAGTCCTCCAGGGCGAAGTCCTCGATGGGCTGGGTGCCAGAGGGCAGGCCTGTGCAGGCCGACAGCGCCAGCGGGGCGCCAACGGCTGCGAGCAGGGTGGAGAGGCGCGTCGGCTTTCGAGCCGGGGCCGACGAAGGCCGGCGTCCTTGCGTGTCCATGAGGGCTCCTGAAGGGTGGCAGGCGGGTGGAAGACGAGTCACCGCTGGATGTGTTGCATAATTTTCGTACAAGAAGTGTATGTCTTTTTTGCTGCTGTTGTCCAAGAGGGCTTCCTGCTTGAGATCGAGCAGCCATAAACGTGCAAGGAGCGCCGCATGACGCTAAAGGGGGCACCAGGAGAGGCCGCGCAGGGAACGGCAGGTAGCCAGCTGGGCCAGCACTATGATGCCAAAGGAAGCCTGCTGGCTCGGCTCGAACGTGCCTTTGTCGAGGCGGGATGCGACCCCGACCATCTGAGTCATGACGAGATGGCCGGTATCGATCAACTGCATCTGGGGGGCAGGGCGGCCAGCCGGCGATTGATGGCCCTGGCGGGGAGGGATGCCGGCCAGCCCCCGAACAAGGGGGACGGTCCTCGCTTGGACGCGTTCGCGGGTGCGGGCACGGGTTCCAGCGGCGCAGCGCGCCTGCTCGATCTGGGCTGCGGTACCGGCGGCGCCAGTCGTCTGCTGGCCCGTGAGCTTGGCTACGAAGTGGTGGGGGTGGATATCACGCCGGGCTTCATCGAGGTCGCGACCTGGCTGAGTCGGGCCTGTGGACTGGAGGACACTACCCGTTTCGTGTGCGCCGATGGTGCCGAGTTGCCGCTGGGGGATGCCAGTGTCGAGGCGGTGTGGTGCCAGCATGCCCTGCTCAATATGCCGGACCTCGCCGCTGTGTTGAGCGAGTGTCGCAGGGTGCTCGCTCCGGGCGGCAGGTTGCTGCTCCACGAGGTGGTTCGAGGCGACAATCCTGCGCCGTTATCGCTGCCGGTGCCCTGGGCGAGAACGCCCGAGCATAGCCGACTGTTGTCCCTGAAGGATCTCGAGCAACACCTCCAGGCCGCCGGGTTTCAGCGCCAGGCACTGGAGGATGTCAGCGCCGAGGCGCTGGCCTGGCGTAGCCATCACCGGCGTCGCGAGCAGGGCGGGGCTGACCGCCGAGCCCATGGTGGCACCAACACGGACCAGGCGCAGCCGCCCAGGCAGGAGGGGGGAGAGTCGTCACCTCAGGCGTCAGGGCCTGCTGACCGTCCTCCCATTCGTCCCCGCTTGCCCGGTCCTGCGCTGATCTTTGGTGAGGTCTTCGTGGAGATGGGCCGTAACCTGCTCGATAACCTCGGCGACGACCGGGTTAGGGTGGTCCAGGGGGTGTGGCGGCGTTAGCGGGACGCTATCCGCCCGGTAGCGATCGATACCGGGCGGGTGGGCGCTGTTTCAGGCTCAGGTTCAGGCTCAGCCCTGGGCGATACGCTCGCTGATCGCGGCGCCCAGACGCTCGGTGGTGCCGTTGCCGCCCAGGTCCGGGGTCAGCACTTCGCTGTCGCCGTCTTCCAGCACCGCCTCGATGGCGGCCAGGATGGCGTCACCGGCGTCCTTGTGACCCAGGTGTTCGAGCATCATGGCGCCGGACCAGATCTGGCCGATGGGGTTGGCGATGCCCTTGCCGGCGATATCCGGGGCGCTGCCGTGAACCGGCTCGAACAGGCTTGGGAAGGTGCCTTCGGGATTGATGTTGGCCGAGGGCGCCACGCCGATGGTGCCGGTGCAGGCGGGCCCCAGGTCGGAAAGAATATCGCCGAACAGGTTGGAGGCCACCACCACGTCGAACCAGTCCGGATGCATGACGAAGTTGGCGGTCAGGATATCGATGTGGAACTTGTCCACCTCGACGTCGCCGTACTGCTTGGCCATCTCGGCCACACGGCTGTCCCACCAGGGCATGGTGATAGCGATGCCGTTGGACTTGGTGGCCGAGGTCAGCTTCTTGCGCGGGCGGCTCTGGGCCAGGTCGAAGGCGTACTTGAGCACCCGGTCGACGCCGTGGCGGGTCATCACCGTTTCCTGGATCACCACCTCCCGGTCGGTGCCCTCGAACATGGTGCCACCGACGCTCGAGTATTCGCCTTCGGTGTTCTCGCGGACCACGTAGAAGTCGATGTCGCCGGGCTCGCGACCGGCCAGCGGGCTCTTGATACCCGGCAGCAGGCGGCAGGGGCGCAGGTTGACGTACTGGTCGAACTCGCGGCGGAACTTGAGCAGCGAGCCCCACAGCGAGATGTGATCCGGTACCTTTTCGGGCCAGCCGATGGCGCCGTAGAAGATCGCATCGAAGTCGATCAGCGTCTCGCGCCAGTCGTCCGGCAGCATCTTGCCGTGCTCGAGGTAGTAGTCGCAGCAGGCGAAGTCGAAGGTCTGGGTATCCAGGTCGATAGCGAAGCGCTTGGCGGCAGCCTCGAGGGCGCGCACGCCCTCGGGCATGACTTCGGTGCCGATACCGTCACCGGCGATGATGGCGATGCGATGGGCCATGAAAGCTCCTTGATCCTGTCTGCTGGCGTGTAGAGGGTGCCTCGCGCAGCGGCCACGATTGTGCTTGGTGTGAAGGGTGGCGGCGGCAAGGTGTAAGGTCAGTCTAGCTCTTTACAGAGAGGCGATAATGGGGCTCGATGGCAATTCATTGTTGACCTCAAGTGGAGAAAAGGGTGGCATCACTCGATGATCTGGCGTTCTTTCGTCAACTGGCCCAGGCCGGCAATCTGACCGCCACCGCACGCGAGCTGGGACTGTCGCTGTCGGCGGTCAGCAAGCGTCTGAAGCAGCTGGAGGCGCGGCTCGGGGTGGAACTCGCCACGCGCACCACCCGGCGGCTTACCCTGACCGCCGAAGGTGAGCGTTACCTGGCAAGGGGAGTCGCGCTACTGGATGAGCTGGCCGAACTGGAAGAGAGCCTGGGCGAGGATCGCGAGGCGCTGGCGGGACCGCTGCGGCTCAACGCGACGTTTGGTTTCGGTCGCCGCCATGTGGCGCCCTTGCTGTCCGAGTTCTGTGCCTTGCATCCGGGCATCGAGGCGTCACTGGAACTCTCCAACTTTCCCGCACCATTGGTGGAGGGCGTGGATCTGGGCATCCGTATTGGCGAGCCCCCCGACTCGCGCCTGGTGGCCCGCCGTCTGGTGGCCAGCCGACGTGTTGCCTGCGCCTCTCCCGACTATATCGAGCGCTGTGGTCGGGCCGAGACTCCCCAGGCGCTGCAGCGCCACGCCTGTCTGGTACTGCGGGAGAATGACAGCGATTTTG
Organism: Halomonas sp. DP5N14-9; assembly: GCF_019802175.1. Lineage (NCBI taxonomy): Bacteria > Pseudomonadati > Pseudomonadota > Gammaproteobacteria > Oceanospirillales > Halomonadaceae > Halomonas > Halomonas sp. DP5N14-9. The sequence goes on from NZ_JAHVHR010000035.1 coordinate 395,017, forward strand.
CGCTGTGGCGATTCGTCGACGCCGACGGTGTCGAGACGTCGGTCAAGGTCGGCGGGCGTCTTACCAGCAATGACGGTGAGGTCATCAAGCGACTGGCGCTCGATGGTCACGGGGTGATGCTGCGCTCCTGGTGGGACGTTCACGATGAATTGAAGGAGGGGCGCCTTGTCAGCCTGCTGCCGGGCTGGGAGGGGGTGCGTGCCGACTTCTTCGCGGTCTACGCCCAGCGCCGGCACGTCCCCGCGCGCTTGCGTGCGCTGGTCGACTTCCTCGCTCGGCGCCTGGCGGCCAGGATCCCGTCACTCGATTGAACGACTGCCGGCCCCGTCAGCCCTTGCGTGCCAGCACTCGCAGCCGGGATTCCAGCATGTCGCGGTCCAGGTAGGTGCCCTGGAGGTGACGCTCCCCGGTGGAGGGATCGAAGGCCTCACGTCCATGCAGTACCCGGCGGTTGTCGAAGGCCACCATCTGCCCGGGACGCAGGTCGAGGGCAATCTGATGCTGTGGTGCATGCAGCAGGGTCCAGAAGTGGTGGTAGGCCTCGTACCAGGGGGTGATCAGGTCGGCAGGCAGGTGCAGGGTGTCACGAATCCAGTTGTTGAAGCGAATCTCGCGGATGCGCCCATCCGTGCCGACGTCGATGACCGGCTCGCGGACGCCGATATCGTGTTCCTCGTCCTGGAAACGAAAGTCGATGGCGGTCTCGGCCAGAAGCTGAAAGTGATCGGGGTTGGCCGCGCGCAGCGCCTCGGCGACCTGGATGCCGTCGGCGAAGATCGAGCCGCCGCCTTCGGCATCGTTCTTCAGGCAATACAGCAACTGCATGTCCGGCGGTTGGCGCCAGTTTGGCAGGTCCGTGTGCAGCGCCAGGGCAATCGAGGTGTAGGCCGCGTTGTTGGGGTTGGGCTTTGAAATGACGTCGAAGCGAGCCCCGAAGTTGGTGGCCTTGAGCGGGCCAATGCGCCGTGCCAGGCGACTGACCTCCTCGAGTTCCAGCGGCCCCTCGTCGAGCAGCACCAGGCCGTCGCGCAGCAACGCCGTGATCCAGGCTTTTTCGCCGTTGCCACCGGCTACCAGATCGGCATGCCGCACATGCTGGGGGGAAAACGGTGTCTGCCAGGCGACAGGCCGCGGCAGGCTGTCGATGGCGGCCTCGCCGGGGCGACGCTGGTGCAGCCAGCCGGCGGCGAAGCGGCTGTGGTGTCCGTCCTGCCAGTCAAGGTGGAGCTGACCGTGCTCGATGCGGGCCTCGTCGAGCCCTGGAACGGCGGCCATCGGTGTGACCAGGCGTTCCCGGGTCAGCGGGTGGCGGCACTGATCACAGGCGCAGTGATCGTGCAGCCACAACAGAGGAAATTGTCCTCGGTCGCCGTTGTTCCAGACCAGCGAGAGACGCAAGCCTTCAGCAACCACGTCGGTCAGCGTCAGGTGCTGGGGCCAGGGGGCCAGTTCGTGCATATCGATGTGGTCGACGCCAGCGGTCGAGGTCAACGAGGCGGTGCTCATGGATCGGCTCCAGGGTGACGAGTGTTGACGAAGTAGATGACGAGGTTTGACGCCGATGGTGGGGGCTCGAGGCGATGGCGACAAACGACTAATATGACGCCTGAGGCCAAGCTGAGCTTATGACTGGCTTTTTCATGGTCGCGAAACCACAGGGCCAGAAACCACAGAGCGCGAAACGACATGCACCGACTTCCTCCTCTGCATTGGCTGCAGGCCTTCGAGGCCTCGGCAAGAACCCTGAGCTTTACCGCAGCGGGCCAGGAACTGTCGGTAACCCAGGCCGCCATCAGTCAACGTATTCGGCTACTGGAGGACCGCCTGGGGCAACCGCTGTTCGTGCGCCACCCGCGCAGCCTGACGCTGACGCCGGCGGGCCAGGCCTGGTTGCCGAGCGTCCAGGAAGCCTTTGCGCGGCTCGATGAGGGCACCCTGGAGGTGTTCGGCGTGACCCCGGATCGTTCGGTGACGCTGCGCACCACTCCGGCGCTTCAGAGCCAATGGCTGGCGCCTCGTCTGGCACGATTTCACTTTACCCACCCCGAGGTGACCGTGCGTGTGGTCAGCGCCGTCTGGAGTTCGGATTTCGGTGCCGAAGGGGCCGATATCGAACTGCGCTACGGCCAGGGGGAGTGGCGCGGCATGGAGTCGATCTCCCTGGGGGCGTCGTCGTTGTTGCCGGTCTGTACGCCGCCGCTGGCAGAGCGGCTCGTCTCGCCGGATGCCCTGGCCGGGCAGACCCTGCTCCACGCGGCGGGCTTCGCGGTCGGTTGGCCAGCCTGGCTCGAGCACGCCGGGTGCAAGGACCTGTCGAGCCACTGTCACAGTCTGATCTGCGACAACCTGTCCATGGTGATGGCGCTGGCCAGGCAAGGGGCGGGGGTGGCGCTGGTGCACCGCTGCCTGCTGGAAGATCCCCAGGGTCTGGTTACCCCGTTCGACATCGAGGTGCCCTCTCGCGAAGGATTCTGGTTATGTCGGCCGCACAACGAACCGGGCAGCGTCGAAAGCGAACGGCTATGGCGCTGGCTGGCGGGCGAAGTAGCGCCTGGGCCATCGTGACAACTTTGTCGGCAAGAGGTCAGGCCTCGGCACTTTGTTCCAGACGGACTGGGGCTGAACCGATCGAGTCGGTATGATCGTGGTCGCTGAACGGGCGCTATTGTTTACGGGCGTAGGCGCTCGTCAGAGCATAGAATTGAGAGGGAGGGCGCCATCCGGCCTTCGTCTGCATCGCACCCCGGGATTTGCGTCGCCGGGGTGCGGCCCATGATCTGTTTCAGGAGACTGCTGCCACCGTGAATGTGCTGATGTTCACCAACACCTATGCGCCGATCGTCGGTGGTGTCAGCGAGTCCGTGCAGCGCCTGAAGCACCAGTTGCAGCGGGCGGGGCATCGTGTACTGGTGGTGGCGCCTCGGCTGGAAGGGCAGCCGCAACACGAGTCGGACGCGGTGCGTGTCGTCGCGGTGCAGCACTTCAATGGCAGCGACTTCTCGCTGCCGGTGCCGATTCCCGGACAACTGTTCGACGCCATCGAGGCCTTCGAGCCGGACATCGTGCATTCCCACCATCCCTTCCTGCTGGGCGACACCGCGGCACGTGCGGCGGAAACCTATGGCCTGCCGCTGGTGTTCACCCACCACACGCTGTACGAGCACTACACCCACTACGTGCCGGGGGATTCCTCGCGGATGCAGCGCTTTGCGGTGGCGCTGGCGACCCAGTACACCTGGCTGTGCGACGAGGTGATTGCTCCCAGCGAGAGCGTCAAGCAACTGCTGGTCCAGCGCGCCGGCAACCCGGACATGACGGTGGTGCCCAGCGGAGTGGACACTTCACGCTTTGCGACGGGCAAGCGTGATCGCTGGCGGGATCACTTCGCGATTCCCGCAGATGCCCGGGTGATCGGGCATCTCGGTCGGCTGGCCAAGGAGAAGAATCTGGCATTTCTGGCGGGCGCGGTGTGCCAGGCGCTGGTCGAGGATGCCGAGGCCTGGTGGCTGGTGGTAGGCGACGGTGATGCCCGAGAAGCGGTGGAAGCGGCCGCCGATCGTCATGGGGTGAGCGAGCGTGTCTGTTTTACCGGCTGCCTGCACGGGCAGGCGCTGATCGACGCCTACCACGCCATGGACGTCTTTGCCTTTGCATCACACAGCGAGACCCAGGGCATGGTGGTGGCCGAAGCAATGGCAGCGGGGCTGCCGGTGGTGGCCCTCGATGCCCCTGGCGTTCGCGAAGTCGTGCGAAATGGGGAGAATGGACGGCTGCTGGCGCATGAGGATGAGCAGGCCTTCGCCCTGGCCCTGGCCGAATGTACCGACGCACGATACTGGCCGGCCCTGCACGAGGCCGCCCTGAGCACTGCCCAGGCCTACGACGAGGCTCGCTGCGCCGAGCGCTGCCTGCGGGTCTACCGCCTGGCGATCGCCCGCGGCGGCCCCTTCACCCACGCCGATGACGGCGGCTGGGAGCGTGTACGCAGCCGACTGGGCGCGGAGTGGCAGATGCTACGCTACCGAGGGAGGGTGCTACGCCACCTGGTCCAGGAGGAGTGGCGTGAAGAGTGGCGTGAGGAGCGGCCATCCTGGTGGCCCGGCCAACACGAAGACGAACCCGAACTGCCGTCGAGGTGACGCCGCTTGGTGATTCGAGACACCTAGGTTTAAACGCACAAGATTTTCCGAATAGTGCGTTTATTCATTTTATGCTCATGTGACTCGTGCTTCCCCAGGAGAGCACGATAGAATCTCCAAAGGCTTCGTTTCTTCGGTTGGATAGAGCGACCAGCGCTCGGTGAGGGTATGACGTTGGAACAGACACGGCAGGACAGCAAGCGATCATCGTCGGCGCAGCGTGATGACGACGCCGTGTCCCTGCGCGCGGATCTGACCATCGAGTTACCGATACGCTTCGTGCATGAGCTGTCCGCGGCCGAATCGCTCCAGGACGTGCTGGATACGGTGGCACGCTGGTCAAGTACGGTGTTTGGCGCCAACCGCGCTTCCATCACTCTGGCGCAGTCCGAGACCGAGCTGACCCTGATCGCCATGGAAGGTAACAACGCCATCCCGATGGATCAGCCTGTGCCGATCTACGGCACCATGGTCGGACGTGTCTATCGCACTCGCCAGGCGGAGTACGCCGAGCGTTTTGACGGGAGTCCCGATCTCGACTGCCAGATGCTCAGTGCCAAGGGGCTGGGGTGCTGTCTCGATGTCCCGATGATCAGCGGCAGTCGCTGCGTGGGCACCATGAACATCGCCCACGAAAGCCCGAATGCCTTCACCGATGAAGATCGTGAGCGCCTGCAGGCCATGGCCCACTGGGTCGCCGCCAGCATACGCATCCATCATCAGATCGAAGAGATGGAAGTGCTGTCCGAGACCGACCCCCTGACCGGGGTATGCAATCGTCGCGCCTTTGCTACCCGTTTTGCCACCCTGGCCAAGCGCTGGCAGCGCGGCAAGGGAGCGCTGGGCGTCGCGCTGGTCGATCTCGATCACTTCAAGTCGATCAACGATACCTACGGCCATGAATCCGGAGACCGGGTGCTGGTCGCCGTGGCCAAGGCGCTCGACGCAAGCTTTCGCAAGTCGGACCTTATCGCCCGCATGGGGGGAGAGGAGTTCTGCGTGGTCATGGCGGGCGTCGACAAGCCCGCCTTGATGTCTGCCCTCGAGCGTTTCAACCTTGCCCTGTCCGAGCTGGAGATACCCGTCGCCGACAGCGTGATACGCGTCACCGCCAGTATCGGTGCGTTGCTGATCGACAGCGATGGGACCGACCTCGACAGCCTGGTCAACCAGGCCGATCAGGCGATGTACAAGGCCAAGACCAATGGTCGAAACCGAGTCGAGTTCGTGCACGTGACGCAGTAGGTCAGCCGTGGCGGTGCTACTTGCTTTCCACTTGTCTGGATGATCCCCGATCGGCCTTTCTCCCGTCGGCCCAGCGCTTGAGTCCGACCAGCAGGCCGACACCCAGCGCCAGGCCACCCAGCGCATAGAAGATCTCGCTGCGACTGTCAGCGGTGATCAACTCGCCCAACTGGCTGCCGAGCAGGGTGACCCCGGCCAGGCCCGGGGCGATGCCCAGGGTGGAACCGATCAGGTAGTCGCGAAAGCGCAGATGGAAGGCCCCGGCCATCATGTTGGTCAGGGTAAAGGGGGCCAGCGGCAGCAGGTTGACCAGCGTCATGGTGCGGATGCCGCGTCCCGACAGGTAGCGTGACAGGCCGTTCAAGCGCTTTCCCCCGTAGCGCAACAACGCATCGCGGCCAAGCTTGCGACCGACCCACCAGGTCAGGCAGGAGGCCGACAGGGTACCGATCAGAGCGTAGCCGAAGCCCCACCAGGGGCCAAATACCAGCCCGGTCGCTGCCACCAGCAGACTCAGCGGAAACATCACAAGCGATAGCCCTGCATAGACAGCAGCCACCACGACGATGGCCCAGGGGCTGTCGCGCCACGCCGTGCCACCCTGGGAAAGCTTCATCAGGGTGTCGACGGTAAGCAGGTCATGCATGGCCAGCCACTGCCAGGTCAGTCCCAGCGCTGCCAGCACGGTGATGGCCAGGGTCGGCAGTAGCCAGCGCCTCGTCATCGGGGGGATTCCTGAGTGGCGGGTGAGGGTGCGGGATGGTCGTTATCGGCAGTCAGCGCCCATTTGAGGGGCTGCTGCTGAAAGTAGCGACAGAGCAGATCGTAGAGTCCCGGGTAGGCCTCCATCAGACGGTCGGGGGCGCTGAAGAAGGTCTCGCAGCAGACGGCAAAGCACTCGCCGGGATGGCTCGCGGCGTAGTCGTCGATGGGCGTGGGGTCGCCTGCTTCGAGGCGCCTTTGCAGATCCTGCCAGACCGCCGTGAACTCGCGATGCCACTCCCTGGAGGCGATGGCGACCGGCAGTGGTGGAAACCCGTCGACGTCCTGGGAATTGCCCATGTCGAGCTTGTGGGCGAATTCATGGATGACCACGTTGAAGCCATCCAGGCCACCGCTCTCGACCAGATCGGGAAAGGCGATCACCACCGGCCCCTGGTAGAAGGTCTCGCCGGCGCGCTCGTCCTCGTAGACGTGCATCACCCCGGCCTCGTCCATCTCTTCGACCTGGCGACGAAAGGCGTCGGGCAACACCAGTACTTCGTGCACGTTGGCAAAGGCTTCCTGGTGCTCGTGCTCGCTCCAGCCGAGCGTCAACAGGCAGGCCTGGGCCGCCAGGGCCAGGCGTTCCTCGCTATCCAGTGCCGCAGGGTCCAGGTCCGGGTGCAGGCTCAGACGCTTGTCGTGAAGAAACCGCCAGGCGCGCTGACCCAGACGCTGGGCCGAAGCCTCGGGCACCCGGGCCAGCAGGGGCAGCCGCGCCCGCGCGCTGGCCCAGGTGTCGGCGGGGAAGGGATGGCGGGCATCGAAGCGGGCCGCCCGCCAGCGCTTGAGTCGTGACAACACAGCCTAGCTGTCGTCCTGGTCCCTGGCGCCGGACTTCCACGACCAGTCGCGCAGGCGCAGGTCGAACAGGTCCTTGCGGCGGTCCTTGAGGTTGGTCACCGAGCCCTCGGCACGCACCACGGTCAACCGCGACAGATCCAGGTCGGAGAACATGATCATCTCGGTGTTGGGGGTGGTCTCTGCCATCACTGCGTCGTGGGGGAAGGCGAAGTCGGAAGGCGAGAACACCGATGACTGGGCGTACTGGATGTCCAGGTTCTCGATGGACGGCACATTGCCGACGCTACCGCACAGCACCACGTAGCATTCGTTCTCGATGGCTCGGGCCTGGGCGCAGTGACGAACCCGCAGATAGCCGTTCTTGGTGTCGGTCCAGAAGGGCACGAACAGCAGGTCCATGTCCTGATCGGCGAGCAGTCGGCCTAGCTCCGGGAACTCCACGTCGTAGCAGATCAGGATGCCGATGCGTCCGGCATCCGTCTGGAATACGCACAGATCCTCGCCGCCCTCGATCACCCAGTCGCGGCGCTCCTGGGGGGTGATATGCAGCTTGGCCTGGCGCTCGATGGAGCCGTCGCGGTGGCACAGGTAGGCCACGTTGTAGAGGCGTCCGTCGTCACCTTCCTCGATCATCGATCCGGCGATGATGTTGATGTTATAGGCCACCGCCATGCGCGACATTTCGGTCTTGAAGCGCTCGGTGAAGCCGGCCAGAAAGCGGATGGCCGCCATCTGGTCCTGCTGGGCGGCGCGGTCCTGAAGGCCCATCAGCGGTGCATTGAACAGCTCCGGGAAGACCGCAAAGTCGCTCTGGTAGTCGGACAAGGCATCGACGAAGTACTCGACCTGCTGCAGCACCGCCTCCACCGAGGCGAACTCGCGCATCTGCCACTGCACGGCGCCGACCCGAACCTGGGTCGGACGACTTTCCAGCATGCGTTCGGCCGGCTCGAACAGGATGTTGTTCCACTCGAGCAGGGTCGCGTAGCCCTGGGACTTCTCGTCTTCGGGCAGATACTTGCGCAGCAGGCGCTTGACCTGGAAGTCGTTGGACAACTGGAACGACAGGATCGGGTCATGCAGCTCCTTGCGCGAGACCTTGTCGATGTACTCGCTCGCCGACATGCTGTCGGCCACCCGGTGATACTCGGGGATGCGTCCGCCGGCCAGGATGGCCTTGAGGTTGAGCTGGCGACAGACCTCCTTGCGCGCCTCGTAGAGGCGACGGCCAAGGCGATAGCCGCGGTAGTCGGGGTCGATCAGCACGTCGATGCCGTACATGGCATCGCCGTCCTTGGCGTTCTGGATCGTCTCGCGCTTGCCGATCAGGTCGTCGTACTTGTGCGGGTTGGAGAACTCCTCGTAGTCGACCAGGGCGGTAAGCGCCACGCCGATGACCCGGCCGTCGTCCTCGATGACGATCTGGCCGTCAGGAAACTCCGCCACCAGCCTGTCGATGGTGATCCTGGGCCAGGCTCCGCCGATGTCGTGGTAGACCTTGTCCATCAGCCCCTTGAGCTGAGGGTAGTCGTCACAGGTGAGGTTACGGAGATTGAGCTGAAGATCATCGAGGGACATGAAGCGTTCCTCCGGAAATGGACCGCATAGTCTAACATGCCGCCCAGGGCAAGGCGGAACGAGGTGTGCAGCATAGCGCAAAAGCATAAGCGTTATGCATCTAAAGTTCGGGGGGCAGTAGTGCACATCAAGGGAAGCATGAAGCGCTGGAGAGAGCGCTGGAAAGAACACGTCCAACAAACAGCGGGCCTTGCCACGACAAAGGCCCCGCCGTAGCGGAGCCTTGGGATGCTGCGTGCAAGCTCTGCAGCGCAGGTGTCCTGCAATCTGGAGGCTTAGACGTCGTTTTCCGGCTCGTTGGCCGAATCGACACCGCTGTCTTCCACCAGGTCGCCCTCGTCCAGCGCCGACTGGCTGTCGCTGGCGGAAGCGTCGTCGCTGGGCGCGTGGTTGGAGTCGACACCGCCATCCTTGACGATCTCGCCTCCGGGAATGGCGCCATCTTCGCCCTCGGCCTTCGCTGAATCGTTGGAGGAGTCGACGCCGCTATCTTCAGGCATGACTTGCTCCTGCTTCATCTCTTCGTCTCCCTCGGCGTGGTGATCGGCCAGGGCGGCGCTGGAGAACAGGCCGATCAAGCCGGCCAGGGCGAGGCGCTTCAGCAGTGTGGTCTGGTAGGTGTTCATCGTAGTACCTCCGGGTTGTAGCTGTTGATGATGCTCTGATGACGGCCCAACGGCATTCCCGTCGTCGACCTTTCATTGTCCGTCGCTTCATGCGGGGACTGAAGGGTGGGGGGCGGGATGTGGGGCGGGTCGTGAGCAGGCCTGCTCGCGACATATTGCGTCACCTTCCTGGTGACGCCATCGAGTGGGTGGCCTGAGCCCTTCCGTGGGCCCTGTGTTCTTCCCTGTCGGTGTCGGGCACTGAGCCTGTCCGCTGGCTCTGTTGGGCTTCCTGCCCAGCGGTTCCTTCCTGGAACCTCTTGCGGCCATCCTGGCCGCTATCACGCGGCAACCACTGCCACGCGGCTGTTCGGGTCAAGGCCTGGGCCCTTCCGTGGGCCCCGAGATCGTCCATGGGGATATCGGGCGCGAGCCTGTCCATCGCTCAGTCGTGGGCATCCTGCCCTGCGGTTCCTTCCTGGAACCACCGGCAGCCATCCTGGCCGCCCTGCCGTGGCGAGTCCCTGCCACTGTGACCGTCCGTGGCCTGGCGATTATTCGGTGTCGTTGGCTGAGTCGACGCCGCTATCCTCTGCCAGCTCACCCTTCGGCTGGGTCTCGGACATGCTGTCGTCGGCTTGCTCGGCGCTGTTGGAAGAGTCGACGCCACCGTCTTCGACGAGGGGCTTGTCGGCATTCATGGCGCTGTCATCGGCCATGCTGGAAGAGTCTTGCTGTTCGGTCACATTGTTTGAGGTATCGACGCCGCTTTCCTGGGCTTCGTTTTCCTCATGGTGAGCGGCCATGGCCATGCTGGAGAACAGTGCCATCGTGCTCATGAGTGCTGCGGCCTTGACGATGTGTTTCATGCGGAACCTCTCGTCGCTGGATTTGCAGAGGCCGTTGGCGTCCTGTGCTCAACGGTTGTACTAAACCTATACAACGCATGGTGGATTTGCAAATACGGACGTTATTCCTGTCTAACTATGGTTAGCCGTTTCAGCGACATCTTGACGTCCTCGGCCCTTGTGACGGGGCCGCGGGACGAAAGTCAGCGGGCCTCGCCGTGACGGCGGATCGGCTGCCGGAAGGTCTGGGCCGTCAGTACGCCGGCAAGCACCAGAGCGCCGCCGCTGAGGTGGTACCAGCCAAGCCGTTCGCCGAGCCAGAGCATGGCGATCAGGGCGCTGAACAGCGGCATCAGATTGATGAAGATGCTGGCGCGGCTGGCGCCGATGTGGCGAATCGCGAACATCCACAGATAGGTGGTGATGATAGAGGCGGGGATGCCGGCGTACAGGATCAGGCCGGCGTTGCTTGTGTCGATCGGTGTCATTGGGCCCAGCAGGTAGGCCGGCAGCAACAGCAGGACGGCGAACACCGCTTGAACGTAGAGCATGACCCAGGGCGATATGGCAAGCGGCCAACGCTTGAGCATGACCCCGTAAAGGGCGTAGCAGGTCGCGGCCACCACCATCAGCGCATCGCCAGGGGCCACTTCCAGATTGGCCAGGACGGCGATGTCACCTCGGCCGAGTAGCCACAGCACGCCAGCGAGAGCCATCACGCCGCCCAGGCAGCCGCCCCAGCTAGGTGGCTCACGCAGCACCAGGGCGCTGAGCAGAATCGTCAACAGCGGCACCATGGCCGCCAGAATGCCCATGTTGGTGGCGCTGGTAGAGGCCGCCGCGACGTAGGCCAATCCTTGCCACAGGGCCATGCCCAGCAGTCCCAGAAGCGCAAGCTTGGGCCAATGCGTGGCGATGGCGTGTCGCTCGCGCCAGCTCTGGCGCCAGACGAAGGGCGTCAACACGGCCACCGCCAGTAACCAGCGCAGGAAGGCGATGCTGCTGGGGGCGATGGTGCCGACGGTCAGCTGGTTGATGGTCATGTTGCCGGACCAGATCAAGACGGCGCCCAGGGGGGCCAGAAAGGGCAGGAGGGGCATCGGGACGGGTCCATGTCATCGAGAAGGTCTGGCGGAAAAGGCACCGCCGCCAGTCAAGGCGGCGGTCGATAACGCAATACCAGTTGTACAGCAGGCTTGTACAGGATTCGAGTGACGTATCACTGTGTCCTGCCCAGGCGTTTAGCCGATAGCGGCGGCACCGGCCTTGGCGACCTGGATGTCCTGGTCCGGCTTGACGCCGGAGATGCCAACGGCACCGGCCACCTGGCCGTCGATGATCACCGGCACGCCACCGGACATCAGGCCCTCCATGGGCGCCGACAGGAAGGCGTTGCGGCCGCCGTTGATCATGTCTTCGAAGACCTGGGTCTCCTTGCGACCGATGGCGGCGGAGCGGGCCTTGGCCATCGCGACGTCGGCACTGAACGGTGCTGCGCCGTCGAGGCGGCGCAGGCCTAGCGGGTAGCCGCCATCATCGCTGACGACGATGGTCACGGCGAAGCCATTGGCCTCGGCTTCCTTCTGGGCAGCGTCGAGGATGGCGTTGACCTGGGACTGGTCGAGGTAAGGCTTGGTCGGCATGGGGAGTCCTTGTGATTGAGGGTTGTGGTTAATGTGGAAAATATTTTCGTTTTTAGTCTAGGCGCTCTGGGCCTGTCTGACCAGAGCCTCGTCGACGATCTCGATCCAGTGGCGCACCGGGGTGCGGTTAGTCGCAGCGAGATGGGTCTGGCACCTGAAGATGTCAGCGCGGTGACCATCCGTCCTTAGCCCAGCGCTTTATCGACGATCTCGATCCAGTAGCGCACCGGGGTGCGGTTAGTCGCAGCGAGATGGGTCTGGCACCTGAAGATGTCAGCGCGGTGACCATCCGTCCATTGCGCCATGATCACATGCTAGCCAAGGGCCTCATCGACGATCTCGATCCAGTGGCGCACCGGGGTGCGATTGGTCGCGGCCAAATGGGTCTGGCACCTGAAGATGTCGGCGCGGTGACCATCCGTCCTTAGCCAAGGGCCTCATCGACGATCTCGATCCAGTGGCGCACCGGGGTGCGATTGGTGGCGGCCAGATGGGTCTGGCACCCAATGTTCGCGGTGACAACCACCTCCGGCTTGCCTTCCTCCAGCGCGTCCATCTTGTTGTCACGCAACTGGCGTGACAGCTCGGGCTGGGTGATCGAGTAGGTACCGGCGGAGCCACAGCAAAGGTGACCATCTCGCACCGGCGTCAGGGTGAAGCCCATCCTGGTCAGTACCGTTTCCACCGCGCCGTTGAGCTTCTGGGCGTGCTGCAGGGTGCAGGGGCAATGGAAGGCCAGGCGCTGGTCGGCGCGCACGTCGAGGGTTGTCAGGTCTTCCTGCCCCAGCACCTCGACCAGGTCCTTGGCGGCCTCGCTGACCCGGCGCGCCTTCTCGGCATAGTCGGGGTCGTCGGCCAGCACTTCGACATACTCCTTGACGAAGGCGCCGCAGCCGCTGGCGGTCTGGATGATGGCCTCGCAGCCGGCGTCCAAGTGAGGCAGCCAGGCGTCGATGTTGCGTCTGGCTCGCTCGCGTCCGGCTTCCTGGGCGTTCAGGTGAAAGTCGATGGCGCCACAGCAGCCGACCTCGGGGGCAGGCGTCAGGCCGATCCCCAGGCGGTCCAGCACGCGGGCAGTGGCGGCATTGGTGTTGGGCGAAAGACCAGGCTGCACGCAGCCTTCGAGAATCAGCATCTGGCGCGGATGACGCTTGCCGTCGGGGCGCTTGCCAGCGTCGACCGGGGCCGGGGGCATCTTGCTCTTGAGCGCCCCGGGGACCAGCGGCTTGAAGGTCTGGCCCAGCGCCAGCAGGGCCTTGAACCGGCCGGGCTCGACCAGTGCCTTGCGCAGGCCGAAGCGAAGCGCCTTGTCGGAGGTGCTGCGCGGCACACGCCGCTCGATCTCGGCGCGGCCGATATCCAGAAGCTTGTGGTACTCGACGCCTGAGGGGCAGGTCGTCTCGCAGTTGCGACAAGTGAGGCAGCGGTCGAGGTGAAGACGGGTTTCCTCGGTGATCTGGTCGTCGTCTTCAGGGCTTTCGAGCATCTCCTTCATCAGGTAGATGCGGCCGCGCGGACCGTCGCGCTCATCGCCAAGCAACTGGTACGTCGGGCAGGTGGCATTGCAGAAGCCGCAGTGGACGCAGCTTCTCAGGACTCTGTCGGCCTCGCGAATATGCGGCTTCTCGAGGTCTTTTTCGCTGAAATGGGTCTGCATGTTGTTATCCGCTAGTCATGGTCGAGGCCCGGACCTTCGCCGGGGCCAAACGGGGGATCAGGTCGTCTGTCGATGGCTGTCCGATCATGCCGCCTTCGCCGGGCGGCTGTGATCGTTCAGCGCCCGGTCTACCAGTCCGGATACAGTCGGCGCGGATTGAAGATGCCGTCGGGATCGAGCTTGCGTTTCACCCGCTGGTGGTACTTGGCGACCACCGGCTGCAGTGGCGTGAAGGGCTCGGCGGTGCCCGGTGTGAAGCAGGTGGCGTGGCCACCTGCCTGGGCGACGGCGTCGCGCAGCGACTCGGCGTCGACCTGCCCCTTGAGCCAGCGCTGATTGCCGGCCCAGTCGAGCAGCAGTTGATGTGGCTCGACGCCGGCGATGTCCAGGCTCGGGGTGTTGGTCGGCAGGCTGATCCGCCACAGCGGCGTGCTGGCGTCGCTGAAGAAGGGCAGCGACAGGTCTCTGAGCCCGCGCCAGAAGTCGGCCTCGAGGGCGTCCCCGCCGATCGCCTCGCGGGTGGCGGCCACCGAGCTTGCACCGCCTTCGAGACGCAGATGCAGGGCGCCACTGTGCCAGGCCGCTGCGCTCAAGGGGAGCGGCTTGCGTCCCCATTCGGCCAGACGACTCAGAGCCTCTGACTGGGACATTTCCAGACGCAGGCTGGCGCTGGCGGTGGGTAGCGGCAGCACCTTGAGGGTGACTTCGGTGATCAGTCCCAGGGTGCCCTGGGCGCCGACCATCAAGCGTGACAGGTCGTAACCTGCCACGTTCTTCATGACTTCGCCGCCGAAGCGCTGTTCACGCCCCTGGTGATCGAGTACCCGCAGGCCCAGCACGAAGTCTCGCACCGAGCCGGCCCAGGGGCGGCGGGGGCCGGACAGTCCGGCGGCGATGGTGCCGCCGACGGTGGCCTCGGCACCAAAGTGCGGGGGTTCGAAGGGCAGCATCTGGCCCTGATCGGCCAGCGCCTCCTCGAGTTTAGAGAGAAGGGTGCCAGCACGCACCGAGACAATCAGCTCGACCGGATCGTAGCTGGTGATACCGCGGTGTTCGCGGGTGGATACCGGCGTACCTTCCACCGGGCGGCCATAGAAGGCCTTGGTGTTGCCGCCGACGATGCGAAGCGGACGTTCGGCGCTTGCCGACTGGATCGCTTCGGACAGAGCCGCGAGGCCGTCGAAGGCGGAAGGGGAAACGTCATTGTTGGACATGGTGGTACCTGAATTCCGACAAAGAGGGACAAACGTCGACAAGGCGCGACACACGGAGCACGGCAGCGCTGCAAGGGCGTCACGGTCGTTGGCAGGAGACGAGGCTTGCCGCCTTCCTGCCTGAACCGTGACCCTTTCCTGCGGCGCCTGGAATCGCGGCGGCTCTGGCTAGAACCTTGGCAGTTCCGGGTGCGGCAGCTCGTTGTTGTGCACCATGCATGGCACTGAACCTTGATCGCGCGCAGCGCGCCAGCGTCGGGACGCTCTCGTGGCTGTCATGGCTAGAACCTTGGCAGTTCCGGGTGCGGCAGCTCGTTGTTGTGCACGTGCATCGCACTGAACCTTGATCGCGCGCAGCGCGCCAGCGTCGGGACGCTCTCGTGGCTGTCATGGCTAGAACCTTGGCAGTTCCGGGTGCGGCAGCTCGTTGTTGTGCACGTGCATCGCGCCGAACTCGGCGCACCGGGCCAACGTCGGGATGTTCTTGCCTGGGTTGAGCAGTCCCTCCGGGTCGAAGGCGGCCTTGACCGCGTGGAAGGCGGTGATCTCCAGGCTGTCGAACTGGGCACACATCTGGTTGATCTTCTCGCGGCCGACGCCGTGTTCACCGGTGATCGAACCGCCGGCTTCCACGCATAGCTCGAGAATCTTGCCGCCCAGTGCCTCGGCGGTTTCGAGTTCCCCTTCGCGGTTGGCATCGAACAGGATCAAGGGGTGCATGTTGCCGTCGCCGGCGTGGAAGACGTTGGCCACCTTGAGCCCGTACTGCTCTGACAGATCGCTGATGCCCTTGAGCACCCTCGGCAGCTCGCGGCGAGGAATGGTGCCGTCCATGCAGTAGTAGTCCGGCGACATGCGGCCGACCGCAGGGAAGGCGTTCTTGCGACCGGCCCAGAACTTGGCGCGTTCGGCCTCGTCGCGGGCGAGCTGAACGTCGCTGGCGCCAGCCTTGGCCAGCACTTCACGCACGGTCTCGATATCGTCGTCCACGTCGGCCTCGACGCCGTCGAGCTCGCACAGCAGGATCGCCTCGGCGTCCACCGGGTAGCCGGCTCGGATGAAGTCTTCGGCGGCGCGGATGGCCAGGTTGTCCATCATCTCGAGGCCACCTGGGATGATACCGGCGGCGATGATGTCACCGACCGCGGCGCCGGCCTTTTCCACGTCATCGAAACTGGCCATCAGCACCTTGGCGGTCTCGGGCTTGGGCAGCAGTTTGACGGTGATCTCGGTGACCACGCCGAGCATGCCCTCGGAGCCCATCATCAGCGCCAGCAGGTCGAAACCGGGGCTGTCGAGCGCCTCGGAACCGATGGTCATGCGCTCGCCCTCGATGGTCATCACCTCGAGCCTCAGCACGTTGTGTACGGTGAGGCCGTACTTGAGGCAGTGCACGCCGCCGGCGTTCTCGGCCACGTTGCCGCCGATCGAGCAGGCGATCTGGGAGGAGGGGTCCGGCGCATAGTAGAGCCCGTAGGGCGACGCCGCCTCGGAAATGGCCAGGTTGCGCACCCCTGGCTGGACCCGGGCGATGCGGGCGTCGGCGTCGATGTCGATAATCCGATTGAAGCGCGACATGACCAGCAGCACGCCTTGTTCCAGCGGCAGGGCCCCACCGGAAAGTCCGGTGCCAGCGCCGCGGGTGACCACCGGCACGCCGAGTTCACGACACTGCTTGAGCAGCGCCTCGACCTGGTCCAGGCGCTCTGGCAGGGCCACCAGCATGGGCAGTACGCGGTAGGCCGACAGGCCGTCGCATTCGAAGGGGCGCAGGTCTTCCTCGCGGTGCAGCAGGGTGAGGTCGGGGACCACGCGGGTGAGTTCGGCGAGCACCTCGTTCTTGTCGCGGCGTGGCAAGGCGCCGTCCAGGCGTTCGTCATAGAGGATGTTCATGACGCTTCCTCGGTTGAGCTAGCACGGTCGTGCGGCTAATGATGGTTATTGTCTGCACTACAATCTGCGTTGTCTTGACCTCGGTGTCCAGATTTTGGTTTGCTGGTCTGACCAGTTATTGGCAGATGTGCTCGGTTCAGGGCATCAATACGGACGACGAACCGCGCACGCTGCGGGAGGTAGGACATGTGGGACAACGAAGAACGACTGGCACCGAGCAGCACCTCCCAGGCCATCGCCTCGAAGCTCGAGACGCTGATCCTTGACGGTGTCTTTCGCCCGGGCCAGCTGTTGCCCTCGGAACGGCGGCTGTGTGAGCGGCTGGGGGTGGGGCGTTCGTCGCTGCGCGAGGCGCTCGGCAGCCTGCGAAGCAAAGGGGTGATCGTGACTCGCCAGGGGCGTGGCTCCGAGGTGGCGCCACTGGTGGAGGCGCCCCATGCCACGCCCTTGATGCACCTGTTTCGCGAGCACCCACGCACCCTGTACGACCTGCTCGAGGTGCGTGCGCTGCTGGAAGGGGAGTCGGCGAGCCTGGCCGCGAGCCGCGGCACCGCCTCGGACAGGGTGCTGATCACCCGACGCTATCGCGAGATGGCGGACTACGTGGAAAAGGCGGACCCCCTCGAGGTGGAGCGTCTGGCGCGACTCGACCACGCCTTTCACCTGGCCATCTGCCAGGCGTCGCATAACCCGGTGCTGGCGCATACGCTGCAGAGCCTGACCGACCTGCTGCTGAGCTCGGTGTTCGCCTCGGTCAAGCACCTCTATCATCGTCCTGACGCCAGGGACATGATCAACCGCCAGCACGCCCGCCTGCACCGCGCGGTGGTAGAGGGCAAACCACAACTGGCGCGGCGGGTGGCGCTGGAGCACCTGTCCACCATCGGTGACATGCTGCGCGAGATCGAGGCCGAGGATCAGCGTCTGGAGCGCTCGGCCATGCGCCTGGAAGAGTGGTAAGTGCCGGGACGACGGCAGAGACTTCTGCGCGCCGTCCGGGGACCTGCTATTCCTCGTCGATGATGCCGCTGACGGCGGCTACCTCGAGCTTGTGGCCGAGGTGCGCGCGCAGGATGTCGCCCAGGCGCTTGCCATCGCGGGCCTCGATCGCCTCCAGCATGGCCTCGTGATCGTCGACGGCCTTGGCCCAGTTGGCCGAGCCCATCTCGACGCTGTAGCGAATGCGCTTCACCCTTTGGCTCAGGTTGTTGTACATCTCGATCAGCACGTCGTTGTTCGACGCGGCCAGGATGCGTTCGTGGATCTGCTGGTTGACCTCGAAGTAGGGGGCCAGCTCCTGGCGCTGGTAGTGGCCCAGCATCAGCTGATGCAGACGACGGATCTCCTCGACGTCGGCATCTGTCAGGTGCTGACAGGCCAGCTCACCGGACAGGCCTTCCAGGGCGCCCATGACGTCATAGGTGTTCTTGACCCCACGCCGGGTCAGGCGCACCACGCGGGAACCTCGGTTGGGCAGGTTCTCGACCAGCCCTTCCGAGGTCAGCACCTTGAGGGCTTCTCTGAGCGGGGTGCGTGACACACCGAAGGTTTCACACAGGGCCTTTTCGGCGATCTTCTCGCCGGGCAGCAGGCTGCCTTGCTCGATCAGGTCGCGGATCCTGTCGGCCACTTCCAGGTACAGGCTACGCGGCTGAATCTTTTCCATAGCGGATTTCCCGGGCTCATCATCGTTTGACGGTCGAACGCTTGACGGTTCAACTTTTCCGTATTATGAATTCATTATTCAAATTATGCGAGTGTTGGCGAGCGTATTTGGCCAGGCACTCGGGTAACCCTGTGAGGCAGCGAGGGGCGGGGAGCCGAGCGGCGTCGATCAATTTTTCGACCGCTGTCTTGCTGCCTGCCTTTTCTGTCTTCTCTCATATCTTGCGCTGGAGTTGCTATGGCCGGAAACGTATTTCTTGCACAGGTACAATTGTCGCGTCAGTCGGCGCGGCAATTGCTCGACGCCGTCTTCGCCTTTGCCCGCAAGGGCGAACTGCCTCCTCTGACCGCGGTGGTGCTGGACGCCGGCGGCAATCCGGTGGCGGCCGAGCGTGAAGACGGCTGCAGCCCGCTGCGCTGGTCGGTGGCCAACGGCAAGGCCTACGCCGCGCTGGGTATCGGGGTATCCAGTGGTACCACCGGCGAGCGTAACCGCGAGCGTCCCGCCTTCCTGGCGGCGGTGGCCGAGGCCTCCGGGGGCCGCTTCGTGCCGGTGGCCGGGGGAGTACTGATCCTCGATGACGATCAGCGCATCCTGGGTGCGGTCGGTGTCAGCGGCGCTTCCTCGGCCGACGATCAGGCCGCCGCCATCGCTGGCATCGAGGCGGCAGGCTGGCAAGCCGGGCTGGAGCCCGAGACGGTCTCAGATCCCTGATCCCGGTCTGGCAACTGTCTGGCGACAGGGATGGATGCCAGACCCGTCAGCAAGCGACAGAGCGAGCCTTCGAGCTCGCTTTTTTTGTGTATGTCTCCAGGGATGCAGCAAGGGAGCGAGTGGCTTGGATAGCTCGTTGTTTCGATATAAGCCACTGAAAGCTAAGAAATAAATATTCTCTAAGGCGAGTTTGCGAAAGACAAAAGTATAATACCTAATTTTGAATTATGTATCCATATTGACCCTGACCCAGCGGGAAGCGACTCCTGTCCCCAGGCCCTGAACGCCCTGGAAACGGAAAGCTCAAGTGACGGAATCCGCGACTGACGGAACCGTTACGTGAAGAGCACGCCAGCTCCCGTTGAGGCTTCCTCCAGGGTGCCAGCCGGCGCCCACCGCCAGACCACGATGGACAACAACAATCGGAGTGAGGGTTATGAAACTGCTGAAGACCGTACTGGCCGCATCCGTACTGGCGCTTGGCGTCGGTGCCGCTCAGGCCGACGAGGTGCAGATCAAGTTCGGCCACGTCGGTGGCCCGGGATCGCTGTTCGAGAAGACCGCCAACGAGTTCGCCCGTCTGGCCAACCAGCGCCTGGAAGGCGAGGCCGAGGTGGTGACCTATGGCTCCAGCCAGCTGGGTTCCGACGAGCAGATGCTCAACAAGCTCAAGCTCGGCACCATCGATCTGTCGCTGCCGTCGTCGATCATGAGCAGCGTGGCGCCGGAATTCTCGCTGTTCGAGATGCCCTACCTGATCGAGGACCGGGAGCACCTCGCCCGAGTCCGCGACGAGGTACTGCGTGATGTCCTGTATCCGGTCGCCGAAGACAAGCGCTACCGCATCATCGGCATCTGGGAGAACGGCTTCCGTCAGATCACCAACAACGTCCGCCCGATCGTGGTCCCTGAGGATCTCGATGGCATCAAGCTGCGTACCCCCAACGGTGTGTGGCGGGTCGAGATGTTCAAGAGCTACGGCGCATCGCCGGCGCCCATGGCGCTGTCCGAGGCCTTCGTCGCGCTGCAGACCGGTGCCATGGACGGTCAGGAAAACCCGCTGGTACAGATCTATTCCCAGCGCTTCCAGGAGGTCCAGGACTACCTGTCGCTGTCCAATCACGTCTATTCCCCGGCCTATGTGCTGGCAGGTGCCAGCTGGACCCGCCTGCCCGAGCACGTTCGCGAGGTGCTGATCGAGACCGCCGAAGAGGTCGAGGCCTTCGCACTGGAGCAGGGCGCCTCGCTTGACGAAAGCCTGGTCAGCACCATGGAGGAGGAAGGCATGGAGGTGAACGAGGTCGACACCGACGCCTTCGTCGAGGGTTCCCGCGGGATCTACGAGAAGTTCGCCGCCGAGGTGGAAGGTGGTGAGGAACTGTTGTCGCGGGTGGAAGCACTGCGCGAATAACGCCTGTCCACTGCGGCCTCTCCACCTTCGGTGAGGCCGCATCCACCTTCGGAGGATGCTCTGTGCTTACCACCATTTCCGCGGCCTACCAGAAGATTCTGGAGGTCATCGTCTTTCTCAATGTGCTGGCGCTGACCCTGGTGGTGACCATCGGGTTCGCGTCACGCCTTTTGGGCTCTCCTTTCAGCTGGTACGACGAGGTCGCCTCGATCGGACTGGCCTGGCTGACCTACTACGGCGCCGCCCTGGCCGCCCTCAAGGGCGCCCATATCGCCTGTCCCAGCGTGATCAACATGGTTTCGCCGTCCATTCGCCTGCCCATCGCGCTGCTCGCCGAGGCGATCACCATCGGCTTCTTCGTGCTGCTCGGCGTCACTGGTTTTCAGGTGGTGCAGATTCTTGAAGGCTCCACCCTGGTGAGCCTGCCCAGCATCTCGGTGCAGTTCACCCAGTCGGTGATTCCGATCGGTGCCGCGATGTTCATTCTCGCCCAGCTGCTCAGGCTCCCCGAGGTCATCCGGGCTGCCAAGGGAGCCGGCTTCGTCGATCACGAGCTCGAAGAGGCCGGTGTGCTGGCCGACGACGTGCGTACCGACGATTCACCCACCGGTCCGCAGCGCGCCAGCTGACGAGGAGAACCCCATGATCATTGCTTCCATGTTCTTCGGCCTGATCGGGCTGATACTGATCAACGTGCCGGTGGCCATCGCCCTCGGCCTCGTCGGCGCCCTGGCCACCGTGGCCAGCTACGGCACCCTGGCCCTGCCCAATGTCGGCATGGTGATGTTCGACGGTGCTACCAAGTTCCCGCTGATCGCGATACCGCTGTTCATCCTGGCCGGCGCCATCATGAACGCCTCGAGCATCTCGCGCCGTCTGATCGATCTGGCCTCGGCCATGGTCGGCTTCATCAAGGGCGGTCTCGCCATGGTGACCATCGGCGCCTCGATCTTCTTTGCCGAGATATCTGGCTCCGCCGTCGCCGGTGTCTCGGCGATCGGCTCGATCCTGATTCCGGCCATGCGCAAGAAGGGCTACTCCAAGGAGTTCGCCGCCGCCATCTCGTCCTCGGCGGCGAGCCTGGCGATCATCCTGCCGCCGTCGATCCCGATGATCCTCTACGCGGTCATGTCCGGCGAGTCGGTGGTCAAGATGTTCGTCGCCGGCATCTTCCCTGGTCTGCTCGGCGCCCTGGGGCTGGCGGCCATGTGCTACTTCCTGGCACGTCGTCACAACCTGCCGGCGGAGCAGAGCTTCCGGGCCTCGCGTCTGTGGGAGGCCTTCAAGGGCGCCATCTGGGCGCTGCTGATTCCGGTGATCATCCTCGGCGGCATCTTCGGCGGCATCGTCACCGCCACTGAAGGCGCGGCGCTGGCGGTGGTCGTGGCGATCTTCATCAGCGCGGTGATCTATCGCGAGTTCAGCCTCAAGATCTTCTACAAGGCCTGTCTCGATGCTGGCGTGCAGACGGCGGTGGTGATGCTGCTGGTGGCTTCCTCTGCAGTGGTCGGTCTGTATCTGACCGAGACCCAGATTCCCCAGCAGCTGGCCAACTCGATCGCCGAGATGACCGACAACAAGTACGTGGTACTGGCGCTTCTGAACGTCATCTTCCTGGTGCTGGGCATCTTCCTGCACTCGGCGGCGGCGATCATCCTGGTGGTGCCCATCGTGCTGCCGCTGGTGACCGCGGTGGGCATCGATCCGCTGCACTTCGGTCTGATCGTGACGCTGAACCTGGCCATCGGCCAGCAGACCCCGCCGGTGGCCAGCGTACTGATCGCTTCCTGCTCCATCGCCAAGGCCGACATCTGGGCCACCACGCGCACCAATCTGTGGTTCCTGGCGGTGCTGTTCGTGATCCTGCTGATCAACACCTACGTGCCCGCCGTGGCCCTGGCGCTGGTCAACCTGATCTACGGCGTGTGATCGCGACCACCACAAGGAGAACAACGACATGAGCGACAACGATCAGGGCCAGGTGCACTACCACAGCGAAGATGGCGTCGCCTGGCTGACCTTCGATCGCACCGCCAGCCGCAACGCCATGACCTGGCAGATGTACGACCAGCTCGAGGCCCACTGCGAGACCATCGAGAACGACCCGGAGCTGGTCGCGGTGGTGATGCGTGGCGCCGGCGGCGAAGCCTTCGTCGCCGGCACCGACATCAAGCAGTTCGCCGCCTTTGACAAGGGCGAAGACGCCATCGCCTACGAGCGTCGCATCGACCGGGTGGTCGGGCGGGTGGAGATCCTGCCGCTGCCGACGCTGGCGCTGCTGGAAGGCTTCTGTGTCGGCGGTGGCGCGGCCATCGCCCTGGCCTGTGACTTCCGCCTGGCGACACCGAGTCTCAAGTTCGGTATCCCCATCGCCAGGACGCTGGGCAACTGCCTGTCGATCACCAACGTCTCGCGGCTGGTCGAGCACGCCGGCATCGCCCGGGCCAAGCAGGTACTGATGGCGGGCGAACTGGTACGTGCCGAGGAGGCCCTGGCCCTGGGGCTGGTCGGCGAGATCGTCGACGCCGAGACCATCGAGGCGACGGTGGCCGAGCGGGCGCAGGCGTTCAAGGAGCGTGCCCCCTTGACCGTTCGGGCGGCCAAGGAGGTGATCCAGCGGGTCATCGAACAGCGCCGCCCGGCCTTCGACGCCAGCGACGACTGGATCGCCACCTGCTACACCAGCCGCGACTTCAAGGCCGCGGTGGACAAGTTCGTCAACAAGACACCCTTCCGCTGGCAGGGTCAGTAAAGGCCCTGAGGCAAGGAGAACCACAATGCTGCCACTCGATGGGATCAAGGTACTCGACGTTTCGCAGATCATGGCCGGCCCCTACTGCACCATGGTGCTGGGAGACATGGGCGCCGAGGTGATCAAGGTCGAGAAGGCCAACGGCGGCGACGACAGCCGCCAGATGGGCCCCTACGTCGAGGATGAATCGACCTGTTTCGCCCAGATCAACCGCAACAAGAAGAGCATTTCGCTCAACCTGAAAGAAGAGAAGGGCCGCGAGGTGTTCTATCGCCTCGCCAAGGAAGCCGACGTGGTGGTCGAGAACTATCGACCCGGCGTCACCCAGTCGCTGAAGATCGACTACGACAGCCTCAAGGCGATCAACCCGGGGCTGATCTACTGCTCGATCTCGGGCTACGGCCAGACCGGTCCGTCGCGTCACAAGGGCGGCTTCGACCTGGTGGCCCAAGGCATGAGTGGGCTGATGTCGATGACCGGCGAACCGGGCCGGCGTCCGCTCAAGACCGGGGTCGCCGTCTACGATATCGGCGCCGGGCTGACCGCCATCTACTCGATCCTGGCGGCCTATATCCACCGTCAGCGTAGTGGCGAAGGCCAGCACCTGGACATCGCCATCGCCGAGTGTGGCCTGCCCTGGTTCACCTGGGAGGCGGGCGCCTACTTCTCCGAAGGCCGAGTGCCCGAGGCCACCGGCTGGCGCCATCGGGTGTCCGCGCCCTACCAGGCGATGCGGGTACGCGACGGTTACATGATGCTCGGCTGCGCCAACCAGCGTACCTGGGAGCGTTTCTGCGAGGACGTCATCGAGCGCCCCGAGCTGATGGTCGACGAGCGCTTCAAGACCAACCTCGACCGCGGGGCCAACGTCGAGGCGCTGGAAGCCATCCTCGAGGACATCCTCGGGCAACAGGATCGCGCCTACTGGCTCGATCGCTGTGACGTCGCCGGGGTGCCGGCAGGGCCGATCAACGACTTCGACCAGGCCATGCACGACGAACACTACCTGGCCCGCGAGATGGTGCTGGAGGTCGATCATCCGACCATGGGGCGGATGAAGACCCTGGGCTTTCCCAGCAAGTTCTCGGCGACCCCGTTGGCGATTCGCCAGCCGGCGCCGCTGTTCGCCCAGCACACCGACGAGGTGCTTGGGGAGATCGGGCTGGCAGCGGACGAGATCGACGCGCTGCGTCAGCAGGGTGCCGTGCGCTGACACCGGCACCACCGTGATCGGCAGCTAGCGTCTGGCATGTCGCCGAATCGGTGGGGCGGTGCCACCATAAAAATTGCATTCATTATTACAGATTATTACAAGAGGGGCGCGGCAGCGCTTGGCGCCCGAACAGCTATCCAGGCGTCGCCCAGTGCGACGCCTGGCCAGGAGGCCTTACATGCTGAATCTCGACTTTCATCCCACCGGACGTCACTTCCTCCAGATCCCCGGCCCCTCGCCGGTACCGGATCGTATCCTGCGGGCCATGAGCCTGCCGACCATCGATCACCGTGGCCCGGAGTTCGGCGCCCTCGGGCGCGAATTGCTCGGCAAGGTCGGCAAGATCTTCAAGACCGACAAGCCGGTGATCATCTATCCGGCTTCCGGTACCGGGGCCTGGGAGGCCGCCCTGGCCAATACCCTGTCGCCGGGGGATCAGGTGTTGATGTTCGAGACCGGCCACTTCGCCTCTCTGTGGCATCGTCTGGCCCTGCGTCTCGGACTCGAGCCCGAGTTTCTGGGCCTGCCGGGGGCCGAGGGCTGGCGCCACGGTGTCCAGGCCGACATGATCGAGGCACGCCTCAAGCAAGACACCGAGCAGCGGATCAAGGCGGTGTGCGTGGTTCACAACGAGACCTCCACCGGTGTTACCAGCGACATCGCCGCGGTGCGCCGCGCGATCGACGGCGCCGGTCATCCGGCGCTGTTGCTGGTCGATACCATCTCGGGGCTTGCCAGCGCCGACTATCGCCACGACCAGTGGGGTGTCGACGTCACTATTTCCGGCTCCCAGAAGGGGCTGATGCTGCCGCCGGGGATCAGCTTCAACGCGATCTCCGACAAGGCCCTGGCCGCCAGTCGCGAGTCGCGGCTGCCCAAGAGCTTCTGGGCCTGGGACGAGATCCTCGAGGCCAACCAGGGCGGCTACTGGCCCTATACCCCCAATACCAATCTGCTCTACGGCCTCAACGAGGCCATCGACATGCTGCTGGACGAGGGGATGGATAACGTCCTGGCCCGTCATCAGCGCTGGGCGGCGGGCGTGCGCGCGGCGGTGAACGCCTGGGGACTCGAGATCCAGTGCCAGGACCCCGAGGTCTACTCGCCGGTGCTGACCGGCGTGGTGATGCCGGAGGGCGTCGACGCCGATGCCGTGCGCAAGCTGATCTACGAGCGCTTCGACCTGTCGCTCGGCACCGGGCTTGGCAAGGCCAAGGGACGCATGTTCCGTATCGGCCACCTGGGCGACTGCAACGACCTGACGCTGATGGCGACCCTGGCCGGCTGCGAGATGGGGCTGAAACTCTCCGGGGTGAGCCTTGCCGGCAGCGGCGTCGAGGCTGCCATGGCGTACTTCTCCGAGAACCCGGCGCCCCACGTGGCCCGCCTTGCTCGCGATTGAACCACCGCCCGCCCGTCGGCGGCGCTGTCGCCGACGGTCTACCCAGGGTTATCAAGGAGAGGGTGATGAACTCGTTGACGTCTGCCGCCAAGGGGCGGGATGCACGGATCCAGCCGCTGCCGGACTTTGCCGCGCGCCTGGCCAGGGAAATCCAGGGCGAGGTGCTGTTCGACGCCGCCAGTCGCGGCCGTTATTCCACCGACGCCTCGATCTATCAGATCACCCCGGTGGGCGTGGTGATCCCGCGCCATCAGGATGATCTGGCCACGGCCCTGGAGATCGCTCGTGGGGAAGGCATTCCGGTGCTGCCTCGCGGCGGCGGCACCAGTCAGTGCGGACAGACGGTGGGAGAGGCGCTGGTGATCGACGCCAGCCGCCATCTGAACGGTGTGGTGTCCTTCGACAAGGAGGCGCGCACGGTGGTGGTGGAGCCCGGCATCGTGCTCGATCACCTCAACGCCTGGCTCAAGCCCCGTGGCCTGTGGTTCCCGGTGGATGTTTCCACCAGCGCCCAGTGCACCCTGGGCGGCATGGCCGGCAACAACTCCTGCGGCTCGCGCTCGATCCACTACGGCAACATGGTGCATAACGTCCAGGCACTGGACGTCCTGCTGGCTGACGGCGAGAAGGTGCACCTCGGTCTGGTCGACGAGCTGGCCGCCGGTTCCCGGGCGGCGCGGCTGGCCGAGCAGGTCGAGGCCATCGCCCGGCGCGAAGGCGAGCGCATCCGCGAGCACTATCCCAAGGTGCTCAGGCGGGTGGCGGGCTACAACCTCGATCTGTTCGACTGTCAGAACCCGCTGCCCTACGAGGCCGACGGTCGCGCCAACCTGGCCCATCTGCTGGTGGGGTCCGAGGGCACCCTGGCGCTGACCCGCCAGTTGACCCTGAAGCTGTCACCGTTGCCGCAGCACAAGGTGCTGGGGGTGGTGAACTTCCCCACCTTCTATCAGGCCATGGACCTGACCCAGCATATCGTGACCCTGTCACCGACGGCGGTGGAGCTGGTCGATCAGACCATGATCGCGCTGTCGCTGGAGAATCCGTCCTTCCGTCCGGTGATCGAGAAGGCCCTGATCGGCAAGCCAGAGGCGGTGCTGCTGGTGGAATTCGCCGGCGAGAACCGAGACGAGCTGCTGGCGAGCCTGGCCCGGTTGAACGAGCTGATGGCCGACCTGGGATTGCCCGACTGTGTCGTCGACATGCCCGAACCCAAGGCCCAGAAGGCGCTGTGGGACGTGCGCAAGGCGGGACTCAACATCATGATGAGCATGAAGGGCGACGGCAAGCCGGTGTCCTTCATCGAGGACTGTGCGGTGCCGCTCGAGCATCTGGCCGAGTACACCGACAAGCTCACCGAAGTGTTCCATCGTCACGGCACCGAGGGCACCTGGTACGCCCACGCCAGCGTCGGCACCCTGCACGTGCGCCCGATTCTCGACATGCGCCGGGACGGCGCCGAGAAGATGCGCGCCATCGCCGAGGAGGCCTCGGCACTGGTCAAGGCCTACAAGGGCGCCTACTCCGGTGAGCACGGCGACGGCATCTGTCGCGGCGAGTGGGTGGCCTGGCAGTTTGGCGAGACACTCAACGACGCCTTCCGCGAGGTCAAGGGGCTGTTCGACCCGGACAACCTGCTCAACCCCGGCAAGATCGTCGATACCCCGAAGATGGACGACTCGCGGCTTTTCCGCTTTCCCGGGGAGTACCAGCGCATCGAACTGACGCCGGTGCTGGACTGGTCGCCCTGGAACGTCGAGCGAGATCCCTTGAACGGCGAGCAGACCCCACCGGGTAGCGGCCGCGATGTCACCCGCGGCCTCGCCAGCGCAGTGGAGATGTGCAACAACAACGGCCACTGCCGCAAGTTCGATGCCGGCACCATGTGTCCTAGCTATCGCATCACCCGCGACGAGAAGCACCTGACCCGCGGCCGCGCCAATACCCTGCGCCTGGTGTTGTCCGGCCAGCTCGGTCGCGACGGCCTGGCCAGCGACGAGGTCAAGGAGGCGCTCGATCTGTGCGTTTCCTGCAAGGGCTGCAAACGTGACTGTCCCACCGGCGTCGATATGGCGCGGATCAAGATCGAGGCCCGGGCGGCACGGGTCGCCAAGGACGGGGTATCGCTGCGCGAGCGACTGATCGGTGACCTGCCCAGGCGCGCTCCGGTGCTGCGACGTCTGTCACCCTTGGTGAAGGCCATCGACGGCACGCCTTGGCTGGCCTCACCGCTGAAGCGGGCGCTGGGGCTGGCCGAGGAGCGCGCGCTGCCACGCGTCACCGACGACTACCTGGGGCGGGCCCGACAGGGCGAGCGACCGGCCGTTGCCGACCAGGCGATGAAGGAGGTGGTGCTGTTCGTCGACACCTTCAACAACTATATGGAAGCCGACAACGCCGAGGCCGCCATGCGCGTGCTTCAAGCCGCGGGTTACCGGGTGATCCTGGCGAGCGCTGCGGATCGTCGTCCGCTGTGCTGTGGGCGTACCTACCTGGCCAGCGGTCAGGTCGATCGGGCCCGGGCGGAGGCCGAGCGGACCCTGGCGGCGCTGACCCCCCACGTGGAGAAAGGGCTTGCCGTGGTCGGGCTCGAGCCATCCTGCCTGCTGACCCTGCGCGACGAGTTCCTGGGCTTCGGCCTGGGCGAGCCCGCCAAGCGACTGGCCGAGGCGAGCCTGTTGTTCGAGGAATTTCTGGTGCGCGAGAAGGATGCCGGCAGGCTGGAGCTTTCGCTCGAGGCGCTACCGGTGTCGCGGGCGCTGCTCCACGGCCACTGTCACCAGAAGGCGTTCGATGCCCTGACGCCGGTGCAGCAGGTGCTGTCCTGGATTCCCGAGCTCGAGGTGGAGACCATCCAGTCGTCGTGCTGCGGCATGGCCGGTAGTTTCGGCTACGAGCGTGAGCACTATGAGGCCTCCATGCAGATGGCGGAACTCTCGTTGCTGCCGGCGGTGCGCGACGCCGAGGATGCGCTGATCGTGGCCGACGGCACCAGCTGTCGTCACCAGATTCGTGACGGTGCCGCACGTGAGGCGCGTCATGTCGCCAGGGTGCTGGCCGAGGCGCTGGCCTGAGTCGTCGGGAGGGCAGGGGGCCAATGCGCGTGAGGGCAGTCCTCAGGTGAAGGCCGAACTGGCATACTCGGGGAAAGGGCAGCGCGAACAAGGAGAGCGCCATGATCGACCTACGCAGCGATACCGTGACCCAACCGACCGAGGCCATGCGTGATGCCATGGCCATCGCACCGGTGGGCGATGACGTCTGGGGTGATGACCCCAGCGTCGCCGCCTTCGAGGCTGAGGTGGCCGATCGCGCGGGCTTCGCCGCGGCGGCCTTCTTTCCCTCCGGCACCCAGAGCAATCTGACCGCCATGCTGGTCCACTGCGCGCGTGGCGACGAAGTGATCGCCGGGCAACGCTCGCACATCTATCGCGATGAAGGCGGCGGTGCTGCAGTCCTTGGCGGCATCCAGCCCCAGCCCCTGGCCCAGCAGGCAGACGGACGCATGGCGCTGGAGGATATCGCCGAGGCCATCAAGGGAGACGATATCCATCATGCGCGAACCCGACTGATCGCACTGGAAAATACCTTTCAGGGCCGGGTATTGCCCCAGGACTATGTGCAGGAGGTAACCGGCCTTGCCGCCGAGCGAGGCTTGGCCTGTCACCTCGATGGCGCCCGCCTGTTCAACGCCAGTGTCGCCACCGGCAAGTCGCTGGCGGAGCTGTGCGCCGGTTTCGATTCTGTATCGCTGTGCTTTTCCAAGGGGCTGGGTGCGCCGGTGGGCTCGTTGCTGGTCGGCGGCGAGCGCTTTATCGCCGCGGCCCGTCGCTGGCGCAAGACGCTGGGAGGCGGCATGCGCCAGTCGGGGCTGCTGGCGGCGGCCTGCCGGCATGCCTTGCATCACCATGTGGAGCGACTGGCCGACGACCACCGTCATGCCCGCCAGCTCGCCGAGTGGCTAGGTGGTATTGAAGGCATCGGGGTGGCAGGTCAGGCCACCAACATGGTCTTTCTCGACGTGCCGGCTCCTCACTGCGCCGCACTGGAGGGCTTTCTTGCCGAGCGTGGCATCTTGATCGCGGTGAGGCCGCGCACCCGCCTGGTGACCCATCTGGGGGTCAGCGAGTCGGATGTACGCCGAGTGGCGACGGAGATCGCAGCGTACTTTGCCTCTCTCGCACAGGAACCGATAACGGAGTAGGCAGAGTTTGGAAACAGCGTCCACTATATAGGCAGGGTGGGCGCCCAGCGCCCCCCATCCACAAGGATAACCTCGTCAGGAGCGGGCCATGGCCATCTATCGTCTGGGTAACCATTCCCCCCATATTCATCGCACCGTCTTCGTCGCCGAGAGCGCCGAGGTCATCGGCCAGGTGAAAATCCATGAAGACGCCAGCATCTGGTACCAGGCGGTACTCAGGGGCGACACCGAATCACTTGAAGTGCGCGAAGGCAGCAATATCCAGGATGGCGCCGTGCTGCACGCCGATCCCGGCTACCCGCTGTCGGTGGGACCGGGCGTCACGGTGGGGCACCAGGCGATGTTGCATGGCTGCACCGTGGGCGAGGGCTCGTTGATCGGCATCCAGGCGGTGGTGCTCAATGGCGCCGTGATCGGCAAGAACTGCCTGATCGGGGCAGGGGCGCTGGTCAAGGAAGGTGCCGAGATCCCCGACAACAGCCTTGTCGTCGGCTCGCCGGGCAAGGTGATCCGGCAACTGGACGACAAGGCCATCGCCGCACTCAAGACCAATGCCGAGGGCTACGTGACCAAGGCGCGGCTACATCGTACCCGGCTGGCTCGCATCGGCTAGGTCATCAGAGCCTGCGCTCGTCGACGTTTCGGACAGCGCCTGGCCCCCCTTCGCAAGAGGCCACGGACACTTCGCCGCGCTGTCTGTGGTCTGCGGGCAACTCGTCAACACCCTGGAGGGAGCAGCCTCCCCGGCCTAGAGATGCCGTCGGGTCGGTCTTCTGTGCCGCTTGACCCTGTGTGGACCGGGAGCCTTGTGCCTCAGCAACAGCATGGATTCCGAGGATCTCGCGCCGTTGGTAATCACCACGACGGCGATCACGGTGATCATGGCAAGCAGCAGATAGGACATCTGAATTTCCCCTGGTCGAGAGTCGTGGCCCTTGTCGAGGCCATGCGTGCGTGGGCGCTCACGAAGAGCCATCCCCTGGTCAGTACGAAGGCAACGCGCCTTGCCGGTGAACCTGAAAGCAAGAATGCTGCACGTGCGTACTACACTGAATTAACTCTAGGCGCAGGGTATAAGGGCCGCCATATCGGCACAGAGGTAGTCAAACTGTGCTTAGAGTGGCGCAGTTCTCGAGCAAAGGTGGCGCCTGTCGCCAACAAGAAGGGGGTGTCATCGTCGATGACACCCCCTTGTCGGTCAGCCAGGTGGCGCCTGGCTTGGCGTAGTGCCTACTGCAACAGCCCCATCAGCGGGTCGGAGATACCGACGACCTGCATCGCCACCAGCCCGATCAGCCCCGCCGCGAGCACATAGTAGATGGTCGGCAGGATGGTCTTGCGAATGGTGATGCCCTCGCGTCCCAGCAGGCCCACGGTGGCCGAGGCGGCTACCACGTTGTGGATGGCGATCATGTTGCCGGCGGCGGCGCCGACGGCCTGAAGCGCCACCATCAGCGCGGTGGACACACCGAGTTGCTGGGCCACGTTGAACTGGAAGTCTGCCAGCATCAGGTTGGACACGGTGTTGGAGCCGGCGATGAAGGCACCCAGCGCGCCGACGGCAGGAGCGAACAGCGGATAGATGTCGCCGACACCGTTGGCCACCGCGGTGGCCATGGCCACCGGCATGGAGGCCAGATCCGCGCCGTTGACGCCGGAGTTGATCAGAATGCGCACCATGGGGATGGTGAACACCAGCACGAAGCCGGCGCCCAGCAGGGTACGGCTGGATTCACTGAAGGCCGCCTTGAGCTGATTGCCGTTCATGCGATGCATCAGAGCGGTGATCAGCACCACCATCAGCAGGATTCCGCCGGGCAGGTAGAGTGGCTGCAGGCTGCCGGAGATACCGGCCTCACCCAGGATGTCGCTGAAGCCCAGGCTTACCGAGGTCAGTGCCTGCTTGAACGGCTCGATGGTACGTGACGCCACCAGCAGTACCGCCAGCAGCACGTAGGGCAGCCAGCCCATGAAGGTGCTCATCGGTGCGCGGCCCACGACCTCGTCGGCCTTGATGCTGAGCTTGCCGATCCAGTGGGCAGGCCAGCTGTCACTTTCCGGGAAGTCCCAGCTCTTTTCGGGAATCAGGAAACCGCGACGGGCGGCCGGGACCACGATGGCAAGGCCTACCATGGCGCCGATCATCGACGGGAATTCGGGGCCCAGGAAGACTCCAGCCAGGGCGTAGGGCACCACGAAGGCGACGCCTGCGAAGATCGCGAAGGGAGCAATCGCCAGGCCTTCCTTCCAGGAGCGGTTGGCACCGAAGAAGCGTACCATGACGCTGACCATGATCAGCGGCATCAGCACACCGACCACGGCATGCACCAGCGCGACTTCTCCGGCAATCAGGCGGAAGTACTCCATCCAGGTGGAGCCACCGGCTTCCAGCGTCTCGGTGATGCCGACCCTGTCCAGGCCACCGGCGACACCGACCACGATGGGGGTGCCGACAGCGCCGAAGGACACCGGAGTGGACTGGATCATCATGCCCACCACCACAGCGGCAAGTGCCGGGAAGCCCAGCGCGACCATCAGCGGGGCGGCCACCGCCGCCGGCGTGCCGAAGCCCGAGGCGCCCTCGATGAAGCAGCCGAACAGCCAGGCCACGATGATCGCCTGGACGCGGCGGTCCGGGCTGATGCCGGAGAAGCCATTGCGAATGGCGGCGATACCGCCGGAGTGCTTCAGGGTGTTGAGCAGCAGGATGGCGCCGAAGATGATCCACAGGATCGCCACGGTCAGGATCAATCCTTGCAGGGTCGAGGCCAGGACCCGTGTGAAGGTCATGTCCCAGGCCACCAGGGCAATCAGCGCGGTGACCAGAAAGACGATGGGCATGGCGACCTTGGCGGCCATGCGCATGCCGATCAGCAGGATGCCGGCCAGTATGAGCGGCACAAAGGCTATCAAGGCTAGAGTGGTGTCGGTCATGGTGTTGGGGTCTCTTGTCGTGTCCTTGTTTGTAATATCCGTTGTGTCGAAGTTGGCGGTCTCACGCCGGGGTAAGGCTCGGACAAGGCGGCACGATAAGCCGACTAGCGAAATCGTTCTAGACTGGGATATTGGTCAGACCAATGCAGTGCTGATGACTCCTCGTCCGATCATTCTTCAAATTTATTGTTTAACAGTAGGTTAGAGTCGACAAAGCCGCTGGAGGCGGGTGCGAACGAGGCTAGTTTCTTAGACTAATGGACAGGTTTGTCTCCATCCCTCAGGAAATCATGGCGTTGGCGAGGTGGGCGGTTGATGGCACTATCGGCAGACATTCCCCTTCTAGAGGTATCTGGCATGGCCCTGGTGATGTACGACCTGTGTGGCATCGACGAATCACTGCGTTTTTCTCCCTTCTGCTGGCGAGCCAAGCTGGCCATCGCACACAAGGGACTCGAGGTGGAGGCGCGGCCCTGGTGCTTTACCGAAAAGGAAAAGCTCGAATTCACGGACCATGACAAGGTCCCGGTGCTGATCGATGGCGACGAAGTGATCACCGACAGTTTCGAGATCCTGCGTTACCTGGATCGTGCCTACCCTGAGGCCCCGACGCTGCTTGGCGGTCCCTTGGCCGAATCCCGCGCCCGCTTTTTCAAGCACTACAGCGAGCGCGCCCTGCAGCTGCCGATCCTGCGTACCATCGTGATGGACCTGATGAACGCCATCCATCCCAAGGACCGCGACTACTTCCGCACCACTCGTGAAAAACGCCTGGGCATGACGCTGGAGCAGTTCCATTCTCCGGCCAAGGGGCTCAGCCAGCTCGATAGCGCCCTGGAGCCCCTGCGTGGCCAGCTGTCGGGAAGCGACTTCATCGATGGCGATGCGCCCGGTGCGGCGGACTATCTGGTGTTTGCCAACTTCATGTGGGCGCGTTCGGTGTCCACCGCGGATCTGGTGTCCAATGCCGATCCGGTCTACGCCTGGATCGAGCGGATGCTTGATGCCAATGGCGGTGTCGGCCGCAACGCGGTGCGCATCTGTGATATCGAAGGCGCCTATCGCGCCTGACCCTTGCTGCCGAGCGAGGCGACGCCCTGAATTCGTCGTCTCGCTCTTTGCTCTCTGCTCTGTCTCGCACTCTGCTCTCTGCTCTCCGCTCTCTGCTCTCTGCTCTCTGCTCTCTGCTCTCTGCTCGCGACTCTCGACTCTCGACTCCTCGTTGCGCTTCCCTCCTCAGTTTCCTTCGGTAAGCTTTCGCCTTTAGTCTGCGGCGATCATGACCCCTCGGTTATTACCGCATGTCGATCATGGCTTTAGAGGATCGCCGGCAAGGGCCCTCGTCTTGGCTAATCTTGCAGATATCTTTTGGAAGGCCATCGGACAACGCTGCGGTAGCTGTACCGAGCTGGTGAATCTGCTTGCAAGTTGCTCCGGTGGCCCGTCGGAAATGGCGAAGCAGCGGTCTTGTGTTTGATGACGAAACTGTCGATTGTCGCTATTGACGACTGTCGTTATTAGCGATTGTTCTTGTCGTTATTTCTTACAAAAGCGTGTTTGTTGTGCTTCTGGAGCTGGCGCCGCTGCTGTCATCAGAGCGTCAATCATCTACTGCTATGGTGCGAATGGTGCGCCGCTGGGTAGATACTGAGAATGCTGGGTGACTATACCCGCGTTAGTGTAATTAGTGGCTCGTATATGCCTTATATGATGTTGCGGTGCAGCAAGGTGCGTTCTAGTCTTCACATGCGAGACGATTCTGTGCTCGTTTGAAGGCGATATGTAACCGGTGCAGCACAAGATACTGCCAGGCTGCCTCGTCTCGTCGTTGTTACGGCGGTCAGGCTGCCCGTGGGCCGAGCGTGCTGGCATACCTATAGGGAGTACCAACATGAGCGAGAACAAGGCAATGCCGACAATGGAAAACATGATCCCCTCCATGGACAAATTGTTGAGTCCGTGGCGTGAGGGGAGCCTGCTGACGCTGGAGTATTCTCAGAAGATGCTGGATGTGCGTTTCAAGACCATGGACTCCGCCATGAAGGCAGGTATCGCACAGGCCCGGTCCTGGTGCGAAGTGCGCGATGCCGAAAGTCTGAAGAACGCCAGCCAGTCCCAGCAGGAAACCCTGTCGGTGATCGGAGAGAGCCTGCGCGAGGAGAGCGAGACGTTGCTCAAGTTGAGCAAGGAGTACCAGGAAAAGTGTCAGGGAGTGGCCAAGGAAGCGCTGGATTCGGCCAAGGAGTAGCGGCGAAGCTGGTACGTTCTGGACGCCAGGGGCGTCGGCTGGAGACATCGGCTAGCGTCATCGTCGAGGAATATTGCCCGCAGACACGGCCCTGAGACACGGCCCGGATACATGGCTCGGCGATATGGCCCGGAGATATCGACGTCGACATGTCGATGATGACACCGGCAGGCTCAAGCAGAGATATCAAAAAAGAAGAATGGAGCCAGCAGGAACGTCACCAGCAAGCGTTTAGCTAGCAGGAAATTAGCTAGAAAGAGATTAGCTAGAAAGAGATTAGTCAGAAGTAAATAAAGCAGTAAAAAGATGCCTGGCCCCGAGCGACAGGCGCTGCGCAAGTCGCGGAAAGGTGGGCACGAGCGTAATGGTCCCGCCTTGGGTGCAGTTTCAGCATGGTCGTGAGATGAGGTAGTGCAACTCAAGCGAGAGCGACGAGCCCCAGAAGTGAGGTAGCGCAACTCTACTGTCGTGCAGCTGGCAGGGCCCAGAGCATGACCCGGTGGTTCGCTGAACGTCACGTAAAAGGGTCTGGTAGGCCGCCATCCACATGGGGCCGTTCGTCTACAACCAGCCCGGACGCGAAAAGCGTGA
This sequence comes from Halomonas sp. DP5N14-9, assembly GCF_019802175.1. Lineage (NCBI taxonomy): Bacteria > Pseudomonadati > Pseudomonadota > Gammaproteobacteria > Oceanospirillales > Halomonadaceae > Halomonas > Halomonas sp. DP5N14-9. The sequence continues at coordinate 430,540 of NZ_JAHVHR010000035.1, forward strand.
CGATTTCAGGATGACGAGAGCGCCAAGGCCTCTGGTCATCGACGTAGGGTTTGGCGGCCGGTCACCAGGTGACCGGCCGTTTTTGTGTGCTTGCTACTTCAGCTAGCGCGATCTTCCAGTCGGAACCGAGCGATCCGATTGATCTGCACCACGGCTTCCTGCCTTTCCTGCTCGGCTGAGTTGTTCAGGCGCTGTTCGAAGGCGGCGAGGATGGTGTGCCGATTGCCGCCCTTGACCGCCATGATGAAGGGAATACCAAAACGCGCCTTGTAGCTTTCGTTGAGGCGGGTGAAGCGCTCCAGCTCCTCCGGGGTGCACTGGTCCAGCCCGGCCCCGGCCTGCTCGCGGGTGGAGTCGTTGGTCAACTCGCCTGCGGCGGCAGCCTTGCCGGCAAGATCAGGGTGCGCCCGGATGACCTGCAGCTGTTCCTCCGGGGAGGCGTCGCTGAGGACCTGGCCCATGTGCTCGGCAAGACGTACCGGGTCGTCATGCTGCTCGTTCAGGCCACGATCGAAGGCACGCTCCGCCACCCAGGGTGAGTGCTCGAAGACGTCTCCGTAGGTGGTCACGAATTGGGTCTTGTCCATCTGGCTGGGGCGTTGGGTGAGGCTAGGCATGGGGAGTGGCTCCTGTCATGACGGCAAGGTAGATGGGGACGAGCATAGCTCTGATGACTCGTTGGTGTCGGTCACACCTTGTTGGCAGCGGGCGTAGGCGCAGACGGCAAGAGGTCGGTCGAGCCTCTGTTGCTGTCGGCAAACACCAGGCAGCTATGCATGCTCAAACTGTATACAAAAAATAGTTTGAAATGTACTCTTAATTTGGTCAATGATGTATGTTGTCATGGTTCCACACCACCATGCACTGGTTCCGCCATGCCGGCATCACTGAAGTCACCTTCGTGTTGCTGCAAGCCACGACCGGCGAAAGCCTCTGGCCAGGTGTGACGAGAGACGATGATGCTCCATATCAGTGATTCACTTTAGCCAGTCCAGGACTGGATACATTGACCCGCTGATCGACCCGCTGATGACCCGCGAGAGGGGAGGACACTTATGGGACGCCTGACCACCCATGTACTGGATACCGCGCTTGGCCGCCCAGGCCAGGGGATTCGTATTGAGCTCTTCCGCATCCTTGGCGACGAACGTCAGCGCCTCGGGGAGACGATGACCAACGATGACGGGCGCTGCGATAGCCCGATCCTCGAAGGCGACGACTTCGTCGAAGGAGAGTACGAACTGCTGTTTCACGCCGGTGACTATCTGCGCGCCCTGGGTGTCGAGGCCTCGGAGCCGCGTTTCCTCGATCGGATTCCCCTGAGATTCGGCGTGGCGGATGCCAGTGAGCACTACCATGTGCCGCTCTTGCTGTCGCCTTATAGCTACTCCACCTACCGCGGAAGCTGAGCGTCATCGAGCACGATCAACCAGGCAGCCATCGATACTGACTGCCTTCCAACAACAACTGAAGTCGGGATAGGGCCATGTCATCGTACCTGTTGGACGTGAGCAATTTTCTGCTGCGCTGGCTGCATGTCATCGCGGCCATCGCCTGGATAGGCGAGTCGATCTACTTTGTCATGCTGGACAACTCGTTGAAGACCCCCAAGGACGAAGAAGACCGCGGCAAGGGTGTGTTCGGCGAAATGTGGGCGGTCCACGGGGGCGGCTTCTACCACAATCAGAAATACGCCACGGCGCCGGCCAAGCTGCCGGACGATCTGCACTGGTCCTTCTGGAAGGCCTATACCACCTGGCTGTCCGGTTTTGCGCTGTTCGTGATTCTGTACATGGCCAACCCCAGTTTCTACCTGGTCAACCCCCAGAGTCCCTGGGAGTGGGCCGCCAATCTGTCCGGCTGGCAGGCCAATGTGGTGGCGCTGCTGTTCCTGCTCGGTGGCTGGGTCGTCTACAACGAGATGTGCAAGCGTGTCAGCCCCAATATGGAGCGCGATGGCCTCTTGAGCCTGGGTGTCGCCGTCATGATGGTGGTGGTGGCCTATCTCAGCGTGCATATCTTCGCCGGACGTGCCGCCTTCCTGCTGACCGGTGCCGTCATGGCCACCGCCATGTCCGCCAACGTCTTCTTCTGGATCATTCCGGGTCAGCGCCGCATGGTGAAGGCGATGAAGGCGGGCGAGACGCCCAACCCCCTGGACGGCAAGCGCGGCAAGCAGCGCTCGGTGCACAACACCTACTTCACCCTGCCGGTGGTGCTGCTGATGATCAGCAACCACTATTCCTTCGCCTATACCAGCGACTGGGCCTGGGTGATCATGGCGCTCTTGATCTTTGCCGGCGCCCTGATTCGCCAGTACTTCGTGCTGATGCACAGCGGTCAGCACAAGCCGAGTTACCCGGCCGCCGGGGTGGCGCTGATTCTGGTGGCCTTCGCGGTGGGGGCTCCGAGCCTGACGACCAGTCCGGCCGCCGACAACGCCAACAGCGGCAGCAGTGCACCGGTTGCAGCAGACGCTTCGCCGTTGGCCCAGGTGCATGCTGTCATGCAGGAGCGCTGTGTCAGCTGCCACGCCGCCCAGCCCGCCCACGCCGGATTCACCGCTCCGCCCGCCGGTGTGGCGCTGGAAACCGAGGCCCAGGTCGAGCAGCAGAAGGCCGCGATCCAGCAGGTGGTCGCCAGCGGCTATATGCCGCTTGGCAACCTGACCCAGATGACCGACGAGGAGCGCGCTCTGGTCGCCAACTGGGGCGAATAGAGGCCAGGATGAGCCGCAGTTGCCCCGGCGAGACGCGGGGAACTGCGGTTCTTTCCTGTCGGTATATCTCGTATACAATGGGGATATATTGCATCCGAGGACAGTGTCGATGAATCAGCGCGTGAAGCCTTCGCCCCCCGCCTCACCGGCCCCCAGACAGGGCAAGAACGGTGACGGCGCCGAGCGTCACGAGGCCATTCATCGCTCGATCAGCGACGCCATCATCGAGCACCGGCTCAAGCCGGGCGCACGTTTGCGCGAGGATGCCCTGTCTGAGGTGTTCGGGGTCAGTCGTACCGGCATTCGCAAGATCCTGCAGCGCCTGGCGCTGGAGCAGCTCGTCACCCTGACGCCACGCCGTGGCGCCAGCGTGACGCGTCCTACCGCTGACGAAGCCAAGGACGTGTTCGACGCCCGCCAGATGGTCGAGTGCGGGCTGATGTCGGATATCGCCAGGCGCATCACCCAGGACGACATCGTCACCCTCAAGGACATGGCCCAGCGCGAGCGGGAAGCGCTGCGCAGCGGCGAGCAGAGCGTCGCGATTCGCCTGTCCGCCGACTTCCACACCTATCTGGCCCGGGTCTCCGGCAACCGCACCCTGGCGGATTTCGTCGAGCGCCTGTGTTCGCGCAGTTCGCTGATTCTGGCCGTCTACGGCAACGCCGGGCACCTGGGCTGCGAGTCACATGACCATCAGGATCTGATCCAGTACCTGGAAGACGGCAAGGGCGAGCGCGCCGCCGCCTTCATGGGCCGCCACCTCAAGGCCATCGAGGCCTCGTTGTCGATCGTCGAGGAAGAGGACGAGGCGCCCAACCTGTTCGATATCTTTGCGCCCTGACGCTCACCGCGTCTCTAGAATGCCTGGCTCCGAAACGACAAGGCTCCCAGCGATCGCCGGGAGCCTTGTTGCTGGTTGGTTGCCGAGAGCTGCTCGAAGAAGCTCGGCTACCGGGCCTAGTCTCAGTGGGCCGTCACCGCCTGCTTGTGCTGGCGCATCAGCGCGTAGTAGATAGCGCCACCGAGTGCTGCCCCCATCATCCAGCCGAAGCCGGCCAGTCCTTGCAGGGCCGGCACCACTACCGTCGCCAGCGAAAAGATCGCGGCCAGCGCAAAGGCCACCACGGCGCGCAGGTTCCAGCCGTTGGTGTAGGTGTAGGCGTCGCCTTCACGGGACGAGAACAACGCCTGGACGTCGAGTCGGCGGCCCTTGATCAGGTAGAAGTCGACCACAATGATGCCGTAGAACGGAGCGACGATGGCACCCACGGCGTTGACGAAGCCGGGCACGCCGATCTGGCTGATCACCGAGACCCACAACGCGCCGACGAAGAACGCCACGCAGGCGGTGATCAGGCCGCCGACCTTGAAGCTGATCACCCGAGGAAAGAGGTTGGCCAGGTCGTAGGCCGGGGGAATGAAGTTGGCCACCAGGTTGATGCCGACGGTGGCGGCGAAGAAGGTGACCGCCGCCAGCAGCGTCAACGGCAAGGCGTCGACCCGTTCGACGATATCGGTGGGGTTGGTCAGGGCCTCGCCGAACAGCACCAGGGTACCGGCGGTGATGATCAGCGCGATAAAGGAGAAGAAGGCGACGTTGAGGGGAAGCCCCAGCAGGTTGCCAAGCTTCATCTGACGTTCGGTTCTGACGAAGCGGGTAAAGTCGCCGAAGTTGATCACCACGGCGGCGAAGTAGGCCACCATGGTACCGACCACGGCAGCGAAGGCGCCGATGCCACCACCGCCTTCCCCACTGGCCGAAAAGATGGTGCCCACCGCAGGCAGCAGCTCGCTGCCGGCCTGCCACCAGACCACCACCATCAACGCCACCATGACCACGTAGACCAGCGGCCCTGCCCAGTTGAGGAAGTGCTTGATACGCTCGATCCCCGACCAGAAGATCGCGATCTGAAACAGCCACACCAGCACGAAGGATAGCCAGGCGACCGGTGACAGACCGAGCATGCCGGCCCCGCCGTCGGTACCGATCAGGGCGGTGATCATCAGGGTGACGGCGGTGGAGGCGAAGTAGGTCTGGACGCCGTACCAGAAGATCCCGACCAGGGCTCGCAACAGCGCCGGCAGGTTGGAGCCGCGCACGCCCAGGCTCGCCCGCACCATGACCGGGAAGGGGATGCCGTAGCGCACGCTGGGGGCACCGGTCAGATTGACCAGAAACATCACGATCACCCCGGCCAGGATGATCGCCGCCATCACCGCCCAGCCGCTCAGGTTGTAGGACAAGAACAGCGAGGCGGCCAGGGTGTAGCCGAACAGGCTCTGGATGTCGTTGGACCAGACGTTGAAGATCTCGAAGGCGCCCCAGTTGCGCCGAGCGTGGGGCAGCGGGGCCAGGTCCTCGTTGTACAGGTCCGGATCGACCCGGGAGGTATCGAGGCTTAGATCGTCATGGGACATAAAGGTGTCTCTTGTTGTTGGAGAGATGGAATGACATGGAGACGACGAGGCCAGAGGCCCCGTCGATAGCTGTACTGATAGGTAGTGTTACTGAGTAAAGCGCTGGCAGCCCTTCCAGTAGCGCATCAGCAGCAGGTAGGTGAGGCCCGCCGGGATCAGGCTTGCGTACCAGGACACCGTGGGCATGCTGAAGGCGGCGACGACACCCACCGCGGTGGCGATGAAGGCGGCCAGATTGACGCCACGGTAAGGGCCGTTCTCGTCGTACAGCTTGTCCAGATCCAGGGTGCGGCGGCGAATCAGGTAGTAGTCCACCACCAGCACCGCGAAGATCGGGCCGAGGAAGGAGGAGTAGGTCTGCACGAACACCTGCAGGCCGGCGGCGGACTCGTCCTTGACCAGCTCCCAGGGAAAGGTCGCGAAGGCCAGCAGGCCGACGACCACCGTCGCCTTGCGAAAGCTCATCTTGAAGGTGTCCATCAGCACGTAGGTGGGCGGCACCACGTTGTTGAGCACGTTGGTGGTGACCTGGGCGAAGGCGATGAACAGCAGGGTGGTCATCAACAGCGGAGTGTTGTCCACGGCGTTGGCGAAGACCTTGATCGGGTCGGCCACGCCGGTGGCCTCGGACACCATGTAGCCGATCAACCCCATGAACAGCGTGCACGGCAGGATCGACATGGCGTAGATGGTGGTCAACAGACCCGGCCCGGTGCCCTTGACGTGCTCGCGGGAGTAGTCGCTGACATTGAGCATCATGGTCGAGTAGATGCCCAGAAACAGCATGGTGGCACCCCAGAAAGGCAGCCCCCAGGAGCCTTCCATGGTCAACAGGTTGGCCGACAGGGCATCGCCGTAGCGGACCACGGTGCTGTAGAACATGTAGACCAGCGAGGCCAGGATGAAGGCGCTACCCACGTTCTCCAGCCACTTGATGCCCTGGAAGCCGAGCACCGACAGGCCGATCTGCAGAAACTGAAAGCCGATGAAGAACACGATCAGGTTGTCGTAGCCGAACAGGGTGGCCGACACCAGATTCAGGGCGCCCGCTCCGATCCAGCTCTGAAAGCCGTACCAGACGATGGCCGGCACCGCCCTGACCAGTCCTGGCAGACGAGTGCCCTGGAAACCGAAGGCGCTGCGCGCCTGGACCATGAAGGGAATGCCGTACTTGTAGCCCGCGGCGCCATTGATGGCCAGGGCGATGCCGATGACGAAACAGCCGATGGCGATGGCCACCGTGGCCTGGATCAGGTTGAGGGTGCCGACCACGCTGGAGCCCATGGTGAAGGTGCCGATCGAGACGCAGCCACCGAACCAGGCCAGCAGGTAGGAGGTGCGCCCCATGATACGGGTCTTCTGGGGGGCCAGCGATTCGTCGCCGACGCTCTTGGTGGTGGCCTCGGCGACGCCCTGGGGCTCGCCTGGCCGGGAAGTGGAAGTGGTCATCTTGGACCTCGCTCGTTGTGGATTGTTATGGGTCAAGCCTTGTCATGCGGTCAGGGGGCAGAGGGAAGGGGTCAGCGGCCGGTGGTCTCCAGATCCAGATGGGACAGATGCTGGAAGGTGCCACTGAAAGCCTTGGGTCGGGGAAAGGCGAGGTCACCGGTCTTGCAGGTGCCAAGGCCCAGCCCTACCAGTGCCTCGCTCAGCTTCACCGCCGCCGTCACCCCTTCCACCACCGGCAGGCCCACCTCGCGGCTGATGGTCTCGGTCAGGTCGGCCATGCCGCCGCAGCCCAGCACGATGGCGCCGATGCCGTCCTCGTCCCTGGCACGACGGCTCTCCTCGATGATCTTGTCGAGTGCGCAGTCGCTATCGTCTTCAAGGTCCAGCACCGGGATCTCGGCGGCACGCACTCGGCGACATTGGTGGCGGAAACCGTACTGGTCGAGCAGGTGCTCGGCGATGATCACGGTGCGTCCCAGGGTGGTCACCACCGAGAAGCGCGTGCTGATCAGGCTGGCCATATGGAAGGCCGCCTCGGCGATCCCGATCACCGGTGCACGGGTGGCTTCTCGCGCCGCCAACAGGCCCGGGTCTCCGAAGCAGGCCACCACGTAGGCATCGACCTGGGCTTCCCTGTCCATGCGCAGGACTTCCTCGACCACGCCCACGGCGCTGATCGCCTCGTCGAAATGGCCCTCGATGGAAACCGGGCCACTGACCGGCTGGGAGGCGGTGATGCGCGTGCCTGGCGCGGCGATGGCACTGCCGGCGAGGCGAATCGTCTCGGTCATGCCGGCGGTGGTGTTGGGGTTGATCAGGTGGAGATGCATGCCTGTCTTCCTTCATGGACGAGGAATAGATATCTTTGTACACAAAATAGATCGATATCGGATACGCATCAAGGGCTGAATTGGTCGAACGCGGTTGGCGGGAAAACGCTTTAAAAAACAGCGTATTGAGTATTTTTGTGGTGCGAAGGTCACGATCATGAGGAGTGTAAACTGTAAGTGAATACTGGGTTGTCAATATAGTCGGTACAATATAATGGTGATTGTTGTATACAGTTTCTCGTGTATGGACTTCATGTGGCCTGTCGTCATGAACGGTATGGGCAGTGAGGGGAGGGGCGTGGGCGTTGCCTCGCGGCGAATTCTGTGGCGAGTTCTGCGGCGAGTTCTGCGGCGAAGTACGATGTGCCTTTTTCCCCTGGTAGGGGATCGATGAAGGTGTTGCCAAGAAAGTGAGTACAGTCTATTTTTAGTTTGTATACATAATGGCGTGCGGTGACGTCACGCACGGCACGCAAAGGCAGGCGCAAGCCAGGCACAAAGGAGGCGCAAGGGAGGAGCGAAGGCAGGCGCAAACGCTGCGACCGGAAGGTAGCGTTCAGCGGAAGTGTCTCGTTGAAACGATCAGCCCAAGCGCGCCATTCAGGAAGCCCCAGGCGTCGTTGCTCATGTGTCTGGCTAAAAGCGCCTGGTCCCGTGTGCCTGCCACCACGACCCGGGCACCAGGTTTCAGAAACCGTGTTTCAGGTGCCCATTCAACCGCAGGCGTCCGGGGCCGCAGGTACGCCACCTTGCTCTGTCGCCTATGTACTTGCACGCTCGCACGGCAGTGGTGGCCCCGGCCATCGCCCGACTTTCAGGAGAAGCTACCCATGACAACAACATCCTATCCGCGTGATCTGATCGGCTATGGTCGCACGCCTCCCCATGCCAACTGGCCAGGCAAGGCCAGGATCGCCGTGCAGTTCGTGCTCAACTACGAAGAGGGCGGCGAGAACTGTGTGCTCCATGGTGACGCGGGCTCCGAGCAGTTTCTGTCCGAGATCATCGGTGCCGACAGCTATCCCGATCGCCATCTGAGCATGGAATCGATCTACGAGTACGGCTCCCGTGCCGGGGTCTGGCGAGTGCTGCGGGAATTCGAGCGGCGGGGGCTGCCGTTGACGGTATTCGGAGTCGCCATGGCGCTGGAACGCCACCCTGAACTGGCCCACGCCTTCAAGGAGCTGGGGCACGAGATCGCCTGTCATGGCTATCGCTGGATCCACTACCAGCAGGTCTCGGAGAAGGTCGAGCGGGAGCACATGCGCAAGGCCATCGAGATCTTCGAGCGGCTCTACGGCGAGCGTCCTCAGGGTTGGTACACCGGCCGCGACAGCCCCAACACGCGGCGGCTGATACTCGACGAAGGCGGTTTCCTCTACGACAGCGACTACTACGGCGACGACCTGCCGTTCTGGACCTGCGAGGCCGACAGCCAGGGCCAGCACCATCCGCATCTGGTGGTGCCCTATACCCTGGACAGCAATGACATGCGCTTCGCCGCGCCCCAGGGCTTCAACACCGCCGATCACTTCTTCACCTATCTGCGTGATGCCTTCGATGTGCTCTACGCCGAGGGCGAGGACTCTCCCAAGATGCTGTCGGTGGGCCTGCACTGCCGCTTGATTGGCCGTCCGGGACGTTTTCGCGCCTTGCAGCGCTTTCTCGACCATATCGAGGCCCACGATCGGGTCTGGGTCACCCGGCGGATCGATATTGCCCGTCACTGGGCGGAGCAGTTTCCCGCGCCGACGCCGGCGCCGATCGGCTGACGCAAGCCATCGCCCTGATCTCCCCGAGTGTCGACCGCCTCGGGGAGCCCTTTCTCGCCCGTACTTCAGGAAATACCATGCTCGAATTGACCGCACATCCCCTGACGGCGGAGGCCTTCGCCCCCTTTGGCGAGGTCATCGACGCGCGCAGCTCCGCCTCCTTTCCGATCAACGCTGGCCGCACCCAGCGCCACCATGATCTGGTGCCGATCGAGACCCTGGGCGACAACGCGCGGCCGATGATCAGCCTGTTCGTCAGCCAGCCCATCGAGTTGCCGCTGACGCTGTCCTTTCTGGAGCGCCATCCTCTCGGCAGCCAGGCCTTCATGCCGTTGCATGAGGAACGCTTCATCATCGTGGTGGCTCCGGCCGGCGATAGCATCGACCCTGCCGAGGTGCGAGCCTTCGTCACCGACGGCCGTCAGGGCGTCAACTACCGCGCCGGTACCTGGCACGCCATCCAGTCCGTGCTGGAGCGTGAAGGCGAGTTTCTCGTCGTCGATCGCGGTGGTGACGGCAACAATTGCGACGAATACCCCCTCGAGATTCGCGTCACCCTGGGTGAGTGACGAGCCCCATCGACCGGGCGAAAGACACGGCTGCATGGCATACGGGCCAACAACAAGGATTTTTCAATGAGCACTTCTCAACCGACACGACACTACTATGCGCCCCGCGGTGGGCATCCGGACCAGAAGGTGATGACCACCGACAGGGCGATGTTCACCGAGGCCTTCGCGGTGATCCCCAAGGGCGTCTATCGGGACATCGTCACCAGCAAGCTGCCCCATTGGCACAACACCCGGCTGTGGGTGCTGTCACGGCCGCTGTCGGGGTTCGCCGAAACCTTCTCCCAGTACATCATGGAAGTCGGCCCGGAGGGCGGCAGTGAACGTCCGGAGCCCAACCCTCAGGCGGAAGGCGTGCTGTTTGTCGTCGAGGGGGAGCTGGAGCTGACCCTGGCGGGCCAGGTACACGTGATGGTGCCCGGCGGCTACGCCTTTATCCCCCCTGGAAGCGACTGGCAGGTGCACAATCGCAGCAAGGAAGCCGTGCGTTTCCACTGGATACGCAAGGCCTACGAACGCGTCGACGGTATCGATCTGCCCGAGCCCATCGTCACCAACGAGAACGATATCGCGCCGACGGTGATGCCGGATTGCAACGAGGTGTGGGCGACCACCCGCTTCGTCGATCCCGACGACATGCGTCACGACATGCATGTGACGGTGGTGACCTTCCAGCCCGGCGGAGTGATTCCCTTCGACGAGACCCATGTCATGGAGCACGGCCTCTACGTGCTCGAGGGCAAGGCGGTGTATCACCTCAACCAGCAATGGGTCGAGGTCGAGGCGGGTGACTACATGTGGCTGCGCGCCTTCTGCCCGCAGGCATGCTACGCCGGTGGTCCCGGTCCGTTCCGCTATCTGCTGTACAAGGACGTCAATCGGCATATGAAGCTGCCGACGCTGGACTGACCGACCAGGGCCTCGACCCGGAAAGCGAGCTCGATCGAGGCCCCCGACCCCTCACGCCCTTTACTCGGAACCTGCTGCGTGCTGCTCCTGACGCAGCAGGGTTTCCAGCGCGGGGGCCTCCATCGGGCGGTAGAGCAGGAAGCCCTGCATCAGGGTGACGCCGATTCGCTCGAGGCGAGCCTCCTTGGCGTCCTTGTCCACGCCCTCACAGATGACCTGCAGGCTCAAGTGCCGGCACAACTGGTACACCGATTCGACGACACTGGCCTGGCGGGGCAGGTGGATATCGTCGATCAGCGTCTTGTCCAGCTTGATGAAGTCCACGCCAAGCTGGCTCAGGTAGTTGAAGGAGGAGTAACCGCTGCCGAAGTCATCCAGTGCGAACTGGACGTCCATGGATTGAAACAGCTTGATATCGGAAAGCGTCCGGGGAAGGTCCTCTAGCAGGGCCTGTTCGGTGATCTCGATGCCCAGCGAGTTGACCGGGCAATCGTTGAGCGCATTGAAGAAGCATCGCCGGACGTTGCCGCTGGAAAAGAACAGTGGCGTCACGTTGATGAACAGACGCTTGGAAAACCCCGCCTCATTCCACTGCCGCACATGGTGAGCGGCAGTCCTTATCACCCAGCATTCGATGCCTTCCATGACGCCGGCGTGGTGGCGCAGCACGTCCAGAAACTGCGGGGGATGCAGCAGGCCCTGGGCATCGCGATAGCGCAGCAGGGCCTCGATGTGCTTGATGCGGTGAGTCCTGACGTCGACGATGGGCTGGAAAACCAGTTCGAGCTGGCCTTCGTTCAGCCATTTCAGGGTTCGGTCTGCCTGCTTGATACGACTCCAGCGGCTGACGTTCTCTTCCATCAGCACGATATCCAGGGCGTCATCGCCAAACGCCGAGTCGCTTGCATTGCGCGAGGGAAAAACCGGGTACTCGTCCTTGCTGGAGCGCTCGCGGTGAACATAGCGGCGCCACGCCACGCTGTATATCAGCACCCCGCAGCCGATACAGGTCAGTTGCAGCAGCATCGATGGCAGGTAGACGCCGTCGAAGGCCAGGTAGCTCGAGATCAGATAAGGCACCGCCCAGTGGACGCTGTTGGGTGGCGGCGCCACCCAGCCCATGGACATGGCGGCGTAGGCCAGGCTGGCATTGATCGTCGGCACCGAGATAAAGGCCCAGGCCATGCGCAGGTTGAACACCAGCGGTATGCCAAAGACCAGGGTCTCGCTGATGTTGAACAAGGTCAGCGGGGCGGAGATGCGCGCCAGCGACTTGTACTCCCGGCGTGAACTCACCACCAGCATCACCAGCATCAGGCACAACACCGAGCCCGCCCCGCCCGGGGTGGCGTAGAGGGTGAAGAACTCCGGCGAAGGCAGCCCCAGCACGTCACTCTTGTTCTGCAGGTATTCGAACACCCCCAGCATGGTGGCGTAGCCGTGGATGGCGAACAGCGACAGCACCTGCAGAAACATCACGAACAGGATGACCTCCAGGTGATAGGGAATACGGTCGACCAGCAGTGCATAGATGTCCTGGGCGTAGCGATCGGCAAGGGCAACGAAGACAAATCGCAGCACAATGGCCAGCATGACTGCCATGACGCCAGGCAGCACGTAGCGCAGGTTGAAGGTGATCATCTGGCTCATGACCACGCGCTGGGGATGGCTCCGGGTGTTCTCCCGGGCGAACAGCTTGAAGGTGGTGTGGGTCAGCAGGATCGCGGGGTAGATGGCGATGGTCGACCCCAGGCTGCGGGTCTGCTGGCCGACTTCGGCGTAGAGCTGGTCCCAGCCACACAGGATCCAGAACACCGGCAGCGACACCAGCATGACGGCCGGCGCTCGGATACGGTTGTGGCTGTTCAGTGACCAGCTCAACGACAGCAGGATCACTTCGGGAAACAGCTCTCCGAGATAGCGCGCCAGGTGGCTGACATAGACGGCGATGCCGGTGTCGATGCCAGCGAAGTGAAACAGATTGGCGGCCACGGTCACCGCTGCCATCACGATGACGTAGGGCAGGATCGACAGATAGGCGTTGCGAATGGCCAGCAGGGTGCGATGCGCCGACAGGCTGGACAAGCGCTCATCGATATCGCGAAAGTTGGCCATCGTGTCGATCACCGTGGCAGTCGATCTCGAGCGCCCGGTGACGCTTGCGCGCAGGAGAGCGGGGCAGGGGCAAGAGCGTCATTGGCTGGCGCACCGTGAACCGCAGGTCAAGGTTGCCTTCCCGTCTGGTCATCAGAGGCGAATAGGGAGGGTGCCCGCCAATCCGGCGGCCTGTCGTGCTTTAGACCGCACAGTTTATCGAGTATAGCCCTTCGCTGTGCGGGTGAGTGTTGCTGTTCCACTCACTCTTCTTGACGTTTCCTCTGGTTCATCCGCACGGCGCCGTGCTTTCGAACCTTTCCTTGTCCGCGCGACCGCCAGTTGTCGCGCGATTCGCCCTGATGGGTGACGCCCGTTACGGCACATCTCGCCGATCACTCGTTGTATCAGGGACTTGCCTACGCAAGTTGGCTGACGCCAATGGGCTAATGGAAAAAATTTCCAAAAATGTTTGCGGGGCGCTTGCCTGGCTGCTAGAAATAATGGAAAGAAATTCCAAAAAATCATTTTCGTATAATGTTGCAGTGCAAAAATGTATACAATAATAGATAGCTCAGGAGATGCATCATGACTCGCATGACTGCTGCCGACGCCGCTGTTCACGTACTCATCAAGGAAGGTATCGAGGTGGCCTTCGGCGTGCCCGGGGCCGCGATCAACCCCTTCTATTCGTCGATGCGACGCGTCGGCGGGATCGACCATGTGCTGGCGCGCCATGTCGAGGGCGCCTCCCACATGGCTGAAGGCTATACCCGCACCAAGGCCGGCAATATCGGGGTCTGCATCGGCACCTCCGGGCCTGCCGGGACCGACATGATCACCGGGCTCTACTCCGCCAGCGCCGACTCCATACCGATCCTCTGCATCACCGGCCAGGCTCCGGTCAGCAAGCTGCACAAGGAAGACTTCCAGGCGGTGGATATCCAGGCCATCGCCGGGCCCGTGACCAAGTGGGCGATCACCGTGCGGGAGGCGGCCCAGGTGCCGCACGCCTTCCAGCAGGCCTTCCAGATCATGCGTTCCTCGCGTCCGGGGCCGGTGCTGATCGATCTGCCCATCGACGTCCAGTTGACCGAGATCGAGTTCGATGTAGACGCCTATGAGCCCCTGGCGGCCTACAAGCCGCGGGCCAGCCGTGCCCAGTGCGAAAAGGCCCTGGGTATGCTCAACGAGGCCGAGCGCCCCTTGCTGGTGGCGGGAGGAGGCATCATCAACGCCGACGCCGCCGGCGAGCTTCAGACCCTGGCCGAGCTGCTCGGAGTGCCGGTGATTCCGACCCTGATGGGCTGGGGCGCGGTGCCGGACGATCACCCGCTGATGGCGGGCATGGTGGGGCTTCAGACCTCCCACCGCTACGGCAACGCGACACTGCTCGAGTCGGACTTCGTGATGGGGATCGGCAACCGCTGGGCCAACCGTCACACCGGCAATCTCGAGACCTACACCGAAGGCCGCACCTTCGTGCACGTCGATATCGAGCCGACCCAGATCGGGCGCATCTTCGGCCCCGACTACGGCATCGTTTCCGACGCCAAGGCGGCGCTCGAGATGATGGTCGAGGTGGCCCGCGAGTGGCGTGAACAGGGGCGGCTCAAGGATCGCAGCGGCTGGGCCGAGTCCTGCCAGGAGCGCAAGCGCACCATGCTGCGCAAGACCCACTTCGACGATGTGCCGGTGAAGCCCCAGCGGGTCTACGAGGAGATGAACAAGGTCTTCGGCCGCAACGCCCGCTACATCAGCACCATTGGCCTGTCACAGATCGCCGGTGCCCAGTTCCTGCACGTCTATCGGCCACGCCACTGGATCAACTGCGGTCAGGCAGGCCCCCTGGGCTGGACCATTCCTGCCGCCCTCGGTGTCTGCCGGGCGGACCCCGAGGCCGAGGTGGTGGCGCTGTCGGGGGACTATGACTTCCAGTTCATGATCGAGGAGCTGGCGGTGGGGGCGCAGTTCAAGCTGCCCTACGTCCACGTGCTGGTGAACAACGCCTATCTCGGCCTGATTCGCCAGGCCCAGCGCGGCTTCGACATGGACTACTGCGTGCAGCTCGCCTTCGAGAACATCAACTGCGAGGAGATCGACGGCTACGGCGTCGACCATGTGTCGGTGGTGGAGGGGCTGGGCTGCAAGGCGCTCAGGGTCAGCCGGCCCGATGACATTGCGCCGGCGTTGGAGCAGGCCCGCGAGTTGGCCCGTCAGCATCGGGTGCCGGTGGTGGTCGAGGTCATCCTCGAGCGGGTCACCAATATCGCCATGGGCACCGACCTGACCGGTATCAACGAGTTCGAGGCGCTGGCCGAGAACCTCGAGGACGCACCGAGTTCCATCGCTGCCTTGACCTGATTCAGCTCTAACTGAGAGCGACGGCCGCCGTGGTCTGGCGGTCGTCGATCGACGAAGTGTCCTACGCGCAACAGGAGATTTTCATGGCCAAGTTTGCCGCCAACCTGAGCATGCTGTTCACCGAAGTGGACTTTCTCGATCGCTTCGAGGCCGCCGCCAAGGCCGGCTTCCAGGGTGTCGAGTACCTCTTTCCCTATGACCATCCCGCCGAGGAGATCAAGGCGCGGCTCGACGCCCATGGCCTGACCCAGGTGCTGCATAACCTGCCTGCCGGCGACTGGGCCGCCGGAGAACGCGGTATCGCCTGCCATCCAGATCGCGTCGAAGAGTTTCGTGCCGGCGTCGACACCGCGATTGAGTACGCCACCACCCTGGGCTGCGGTCAGGTCAACTGTCTGGCCGGCATCGTGCCCCAGGGCGTCAGTCAGGACGAGGCTCACCGTACGCTGGTCGACAACCTGCGCTACGCCGCCAAACGCCTGGCCGACGCCGGTATCGTGCTGTTGGCCGAGCCGATCAATACCCGTGACATCCCGGGCTTCTTTCTCCATCGCACCGAACAGGCGCTGGCGCTGTTCGATGAGGTGGGCAGCGACAATCTGAAGCTGCAGTACGACATCTATCACATGCAGATCATGGAAGGGGATCTGGCGCCGACGATGGAGCGTCATCTCGCACGCATCGCCCACGTGCAGCTGGCGGACAACCCCGGACGTCACGAGCCGGGCAGTGGCGAGATCCACTATCCCTTCCTGTTCGCCCACCTCGACCGGATCGGCTATCAGGGCTGGATCGGCTGCGAGTACAAGCCGGCCACGACCACCCAGGAAGGCCTGGGCTGGTTCGACCAGGCCAGGGCGTGATCCCGATATTCGTAACCCCCTGAAATATCAGGCAAGGAGAATCACAATGAGCAAGATCGGTTTTATCGGATTGGGCATCATGGGGCGTCCCATGGCGGGACATCTGCTGGATGCTGGGCATGAGCTGGTCAGCGTCAAGCGCGGCAAGCTCGACGCGACCCTGGCGGAAAAGGGGCTCAGTGAGGTCGCAAGCCCCAGGGCCGTGGCCGAGGCCAGCGAGGTGATCATCACCATGGTCCCCGACACCCCGGATGTCGAAGACGTGCTGTTCGGCGAAGACGGCGTGATCGAAGGGCTCAAGCCCGGCACTCTGGTGATCGACATGAGCTCGATCGCGCCCCTGGCGACCCAGGAATTTGCCCGTCGTATTCACGAGGCCGGAGGCGAGTACGTCGACGCGCCGGTATCCGGCGGCGAGGGGGGCGCCATCAATGCCGCCCTGACGATCATGGTGGGCGCCACCGAGGAAGGCTTCAAGCGTGCCTTGCCGCTGTTGGAGGTGATGGGCAAGACCATTACGCATATCGGCGGCCATGGGGCCGGGCAGACCTGCAAGGTGGCCAACCAGATCGTGGTGGCGTTGACCATCGAGGCGGTGTCCGAGGGATTGCTGTTCGCCTCCAAGGCAGGTGCCGACGTGGCCAAGGTGCGTGAGTCGCTGCTGGGTGGTCTGGCCCAGTCGAAGATCCTCGACGTGCACGGCGAGCGGATGATCCAGCGGACCTTCGACCCGGGCTTCCGTATTCGCCTGCATCAGAAGGATCTCAATCTGGCGCTGGAAGGAGCGCGAGGGCTCAATCTGGCGCTGCCGGGTACCGCCAACGCTCAGCAACTGTTTCAGTCCTGTGCCGCCCTGGGTGGCAGCGACTGGGATCACGCCGGTATCGTGCGTGCCCTCGAGGCCCTGGCCGATCACGAAATCGGGCAGTAGACGGGTTCGAGCCCTCGGGCCGGCAAGGTCCGGGGGCCGGGCAGGGAGATGACTGCTCCCTGAACGGCGGGTGTGAGGTCGTCACTCGTCGGGATCGCGCAGGCGATCCTTGCTCGCCGATGGGCCCCCCCCATTTTTCCCATCGGTGAGCTCTTTTTGCTGACAGGCGACGCTTGATGCCAGGCGATGCTGACCTGAGCCCTCTCTGCCTTTCGTCCTGGGCATCTCTGTCGTATCGACGGAAAGAGGGATTGCGATAGCCTCTTGAGCAAGGCAGCCTTGAACAGGTATCACTGCTGGCGAGCCCCGCTATCACGAAAGTTTTGTAGTTTAATTACAGGCCGCGATCAAATTTTCCTGCGCTGGAATTGGCGTGCTCGAATTCCGTGATGATCCTTGTCTATCATCAGGTTGCGCCTAACCTTGGCGCATTGTATAGGTGGCGGCACCAGCATCTTGGCCTTTAGTGGTGGTCGCTACAGCGATCATTTTGTAGTAAAATTACAGGATTCGGATCTGGATGCCATCGAAGTGGCTTCCACCTATCCTGCTTGCGTCATTTTCGAACCAGTCGAGGACAGCATGAGCCAACTCCCGCATACCCCCGTACGTCGTACCAAGATCGTTGCCACCCTCGGGCCCGCCAGTGATCGTGAAGGGGTCCTGGAGGAGATGCTGCGTGCCGGCGTCGACGTGGTTCGCCTCAATTTTTCCCATGGCAGCGCCGACGACCATCGCCGCCGCCTGAACGAGGTCCGGACCATCGCCGATCGACTCGGTCGCAGTGTGGCCGCGCTGGGGGATCTTCAGGGACCCAAGATCCGCATCGCCCGCTTCGCCGAGGGGGCGGTCAATCTGGAAGAAGGCGCTGACTTCGTCATCGATGTGTCGATGGATTCCCAGGCCGGCGACGCCACTCGGGTCGGCTGCGACTACAAGGAACTGGCCGACGACGTGGCCGGTGGCGACCGTCTGTTGCTGGACGACGGCCGCGTGGTGCTGGACGTGGACCGCGTCGACGGCAGCCAGATCCATACCCGTGTGGTGGTCGGCGGCAAGCTGTCCAACAACAAGGGCATCAACAAGCAGGGCGGTGGCCTGTCGGCGCCGGCACTGACCGACAAGGACAAGGAAGACCTCAAGACCGCCATCGATATCGGCGTCGACTATCTGGCCGTGTCCTTTCCGCGTACCGCCGAGGACATGCTGGAGGCGCGTCGCCTGCTGGGCGAGGCCGGTGCCGAGATCGGCCTGGTCGCCAAGCTCGAGCGCGCCGAGGCGGTGGCCTCCGATGAGACCCTGGATGGCATCATCGAGGCCAGTGAGGCGGTGATGGTGGCGCGTGGTGACCTGGGCGTCGAGATCGGTGACGAGAAGCTGATCGGTACCCAGAAGCGCATCATCAAGCATGCCCGCAGCCACAACCGTGCGGTGATCACCGCCACCCAGATGATGGAGTCGATGATCGAGTCGCCGCTGCCCACCCGGGCCGAGGTGTTCGATGTGGCCAACGCGGTGCTGGACGCCACCGACGCGGTGATGCTGTCGGCCGAGACCGCCGCCGGCGACTACCCGGTGGAGACCATCGAAGCCATGGATCGTGTCTGTCTGGGCGCCGAGCGCGAGCGTATCGCCCAGGAGTCCGGACACCGCATCCACGAAGGCTTCGAGCGCATCGACGAGACCATCGCGCTGTCGGCGATGTACGCCGCCAACCACCTGGAGGGGGTGGCCGCCATCGCCTGCATGACCTCCACCGGTTATACGCCGCTGATCGCCTCGCGCATCCGCTCGGGCCTGCCGATCGTCGGGCTGGCCCACAACCCCATCGCCCAGCGGCGCATGGCGCTGTATCGCGGGGTCATCTCGCTGCCCTTCGACACCAGCGAAATGTCCGCCTCCGAGCTCAACGACCGTGCCCTGGAGCGTCTGGTCAACCACGGTGTGGCCGTGCCGGGGGACCACGTCATCCTGACCCGCGGCGACCACATGAACGCCCACGGTGGCACCAATACCCTGAAGATCCTGGACGTCAACGACGGTCACGTCGCTGGCTGAACCGTCACTCAGCCCGATGCACAGGTTCCGCGCCCGATCCAATGGATCGGGCGCGGTCGTTGTGGGGTGCCACCACTGGTGTATACATATGATGCGCCGAATGTGGTGCAATGGCAGAAAACGTGAGAAGGTCAAGCTTTCCAAGATGATGGGTAGGCAGCAATGAGCAACGCCTGGCAGCAGGAGGTGCTGGCCGAGATCAAGGCCGGGGGACGCATCAGCGATGGGGATATCGTACGCCAGGTTCGCCGAGCCGTGTTGGCCCAGCGGCTGCCGCCGGGCACTCGACTGCCCGAGGTGGCGCTGGGCGAGGTGTTCGGCGTGAGTCGTTCGGTGGTGCGCAAGGCGCTGACCCGTCTGGCCTCCGAGTACGTGGTCGACCAGCGTCCCAATCAGGTGGCGCGGGTGCGCTCACCGGACGTGGACGAAACCCGCCAGACCTTTGCCGCCCGACGCCTGGTGGAAGGTGAGCTGGCGGCGCTGACCGCCGGCACGCTGCCATCGACGGTACTGCTGCAGATCGAGGATCGTGCCGACCGTGAGCGTCAGGCCTTTCTCGCCAATGATGAGCCTTCACGCATCGAACATTCCCTGGCGATCCACCACCTGCTGGCGGAGCATTCTCCCAACCGGGTGCTGGGCACCATGCTCACTGATCTGATCCTGCGCACTTCGATCGTCATCGCCCTGTACAAGCGCCAGGGGCTCGGTAGCTGCTATCTCGAGGGCGATCACCACCGTCTGCTCGAGCACCTGCGCAGTGGCGACGCCGCAGCCAGTCGCAACGACATCGAGCATCACCTCGACAGCCTGATGGGCCTTCTCGACCTGGGACCACGGGACAGCCGTATCGACCTCAAGTCGATCCTGGGCGGCGAGGGTTGAGGCGAGACTCCTTTCTTCCTGATTGCCGCCGCGAGCCGTGTTGATCATGCGTTTTCCCCTGTCGATCCTTCTCCTTGGCCTGTCTCTCGGGCTTGCACCGATGTCCGCCGTGGCCGACCGGGTTCACGTCGCGGCGGCGTCTTCGCTGCAGTTCGCGATGCCCTCCTTGATCGAGCGCTTCAAGACGAGCGACAGCGGTGTCAGCAAGGATGGCGACATCGATCTCAGCGTCACCTTCGGCGCCTCGGGCAATCTTCAGCGCCAGATCGAACAGGGGGCGCCCTTCGCACTGTTTCTGTCGGCGGATGAGCGCCGCGCCCGGGACCTCGAGCAGGCCGGGCTGACCCAGGGCGATGGCGTCGACTATGCCCAGGGCCGGCTGGTCTGGCTGCAGCGTGACGACCGACCGCTGCCGCCGCAGGACGCACCGCTTGAGGCGGTGCGCGAGGCGGTCGCAGGGCTTGAGCAGGGAGGCCCTGCGCGGCGTATCGCTCTGGCCAACCCGCGCCACGCCCCTTATGGCATGGCCGCCCGCGAGGTGCTCGAACGCCAAGGGCTGTGGCAGGCAAGTGAACCCCTGCAACTGTTGGGTGAAAACGTCGCCCAGGCCGCCCAGTTCGCGCTGTCCGCCGAGGCCTCCGGTGGCCTGGTCGCCTATTCCCTGGTCAAGGCGCCACGCCTGGCCGAGCGCGCTGGCTGGCGGTTGATCCCCTCAGACTGGCATCGACCCCTGGTACAGCGCATGGTGCTGCTCGAAGGGGCGGGCGCTGGCGCCGAGGCCTTCTTTGACTTCTTGCAGACGCCCGAGGCGCAGGAGATCCTGCGGGATTATGGCTTTACTGCGCCCGTGACCGGCGAGTAGCCGCTTTATGGACGCTCTGGCGCTGGTCGTCTCGCTCAAGCTGGCCTTGCTGACCAGTCTCTTGTTGCTGGCACCGGGTATCTGGCTGGGGCGGCGCCTGGCCCACAGCCGGTCACGCTGGCGGCCGCTGGCGGAATCCCTGGTGGCACTACCGCTGGTGATGCCTCCCACCGTCATGGGCTTCTACTTGATGCTCGCCTTCAGTGCCGACGCCCCGCTGGGCGGCGCCTGGCAGGCGCTGACCGGTACCAGCCTGAATTTCTCCTTCAGCGGCATCCTGCTGGCCTCGCTGGTGGTCAACATTCCCTTCGCGGTACAGCCGATCCAGCGTGCCTTCGAGGCCTTGCCGGACCACCTGCGTGAGGCCGCCTGGTGCAGTGGGCTATCGACCTGGCGCACTTTTATGACCATCGAATTGCCGCTGGTGATGCCTGGCGTCATCTCGGCGCTGGCGTTGACCTTTGCCCACACCCTGGGGGAGTTCGGCGTCATCCTGATGGTGGGAGGGGCCATCGATGGCGAGACTCGCACCCTGGCGATTTCCATCTACGACCACGTCCAGGCCTTCAACGAGGGGGCCGCCGGGGTGATGTCGGCGCTGCTGCTGGTGGTCTCCTTCGTGACCATTGCCGTGGTCTACGGGTTGGCGGCGCGCCGCCGCTGGCGGGGGCGTTGAGCATGCACCATCACCAGGATGTCCATACGGGACTCGACGTCGACCTGGCCCAGCCCGGGCCGATCCCGCTCGAGGCACGGTTCGCCTGCCGCCCGGGGGAGTTGCTGGCGCTGGTCGGTCCTTCGGGCAGCGGCAAGTCGACCCTGCTGCGCGCCATCGCGGGGCTCTATGCTCCTGCCTCGGGGACGGTGCGCTGTGGCGGCGAGCGGTGGTTTGACGCCGAACAGGGGGTCGTGTGGTCGCCGCAGCGGCGCAGGGTGGGGCTGGTGTTTCAGGACTATGCGCTGTTTCCTCATCTCGACGCCGCCGACAATATTGCCACCGCCCTGGGCCACCTGCCGCGGCGTGAACGTCGCCTGCGAGCCGCGCACTGGCTCGAGCGAGTCAACCTCGAAGGGCTGGAGCGGCGCCTGCCGCGAGAGCTGTCCGGCGGCCAGCGTCAGCGGGTGGCCTTGGCCAGGGCGCTGGCCAGGGAGCCACAGGTGCTGCTGCTCGACGAACCCTTCTCGGCAGTGGACCAGGTGACGCGCCGGCGGCTTCAGCGTGAGCTGGTGCAGTTGCGCGAACGCCTCAATATCCCCATCGTGCTGGTCACCCACGACCTCAACGAGGCCAGCGCCCTGGCCGATCGCCTGTGTGTGCTGCATGGCGGCCGGACCCTGCAGCAGGGCACCCCGAGCGAGCTGTTCCGGCGCCCCGACAGTCCCGAGGTGGCGCGCCTGCTGGACCGGCCGAACATCTTCAGCGGCCGAGTGGTCGATACCGCCCAGGGACTGCGCCTTGGCTGGGGCGAGTGGTGTCTTGAGGTAGCCGCAGGCCTCGAGGGGCTCGGCGAGGGAGCCAGGGTGACCTGGTACCTGCCGGAATCCGATATCGTGCTGCAGCGCCGCGACCGGCCCTCCCGCGGGGTGCGGGAAAACCTGGTCACCGCGCGGGTGGATGAGCTGCTGGTGCTGGGCGGACAGAGTTCCGTGACCCTGAGGGTGCCCCACGAAAGCCAGCCCCTGCGCTTTGATATCTCGACCCACGCCGCCAGGCGCAATGGGCTTGCACAGGGTGCCTGGGTCAATGTCTCGTTGCTGGCTGCTGGCATCCACCTGATGCAAGCGGATAAGCTGCCTGCCTTGCCTGCCGATGACCATCCTGACTGAGAGGCCTCCATGACCCTGACTCGCCGTCGATTCCTCAGCTCCCTGGCGCTCGCGCCGGTGGCGTTCTCTACGCCCTTTCTGGCGACGTCGGCCTTTGCCGCCGCCGACAGGGAAGAGGTGACCCTGGTGGTCCATGGATCCCAGGGGCCGAGTCGTCTGACGGTCGAGGTGGCCGACGAGGCGGCGGAGCGCAACCGTGGGCTGATGGGGCGCGAGCGACTGGCCGATGACGCCGGCATGCTTTTTCTCTACGCCAGTCCCCAGGGGGTACATAATGGCTTCTGGATGTACCAGACCCTGCTGGCGCTGGATATCGCCTTTATCGGTGCCGACGGACGCATCCAGGAGATTCGTCGCATGGAGCCCTGCCAGGGCGAGGCCCAGGAATGTCCGACCACCCGTCCGGCGTCGCGCTACCACGCTGCCCTGGAGGTCAAGGCCGGGACGTTCGAGGCGCTGGGCGTCGGTCCCGGCGACTGTGTCAGCTGGCCGGGCAGCAGCGGGAGCTGCAGCGGCTAGGGGTCCTTGCTGACGGCGGTGGGTACCGGCGGGGTGGCGGGAGCACGACCAGGCCCGAAGCGGATGACGATCAGCGCCACCCCGGCGACCACCATGCCACCACCGCCCAGCTTGTAGGCGTTGACGCTGTCACCCAGCAGCACGATGCCGAGGATCACCGCCAGCACCGGCACCAGCAGCGTCAGCGGTACCACCCGGTTGACGTCGTGGCGCCGGATCAAGCCAAACCAGATGCCGTAGGCCAGGATCGAGGACATCAGGGCGGTGTAGAGCACCGCCCCCCATCCCGCAAGGCCGGCGTCGAGCATGGCCTGCCAGTGGTTGTCCTCGAACCACCAGGAGGCCAGCGCCAGTTGGGGAGTGGCGAACAGCGCGATCCAGCCGGCCATCGCCATCGGCGAGACCTTGGGCCCGAGCTTGATCAATAGCTGGGATACCGCCCAGCCCAGTGCGCTGGCCAGCAGCAGTGCGGTAGGCAGCGGCGCCGGCAGGGTCGGCCCGCCGGCCAGCACGCCAATGCCGCCGAAAGACAGCAACAGTCCCACCAGGCGTTTTGCGCCGAGCCGCTCCCTGAGAAAGATCACCGCCAGCAGGGTGGCGAAGGGCGTACCCATCTGCACCAGCAAGGCACCGGTACCCGCCTCGGCCTGGCCGAGCCCGATGATCAGCAGGGCGAAGTTCATCACCCCGAAGGTCACCGACAGCAGTGCCAGGAAGGGCAGCTGATGGCGCGCCACCGGATGAAAGGGCGCCAGCAGCGCGGCCACCAATGCCAGGCGCAGGGTGGTCAGGAGCAAGGGCGGCATGTCTGACACGCCAAGCTTGATGACGATGATGTTCAACGCCCAGATGGCGATGACCAGGAGGCCGAGAAGGAGGTCGCGTAGGGGCACCGGTCGTCCTTGATGGGTAAAACGAGCAGCATAGCAGAGCCCCTGGGCCGGTCCGAGGGGCGCCTTCGTTCGACTGCCTTGTTCACCACGTCATGATCGGTCCCCCCTTCGCAGACGCTCGATGCCCACGCTCTCACACGCTCCAGCCGTGCAGCCCTCGCACGAACGACATGGCGAGGACATCTGAGCGCGCTTGTCCGAAGGCCAACGGGCCTTTCGCGCATCGCGCGGCACTTGTCGCGGATTACCGTTTGCAGGCATATTGAAAAGTCGACAAGATCAATACGTTTCTCCCTTAATCACCACACTCGACCCCCAGCCTTCGCCAGGCTAGATCCGGCTTCTGATGCAGCGTTTGTGTCAGGTACCGGTCAGCGTTGGCCTGGCCAAGGGGGCATCAATGCAAGGACACGTCATGACATCTCTGTTCGGCTCGCGCTCGCCGTCTCGTTTCTCTCTCACCCTGGTCGGTGCGGCCATCGCCCTTGGCTCGCTGGCCGCCTCGGCGGACGTCGAAGCGCGGGAACTCAAGGTCTCCACGGTGCTTTCCGATGCCTTCCCCTGGGGCCAGGCCGCTCAGAAGTGGGCTGACCTGGTCGAGGAGCGTTCCGACGGCGAGCTGACGCTCAGGGTCTTTCCCAATTCCCAGCTGGTCAGCGGTGACCAGACCCGGGAGTTCTCGGCGATGCGCTCGGGGCTGATCGACCTGGCGGTGGGCTCGACCATCAACTGGTCGCCCCAGGTGCCGGAACTCAATCTGTTCTCCTTGCCCTTCCTGATGCCGGACGAGAGCGCGGTGGACGCGATCACCGAAGGTGAGGCCGGCGAGCTGGTGTTCCAGGCGATCGAGTCGCGGGGCGTGGTGCCGCTGGCCTGGGGCGAGAACGGCTTCCGCCAGCTGTCCAATTCCCAGGGCGTGATCGACGAGCCGGCGGACCTGGAAGGCCTGAAGATCCGGGTGGTGGGGTCGCCGCTGTTCCAGGACACCTTCAGCGCACTGGGCGCCAACCCGACCCAGATGAGCTGGGCCGACGCCAAGCCGGCGCTGACCACCGGCGCGGTGGATGGCCAGGAGAACCCGCTGTCGGTGTTCGACGTGGCGCGTATCGACCAGGTCGGCCAGGAGCACGTAACGCTGTGGAACTACATGAACGATCCGCTGATCTTCGCCGCCAACCAGCAGGTCTGGAGCACCCTGTCCGATGACGAGAAGGCGTTGCTGCGTGAGACCGCGGTCGAAGCCGGCGCCTGGGAGATCGCCATGACCCGCGAGCAGGAGAGCGAGCGCCTGGCGGCCATTCAGGAGCGTGGTGTGACCGTCACCGACTTGAACGAGGAGCAGCACGAGGCGTTCGTCGCGGCGACCGAAGGGGTTTACGAGAAGTGGGTACCGCGCATCGGCGAGGACCTGGTCGAGGCCGCCCGAAGCGCCATCGACGCGCGCTGAGCAACCGCTCTGACGCGGCGGTAAACCTTGTGCCGACCCTCATGATCGAGGGTCGGCGTTGATTGACTCCCGACCGACGCCCTTTCTCGATGAAACGTCCTGATGCACGAATCGAGCGCACCCTGGCCACCCTGGCGATCCTGATCATCGGTGCGATCAGCCTGGTCAATGTGGTGGTGCGCTACATCACCGGTGGTTCCTTTGCGTTCACCGAAGAGTTTTCTGTCTTTCTGCTGGTCATGTTGACCTTCGCTGGCGCCTCGGTGGCTCTGCGAAGCCATCGCCATATCCGTATCGGCCTGCTGGAGCGGGCGCTGCCGCCGCTTGGCTATCGCCTGCTGGTGATCTTCCAGGGCTTGTGCGGGCTGCTGGTGCTGGGTCTGATCACCTGGTTCGGTGCGCTCATGACCTGGCAGGAGTACCAGTGGCAGTCGTTGTCGCCCGGACTCGGGCTGCCCCAGTGGTGGTACCTGATCTGGCTGCCGCTATTGTCGGGGCTGATGTTCCTCCGCCAGTGCCAGGCGAGCCTGGAGCGGCTGCGCGGAGGTGCTCACGATGACGCCTGATGTATGGATGCTGATCGCCTTTCTGGTGCTGCTGATCGCCGGGGTGCCGGTGGCCTTTTCGCTGGGTCTGTCCGGCGCCGTGGGCATCGTCACCGGGCTGTCGCCGGCGATGCTGGCGACCCTTGGCACCAATACCTACAACAGCGTGGCCAAGTATCCGCTGATCGCCATTCCGCTATTTATCCTGACCGGGCTGATCTTCGAGCGGGCGGGGGTCGCGGCACGCCTGGTGCGCTTCGCCCAGGCGCTGATCGGGCCTCGCCATGGTGGCCTCGCGGTGGTCGCGGTGGTGGTGTGCATGATCATGGGGGGCATGAGCGGCTCCGGCCCCGCCGACGCCGCGGCGGTGGCGATGGTGATGCTGCCGAGCATGACCCGCGCGGGCTATCCGCGGCCCTTCTCGGCGACCCTGATCGCTTCCTCGGCGTCTACCGCCATCCTGATCCCGCCTTCGGTGGCCTTGATCCTGTACTCCATCGTGGTGCCGGGGGTGGATCTGCGGGCGCTGTTCGCCGCCGGACTCTTTCCCGGGGTGCTGGCCGGTGCTTCGCTGCTGATTCCGGCGTTGTGGCTGTCCCGGCGTTTCGGTTGGGAAGATCCTGCCGAGATGGAGCGTCCACCCATCGGCAAGAGCTTCCGCGAGGCGCTGCCGGCGCTGTTCGCGCCGGTGATCATCCTCGGCGGTCTGCGCAGTGGCCTGTTCACGCCCACCGAGGCGGCGGTGGTCGCCGTGGCCTACGGCATCCTGGTGGGCCTGGTGCTGACCCGTGAGCTGTCGCTCAAGGACCTGTGGGGTCTGATGGGCGAGGCGGCGGTGGTGTCCGGGGTGGTCATGCTGATCATCGCCCTGGCGGGCATCTTCGCCTGGTCCGGCACCATGCTCGGCACCTTCCGTCATCTGGCAGAGTGGGTCATCGGGCTATCCGATAACGGCACCTTGCTGCTGCTGTTGATCATGCTGGCGGTGCTGGCCGCGGGCATGCTGCTGGACGCCATCTCGATCTACCTGATCATGATGCCGATCCTGATCCCGGTGATGCAGCACTTCGGCTGGAATCCGGTGTGGTTCGGCATCCTGCTGGCCATGAATATCGCCATCGGCCAGTTTACTCCGCCGGTGGCGGTCAACCTGATGGTGACCACCGAGGTCGCCAAGGTCAGGCTGGAGCAGACCGTGGGCTGGGCCATGGTGTTCGTGGCGGCGATGGCCTCGGCGCTGGCATTGGTGGTGATCTTCCCGGAGATCGCGCTGTGGCTGCCTCGGGTGCTGGGTTACAACGTCTAGGCCGCCTGGGGCAGTACCCAGGGCAGTGGTGGGACACAAGGCGCGAGCATGGCTCGCGCCTTGTTGTTTTCATGGTCTTCAGTCGTTGTCGGTCAGCGTCTCGAGCCAGCGTTGATGGACGTCTCGGCTAGCCTCGTCGAACAGCACGAAGCGTACCAGTTCGATATCGGGGCAGGCGGGCAGGGTGGTCAGGACCGTGGACACGGCAATTTCCGCCGCCTCGTTCAGCGGGTAGCCGAACACGCCGGTGGACAGTGCCGGGAACGCCAGCCGACGGATGCCTTGCTGCTGGGCCAGGCCCAGCGCCTCTCGGTAGCAGCCGGCGAGCAGTTCGGCGCTCGGTTCGTCGACGCCGTAGACCGGGCCGAGGCAGTGGATCACCCAGGCGTTGGGCAGCGCAAAGCCTTCGGTGATGACCGCCTGGCCGGGGCGAATCGGTGCCAGCGGCCGCCCGGCCTGGGCCAGCTCCGGGCCGGCGGCACGGTGAAGGGCGCCGGCCACACCGCCGCCGCTTTCCAGCTGGGCGTTGGCTGCGTTGACCACCGCCTCGACGTCGGCCTGGCGGGCGATGTCACCGGTAATGCATTCGATCAAGGGATAGTCCATGGAGACTCCTGTCATTGGCTTGCGGTGGTAACCGTCGGTGACGGTAGCGGCCCTGTGGCCAGCCGGTCGATGTCCTGACGGCGGTCGCCCGCCAGTGGAAGCCGCTTCCTGGCACGCTCCAGGGTGTCGCGCTCGAGCTGCCAGCTGACCAACGCTTCCTCTTCGCCCAGAACCTCTGGCGACGCCTCGGGGGTGACCAGCGGCGGACACAGCAGCGAGTGCCCCCAGCCGTTACCGGCCCGGTTGAGGCTTAACCAGTAGCATTGGTTTTCCATCGCCCGGGTGACGACGAAGCTGTGCCAGCTGGTGAAGGAGAAGTCCCGAGTGAAGGCCACCGGGTGGACCATCAGGTCGACGCCCAACCGGCGGTAGCGGGCGGCCAGCTCACCGAACCTGAGGTCGTAGCAGATCATGAAGCCGACGCGCCAGCCGGCGATATCCAGCGTCACCAGGCGCTCGCCCGGGCTGAAGTGGGCCGCCTCGGCGCTGGCGCCGAACTGGGCGCAGTGCAGCTTGTCGTAGGCTCCCGCCAGTTGCCCCTCGGCGTCGACGACCACCTGGCTGATATGGCGCCGGAGGGAGCCGTCGGCCCGGCGTGATCTGCGCGCCACGCCGAAGGCGATCGGGCATCTGAGTTCCTGGGCCAGCGCGCAATAGTGTGCTGTCACAGGCCCTTGCAGGTCGTCATCGAGTTCATCCATCGCCTCGAAGGCCTGCTCGCCGTACTCCTGGGACGACAGCTCCGGCAGCACGATCAGCTGTGGGCGTTGCTGCGACGCGGCAGTGCGCAGGCGCCCGGCCAGGGCGTCCAGGTGGTCGCGCTGGTCGAGCCGATTGCGGGTCGCTGCGATAGAGGTCTGGCAAGCCAGCAGGCGCATGGATTCCTCGCAGTTGGCGAAAGAGGCAGGGTAACCCGAATCAGTGATCGGACGACATGGGCGGCAGTCGATTGCGTCAGCGGTGCCAAGGGCTATGCTCACGGTAGACCGTCGACGCTCGATTTCCGCTCCGCGAGTGTCAGCGGTCGAGAGCCTTGGGCCCTCGTTGTATACCTGGCCATCGTTGCAGGCCGACGGGGAGGGAAGGGATATTTCTCCACGCCCTGAGGGGCGTGCAGAAAAAATTAACGCCCACTAAACGTTAGCGGTAGCTAAACTCTCGTTTTACAATGATTCGGCCTGGTCTCTCCAGGTGAATTTATCGCAAAAGGAATGACTGGTGGATCTTTTGCCGGCCCAGGAGGGGCAAGGCACGAGTCCATGCCGTCAACGTCGACAATACCAAAAGAGGTGTGACCATGAAGCGCCATGCTTTCTCCGCCGCTGCACTGTCCAGCGCCATTCTCGGAGCCGCCATGTTCACGTCCCCGGCCATGGCCCAGGACGAAGAACAGTTCATCACCATCGGCACCGGGGGTCAGACCGGCGTGTATTACGTCGTTGGCCAGTCTGTCTGCCGCTTTGTGAATCGCAACAGCGAAGAGACCGGCATCCGCTGTAACGCGCCGTCCACCGGTGGCTCCGTGGCCAACGTCAATGGTATTCGCAGTGGCGAGCTGACCATGGGTGTTGCCCAGTCTGATGTGCAGTATCAGGCCTACAACGGTACCGGCAACTTCGAGGGCGAAGCCTACGAAGACCTGCGCGCCGTGTTCAAGGTGCATGGCGAGCCGCTGACCATCCTGGCCCGTGCCGATGCCGACATCGAGAGCCTCGATGACCTGGCCGGCAAGCGCGTCAACATCGGTAACCCGGGTTCCGGCCAGCGCAACACCATGGAAGTGGTGATGGACGCCAAGGGCTGGACCGAAGACACCTTCTCGCTGGCCTCGCAGCTCGACGCAGCCGAGATGGCATCTGCCCTGTCGGACAACAACATCGACGCCATGGCCTACGTCGTCGGCCACCCCAATGGTTCCATCCAGGAAGCCACCACCACCGTCGAAGCCAAGCTGGTGCCGCTCAACGACGACGCCATCAAGGGCCTGGTCGAGGAGTATCCGTACTACTCCATGTCCACCATTCCTGGCGGTCTGTACAAGGGCAACCCGGATGACGTCGAGACCTTCGGTGTCGCCGCGACCTTCGTGACCAGCGCCGAGGCCGACGACGAGCTGGTCTACCAGACCGTCAAGGCGGTGTTCGACAACTTCGATCGCTTCAAGCGTCTGCACCCAGCCTTCGAAAACCTGGATCCGCAGGACATGGTATCCAACGGTCTGTCCGCACCGCTGCATGAAGGTGCCGCTCGTTACTATCGCGAGCAGGGCTGGATCGAGTAAGGGGTCTTCCCCTCTCGGGGGAATAGCCAGCTAATCTCTGCGCGGTCGGCCGTTGGGCGGCCGCGCAGTGCGTTGTGGCCCGTCGATGGATCGACACCGGACGTTCGGTAGAGACCAGACAGCGCCAGCACGACTGGCCCGCGAAAGCGGGCATTCGGGGATGGAGGCGAAGCCCTCCATCATGACGATTCCTCTTCCAGGCAGGGCACGCTTATGACTGAGGACAACAAGAGATCCACGCAGTCCGAAGTGGATCTCGAGGACATGGTCGCCTCCAGTGACTCCGGTTCGCGCAACCCCTTGGGTGCGCCCGGCAAGCTGCTGGTAGGCGTTGCGGCGGCATGGTCGCTGTTCCAGCTATGGATTGCTTCGCCGTTGCCGTTCATGGCCGGCGTCGGCGTCTTCAACGCCACCGAAGCGCGCTCTATTCACCTGGCCTTTGCATTGTTTCTGGCCTTCATGGCCTACCCCGCGACCAAGCGCTCGCCGCGGGACCGCATTCCTCTTCAGGATTGGGTGCTGGCGATTCTGGCCGCTTCCGCCGGGGCTTACATGTTCGTGTTCTACGAACAGCTGGCGGACCGTCCTGGCGCACCCATCCTGCAGGACGTCATCGTCGGTGTGACCGGCCTGATCCTGCTGCTCGAGGCAACACGGCGGGCGCTCGGGCCGCCGCTGATGATCATCGCCTCGATCTTCATCTTCTATTCGCTGGCGGGGCCCTGGATGCCGGGTATCCTCGCCCACCGTGGCGTCAGCCTTTACGGCCTGGTCAATCACCAGTGGCTGACCACTCAGGGCGTGTTTGGTATCGCCCTGGGCGTTTCGACCAGTTTCGTCTTCCTGTTTGTGCTGTTCGGCGCGCTGCTCGACAAGGCAGGTGCCGGCAACTACTTCATCAAGGTCGCCTTCTCGCTGCTGGGCCACTACAAGGGCGGGCCCGCCAAGGCCGCCGTGGTGGCCTCCGGCATGACCGGCCTGATCTCCGGCTCGTCCATCGCCAATACCGTGACTACCGGTACCTTCACCATTCCGATGATGAAGCGTGTCGGCTTCTCCTCGGAGAAGGCCGGTGCGGTGGAGGTGTCTTCCTCGGTCAATGGCCAGATCATGCCGCCGGTGATGGGCGCTGCCGCCTTCCTGATGGTGGAGTACGTCGGCATTTCCTACGTGGAGGTGATCAAGCACGCCTTCCTGCCGGCGCTGATTTCCTATATCGCGTTGATCTACATCGTTCACCTCGAGGCGCTCAAGGCCAACATGGAGGGGCTGGAAAGCTCCAACCCGCCCAAGCCGCTGGTACGCAAGGTGATCGGCTTCCTCGGTGGTCTGCTGCTGCTGATGGTGGTGGCGCTGGGTGTCTACTATGGCCTGGGCTGGCTCAAGCCGGTGCTGGGTGATGCGACTCCCTGGGTGGTGGCCGTGGCGCTCTCGGTGGTCTACGTGGCGCTGTTGAAGCTGGGGGCAAACTATCCCGAGCTCGAGCTCGATGATCCCAACGAGCCTATCTACAAGCTGCCCCAGACCCGACCCACAGTGCTGGTAGGCCTGCAGTATATCCTGCCGGTGATCGTGCTGATCTGGTGTCTGATGGTGGAGCGCCTGTCACCGGGACTGTCCGCCTTCTGGGCGACGGTGTTCATGATCTTCATCATGCTGACCCAGCGCCCGATCATGCACGCCTTCCGTGGGCGGGGTGATTTTGGCAAGGATCTGCGCGAAGGCTGTCTGGACCTGTGGACGGGGCTGGTGACCGGTGCGCGCAACATGATCGGTATCGGTATCGCCACCGCCACCGCCGGCATCATCGTGGGTGCGGTCTCCCAGACCGGTGTCGGCCTGGTGCTCGCGGACGTGGTCGAGATCCTGTCCATGGGCAACCTGATGCTGATCCTATTCTTCACCGCCATTCTCAGCCTGATCCTGGGCATGGGGCTGCCGACCACCGCCAACTACATCGTGGTGTCGGCGCTGCTGGCTCCGGTGATCGTGCAACTGGGTGAGCAGAACGGTCTGCTGGTACCGCTGATCGCGGTGCACCTGTTCGTGTTCTACTTTGGCATCATGGCCGACGTCACGCCGCCGGTGGGCCTGGCCTCCTTTGCCGCTGCGGCGGTTTCTGGAGGGGACCCGATCCGCACCGGCTTCCAGGCGTTCTACTACAGCCTGCGTACCGCCGCGTTGCCGTTCCTGTTCATCTTCAACACCGACCTGCTGCTGATCGATGTGGCGCCCTTGCAGGGCGTATTGATCTTCGTGGTGGCAACCATCGCCATGCTGATCTTCGCCGCGGCGACCCAGGGCTATATGATCACCCGCAATCGTGTCTACGAGAGCGTCCTGCTGCTGCTGGTGGCCTTCACCCTGTTCCGCCCAGGCTTCTGGATGGACATCATCCATGATCCTTATCGCAGTGTGCCGCCGTCCGAGTTCGTCGAGGCATACGGCAACGTGGACGAGGACAGCACCCTGCGCCTGCAGGTCAAGGGCGAGGACGCCTTCGGCGATCCGCTGACGACCTACATGACGCTGCCGGTGGCAGACGGCGAGACCGGTGAGGATCGTCTGCTCAATCTCGGTCTGGAACTGATCGTCGAGGACGGTCGCGCCATCGTCGACATGGTGACCTATGGCAGTCAGGCTGCGGATCTCGGCTTCGACTTCGATCAGGAGATCGTCGAGATTCAGGCACCGGTGGACCGCTGGCCGAAAGAGCTGATGTGGATTCCGGCGCTGCTGCTGTTCGCCCTGATCGTGTTGGCACAGCGCCGTCGTCGGCCCCCCGAAACCACTGAGGCTAAGGCCTGAGGAGGTCCGTCATGTACCAGAAAATCCTGTTACCGGTCGATCTCAATGAGCCATCGTCGTGGGAGAGGGCACTGCCGGTGGCGCTCTCGCTGTGCCGCAACTTTGGTGCCAGCCTGCACCTGGTGACGGTGTTGCCGGACTACCGCATGCCGCTGGTGGGGTCCTACTTCCCCAAGGACTTCGCCAAGAAGGCCCATGAAGCGGTACAGAAGGCGCAGCATGACTTCATCGTCGAGCACGTGCCGGAGGACCTGACGGCTCAGGCGATCATCGCCGATGGCTCCCCCTGGGAAGCCATCATCAAGGTCGGCAAGAAGATCGATGCCGACCTGATCGTCATGGCCTCGCATACCAAGCGCAAGTTCGCCGACTACGTGATCGGCCCCAACGCCGAGCACGTCGTCCATCACAGCAAGTGTTCGGTGATGATCGTGCGTTGACCCAGACGACAAGCGCTAGCGCCATCGACGCCCCCTCACATGAGGGGGCGTTTTCGTAAGCTTGCGTAGGTTGAAGGCGAATCCAGGGCCCATCAACTACAGTCAAATTAGAGTCGATGGGCGCCGGCGATGGCGTGAAGGAACCTCGCATCTTGCCCCTTGACTCCCGTGACAGGTGGGCGGTGGCAACCGTCATCCGTGGGTACAAGGGGGAGTAGATGATGAGTGCAGCAGCATCACGACACGACAAGGAGTCGAGCGGGGCCAGGGTAAAGATCTCCATCAAGAACGTCGGTATGGGGCGGCCCAGGGTGTGGTTATCTTCGGGATTCGAGGACTTTCGGGCCGCCACTGCGGTCAGCCTTTCCTATGGCATGTTCTGGGTCGGGCTCAGCATCGCCGTCACGGCAGGGGCGCTGACGCTGGGACTGTGGCATTGGCTGTTGCCGCTGGTGGCCGGCTTCATGTTCATCGGGCCGTTGGTGGCGGTGGGCTCCTACGGGATCAGCAGGGCGCTGGAAGAAGGCCGCTCCCCGACCCTGGGGGATGCCTTTGGCGCCTGGCGCGGCCACACCGGGCAACTGGCCATGATGGGCGTGATGATGATGATCTTCTTTCTCGCCTGGATTCGCCTGGCCACCTTGCTG
Source organism: Halomonas sp. DP5N14-9 (assembly GCF_019802175.1). Lineage (NCBI taxonomy): Bacteria > Pseudomonadati > Pseudomonadota > Gammaproteobacteria > Oceanospirillales > Halomonadaceae > Halomonas > Halomonas sp. DP5N14-9. The sequence continues at coordinate 464,585 of NZ_JAHVHR010000035.1, forward strand.
TTTGCCCTGTTCTTCGGTCTCCAGTCGCCGGATCCGTCCACGGTCTATGCGTCACTTCTGACCACGCCGGAAGGCCTCGGCATGCTGGTGGTGGGGCTGGCCTTTGGCTGTGTGCTGGCGTTTGGCGCCTTTTCCATCAGCGTGGTCGCGATTCCAACCCTGATGGATCAGGACCTGACGTTCATGGAGGGCATCGAGGCCAGTATTCGTTCGGTGGCACGCAATTTCCGACCGATGCTGCTGTGGGCAGCGATTCTCACCGGCTGCGTACTGGTGGGGATGGCCACCTTCTATATCGGGCTTGCCTTGATTCTGCCGGTACTGGGGCACGCGAGCTGGCACGCCTACGAAGACCTGGTGGTGTGCGAACGGCTGGACGACCCCGGCGCCTGAGGGCGGCATCCTGGTCCGTGAAGACGCCCCTACAGGGGGCGTTTTCCTGAACCAGCAAAGCTCGAGGGGCCCACAGACTGACCTTTGGCGCTCGATCACGTAATCTACTCCTGCAGAAAGAGTCAGGAGACGTCATGCGGGTGCCAGCTTTCCTTTGCCAGGTGGGTGTCCTCCTGGGGCTGTTGGTAGCAGGGGGAATCGGCCAGGCCCATTCCCAGCCTCTGCCAGCTCCGGAGGGGCCTGTGCTGCTTAAAGTATCGGGCAATATCCAGAACACCAATGTGGATGCACAGCTTCTGCTGGATCGTGCCATGCTCGACGATCTGGAGAGTCGTGCGCTGGTGACCGATACCCCGTGGCATAGCCAGGCCAGCCGTTTCGAGGGGCCGCTGCTCCGCAGCGTGCTGGAATCCGCCGGTGTCACCGCCGACAGCATTCGCGTGCACGCCTTGAACGGCTTCGTGGCCGATATCCCGGTCTCCGATGCCTATCGCTATGACGTCATCCTGGCCATGAAGCAGGACGGCGAAGCGATGTCGGTGCGAAACTTCGGCCCGCTGTTCGTGTTGTACCCTTTCGATGATCATCCAGAACTACTTAACGAGTCGGTCCAGTTTCGCTCGGTGTGGCAGGTAGATGCCATCGAGGTCCCGTGATCAATGTCACCGGGAGATCGGTCGAAGGCCATCAGGAGGCAAGGCAGGGAGTGCAGCGCCCCAATACCATAGTGAGTGATCCCGGTGTATCGGCTGGTGTCGACCCGAACATTCTGCCAGCAGATTCCCGACCCAAGGAGGAGGGTGCTCGGCGCATCCGTTCCGTATGCGACGCTATCCTCTGAGACTGGTATTCAGTGCCGTGGCGGCACTGACCTTCTTTGCCGCCGCCATGGTGGTGATCGGTCTGGTCGCCTGGCGCCATGACAATCTTTCCCACCAGGTGGTGGAGGATATCACCTGGCATTCCTACAAGCTGGACCGAGACGTGGTGTTGCTGCGCAATCACCTGTTGTTCGGGGAGCATGGACCCGAACAGCTGGCCGGCTTCAGGCTCGAGTTCGACCTGTTGTTCAGTCGACTGAACCTGTTTCGCCACAGCGACATTCACGATCTGGTCGAGGAGGCTCCGGCCGCGCGTCGCCAACTGTCGATCATCATCAGCCTGATGCAGGACCTGGATGCCGAGGTCAGTGCCCTGGCGTCCCTCGATAGCGAGGCAGAGGCCGTTCTTGACCAGCATCTTGCCGCGCTATCCACCGAGACCGAAAGGTTGATCATGGCCGTCAACGGCCATCTGGCCGAGATCAATACCGCAGAGCGTGTTCGTCTGCAGCGACTGTACCTGTTGCTGCTGGTGATGATCCTCGGTATGAGCCTGGCCGGAGGGGTCATGCTTGCCGTGCTTTTCAAGGAAGCCCGTGACAACGAGGCCTCGCGCAAGGCGCTGGAGACGCTGAGCGGCGAACTGGAGATCAGTGCCCGGCGCGCCCAGTCCGCCAGTCAGGCCAAGTCCGACTTTCTGGCCACGGTGAGCCACGAGATCCGCACGCCGCTCAACGGTGTCATCGGCATGAGCGAACTGTTGCGTGATCTCGAACTGTCGGAGCCCGCCAGCCGCTACTCGCACACCATTCATGACAGCGCCCGCCAACTGATGGGCATGATCGATGACATCCTCGACTTCTCCAAGATCGAGGCAGGACGCATGGAGCTGGATGTTCAGCCGGTGGCACTCGATGCCTTGATCGAAGATGCGCTGGAGCTGTTTCGTCCGCGCGCACTCGACAAGCGGTTGCGCTTGCTTGGCCACGTGGACGAGACGCTGCCGGCACGACTCCAGGGGGACCCGGGCCGGCTTCGACAGGTGCTGCTCAACCTGCTGGCCAACGCCATCAAGTTTACCGATCGCGGCATGGTGAGGCTGTCGGTAGCGCCGGTGGACGAAGGCTGGGTGCAGTTCGACGTGGTGGATACCGGTCAGGGCGTCGAGGCGTCCCTGCTGCCTCAGTTGTTCGAGCCCTTCCGCCAGGGCGATGCCTCCGTTGCCCGGCGCTATGGCGGCACCGGTCTGGGCCTTGCGATTTCCAAGCGCCTGGTAGTGGCCATGGGGGGCGAGATAGGGGGCGACAGCCGCCGAGGCAAGGGCAGTCGCTTCTGGTTCCGATTGCCGCTGGTGCCCTGTGACGAACCCCGCCGTCAACCGCTGACGGTGGCCAGGGCGCGCGCCCATCCCAAGCAGCTCGCCGAGGCGGATCTGCTGGTGGTGGAAGACAATCTGGTTAACCAGGAAGTGGCGATCGCGATGCTGGAACGCCTCGGCTGTTCGGCTACCTTGGCTTCCTGCGGCAAGGAAGCGCTGGCTCTCTGCTCACAGCGGCGTTTTGACCTGATATTGATGGATGTCCAGATGCCTGACCTCGATGGTCGCGAGGTCACCCGGCGCCTTCGCAGCTTTTCCGACTGGCGTAGTGAGGTTCCCGTGGTGGCGATGACCGCTGGTGGCGCCAGTCACGATGAGTCGGACTGCATGGCCGCCGGCATGAACGACTATCTGACCAAGCCGCTGTTGATGGGCACGCTGCTGATGGTGCTCAAGCGCCACCTGCTGGGAGAGTCCGAGACCTCGACGACTCCGAGGGGTATCACCTCACTGATCAATGCCGATACGCTCGATGCCCTGGACGAAGGGCTTGGGGGCGAGCGCCGGGATGCTCTGGTGGATCTGTTCGGACGACAGGCGCGCGAACGCTTGCCGGAGATCCAGAGCGCCTACCGGCGAGGCGAGGAGGAGCCGCTGGCCCAACTGGCCCATCAGCTCAGGGGCGAGGCCGCCGGCGTCGGCGCCATGGCTCTGGCCGAGGCGGCGCGAGCGCTGGAGCGTTGTGCCCTGGATGGCTGCATCGAGGATGCCAGAGGCGTCATCGATGCGCTGCCTGAGCTGCTTGAACGCACCCTGGCGGCCTTTGCCCGCAGCGAGAGGCGCGCCTCCCAGACCTGAGGTCGGCTTCGGCGTCCCGCTGTGTTGCTGAGCTCTACTGTTCAGTGGTCGTGGGAAGGTGCCGTTTCAGTTGCCTTGGGGACGGGGACGTCGCCAGCGCGGATGTCGTGGCACCACCACCCGTTGTGCCCGGTATTCACCCCGCACCGCATCCATCGCCAGCGCCAGGGCCTGCTCGGCGATGCCTCGATGATCCTGTACGGCGGAGTTGACCGCCAGCGGCAGAAAGTCCAGCAGACGGTTGTCGCCGAAACTCGCCATGGCCAGACGCGGGGGAAGGCCGCCGCGTGCAATCAATTCGTCCAGGGCGCCTTCCAGCAGAATGTAGGACGCGGTTACCAGGGCGTCGGGCAGTCCCTTCTTGTCGATGTAGTCAGCCAGCAGCCTGGCGCCTTCCTCGCGGGCATAGTGATCGCCGCTTTCCAGGGTGCACTCGAGCTCGCGTCCCTCCACGCCTGCGCGGAAGCCGGCACGGCGCTCTTCGGTGATCGAAAGGTGCGGCACCGCATCGAGCCATAGCACGCTTTTGACTGCCGGCGTCATCAGTGAGCGTGTGAGCTGTTCGGCGGCCTCGCGGTCATTGCTGACGACGCTGGCGAAGCTCGCCTCGGGCAGGCCCCGGTCGATGGCGATGATCGGCAAACCCTCGTGCATCAATTCGGTATAGAAGGACTCCGGCTGCGCCAGACAACTTGCCACGATCAACGCCTCGCAGCGTTGGGCGCGCAGTGACAGGGCCAGGTCCCGCTCGCTGTCGGGCTGGTCGTCGGAGCCGACGATCAGCAGCTGGTAGCCCTGGGCCCGCGCTCCGCGTTCCAGGTGCTTGGCCAGGCGGGCGTAGCTCGAGTTTTCCAGGTCCGGCACGATCAGCCCCAAGATGCGGCTGCTGCCGCGCCGCAGGGCCGCCGCCTGGGCATCGACACGGTAGCCATGCTCCGCCACCACCGCCATCACTCGGTCCACGGTGTCCTGACGAATACGGCGCTCCCTGGCCTTGCCATTGACGATGTAGCTGGCGGTGGTGCGGGAAACGCCGGCCAGGCGGGCAATTTCGGCCAAGGTCATGCGGGTGTCTCCATTGAAGGCGTCGGGCGTGGTCACGGCGACAAGGTGTCAATTCCCTCTAGTCTACCTGGCATGGCAGCAGTGTCCCCCTGCCAAAGTCGTAGCTTTTGCGACTTGCCATGTGCGCTGAATCGTACCAGCATTGTGGCATGGTGAGGTGACACGATTCAGCTTTCGAGCATTTTGCATTTGCCGAAGCCAGGTGATCCCAGCATCCGGCGTGCGCTGTATCTGTTGCATCCCGGCAGTGCCGGGGCGCTGGACCTCCTCGCCGACACCGTTCAACCGATACCGGTGAGGAAACGCTGCACCTCACCCAGGAGAGCCCTTCATGCTGACGCTGAACGCCGACGACATCCTGCTGGATTGTCGTGCCGAGAGCTGGCGCCACGCCCTCGACGCCGCCTTTGACACCCTGAAGGCGGCCAGCCTGGTCGATGACGGCTACCGCCAGGGCCTGGTCGATCGGGAGTCCCAGTCCTCTACCTGGCTTGGCAATGGCATCGCCATCCCCCACGGCACCCCCGAGAGTCGAGGCGCGGTGCGTCGCACCGGGGTGCGGGTGCTGCAGTTCCCCGAGGGCGTGCGCTGGCACGACGGCAACCTCGTTCATGTATTGGTGACCATCGCCGCCCAGAGTGACGAGCACCTGGATATCCTCAGAAGCCTGACCCACGTGCTCGACCGGGACGGTGTCTCCGAACGCCTGGCCCAGGCGAGCAGCGCCGAGGAGATCACCGAGCTGCTGGCTCGGCCGGTGGTTCGCCCGCGACTGGACCAGGACACCCTGGTGCTGGGCCATCGCGCCGACGACCTGCTCGATCTGGCGCTGGCCGGGGCTCAGCGGCTGCGCCAGCTGGCATTGGTCGATACCGCCTATCTTGCCGAGATGGTCACCACCATGCCGACGCACCTGGGACGGGGGCTGTGGCTTGCGTCCAGCGAAGCCGGCGTGTCCACGCCGGCACTCGCCGTGGTGACGCCGGCCAAGCCCGTCCAGCATCAGGGTAGCGACGTCGAAGCGGTGTTGTGCCTGGCCTCCCATGGCGAGGCTGGACGCCCGCTGGCCGACGCCATCGTGTCGCTGGTGGCGTCACTGGATGAGTCCGACGCCGCCCATCTGCGCGAGCGGGACGCTGACGACTGGCTGGCGCTGCTGGCTGGCGAAGGTGGCTCGGCGCAGAGTCGTCGCGTACGCCTGCTCAACGCCCATGGGCTTCACGCGCGTCCGGCCAAGGTGCTGGTCCAGAAGGCACGCGAAAGCGGGGTCGCCGTGCAGGTGCGCCTGGCCGAGGGCAGCGGACGCCCGGTGTCGGCGGCGTCGCTGACCAAGGTGATCGGTCTTGGTGCCAGACGAGGGCAGGAGCTGATCCTGTCGGCGCGAGGCGAGGGTGCCGAACAGGCGCTGACATCGCTGGTCGAGGCGATCAACGATGGTCTGGGGGAGCAGGTGACGCCACTGGCGTCTTCGGCTGTGTCGCAAGGCGAAGCCGAGCAGGCGGTCGCGGAGCCGGTGGCGGCAAGCATGCCGCCCGCCGACCAGCCGCTGGAAGCGGTGGCCGCATCGCCGGGACTCGCGGTGGCGCCGCTTTTCGTGATCAAGACCCCGGACTTCAACTATCCCCGCGAGGAGGCGGACCCCGTCTTGGAGCGACAGCGCCTCGAGCGGGCCATCGCCCAGGGCGGCGAGCAGCTCAAGGCCCTGATTGCCCGGACCGCCGGAGGCGAGGTCGCCGCCATTCTGTCGATGCATGAGGAAATGCTCGAAGACCCGGAACTGGCTCAGGCCGCGCGAGAGGGCATCGACGAAGGGCTTTCCGCCGAGGCCGCCTGGTGGCAGGCAATCGACGTCGCCGCCCGCGCCCAGGAACAGCTGGCCGATCGCCTGCTGGCCGAACGAGCCGCGGATCTGCGTGACGTCGGCCGTCGTGTGCTGGGTATCCTGTGCGACGTCGAGCTGCCCGAGCCGCCGGCCGTGCCTTACCTGCTGGTGACCGACGATATCGGTCCGTCCGATGTCGCCCGCCTGGACACCGAGCGGGTTCGCGGCATCCTCACCGCCCGGGGCGGCGCCACCGCCCACAGCGCGATACTCGCCCGGGCACTAGGGATACCGGCGGTAGTCGGTGCCGGTGCCGGCGTGCTGGCGCTCAAAAATGGCACTGAGATGCTGCTCGACGGCGATGAAGGCTGGGTCGTGCCGGCACCCTCGCAAGCGCGTCGCGAGCGCTTCGAGGCGCGCATGGAAGCGCTGGAGGCGCTCAAGGCACGTGCCTGGGACGCTCGCTTCGAGGACGCCCGGACCGAGGATGGTACCCGCGTGGAGGTGGTCGCCAACCTGGGCAATACCGCCCACGCCCGCGACGCCGTATCGCGCGGCGCCGAGGGGGTGGGGCTGTTGCGTACCGAGTTTTTGTTCATGGCCCACGCCTCGCTGCCGGACGTGGAGACCCAGGAGCGCGAATATCGCGAAGCCCTGGATGCCCTGGACGGCCGCCCGCTGGTGGCGCGGACCCTGGACGTGGGCGGCGACAAGCCGCTGGCCTACTGGCCACTGCCCCAGGAAGACAACCCCTTCCTCGGCCTGCGTGGCATTCGTCTGGCCCTCAGGCGTCCCCAGGTGCTGCGCGATCAGTTCAGCGCCCTGGTGAAGGCCGCCGACGGCCGGCCGCTGCGCATCATGCTGCCCATGGTCAAGGACCTGGATGAGTTCCGCGCCGCCCGTGCGATCTTCGATGAGGTGCTGCGCGAACTCGGCGTCAGCCGAGACGGCGACCGCCTGCAGCTGGGCGTGATGATCGAGGTGCCGTCCTGCGCGCTGCTGGCGCCGAGCCTGGCGCCCGAGGTCGACTTCTTCTCCATCGGCACCAACGACCTGACCCAGTACACCCTGGCCATCGACCGTGGTCATCCTGAGCTTTCCGGGGAGTCCGACGGCCTGCACCCGGCGGTGCTGCGGCTGATCCAGATGACCGTCCAGGCGGCCCATGCCCATGGCAAGTGGGTCGGCGTGTGCGGTGAGCTGGCCAGCGACCGCCAGGCGATCCCTGTGCTGGTTGGCCTCGGCATCGACGAGCTGTCGGTGAGCGCGCGTCAGGTGCCCATGGTCAAGGCACGCCTGGCGTCGGTCTCCACCACCCGGGCCCGGGAACTCGCCGCCCTGGCGTTGGCCGCTCCCACCGCCCGGGACGTGCGCAGAGAGCTGGAGGCGAGCCAATGAGCGAGATATCCGGCAATGCCGTCAAGCCACCGGTGCTGACCGTTTCGGCCAACCCGGCGCTGGACCTGTCTGTCGCCGTGGACCGGCTGACGCCAGGTGCGCTGCACCGCGCCGAGTCAGTCGAGCTGACCGCCGCCGGCAAGGGCGTCAACATGGCGCGGGTGCTCGCCGCCCTGGGCCACCCGGTCTGTGTCACAGGCTTTCTGGGCAGTGACAACGACTCGCCCTTCATCGATGCCTTCGCCGAGATGGGGGTCGAGGACGCCTTTGTGCGATTGCCCGGCGCCACCCGCATCAACACCAAGCTGAGCGAGGCCGACGGTCGCGTCAGCGATATCAATGCGCCGGGACTCAGCGTCGATGCCGACGCCTGGCAGCGCCTGATCGCCACCATCGAAGCGCGTCTGACGACGCCTGCGCTGCGCCCCGCCGCGGTAATGATCGGCGGCAGTCAGCCACCGGGAGTCGGCGCTTCGGCGCTGGCCGAACTGATCACGCGGATCAAGGCCACCGGCGTACCCGTGTGGGTGGACACCAGCGGCGAGGCGCTCAAGGCAGCGGTCAAGGCGGGGGCCGACGCGGTGAAGCCCAACCTGGAAGAGCTGGCCGACTGGGCGGATCGTGACATTGCAACAGACGTCGACGTTCAGCGTGCAGCCCTTGAGCTTTACGCCGCCGGCGTCGGCGACGTGCTGATTTCCGCCGGTGCCGACGGTGTGACCTGGCTGGGTCCGCATGGCCTGTGGCAGTCGCTGCCTCCTGCAGTCAGGGTAGCCAATACCGTATGTGCCGGCGATACCCTATTTGCCGCCATGCTGCACGGCGTGCTGTGCGAGGCGCCTGTGGAACAGGCGCTGAGGTTTGCCACGGCGCTGTCCGCCGAGGCGGTGCGCCACACCGGCGTGGGCCGGGCCGACGCCTCCGATTTCTCCGACCTTCTTTCCGACACCAGGGTGCGGCGCCTCAATGACGTCGAAGCCCGGGGAGTACTTGCATGAACGTGATCCTGTTGACGACCTGCCCCGGCGGCAGCGTCACGAGCTACCTGGCCGCCCAGCGCCTGACCCCTGCCGCCGGGGCCAAGGGCTGGCAGCTCTCCACCGAGGTGCACTCGAGCCTGGCACCGGTCGAGACCCTGTCCCACCAGACGCTGGCCGCGGCCGAGCTGGTGATCGCGGTGGGCGAACCCATCGCCGGGGCCCACCGCTTCAGCGGCAAGCGCCTGTATCGTGGCAGCCTGGAAGATGCCCTGAGCGACCCGTCGGACTTTCTCGAGCGGGCGGCCCGCGACGCCCAGGTGTTTACCCCCCTCAACGATGAGGCGGCCAGCGCTTCAGGGAATGGCCCCGTGGCTGCAGACGTCAGCGACGAGGCGCGCATCGTCGCGGTGACCGCCTGTCCCACCGGGGTCGCCCACACCTTCATGGCCGCCGAGGCACTGGCCGAGGCAGGGCGTGGGCTCGGCCATCAGGTACGCGTCGAGACCCAGGGCTCGGTGGGCGCTCAGGATCAGTTGACCGACGACGAGATCGCCCAGGCGGATCTGGTCATCCTGGCCTGCGATATCGAGGTCGATCCCACCCGCTTTGCCGGCAAGCGGATCTACCGCACGTCCACCGGCAACGCCCTGAAGAAGTCGCGCCAGACCATCGAGGCAGCGCTGGTCGAGGCCCAGGTGGAAAGCGCGGATGGCGGTGCCAGGGCCGAGTCCGCCAAGAGCTTCAAGGAGAAGGGCGTCTACAAGCACCTGCTGACCGGAGTGTCCTTCATGCTGCCCATGGTGGTAGCCGGGGGCCTCTTGATCGCGCTGTCCTTCGTCTTCGGCATCGAGGCCTTCAAGGAGGAGGGCACCCTGCCTGCCGCCTTGATGGAGATCGGTGGGGGCACCGCCTTCGCCCTGATGGTGCCGGTGCTGGCCGGCTACATCGCCTATTCCATCGCCGATCGCCCCGGCATCGCCCCGGGCATGATAGGTGGCATGCTGGCGTCGAACATCGGTGCCGGCTTTATCGGCGGTATCCTGGCGGGCTTTCTGGCCGGCTACGTGGCCAAGGCGGTGACCCGCTACGTCAAGCTGCCTTCCAGCGTCGAGTCACTCAAGCCGATCCTGATCATCCCGCTGGTCGCGAGTCTGGTCACCGGTCTGGTGATGATCTATGTGGTCGGTGAGCCGGTGGCCGGAGTGCTCGAGGCACTGACCGCCTTCCTCGAGAGCATGGGCTCCACCAATGCGGTGCTGCTGGGGATTCTGCTCGGCGCGATGATGTGCTTCGACCTGGGGGGACCGGTCAACAAGGCGGCCTACACTTTCGGGGTGGGCCTGCTCGCCTCCGAGACCTACGCCCCCATGGCGGCGATCATGGCCGCCGGCATGGTGCCGGCGATCGGCATGGGCATCGCCACCTTCGTCGCCGGGCGCAAGTTTGCCGACCCCGAGCGCGAGGCCGGCAAGGCCTCCTTCGTGCTGGGGCTGTGCTTCATCAGCGAGGGCGCGATTCCCTTCGCCGCCAAGGACCCGCTGCGGGTGATTCCCATCAGCATGCTGGGCGGCGCCATCACCGGTGCCATCTCGATGCTGGTGGGCGCCAAGCTGATGGCCCCCCATGGCGGTGTATTCGTGCTGTTGATTCCAAATGCGATTACTCCAGTGTTGTGGTACCTGCTGGCGATCGTCGTGGGCTCGCTGGTGACCGGGCTCGGCTACGCCGCCATCAAGCGCGGCGAGACGGCCTCCATGCCGGTGGGCGAGGGGGCCTGATATGGGGGGCTCGGCACTCACCGGCGGTTGACGGCCAGCAAGGTGCAGGTGGCGCCCTGGGTGCCTCTCACTGGTGCACGATGAAGGGTATTGCTCAATGGCTCGGCCTGACAGGTCGGGCCATTTTTTTTGTTCTTGACCCTTTAACGAAATGATCGACTGGTATTTTGCTGGATTATCAGTAAAAAGACGGAAAAATTCCGAGCGCATGGCATAATGGCGCGCTTCTTGCCTCATGCTAGGCAGGACCCGGAGCAGGTGGCGACCCCACCTCAGCCGGGACAGGGCCTTACCGGGCCCAGGCGGCCCCCACCCGGGGCCTGACAAGGACGACCGTTTTCTTGTGAAGGCCGGCGAAAGTCGGCGCGAGCTGGCACGAGGCGGTACGTCCGATTGATGAGGAGATCCCATGTCAAGCGAACCCGTGACTCTCATGGTGGCCCGCCGCGTGGCGCGTGGACGCTACCGCGACTTCACCCTGTGGCTCGATGAAGGCCGCGAGCTGGCGGCGGACTTTCCCGGCTATCTCGGCTCCGGCATCCTGGCGCCGCCCCCCGGCGACGACGAGTATCAGATCATCTTTCGCTTTCAGGACACCGATACCCTCGCACGCTGGGAGCATTCCGCCTCGCGCCGTGCCTGGCTCGAGCGTGGTGCCGGCCTGTTCGAGGCCCCCCAGGAGCGGCGTGCCCTGGGACTCGACAGCTGGTTCACCAGCCCCGGCCCCAGGGTGCCGCCGCGCTGGAAGCAGGCGATCGCCATCTGGCTGGCGTTCTTCCCGGTGTCGCTGATGTTCCAGTGGCTGCTGGGCGATACCCTGGCGACCTTGCCGCTGGTTCCTCGGGTACTCGCCAGCACCCTGATGCTGACCCCGGTGATGGTGTTCCTTTTCATCCCCCTGTCTACCCGCCTGCTGGCGCCCTGGCTTCAGGCGCCGCCCGGACGTGGCGCTCGCCTGAGCCTGCGTCTGCGCCGCAGCTGAGGCTGACAGGCGGCCCTCCCGGCTCGCATTGAGTCTGGCCACTGCTCGCGCCTACACTCAGGTCATGCGGCGTTGCCGCGGATCTTGAGGACAGCCCATGGGCAGTGCGAGCACGGCGCCCCGCGTGGAAGGCGACATCACCGCGCGGGAGCGCCCTACACCAGAACAACAAGAGCTTGCGTCGCTGGGACTCAAGGTGGCGGCCAGCCGCCACCCCAAGGCTGAACAGGCGGCGTGTGAGCTGCATCACGAGCTCTATCATCCCGACCTGGGTTTCGTGCTGTTCTTCGTCAGCGCCGAATACGCGCTGGACCCCCTGGCCCAGGCCCTGGAGTCGACCTTCGGTGGGCTGCCGCTGGCGGGTTGCACCACGGCGGGTGAGATCACCCCGCTGGGGTACGAGCGCGGGTCCATCGTCGCCATCGGGTTCGATCGCCGTCATTTTGGCGTGGCCACCACCCTGCTCGAGGACCTCGAGAGCGTCTCCCTGATCGACGCCCAGCGTCGGGTGGAGTCGCTTCTTGCCACCGCCAGGGGGCATCTGGATGGCGAGGCCTTCGCGCTGACCCTGCTCGATGGGCTGTCGGCCAGCGAAGAGCAGGTGCTGACCACGCTGGACGCCGCCCTGGGAGGTATCCCGAGCTTCGGTGGCTCGGCCGGGGACGACAACCGATTGGCGCATACCCACGTGTTTGCCGGTGGGCGCTTTCACAGCGCGGCGGCGGTGGTGGTGCTGATCACCACCCACCATCCCTTCGAGGTGTTCTCGACCCATCACCTGGCGGCACGCCGTGACAAGCTGGTGGTCACCCGCGCCGACCCTGCGGGCCGGCGTGTGCTGGAGCTCAATGCCCTGCCCGCGGTGGACGAGTACGCCCGGCTGGTCGGGGTCTTGCCAAGCGAGCTCGATGAGGGCGTGTTTGCCCGCCACCCGTTGGCGGTCAAGCTGGGCGACGCCTATTACGTCCGCTCGATCCAGCGTGCCAACGCCGACGGTAGCCTCAGCTTCTACTGCGCGGTGGAGACCGGCATCGTGCTGACCGCCATGGCCGGCACGCCGATTCTCGAGGCCCTCGACGATACCCTGGGGGGCCTTCAGCGCCGGCTGGGGAAACCGCAGTTGATCATCGGCTGTGACTGCTTTCTCAGACGGCTGGAGTTCGAGGCGCTCGCGCAGATCGGCGACGCCTCCGAGCGACTTTCCAGGGCCTCGGTGGTGGGCTTCAACACCTACGGCGAGCAGCACCACGGCATGCATATCAACCAGACCTTCACGGGGGTGGCGATTGGATCTGGTCGGTGAGCCAAGGCAGGATCGCGCCAGCAGTGCACTGGAACAGGAACTGCTGGAGGAAAACCATCGGTTACGCCGGATCTGCCAGGCGCTGATCGAGCGGGTCGAGTCCGCCGGGGCGGGCGGGGCACCTTATGGTGCCTTCGAGCACGCAGTGCTGCTCGCCGAGCAGGTGCGCGAGCGTACCGAGACCCTGCACCGAACCCTGGATGAACTGGCCGAAACCAACGCCCGGCTGGAGGAAGCCCGGCGCGACGCCGAGGCCGCCAATGCCTCCAAGACCCGCTTCCTGGCGGCGGTTAGCCACGACCTGCTGCAGCCGCTCAACGCCGCGCGGCTGTTTGCCAGCGCCCTGGAAGAGCGAAAGTTGCCGGAAGAATCCGGTCGTCTTGTGCAGCGTATCGATCGCTCGCTCAGCGACGTGGAATTGCTGCTGGGGACCCTGGTCGACATCTCGCGACTGGATGCCGGAGTGCTGACCCCGGACGTGGCCCCCTTCGCCGTCTCGCAGTTGCTGGATGCGCTCGCCGAGGAATTTCGTCAGATGGCCGGCGCCCGCGGGCTGGCGTTTCGCTATGTGCCGAGTTCCGCCTGGGTCGAGTCCGACCTGGCGCTGCTGGCCCGGGTGATTCGCAACCTGATGTCCAACGCCGTGCGCTACACCGAGTCGGGGCGGGTGCTGCTCGGCTGTCGCAGACGTCGGGTAGGCCAGCAGTACTGGCTCGAGATCCTGGTGGGGGATACCGGTCCGGGCATCGACGAGGCTCGGCGCGACGAGATATTTCTGGAGTTTCGCCGCGGCAACGCCGCAGCCCCGGGGCAGGAGCGCGGGCTGGGGCTGGGGCTTGCCATCGTCGATCGCATCGCCCGGCTGCTTGATCATCCCATTACCCTCAATAGCCGACCCGGCCAGGGCGCCCAGTTCTCGGTAAGCGTGCCCTGCGCTCGCCCGGCGCGAGCGGTGGCCCCGTCGGCCTCGACCCTGCAGCAGGCCGGCACGCGTAAACTGCAGAGTACCGAGGTATGGGTGCTGGACAACGATCCCGCCATCCTCGAGGGCATGAGCGCGCTGCTGGGTGGCTGGGGATGTCGGGCGCGCCTGGCGTCGCGAGTGGTTGAACTGGAACAGAGCCTGGCCGAGGGCCACGAGACACAGGGCATGGATAGGCCGTCGCCAACGGTGGTGATGATCGACTACCACCTGTCCAGCGACGAAGAAGATGGCCTGGCGCTGGCGCAGCGCCTGGCCGGCTCTCATGTAGACCTGGCCCCGATACTGATCACCGCCAACCACGACGCCGAGATCAAGCGGCGTTGTCGTGAGCTTGGCTTCCCCTGTCTGCTGAAGCCGCTGAAGCCTCTGCGCCTGCGTCAGGCCCTGATGCACCTGCTCGACGCCGGTTGAGCAGGCTTGCGCCGGTCAGCGAGATGTTCTGCCTTCTAGCGCACCCGCCGCCTGGCCAGGCAGGGTGGGCAGGACCTGTCTCTGGCTCTCGCGCTCCAGCCCATGGCATCATGGGTGAAGGTGGTGACCAGCTCGCCTTCGCGACGCTCGATCAGGGCGCCGCCATCGTCGTAGCGGTAGTGGCGGGTGCGCCCGTCGAAGCAGGTGTCCACTGTTGGTGGGCAAGATCACTCCTCCCCGAGCGTGTTCTTCAGGAGAGAGAGTTGCATTAGGGTTGGCCGGTCTTACGATGCCTTTCTTTGCCTCATCTAACGCTGGATGTGATGCGCTTACCCCGCGATAAAGACAGTTGCAACATTTGTTACTCAACCCCAGCGGATCCAACCATCCTGTCGGATTGGGGGCGTACATGTACAGGTTTTCGCCGCCGGCCAGGCCTATCGGGTCCTGGGTGGTGAAGCGTCCCGTCTCTGGATCATAGTACCGATGGCGGTTGTAGTGCAGCCCGGTTTCTTCATCCAGGTACTGGCCCTGGAAGCGCAGGGGGTTGTCGGTGGTGCTGGGATTGCCGTGGCCGTCACTGGCCTGGGTGAGCTTGCCCCAGGCGCGGTAGTGGCCGACCCAGGCGAGCTTTCCGCTGGACTTGCCGCCGCATTCTGCCAACTCCATCGGGGTGCCGAGGTGGTCGGTGTGGATGCTGTAGAGCGTCGGTTCGGTTGGCTGGTGTTCGGTGTAGAGCACCGCGCCGGTGCCGCTGCGGGTGTGGACGGCCTCGAAGCGGTTTTCGAGCTTGGCGGCGGGCAGGGCGCCCTCGGCCTTGCCCGGCCAGTTCCACTCGAGCTCCACCGCAAGGCCACTGCGGTGGGCGTAGTGGGTGACCAGATGGTGCTGGCACCGGGGGTATGAAGAGACGCGGGTGTAGCCGTGAAAATCTTGCTCCCGCCGGTCAGGTCAGGTGGAAGTGGACGCGCAGCAACCGACCAGGCTCGATGTTATGGCAATAGCGCTCATGGCCACCTTCGCTTCAGGGTTGAATTCCACAACCAACGATCAATAGTCAATAAATGAACAGAATTGGGGCTCCCCTTCCTCTCCACACACCTAATTTTTTTGATTCTTGATTTGGTAATTAAAGATTTATTTTTATTCGTATTTCTCTAGCTCGTTTTCTAAGTCGTCTTTAAATTCTTGAGCTTTTTTCGTTGCTGTTTCTGACGAACCTGGAACCATAAAAATAGCAATTTTTACGTTATCCTCTATAAGCATAGGGAGTAAGTTGTTTAAAAGCTGGTCCACAGGTATTGGGTTGGGGGAATATTCACCCCAAGAATCTGTGGCGCAAATTGAAGCGGATTCTTTGGATGGCCATATTGGAAAAAAATCATCACATTCGCTTCCTGTTAATGCCCATCCTTTATCGTACAATCCCCAAGCTTCCTCAAAGTCAGCAATTTTTTTTAATGTGTAGATGTACCGGTCAGTTGACGGTTTTTTTGCCAAGAATGTAATTTCTTTTGATGGCTGATTCATAATCACCTCATTCTTCTTCAATCAAGAAGCAACGACCACATGCATATCGCCTGTTTGCTCTTCCTCTATCGTCGTACCGGTGTTGCAACTTGTGTAAGTCAGTATGCTGTGGCTCAGCATATTCGTAGCCAAAACCTTTGTGAGATTCATACCCCCTTCTGTGGGCAAGTTGATACCCTGGAGGATTTCGAATATTTCTCCTTGCCCCATTTTCAATGGCATTTTGTTCTTGTTGTATCCAACCACGAATATGCGAGGGTTGCTTTTGGTCCAAGCCGATAGCTCGCAATCTAGCTTGCTTTCCTGACCTTCCGGAGGCCAACCCCAGCGGATCCACCCATCCTGTCGGGTTGGGGGCGTACATGTACAGGTTTTCGCCGCCGGCCAGGCCGATGGGGTCCTGGGTGGTGAAGCGTCCCGTCTCTGGATCATAGTACCGATGGCGGTTGTAGTGCAGCCCGGTTTCTTCATCCAGGTACTGACCCTGGAAGCGCAGGGGGTTGTCGGTGGTGCTGGGGTTGCCGCGGCCGTCACTGGCCTTGGTGAGCTTGCCCCAGGCGCGGTAGTGGCCGACCCAGGCGAGCTTGCCGTCGCATTCTGCCAGCTCCATCGGGGTGCCGAGGTGGTCGGTATGGATGCTGTAGAGCGTCGGCTCGGTTGGCTGGTGTTCGGTGTAGAGCATCGCCCCGGTGCCGCTGCGAGTGTGGACGGCCTCGAAGCGGTATGTACCGGAGGTATGAAAAGTCGCGGGTGTAGCCGCGATTCAGTAGGTAGCCTGAGGGGGTTAGCCTTCCAAACTCTGATTCGGAGGTAAGTTTTCAGCCCCTAGAGCTTGAGTGCTCAATTCTGCAGTGCAGTAAATTTCAAGTACTCGTAGATATCTTCGTACGATGGGGACTTGCTCCACTCGTTCTTCTCGTGATCATATTCGTAGACTTTCCCATCGCATGTGGAATTTTTTTCTTTGAACCCGTAGAGGTCCCCTGCGCCATTATCGGAAAAAATAATATGTGATTCACGTATATTGTTGTATTTTTTGTTTTCATTGACGATGTTTATGTCGCTTTCCTCATCTAAGGAATATACGGTTCCGAGTGCGAAAAAACCACCGCCAAACTCCTTCACAAATTCTATGTACTCAATTGGTAGTTTAACCCCAAGGCTCGTTTCTGCATTACTTATGCTAAGATCATCGGCAATATTGTCGGCTGGGAGGCCGAACCATATGGGATTTGATAAGCGAACTTTGTTAACTAGTTCCTTAAATTCAAATATATCCATGTTTGACTCGCTCAATCATATATCCAGTTAGGTAGCACTTCATCTGCTCCTTCCTCTCGAGCTCGATACCACCAGTGAAGTTTTCTGTCTGCTGCCCTCATCTCCGGCGTGACTCCTTGATTATATATATTTGGATGGAGGGCTCTATTTCCTCTGTGTCTTTCCGGCAGTATTTCATGTATTCCTGAGCCTGGCATTTGATCAGCATGATGAAGATCTGGTCTACCCAACCCACGAGGGGGATGGCCTAAAAGTCCTGCCTTCATGTCATTTTCTGACCATTCACCTTCAATTCGGGCTGCTGGGTCATTTGGCCCATAGCCAGAGGCTGTTCGTGGGCAATTACATAACCCCAGCGGATCCACCCATCCTGTCGGATTGGGGGCGTACATGTACAGATTTTCGCCGCCGGCCAGGCCGATGGGGTCCTGGGTGGTGAAGCGTCCCGTCTCTGGATCATAGTACCGATGGCGGTTGTAGTGCAGCCCGGTTTCTTCATCCAGGTACTGGCCCTGGAAGCGCAGGGAGTTGTCGGTGGTGCTGGGATTGCCGTGGCCGTCACTGGCCTGGGTGAGCCTGCCCCAGGCGCGGTAGTGGCCGACCCAGGCGAGTTGCCCATCCTGCCCGGCCAGTTCCATCGGGGTGCCGAGGTGGTCGGTGTGGATGCTGTAGAGCGTCGGTTCGGTTGACTGGTATTCGGTGTAGAGCACCGCTCCGGTGCCGCTGCGGGTGTGGACGGCCTCGAAGCGGTTTTCGAGCTTGGCGGCGGGCACGAAGCTGTCGGGTTCGAACAGGTAGATCACCCGCCGTTCGGGAGTGAGGCCGGGGTACTCGAGCCGATGGCAGCGCTGGGCGATAGGTAGCGAGTGAGGCCGCTCGGGGTTCTCGCGGGCCAGTTCCAGTCGTTCGGGGCGAAACAGCGGCGGCAGGCCGCCGACAAAGCGCTCTTCGCTTTGCAGCAGGTCACCGTCCCAGTTGAACACCGTCAGCTCACTGGGCTGGCCCTGGTGGTTCACCTCTTTCCATACCCGTCGGCCGAGGCCGTCGTAGGCGTAGCGGGCACGCATGCGCGGCACCGTGTCATCGCCCGCGGCGGGTGCATGGGGGTAGTGGCAGGCCTCGATCAGCCGGTGTTCGGGGTCGTACTGGTAGTGCCAGGTCTCGCCGCTGGGGGCGATGCGTCGGGTCAGGTTGCCGCTGGCGTCGTAGTGGTAGTGGGTGCCGGCGTAGCGCTTGAGCAGGTTGCCCATGGCCGGCGACAGGCTGGCTGGTGCGCCTGGGTAATCGAGGCGAATGCGTTCCTCGGTTCCGTGGTCGAGGTGATCGCGGGGGCGCTCGCGTCGCCAGCGGGTGGCGTCGGAGGGCGGGGTGCGGCTGCCGTTTTCGCTGGTTCGTTCTGGCGGCGCGGGATCGACCAGATTGCCGGCCGGGTCGAAGGCGAACACTTCCTCAAGCCCTGGCGCGCTTGCCTGGCGCAGCCGGGCCAGCGGGTCGTAGCCGTAGCGGGTGGTGCCACGCAGGTTGTCGTCCACCTGGCTGAGCAGGCCGTTGGCGCTGTAGTGCCACTGGCGCCTGACGGTGGGGTGTCGGGGGTGGTCCTCGACGGATGCTTCGAGGGTGCGGATGTGCTGCTCGATCAGGCGTCCCAGCGGGTCGAAGCGTGATTCGACCTCGCGGCTGCCCTGGTGACGGCGCACCTCGCGATGCAGGTCGTCGCGCTCGAAGGCCATCAGCTCGCGCTGGTCCAGGGTCATGGCGTGGACATGGCCTGAGCCATAGCGCAGCCAGGCCAGGGTCTGGCCGTCGGGCAGGGTGGTGGTCTCGCGGTTGCCCAGGGCGTCGTGGGTGTGGCGGGTGACGCTGGAGTAGTCACCGCCGTTGGGCAGCTGATGACGCTGCACCTCGGCGATCAGGTTGTCGGCGGTGTCGAAGTGAAAGCGCGTCTCGCTGTGGCGGCTGGCCGCGCGGGTCAGGCGTCCCAGCGGGTCGTAGCCGTAGCGGGTGGTCAGCGCGGGCTGGCCCGGTCGCTGGCTCTCGCGCTCCAGCACCCGGCCCATGGCGTCGCGGGTGAAGGTGGTGATCAGCTCGCCTTCGCGACGCTCGATCAGGGCACCGCCATCGTCGTAGCGGTAGTGGCGGGTGCGCCCGTCGAAGCCGGTGTCCTCGATCAGTCGTCCACCGCCGTCATAGCGGAACTGCCAGCGGTCGCCGTTCTGGTTGGTCAGTGCCGAGAGCCGCAGCAGGCGGTCGTAGTGGTAGGCGAAACGCTGGCCCATGGGGTCGCGGCGCTCGATCGGCTGGCCCTTGCCATTGTAGCGATAGCGGGTGCGCTGCCCGGTGGGATCGAGATACTGGGTAAGCCGGCCTTCGCCGTCGTGGGAGAAGTGCTCGATGGCGCCGTCGGGGTGCTCGACGCTCAACAGCAGGCCGGTGGCGTCACGGGTGTAATGGGTGCGATGCCCGGCGGCGTCACGGCGCTCGATCAGCCAGCCGCGGTGGTCGTAGCGAAACTGGGTGGTCTTGCGTGAACAGTCGCTGGCACTGGTCAGCCGACCCTGGTCGTTCCAGCGGTACTGGTAGGTGTTGCCGGCGGCGTCGGTCATCGCCGTGGGCAGGCCGCGTGCGTTGTGACGGAAGGTGGTGACACGCCCGCTCGGGGCGATCTCTTGCAGCGGCAGGCCGCGTTCATCGAAGCGCAGCGAGTGTTCGCGCCCGTCAGGTTCGGTGACGCGCACCGGCAGGCCCTTGTCGTCGTAGTCGATGCGGGTGCTCAGGCCCTGGGGGTCGACCGTCTCGATCAGCCGACCCTGGTCGTCATAGCGATAGTGGGTGGTGCGTCCCTCGCCGTCGATATGGCGGATCAGCCGGCCGTGCTCGTCCCAGCGCCAGTGCTCGCTGCCCAGCGCCGGGTGGAAGGGGTGAGTGATCGACTCGATCTGGTTGTGATCGTTGTAGCGGTAGAAGGTCACCACGCCGTCGGCGTCGGTGACGCGGGTGTACCACAGGCCGCGATGGTACTCGAAGCGGGTGTCCTCGCTGCCGTCTTCCAGGCGGTTGCGTACGCAGCGCGCGTCGTGAGCGGCGGGCAGGGCGCCCTCGGCCTTGCCCGGCCAGTCCCACTCGAGCTCCACCGCCAGGCCACTGCGGTGGGTATAGCGGGTGACCAGATGGTGCTGGTACTGGTACTCGCGGGTGTAGCCGCGCATATCACGACTTTCGATCAGATCACCGTCGGCGCTGTGCTGGTAGCGGACCAGCACCTCGGGCTCGTGCGCCTCGGCGGCTTCGTCATTGTGTTTGGTGACGTCCTTGCCGACGCCCGCCCCGGGATAGTGGCGCACCACCTTGGCCAGCAGTCCCGCGCTGCTGTAGTGAAAGCGCAGCAGCAGGGCGGCGCCGTCGGTCAGCCGGTCCAGTCGGCCCTGGCGATAGCTCAGGTGCAGGGCGCGGCCGTCGCGCTCGCGCTGCTCGACCAGGCGGAAGTGGACGCGCTCGCCCCGCCCGGACTTGCCGATGCGGCGGTAGAGCTCCTGACTGCCGTCGAGGTAGTGAAGCCGGTAGTGCTCGCTGTCGGGGTGTTCAAGGGTCACGCTTTCACGCGGCAGGAAGCGGCTGCCGCCCACCTCGATGGGCTCGATGGGCAGGGCGCGGTTCAGGCTGTCGATAAAGGTCAACTGCTCGCCCAGGGCCTCGAAGCGGGTATGGAACGGGCTGCTCCAGCGGGCGCCCAGCTCGCTGTCATCGAGTTCGTCGATGCTGGAGCGGTAGTAGCGGGTCCATTCGACGTCGATCAGCCCCGGTACGCTGAAGTCGGTGTGCCACAGGTTCTCGTCACCCATCACATAGTCCACAGGGTTGGGACTGGTGGGGGTGGGGCGATGCAGCGAGCACACGCAGCCGGCCGGAGTGGCGCTTGGCTCGGCTTCGTGGCGGGTGGTCTGGCGATTGTCTGCCGACAGGTAGTGGACCGTACGTTGCCCGGTGACGGCGGTGCCCTGGTGATTGACGTCCCCACGTTGCGACGACCGGCGGCGAGTCGCCTGGGCCAGGTCGCGTATCATCGGCAACAGGCGCTCGAACCCGGCGTTGACCATGGACCTGGCCATCCCGCCGAGCTGGCCGAGGAAGGCGATGAGGCGCTGACGGTCGTCACCAAAGGCCTCGAGCAGGCGGTCAAAGGCAATGAATACGACACGCTTGCCTTTCTCGAGAAGGTTCCACCACTCGGGGTTCTCGTCGATCAGTTTGAGCTGTGTGGCGGCATCGACTGGGTTGTTGATGAACTCGGCGAGTTTGCCGACGATGGTGTCAATTTCGCGCAACAGCTTCGGTTTCTGTTCCTCGAGCTTGGATTCGAGTTCTGCCAGAAAATCCATCGCCGCACCGCCGGCCATGTTGACCAGAATCTGAGCGGCGATGTCGACGCCTTCACCGCGGGCAAACGCCTGTATGCCTTCGCGGGTACCCACGCGGATAGGGCGGGAGGCGTTGCCAAAGGCGGGCACCAGACCGATGGCGTCGATCACCAGCACCGCCCAGAGCCAGACGTTCTGGTAGTTCGGCGTGCCGTCTGCGTCGTTGCCATCGAGGTCAACCACGTCGCGGGCGACGTCGCCGATGGCCATGACGTTACCGACCACCGGCAACATGTAGGCGGCCTGGACGATCACATCGAGTACCGTGACGGATCCCTCCTCCACGTCCATCATCATCACGGCTTCCGGGGTCTCGCCTTCGCTGTAGGGCTCGGCGGTGATCACCCGGCGATGGTTGAGGTGTTCCCTCAGGGGGATAAGGCCGCCCCCGTGCTCATCGGCGGTGAATTCGGTCGGCACGGCCGGGCGCTGGCCGGTGTCTGCGATGGCCTCGGTGGGAAAGGGCCGATGCCCGGGGGTCATGCCGTCATCCATCCTCAGTGCCCTCCGGTTACGTTTTGCTGGTCGCCAGATACCGATGGCAGCTCATGAGATGGGGATGAAGGAACGAGGGTAGATGGCACGGTGGATCCTCCCTGAACGACGCCGTGGTCCGACTCTGGAGGATCCTACTGGCGAGGCGAGGCCGGGACAGCAGGAAGAAGGTGCTTTCAGAAAGGGCTTACGCCAGAAACATCCATGTCGTCCAGGATGTGCCCGAATAGCGTGAGATCGCGGGGGCATCCGGTGCGGTCGGCTACCGGCGTTGCGGAACTGCGCGTCGTAGGGCGGGGCAGGCGGGGAGTGGATTCAGGTCAAGCGATCTGTGGGCTCACCCTGGTCACTCAGCGCACCCGCCGCCTGGCCAGGCAGGCCAGCAGGGTGGACTCGTCGGCTGCCAGGATCGCCTGAACACGGCTGCCGACGCCAAGCTTCTTGAGGATCGCCGAGACGTGGGTCTTGACCGTGGTCTCGGCGATATCGAGCTTGCGGGCGATGACCTTGTTGGAGGCGCCGCGAATCAGCAGGGACAGCACCTCGAGCTGCTTGACCGTCAACTGCTCGAGCGCGCCTGCATCGGCTGGACCCGTCACCCCCTGTGTCGCAGGCGGCGCACTCGAGGCCTCGGCCGGGCGGCGCATGATCTCGGCGGGCAGATAGATCTGGCCGTCCAGGATCTGCTTGATCGCCGCCAGCAGGTCCGGGCGTGGCGTGGACTTCGGCAGGTACCCGATGGCGCCCAGATCCAGGGCGCCTAGCACCGTGGCGCGCTCGCTTTCGGCCGACAGCACCGCCACCGGCACCGCCGGAAAGGCCCGGCGCAGTTCGCGCAGTCCGTCCAGGGCCGAGGCGTCGGGCAGATTCAAGTCCAGCAGAACCAGGTCGACGTCGTCGTCGGCGTCGAGGGCGCTGGTCAACGCGGCGAAACAGTCCGCCTCGCGCAGCTCGGTGCCGGGCAGGCCCGATTGAATGACCGCGGCAATGGCGTCGCGAAAGAGCGGGTGATCGTCAGCCACCATCAGGCTGTGCATGTCTGGCGTCCCGGTTGTCTGTGTCCTTGGTCGGTCTCCTACCGAAGGAGGAGGCGCTCTCCTGCCAGGGCAGTATGTCGCAAGCCAGGTTCCTGACCAAGACTGGAGTGGCAGACAACTACAACATCCTTTCCAAGGAGACACGCCATGATCTACGCCAACCCCGGACAACCCGACGCCGTGGTCAGCTTCGACGAGCGCTACGGCAACTATATCGGCGGCGAGTTCGTCGCCCCGGTCAAGGGCCAGTACTTCGACAACGTAAGCCCGGTCAACGGCCAGGTGTTCTGCCAGATCCCCCGCTCCAGCGCCGAGGATATCGACAAGGCCCTGGACGCCGCCCATGGGGCAGCGCCGGCCTGGGGGCGCACGTCCGCCGGCGAGCGCAGCAATATCCTGTTGAAGATCGCCGAGCGCATCGAGGCCAACCTAGAGGCGCTGGCGGTGGCCGAGTGCTGGGACAACGGCAAGGCGGTGCGTGAAACCCTGAACGCCGACATTCCGCTGGCGGTGGACCACTTCCGCTACTTCGCCGGCTGCATTCGTGCTCAGGAAGGCACCGCCGCCGATATCGACGCCAACACCGTGGCCTATCACTTCCACGAGCCACTGGGCGTGGTCGGCCAGATCATCCCCTGGAACTTTCCGCTGCTGATGGCCACCTGGAAGCTCGCCCCGGCGCTGGCCGCCGGCAACTGCGTGGTGCTCAAGCCCGCCGAGCAGACCCCGGCCTCGATCCTCAAGCTGATGGAGCTGATCGGTGACCTGCTACCTCCCGGCGTGGTCAACGTGGTCAACGGCTTCGGCGCCGAGGCGGGGGAGGCCCTGGCCACCAGCAAGCGCATCGCCAAGATCGCCTTTACCGGTTCCACCCCGGTGGGCTCGCACATCCTCAAGTGCGCTGCCGACAACATCATTCCTTCTACCGTGGAGCTTGGCGGCAAGTCGCCCAACATCTACTTCGCCGACATCATGAACGCCGAGCCGGAGTTCATCGACAAGGCCGCCGAGGGGCTGGTGCTGGCCTTCTTCAACCAGGGCGAGGTGTGCACCTGCCCGTCGCGGGCGCTGATCCAGGAGAGCATCTACGAGCCGTTCATGGCCAAGGTGATGGAGCGGGTCACCACCATCAAGCGTGGCAACCCGCTGGACACCGAGGTTCAGGTCGGCGCCCAGGCCTCAAAGGAGCAGTTCGACAAGATCATGTCCTACATGGACGTGGCCCGGGAGGAAGGCGCCGAGTTTCTGACCGGTGGCAACCAGGCCAAGCTCAATGCCGATCTGGACACCGGCTACTACATCGAACCGACGCTGCTCAAGGGCAACAACAAGATGCGCGTCTTCCAGGAAGAGATCTTCGGCCCGGTGGTGGCGGTGACCACCTTCAAGGATGAGGAAGAAGCCCTGGCGATTGCCAACGACACCGAATTCGGCCTTGGCGCCGGCGTCTGGAGTCGTGACATCAACGTGGCCTTCCGCATGGGGCGTGGCATCCAGGCCGGTCGCGTATGGACCAACTGCTACCACCAGTATCCCGCCCACGCCGCCTTCGGTGGCTACAAGAAGTCCGGCGTCGGTCGCGAGACCCACAAGATGGCACTCGAGCATTACCAGCAGACCAAGAACCTGCTGGTGAGCTACGACACCAATCCCCTCGGTTTCTTCTAACGGGAGTCGATCCGGGCCCGGTACCACCGGGCCCGGGAAGCTTCACCCCAGCGGCCTGACGCCGTTTGACTCTCAGCGCCGCTACCGTTCACCGGGTGTCCCCGGACACCTTTCTCCTCTGTACCGTCCTTCCTTGATAGCGGGCGGATAGAGACCCTTTTTGCCCGGATCAGGGCAAGGAGCACAACAATGCAAAGCACCATGGAAGCCGCCGTCGTTCGTCAGTTCGGTCAGCCCTTGACCCTCGAGGAGGTCGAGGTGCCGCGTCCCGCCAGGGGCGAGGTTCTGGTCAAGATCGCCGCCTCCGGGGTCTGCCATACCGACCTGCATGCCGCCCACGGCGACTGGCCGGTCAAGCCCAATCCGCCGTTTATTCCCGGCCATGAAGGCGTCGGCGAGATCGCCGCGGTGGGTGAAGGCGTCAGCCACGTCAAGGAAGGCGATCGGGTGGGGATTCCCTGGCTGTACAGCGCCTGCGGCCACTGCGAGCACTGCCTGGGTGGCTGGGAGACCCTGTGCGAGTCCCAGCAGAACACCGGCTACTCGGTCAACGGCGGCTTCGCCGAGTACGCCATCGCCGACGCCGGCTTCGTCGGCCATCTGCCGAGCAACGTCGGCTTCGTCGAGATCGCCCCGGTACTTTGCGCCGGCGTCACCGTCTACAAGGGCCTGAAGATGACCGATACCCGCCCGGGGCAGTGGGTGGTGATCTCTGGCATCGGTGGTCTTGGCCATATGGCGGTGCAGTACGCCGTGGCCATGGGCCTGAACGTGGCGGCGGTGGACGTGGCCGACGACAAGCTGGAGCTGGCACGACGGCTCGGCGCCACGGTCACCGTCAACGCCTTGAAGGAGGACCCGGTGGCGGCGATCAAGCGGGACATCGGCGGCGCCCATGGGGCCCTGGTCACGGCGGTCTCGCCGAAGGCCTTCGAACAGGCCCAGGGCATGGTCCGGCGTGGTGGCACCATCGCCTTGAACGGCCTGCCGCCGGGCGACTTTCCGCTTCCGATCTTCGATACCGTGCTCAACGGCATCACCGTGCGTGGCTCCATCGTCGGTACCCGCCAGGACCTTCAGGAGGCGCTGGACTTTGCCGGTGAAGGCAAGGTCAAGGCCACCGTCTCCACCGACCGTCTGGCCAATATCAACGACATCTTCGGCCGCATGATCGATGGCAAGATCGAGGGCCGAGTCGTGCTCGATATGCAGGGCTAGGTTGACTGAGCAGCGGCGACCGATACAGCAGGGCGGCGACACCAGGTGTCGCCGCCCTGTCATATGCATGTGATGTCCTTGTCATCCTTGCCTACGCTGGTGTCGCGGCACCATCCATGGTATCTCGAACCCGCAAGGAGCCGACCGCATGAGTACCGACCATCACGCCCCTCTGGCCCTGGAGGCAGTCATCTTCGACTGGGCCGGGACCCTGGTCGACTTTGGCTCCTTCGCCCCGACCCAGGTGTTTGTCGAGGTGTTCGCCGAGATCGGTGTGGCCGTTAGCCTCGACGAAGCCCGCGGCCCCATGGGCATGAGCAAGTGGGACCATATCCGCGCCCTGTGCGATCTGCCCGACATCGCCGAGCGTTTTCGCCGGGCCTGCGGGCACTCGCCGAGCGACGAGGACGTCGACGTGCTCTATCGGCGGTTCATGCCGTTGCAGGTGGCCAAGGTGGCCGAGCATTCCGCGCCGATTCCTGGCGCGCGGGAATGTCTCGCGGGGCTGCGGGGCAGAGGACTCAAGATCGGTTCCTGCTCCGGCTATCCCGCCGAGGTGCTGGCGCCGGTGCGCCGTGCGGCGCGCCAGGCGGGGCTCGAGGTGGACCACGCCGTCGCCGGTGACGAGGTGGTGCGCGGGCGACCCGGGCCGGCCCAGGCGCTGGCCAATGTGGTGGCGCTCGGTATCGGCGATGTGGCGGCTTGCGTCAAGGTCGATGATACCGCTCCCGGCATCGAGGAGGGGCGCGCCGCCGGCATGTGGACGGTGGCGGTGACCGATACCGGTAACGCCATGGGGCTGGATCTCGAGGGTTACCAAGCGACCCCGCCGGATGCGCTCGAGCGGCGCCGGCGCCACGTAGCCGAGCGACTGAGCGCCTGTCGCCCCCACTACCTGATCGCAAGCGTCGCCGAGCTTGACGGTGTGCTGGATCAGATCGCGGCTCGGCTTGCCCGGGGCGAGCGACCCCAGGCCTTGTGAAGGTCAGCTCGGGGAAAAAACGGACAGGTCGAGTGCGTGGCTGCGTCCCAGCCAGATGACGCCCTGGGTATGGTCGAAGAGGTCGTCGTCGGTGCCCAGATGCACGAAGATGTCCAACTCCCCCCGGTGAATGGCGAGCCAGGGCACGATCTCGCCGAAGGCCTCGGCCGCGAAGGATAGCTGGCAGCTCCAGCGCGGATGCGGCCCCACCGGTTGTTGATGAAAACGTCCCACCTGAACTACAAAGCGCGCCTGGCATTGCTCGGCCAGGGTCCTGGCCTGGGCAAGCCCTTCGGCATCGTCGTAGTAGAGGTGGGCGTGGTAGTAGTGAATCTGGTCGACGTCGGGCATGGGACTCTCCTGGGCGCTTCGCTGATGACGTCGACAAGGATCGCGTCCCTGGCGATGCACGGCAATCGCGGTGTCACGCCCGCCTGCCCACCAGCGTTACGTACTGAAGCGGCGGCCCTGGGGCCGCCGCTGTCACTTGCTCCGGCGTCGTCGGTGACGACCTTGCCGGGTCACGCTCAGGGTTCCTGGGTCGTGCCCTGGGGCGGCTCGCCGATAAAGCCCGGCATGGCCGGCGTCGGCGTGCCCTGGCGGGCGATCGCCAGGAACTGCAGGTGGCGTTCGTACTCGCCGAGCACGTCATCGATGACCTGACCCCGGGTGTAGCCATTGAGGTTCTGACCCACACCGCCTTCGGCCAGATGCACGTCCAGGCGCAGGTAGTAGTCATCGTCCGCCGGCAGGAAGCTCGGCGTGCGCATGCGATGGGGGCGGACCTGGTAGACGAAGCTCTGCATCGCCTCGAAGTCCACCTGCAGGGTCAGCCGCGGCAGCGGTTCGCCCTCGATCTGCTCTTCGCTCAGGGTGGCCGACTGGCCGCGACGCTCGAGTTCCTCGACGAACTGTTTCAGGCCCGGGCGCAGGGCGTGCTCCATGGTCGACTCGGCACCGGCGCGGTTGGAGGTGTCCAGCGCCCGATCCAGGCGTTCCTTCCAGTTGCCACCTTCGCCGCTGGCCGCAACCAGCTTGCGTGCGTCGGCCTTTTCCTTCTCGGTGCGCAGTGCCCGCGCCAGTCCCACCATGATGGCGAACATCACCAGCGAGAACGGCAGGGCGGTGATCACCACCGCGCTTTGCAGGGCGTCGAGGCCGCCGGCCATCAGCAGGGCGATGGTGATCAGGCCGATCACCGCCGCCCAGAAGATGCGCAGGCGGATCGGCGCGTCGTGGTTGACGTCACGCAAGATCGAGGTGAAGTTGGCCAGCACCAGGGCGCCGGAGTCCGCCGAGGTGACGAAGAACACCACCCCGAGCAGGGTGACCACCGAGGCGGTGACGCCGATGTAGGGGTACTGCTCTAGGAAGGTGTAGATGGTGGTCTGGGGAGTGGCCAGCGCCTGCTCGCCGAGCACCGCCAGGCCGTCATTGGCGACCATGTCGATGCCGGCATTACCGAAGATCGACATCCACGCCATCATGAAGCCCAGCGGAATCAGCAGGGCGCCAAGGGCGAACTGACGAATGGTGCGCCCGCGCGAGATGCGCGCCAGAAACAGCCCGACGAAGGGTGTCCAGGCGATCCACCAGCCCCAGAAGAAGATGGTCCACCAGCCTTTCCACTGCTGGGCGTCGCTGCCGGCGAAGGCGTAGGTGTCGAAGCTCTTGCCGACGAAGCCACTGAAGTAGTCGCCGACGTTGAGCACCAGGGCGTTGAGCAGCGCCAGGGTGTCACCTTGGAACAGCACGAACAGCAGCAGGGCGGCGGCCAGCAGCATATTGAACTCGGACAGCCGGCGAATGCCCTTCTCGACGCCGGTGACCACCGAGATGGTCGCCAGGATCACCACCAGCACGATCAACACCACCTGGGTCGACAGGCTTTCGGGTACGCCGAACATGAAGCTCAGGCCGTAGTTGAGCTGGATGACGCCGATACCGAGGCTGGTGGCGATGCCGAACACGGTGGAGATCACCGCGGTGATATCGACGGCGTTGCCGATGGGGCCGTAGATGCGCTTGCCCAACAGCGGATAGAGAGCGCTGCGGATGGCCAGCGGCAGGCGATGGCGATAGCTGAAGTAGGCCAGTGCCATGCCCATCAGCACGTACATGCCCCAGCCGGTCAGTCCCCAGTGGAGGAAGGTCTGAGGCACCGCCTGCCTAAGGGCGGCGGCGCTTTCCGGGGCCATGTCCGGGGGCGTCAGGTAGTGCGACAGCGGCTCGGCCACGCAGAAGAACAGAAGGTCGATACCGATGCCTGCGGCGAACAGCATCGAGGCCCAGGACAGCAGCGAGAATTCCGGGCGCGAGTGGTCCGGGCCGAGGCGAATGTTGCCGACCCGGGACAGGCTGATGACCAGCACGAACACCAGATAGGCCACGGCGGCCAGCATGTAGTACCAGCCGAAGGTGTCGTTGACCCAGGCAAGACCGCTGTCGAACAGGGCACCGGCCCGCTCGGTGAAGGTCATGGTGAAGAACAGAAAGACCACGATGCCGGCTACCGCGCCGTGAAAGACGACGGGGTTGAGGCGATCGCGGGAGGCGCTCTCGTGATGTGACATGCACGTGCTCCCTCGAGGATGAAGTGAGACAGAGCCTGCCCGGCGAGGCTATCGCCGTTCTCCACGATGCCATCCTGGCATCCTGATGCTGCTTCCGTGAGCGTTACGCCATTTTGTTAATTGACCGACCAATTAACAAAATGATGATGGCGGAGTGGCCGAGTCGTGGCTCGGCACCTGTTGGCGGCTCTTGCGAAGGGTCTGGGCGACCCACCGCGGCCAGGGGCGCGCGGTTATTTTATTGATTGAACGTTCAATAAAATACAGAGATGGGGAGCATCTTTCAACCCGAGGGGGAGAAACGGCGGGCAGGGGGCGCACGAAAACGCCATGCCCGAGGCTCGGACATGGCGTGTTGGTACAGGGCTTTCTGGTCCCCCGGGTCGGCGCCTATGGCCGAACCGGTGGCGTCAATATCAGGCCTCGGGGGCGTGATGCTTGTCGGGACCATGAGCGCGGTGCTCACCCGGACCACCGCGCGGGTGGTCGCCGTGGCCCGGCATCATGGTGTGCTTCAGTTCACGCAGCTGGCGCTCGTCGAGGATCTCGGCCAGCTGGTCACGGGTGGAGGACATCAGTTCGCGCCAGGCGTCATGACGGGCTTCGGGGTTCTCGAACTCCTGGGCCTTCAGCGCTTCGGCGCCTTCCTTGAAAGATTCGCGAGCGGCGTTGAAGGCGTCGCGCTCGTCGTCGGACAGCTCCCACTTGTCGACCAGGGCGTTGATGCGCTCCTCGCGCAGCTCGTGGCGGGCACGTTCGAGGGCGGCGACACCGTCTTCACCGAGGATCTCCATGCGCTGCTCGCGGAAATCATCGTTGAGTTCCTTGACCTCCTGACGGTGCTCCATAGCTGCCTGCTTCAGGGCTTCGCGGGTCTCGGCGTCGATGCCGGCGCGGTCAAACAGCTCGGCGCGCATCTCGCCCCCGTCGTGGCGCGGGCCTTCGGGGCGGTCGGGCGAGGCCGTCGCGGTCATGGCGACCGGCAGCAGGGCGGCAGAGACAGCGGCGGACAGCAGGGCCTTGCGGGCAAATGTCATTTTCATGGGTCGACTTCCTTCAGCGTTGATGCCTCGTCACAGGACGTGGCGTTATGGCGGGCGATGCCCTTGTTGACGTGATCCATCTTGACCCTGGCTCGTGCAAGGCTGATGCAGCCAATGTGCAGAGAAGCGGCAAGCGCAGACGAGTTTGTGCAACGCAGGGTTCGAATTTTCGGCGGGGCAGTGCAACCGCGGCCGAGGAATCGGCGCCGGTGAAATTTTCTTCAATACCGAAGGGCGTCATCGCGTCAGCCTGAAACGCCATCCTGTGAGGCATGTGTGATGACGTTTTCTCTGGAAGAACTGCTGGCGATCTTCGCCTTCTCGCTGGTGGCCTCGATATCGCCGGGCCCGGTCAATCTGCTGATCCTTTCCACCGGCGTGGGTCACGGCTGGCGCCGGGCGATGCCCCTGGTGGTGGGTGCCAGCGGCGGTTTCACCCTGCTGCTGGGCCTACTCTCTGCGGGGCTCGGGAGTGTCTGGCTGGCGCTGCCCGGGCTTCAGTGGCTGGTGCGCCTGGCGGGCCTGAGCTTTGTGGCCTGGCTGGCCTGGCGCCTGTTGACCGACGCAGGCGACTGGGGCACGGACCAGCGGCGTGAACCGCCGGGTCCCGCCACCGGCGCGCTGATGCAGTGGCTCAACCCCAAGGCCTGGATCGCCTCGCTGGCAGGGCTGGGGCTTTTCACGGCGGGACGGGGAAGCGTCGATATCGCGCTGTTCACCCTGGTCTGGGGCAGCGTCTGCCTGGCGAGCGCCATCGGCTGGGCGTGGCTTGGTGGACACGCCCGGGGCTGGCTGTCGTGCGAGGCAAGACGGCGGGGCCTCCAGCGCCTGCTGGCGGCCTTGCTGATTTGCAGCGGCGCGCTGATGCTGCTGTGAGGCAGCTTGCGGCCACCGGTACGACGGTCAGGCGCGCTGCTTAAGGTGCTGAATCTGACCCTTCAACGGGCCTGGCATCTGACCCTTCAACGGGCCTGGCATATGACCCAGCATCTGATCCTGCGTATGACCCCGGATATAGTGCCCCGGAGTGGTGGCCAGCAGCTTCTTGAAGGTGCGTTGCAGGTGCGCCTGGTCGGCGAAACCGCAGTCGTTGGCGACCGTAGCGATGGGATCGCCCCGTCGCAGTCGTTGCCTGGCATGACGCACGCGCAGGTCGATCAGCGCAGCATGGGGGGTGGTGGCATAGTGACGTCGAAAGCCCGAAATCAGGCTGGTGGCGCGGCACTCGGCGGCGGCGCAAAGATCGTCCAGGCGCAGCTCTTGCTGCCAGTCGTCGTGAAGCCGCTCCCAGGCGCGCACCAGTCGCTCGGGAGGCGCGCCGTGTTCTGCCTCGCCTTGTGCGGGCAGGTCGAGCAGGCCTGTCAAGCGCTCGGCGAGCCGCTCAAGCACGGTCTCGCGCTCGAGCAGGCTGGCATCCCCATCGGCAAGGGCGTCGGTGGCGAGGCGAATGGCTTGGTGAAGGTGGGCGTCTTGCGTCGTCAGTGCCGAGAACACCGCGCCGTCGTCGCCGTCGAGGCCGCAGCGCTCGGTCAGCCAGGTGCTGTCCAGGTAGAGCATGTCGTAGCCCCAGTCTCGCTCGCTCAAGGCGTTGCAAGCGTGGACGTCGCCGGGGTTGATCAGCACCACGTCTCCCTGGCGCACCTCGAGGGTTCGGTGGCGATTGAGGAAGCTCGAGTGGCCCTGGACGATCGCGCCCAGCGAGTGGGTGTCGTGGCTGTGGGGCGCGTGGCTTAGCCGGTGCCCGCCCCTGACCCGGCGCGCCTCGACCTGGGGCATCCGCGGGTCGCGCAGGTAGCGGGAAAAGGTGGCAGCGATCCTGGGGGGCATGACGGTCTTCCTGGCAAGACGCCGTGGCTGCGTCGAGGTCTTCACTCTCGTCGATCCTGGGATGCCAGGCAAGAGACGCCTGCGCTGGATCAAGGGAGAGGGGAGTTTGTCAGGCATTTTTGGCGTCACAACCCTTGGCGAGGCCAAAGCCTGATAGCCGTCAACGAGGCCCGCGGGGGGCATTGTTAAGGTCTGTCATCTTTTTTCAAGGCGCGCTGTCAATTCGACGAACGGTCAGGGGGACTTGGCTCGGCGTCGGACAGCAGCGTCACCTCAGACATCGAGATCCACATGACAGACACCGTGACGTCCACCAGGGAGGCCGGCGAGGCCCCCAGCTATCGCGAGATGCACCGCGATGCCAGCGAATTTGCCAGCCGTTCCGACTACCTAGAGCATGAACTCAAGATCATGCGTCCCCGGCGCTATGGTCTTAATTTGATCGGCCGGGACTTCCACTTCGAACTCGAGGACCTGGTACCGGCCATCGCTGGCACCATCGGCATCATCGCCATGTACTCGGCGGTGATGATGTCCTGGGCCAATGGCCTGTCCGCCGCCTGGCCCGATGTCACCCTGGGGCGCGAGTTCGCCATCGCCGTCTCGCGCCTGGAGATGCTGCTGCCGGTCCTGCTGTTCTGCGTGCTGGGCTCAGGTATCTTCAATCCGCGTGCCAACCTGGCCGGCAATCACGGCCCGATGATTCCGCTGATCGCCAGCATGGCCCTGGCCGGTGCCCACCCGCTGGCCCTGGCGCTGTGGATCGGCGCCTTCGGCCTCGGCCTTTCCTGGGTCAAGGGTGGCTCGCGCCTGGTCAACCTGACCTCCCAGGGCACCGCCGGTGGCCTGCTGATCTTCCTCGGTTTTTCCGGCGCCATGAGCCAGATCGGTAGCCTCAAGGCGTGGGGCATGGGGCTCGAGGGCGAGATGGGCTACGTCGCCCTGGTGGTGCTGGCGGTCAATATCCTGCTGTACGCCGTGCTGGCGCGGCTGGGCAAGCGCTGGCTGGCGATTCCCGCCTGCGCGGTCACCGGCCTGGTGGTGGCGCTGGCGCTGGGTGCGGGCTTCGATCTCGAGTTCACCACCGAGACCGGCCTGCCGCCGCTCAGCCCCAGCTACTGGTGGGGCAGCACCGACCACGGCTGGATGCTGGGGCTGCCGAACATGCAGCACTTCATCGCCTCGCTGCCGTTCGCGATCCTGGCGGTTGCCATGTGGTCACCGGACTTTCTCGGTCATCGCATCTTCCAGGAGATGAACTATCCCAAGGGTACCGATCGGGTACTGATGGACGTCGACGACACCATGACGATGTGCTCGCTGCGTCAGGTGGTCGGTACCGCCCTCGGCGGTGGCAATATCACCTCGTCCTGGGGCACCTACATGATTCCGGCGGCCATCGCCAAGCGGCCGATTCCCGCCGGCGCCATTTTGCTGGGGCTGTTGACCATCGCCATCGCCATCCTCGGCTTCCCCATGGACGTCGCGGTGTGGCCGCCGGTGATGTGCGTGGCGCTTTTGGTCGGAGTCTTCCTGCCGATGCTTGAGGCCGGCGTGCAGATGATCAAGGAAAGCCGCGACGCCCAGGCCGCCGGCGTTTGCCTGTTCGCCGCTGCGGTCACCAACCCGGTGCTGGCCTGGGCGGTGACCATGCTGCTCGACAACAACGGCTGGATCGGTGATCGCGAACGCGCCACCCGGCTGTCGCTGGCCGACCGTCTGATCATCCCCGCCTCGGTGCTGGCGGTGTGTCTGTTCGCCATGCTGGCGGTGGGCATGTTCGAGGGACAGTACGGGATTCCCGCGCTGTTCTAGATCGAGCGCAAGTGGCATACGCAAGAGGCCGCCCAAGGGCGGCCTCTTGCGTTATCGGTGAGTCGGTCGAGACACTTCCCCGACCGGCTTGCTTGGTGCTGGCGACTGAATCTTCGGGCCTGCCGTCAGTCGAGGCGAAACAGTTAGAAGGGGCTCTCGATTACGGCCATGGCAGCGTGACAGAGGGCACAACGTAATATATGGCGGCCCCCCTGAGTACAGTGCTCGATTCGCCTCTCCACGCAAGTGGCCCTTCCACCGGCAGGAATGGAGAGGCGCGCTCAGCAAGCGATGGCCTGAATGCCTTTTTTCTGGATGACTGCCAGTAGCCTCAGCGCGGGCCCTCCAGGACGCTTCACGCCGCGCTCCCAGTCTGAGACCAGGTTCTTGCTGACGTTGAGGTAGCGAGCGAAGACAGACTGAGAAAGATTTTCGCGCTCGCGCAGCGCTCTGATGGCGTCGGGGGAAATCATTTCTACCGTGGTGAGGCAGCTCTCATCGAAGTCGCGCATCGTTTGCTTGTCGACGGCGCCTACCTCGTGCAGAGTTTCCATGGTTTCATGGATCGCCGCCATCGCTTCGCTACGGTATTTCTTCGCCATCGTCTTCCACCTCCAAAAAATGCCCCTTATGAATCAACTCGACCAGGTGCTCTTCTGACAGCTCGAGGATGTGTTGGGCGGCCCGTTTGAACGCAACCTTTTCCTCGTCGCTGATATTGCTCTGTTGGCTCTTGGCGAAGCCGTAAACGAAGAAGGCTCGGTGTGCCTGGCGGTAGAGGATGATCGTGCGGTAGCCGCCTGACTTGCCTTGCCCGGGACGAGCCACCCGCTGCTTGATCACGCCTCCGCCCAGGTCAGCATCGATCAAGCCCCGTTCCGCTCGCTGGATAGCGTCGCGCAGCGCGGCGTCGTCAAGTTTCTGTTTTCTGGCGAAGCGTTCAAACCAGGCGTTCTTGAAGATCCTCACCGGCCGTGCCCTTGCCATTCGTAGTGTACTACATAGTGTGACATCATGCGGCCCGCAGCAACTGTCCTGCCTGCAGCAGGGCGTTGCAGGGCAGTGTCTCCTTTTCGATGCATAAGACTCGGGGCATCAAGCAGAAAAAGGGAAAGGCAGCGCGGCCGGACGATGTCCAGCCGCCGAGGGACTGCTGCCGGGGGACGGCTGCCATCAGAGGCAGCCCCGAGGATCACTCTTCCGGCTGGTACTTGTAACCGACGCCGTAGACGGAGCGGATGATCTCCCGCTCGGGCCAGATATCGGCGATCTTCTTGCGCAGCTTCTTGATATGGCTGTCCACGGTGCGCTCGGAGACGATGCGGTGGTCGCGGTACATGTGATCCATCAA
Organism: Halomonas sp. DP5N14-9; assembly: GCF_019802175.1. Lineage (NCBI taxonomy): Bacteria > Pseudomonadati > Pseudomonadota > Gammaproteobacteria > Oceanospirillales > Halomonadaceae > Halomonas > Halomonas sp. DP5N14-9. Next base: position 499,934 of record NZ_JAHVHR010000035.1, read on the forward strand.
CTGCTCGCGGGCGAAGATTCGACCCGGCGAGTGCATCATCACCTTGAGCAGCTGGAATTCCACCGCGGTGAGGCCCAGGTCCTGACCGTCGGCCAGGGCGCGCCAGCCGCTTTCGTCCAGCACCAGGTCGTGATTGGCTTCGCTGTCCTGCTGGTGTGCCTGGCTGCGGCGCAGCACGGCCTTGACCCGGGCGACCACCTCGCGCGGGCTGAACGGCTTGCAGATGTAGTCGTCGGCACCCAGTTCGAGGCCCAGCAGGCGGTCGACCTCCTCGACTCGGGCGGTCAGCATCACCACCGCGATATCGGGCCAGCGCTGACGGATCTCGCGGCACAGGGTCAGGCCGTCGGTGCCAGGCAGCATCAGGTCCAGCAGCACCAGGCTGGGGCGTGACTCGGCCTCGCTGAGGTAGCCGACCACCTGGTCGCCGTGGTCGATATGGTGGGTGGCGTAGCCGCTACCCTCCAGGTAGTCCGCCACCAGACGGGCGATCTTGGGTTCGTCCTCGACGATCAGGATGTCGTCGAGACTGGCGTCGGTGTCGTTCATTCATCGTCCTCGTGCTGCTGATGGTCCGGCAGGGCCGGAAAACGCAGGGTCCAGCATAACCCGCCAAGCTCGGAAGGGGAGGGGCGCATGTCGGTGTCGTGGGCGCGGGCCAGGGCGGTGGCGATGGACAGCCCCAGGCCGCTGCCGCCGCTTGAACGGTTGCGCGAGCCTTCCACCCGGTAGAGGCGTTCGGTCAGCCGCGGCAGTTCGTTGACCGGTACCCCGGGGGCGCTGTCTTCCCAGCGCAGCACCCAGTCGTCGGCCTCACGCCGCAGCGATACCTTGAGGCGCCCCGGCGCCTGGGTGTAGGCGCAGGTATTGTCGATCAGGTTGTTCCATAGCTGGCGCAGGCGCTGCAGGTCGCCGCGAATCCACGCCGGGCCCTGAATATCGTGCTCAAGGGTCAGGCCATGATCGGCAAGCCAGCCCTCGGCTTCGTCCAGCCGGGTGGCCAGTTGCTCGCCCAGGTCCAGCGGTGCGAGCTGGACTTCCAGCGCGCCGGCGTCGCTCTGGGACAGCAGGCGCAGGTCGGCGACCAGGCGCTCTAGCTGGCCGACCTCCTGGGACAGCGAGCGCAGGTTGTCCTGGTCGAGGGCGCGAATGCCGTCCTGCATCGCTTCTATCTCGCCGCGCAGCACCGCCAGTGGGGTACGCAGCTCATGGGCGATGTCGGAAACCCAGCGGGTACGTGCCTCGCGGCTGGCTTCCAGGGTTTCCGCCAGCACATTGAAGTCGTGGGACAGGCTGGACAGCTCGTCGCGACCGCGCTCCGGCAGACGGATGCTGTAGTCGCCCTCGGTCAGCCGGCGGGTGGCCAGCGCCATGCCGCGGGCGCGTCGGCCCATCCACCAGGACAGAGCGGCGGCCAGCAGCAGCGAGGTCAGCGCCAGGGCGATGACGATGATGGTCAGGTTGCGTTGCTGCTGGGCCAGAAACAGTCGGTCCATGCGTGCCATCAACTGCTCCGGCGGGCGATAGCCCAGGGTGCCGACCTGGCGGCCCGCGCTCATCACCGGCAGCCAGCGCAGCTCGGCGGCCATGTCGTCCTTGTCCGGGGGCAGGCCGATCACCGGCAGGCCGCTTTCGTCATGGAGCACGAAGTCCCTGGGGTCGCCCAGGTCGCCTTCGATGCTCAGCGGCGGCAGGTTGTCACCGGGCCAAAGCTGGCGGCGTACCAGGTGGTGCCAGGCGCGCGGCGACTGGCGCAGCCACTGCCAGTTCTGGCGTCGCGCCCAGGCCTCGCCGAGGCCTTCCGCCAGGGTCTCGGCGCGCTGGGTCTGGGAGCGGTCGAGGTACTCGATGAAGCCCTGGTCGAGGCTGCGCGAAATCGCCACGAACACCAGCCCGGCGATGGCCACATTGACCACCAGGATGATGACGAAGAGCTTCAGACCCAGGCGTGAGAAGGCCGGGCGAAACAGGCGTTTCGCGGACATGCGACGATTCCTTGACCGAAATGGCGAAAAAGATGAACACAGCATGCCATCGTCGGCGCCAAAAAGGCGCCAATAACGGTGAAACCTTTGTGCAGCCTTCGCCGACGGATGAGTCGAGCGTTCACCTCAGTCCGTAGCGGTCAGACCGTCAGGGACAGCTTTCCCCGATCAGCAGTCGCGTTCCCAATAGGCGGTTCTCGGCGGGTTCCAGACCCAGCACCATGCGCGCGGCGACGCGCCCCTTCTCGATGCTGTCCTGGCGCACGGTGGTCAGTCGTGGGGCTCGGTACTGGCCTTCTTCGATACCGTCGAAGCCGGTCAGGCGCAGGTCCTCGGGGACGCGGATGCCACGCTGTTCGGCCAGGGTCAGGACGGTCAGGGCGATGCGGTCGGACATGCACAAAAGCAGATCCGGGCGCTGTTCTGCCGGCAGGTCGAGGATCTTCTCGATCACCGGGGCGCAGACCGCGTGGGTGTTCTCGTCGATGTTCCACACCGGGACGCCGGTGGGGTCGATGTCGTGTTCGTCCAGGGCGCGGTGGAAACCGTCCAGGCGCGAGCGGGTGATGGTGCGATGGGCATCGAGGCAGCGATGCTCGGCACTCACCGGGCCATTATAGGATTCATCGATCAAGCGCAGGCTGAGGATGCCGACCCGCCGTGGACGTTTTTTCAGTGCGTGGCAGGCGATGGCGTAGCAGGCCGGTTCGTTGTCGATATGGACGGTGGGGCGGGCATCGATATGGAAATCCACCCCGACCAGTGGACGCTGGGCCGGCAGCTCGTTGATCAGCCGATCCCCGGGCATCAGACCATAGACGACAAAGCCGTCGGCCATGCTGGCGGAGCCCGGGTGACAGAGTGCGTCGGCGTGACGGGGAGATTCGGGCTGACGTCCCGACAGCAGCAGCAGGGTGTGCCCGTGGGCGTCGAGCACCTCGGTGATGCCGGTCAGAAGCTCGCTTGAAACCGCGTCGTTGAGGCTGTAGGTCAGTGTCTCTGCCAGCACCACCGCGACGATGCGGGACTGCCCGGTGCGCAGGCTGCGGGCCCTGGCGTCGGGGCCGCGGTAGCCCAGGCGTCGGGCCTCCTCGAGGATGTGCTCTCGCAGGGCGCGAGACAACTGATCGGGGCGATTGAAGGCGTTGGAGACGGTGGCCGTAGAGACCCCAAGTCGCTGGGCCAGATTCTTCAGGGTGATGGGGCGGTCCTCAGGATTCACCACGGGCTTGTGTTCCTTGCTGCGTGCACTCGACAGCATAAAGCGCTGGGCCACCGGGCGTCACGGCTTGGCAGCGCAACCGGGCATCTTATTCCAGCATCACAGCGCTACCGAAAAGCGCTGAATGAGTGGTTGTCGTGATCCGGCATCATAGGGCGACCATAAAGCGCTGAATGAGTGGTTGTCGTGACCCGGCATCATAGGGCGACCATAAAGCGCTGAATGAGTGGTTGTCGTGATCCGGCATCATAGGGCGACCATAAAGCGCTGAATGAGTGGTTGTCGTGATCCGGCATCATAGGGCGACCATAAAGCGCTGAATGAGTGGTTGTTGCGACCCGGCATCATAGGGCGACCATAAAGCGCTGAATGAGTGGTTGTCGTGATCCGGCATCATAGGGCGACCATAAAGCGCTGAATGAGTGGTTGTCGTGACCCGGCATCATAGGGCGACCAGAAACAGAATGAGTGGTGGTGACAGCAGCGACAGGATAAAGCCGCTGACCACGGCGATGGGCACGCAGCGCACGCCCCCGTGCTGCTGGATCACCGGCAGGGTGAAGTCCATCGAGGTGGCACCGCCATAACCGATCGCCAGGGGGGCGTAGCGTCGCATGACCAGCGGAATCAGCACGAAGGCCAGCAGTTCCCGGGTCAGGTCGTTGAAGAAGGCGACGCCGCCCAGAGCCGGCCCCAGGTGTTCGCCGATCAGAATGCCGGACAGCGAGTACCAGCCGAAGCCCGAGGCCATGGCCAGGCCCTCGTTCCAGGCGAGCCCGAGCATCGGTGCAGCGGCGAGTCCACCGATCAGCGAGCTTGCCGCCAGGGTCATGGCGATGAACAGGCCATGACGATTGAGAAGGATCTGTTTGAGCGGCATGCCGGAGTTGCGCAGCTGGCAGCCGATCAGCGCCAGCAATACGTAGAGCACCCATTCTGCCAGGTGTTCCGCCAGCTCGAAGGGCGTCGTCCCCCAGCGTCCCACCAGCATCAGCCCGATGACCAGTCCGGCGATCACCACCCCGACCAGTGACAACGAACCCGCCATGGCCGCCAGCTTGCTGGTCGGGGCGCCGTCGATCACGCGTTTTTCGCCAAGGTCCAGGCGCAGTCGACGCGACAGCCACCACAGGGCGGCCAGGTTGAAGGCCGAGATGACCACGAACAACAACAGCGCCTGGCCGCCCATGCGCGACAGCTGAGTGCCCAGGTCGGGCAGGCCCGCCAGGCTCACCCCCATCAACAGCAGGATCAGGTAGATCGATGCGCTGACGCCGCGATTGATCCAGGCCATGACGCTTGCGCGGCGTACCGGTACCAGATAGCCCAGCACCAGCGGCAGCAGCACGATCAACAGACCGGTGAACATGAACGAACTTCCTTGCTCGATGGAGGCGGTGCATGTCGGTCAGGCACCGCATCGATGAATTGCTGCGCTCGTGAGCCCGTCCGTCGAGGATGAGCAGGACAAATCGGTGGTCAACGGCGCGACCAAAAGCGCAATACTCTATGCAAGTTTCACAAGGGAGAAAAGACGACCAAAGCGTCAGTGGTCGGCAAGATCGGTGCCATACCTCAGACGTCGACAAGGCATCCTGGCAACGAGCCGCCGGCCTCGGCGGGGCGGAAGGCCAGATGGTGGTGAGGCAGGGCGGCTGAACGAGCGCCTGAACAAGCGGCCAAAAAGGCGCCCGAGGAAGGGAGAGACGGAGCAGCTTCAGTTGTTGGAAGTGGTCAAGGAGGTCAGGCTCAGCCGACTGACCCGCTCGCCGCGTTTGATGTAGTCCACCCCCAGCAGCAGGCCGGGCAGGTCCGGGTGGAAGGCCACGACCATGTGGCGGTCGTCCTTGCCGGGCTCGACCAGGCGGACCCGAAGGGCGTCCACCATGCGCCCGTTCACGTCGATGGCGGCGGTGGGCAGAGGGCTTGCGACCAGTGTCTCGATGTCGCCCTTGTGATCGAGATAGTGAATCTCGCAGCCGCTGGCGCAGCGCTCTCGCTGGACGCTACGTGACAGATCCACCAGTGCGGTCTGACGGTCGGGGTGACGCCGTAGCTGACGGTTGTCCAGTCGGTAGCTCTTGCCGATGCCCAGCAGACGATAGCCACTGGAATAGCCCAGCGCACGCAAGCCGTCGCCGTTCTCGGCGAAGCGCGCGGTTTCCTGACCTTCGGCGATGGCCACCTGGGCGCGCATGTCGCTGCGCCAGTGATCGCCTTCGCGGTACACCCGATGATGCACGGTGGCATCGGGCCAGCCGTCCACCGACAGGTGGTAGCGGGCATCGAAGCTGGCCATCGATGCGGCTTGTGCTGCAAACGGCAGCAAGAACAGTAGCCATAGCAGCCCCGCCGCGAGGCGCGGGCGAAGAGACGGCGAGCGGTAGGCGATGGAGTTGCTGGGCATAGTAGCGTCCGCTGCTTGAGTGGCATATGGAAACGAGCTGTCACCTTGGGAGGCCGGTGCGGCCTGAAGGTTCCCCGGCGGGCTGGCAGAAGCGCGGTCCAGTGGTTACGCTGCATTACAGCATGGTCGCCATCATGACCCTGCGCCGCCCCTCAATGACCAAGGAGTTTGCCACATGGCACGTTTGCTGCTGCTCGCGGGAGATTTTGTCGAGGACTACGAAATCATGGTGCCCTTCCAGGCGCTGCAGGCCATGGGGCATCGTGTCGATGCGGTGTGCCCCGACAAGAAGGAAGGCGACAAGGTCAAGACCGCCATCCATGACTTCGAGGGCGACCAGACCTACACCGAAAAGGCCGGGCATCTGTTCGCGCTCAACGAGACCTTCGCCGACATCACTCTGGCCGACTACGACGCCCTGGTCATCCCCGGTGGGCGAGCGCCGGAGTACCTGCGCCTGGACGAGCGCGTGCTGGAAGTGGTGCGCCACTTCGTCGACAGCGAGAAGCCGGTGGCCGCTGTCTGCCACGGCGCCCAGCTTCTGGCGGCGGCGGTGTCACTGTCAGGACATCGTATCTCGGCCTATCCCGCCTGCGCCCCCGAGGTACGCCTGGCGGGTGGCGAATTCGTCGATATCGAAGTCACCGACGCCATCACCTGCGGCAAGTTCGTGACCGCGCCAGCCTGGCCCGCGCACCCGGAGTGGCTGCGCCAGCTCAACGAATTGCTGTAGGTCCGCCAGGCGTGCCCCCTTCTGGCCTGGGTACAGGCCCAGGCCAGGAGCGAGGCCAGCCCCCTGGAAACCTGGCCGCTGGGCTCTTGGTAGAAAGCCACTTGACGACGACTAGACGACTGGTCTAGTGTCTTGGGCATGACAACCAAGGCTCCCACACGTGACCTGTTGATACAGGTCGGCATGAACACCTTTGCCGAGCACGGCTATACGGCGACGGGCATCAATACGGTGCTCAAGGCTGCTGGCGTGCCCAAGGGTTCCTTCTACCACTATTTCTCCAGCAAGGAGGCCTTCGGCCTTGCCGTGGTCGAGGTGTTCGCCGAAGACTACGACGAGCGCTTCCAGGCGCTCTTGGTGAATTCCCGCGACGCCCCCGTTGCGCGCCTGCGCCACTATTTTGAAGACGTGCGCCAGGCGATGGCCGAGTGCGGCCACACCCGGGGTTGCCTGATCGGTACCCTGGGCCAGGAAATGTCTTCCCAGAGCGATTGCCTGCGCGATGCCCTGGACGCCATCTTCAAGCGCTGGGAAGGCTACTTCACCAGCTGCCTCAAGGAAGGCCAGGCCGACGGCAGCGTGCGTGACGACATCACTCCCCAGGCCATGGCGGCCTTTATTCTGGCGGGCTGGCAGGGGGCGCTGCTGCGCTCCAAGATGGCCAGAACCTGTGAGCCACTGACTGAGTTCGAGAATACGTTACTGGCCTGCATCAAACGCTAACGCGTCGAGGTGAAGGCGTGGCAGGGTGGGTCCTCGATTCCCCTGCCGTTTTCTTGGCCCTAAGTAATAATAGACTGGTCTATAAAACCCTCTGTTTTTGTACAAAACTGCTTGATATGTGATGCATGGGTTGTACGGTAAGGGCTGAACATTCGCTAAAACGTTAGTCGAACACCTTGGGCAGCCGTTGGCGACGAGCCAACGAAGCGCCAGCCACCGTCCAGCCGTGCATCCTCGCTGAGGCCGCAGCGCCTCGTGGTATCAGCTTCACGACAGGAGATTTCCATGAGCGAGCAAGATCCCCTCTTTACCCCGCAGGTCCTCGGTGACATCACCCTGCCAAACCGAGTGCTGATGTCGCCGCTGACCCGTTCTCGCGCGGCCCAACCGGGGGACGTGCCCCAGGCGATGAATGTCGAGTACTACCGTCAGCGGGCCGGCGCGGGCCTGATCCTGAGCGAGGCCACCCAGATCTCGCCCCAGGGCAAGGGTTACGCCTTTACCCCGGGCATCCATAGCCAGGAGCAGATCGCTGGCTGGCGCCGTGTCACCGACGCCGTGCATGACGCCGGCGGTCGTATGCACGCCCAGCTATGGCACGTGGGAAGAATCTCGCATCCGGAGCTGCAGCCCGGTGGAGCCGACCCGGTGGCGCCCTCGGCGATCAAGCCTGAAGGCGCCAAGACCTTCATCAGCGCCGAGTCCGGCATGGTCGAAGTGCCGACCCCGCGTGCGCTCGACACCGACGAGCTTCCAGGCATCGTCGAGCAGTACCGTCAGGCGGCGATCAACGCCCGCGAAGCCGGCTTCGACGGCGTCGAGGTGCACGCCGCCAACGGCTACCTGCTCGATCAGTTCATCAAGTCCGACAGCAACGCGCGCACCGATGCCTACGGTGGCAGCCTGGAAAACCGCCTGCGACTGCCTCTCGAAGTGGTGCGTGCGGTGGTCGACGTCTGGGGCAAGGGCCGTGTCGGGGTACGCATCAGTCCGACCGGCAGCTTCAACGATGTCCACGACCAGAAGCCCGAGGAGACCTTCCCGGCCTTCGCCGCCGCGCTCGACGAGATCGGCATCGCCTACCTCGAGGTCGTGGAAGATTCCTTCCAGGGCAACCACGAGAACGGTCGCCCCGAGTCGATCATCAGCGCCATCCGCGAGCGCTTCAGCGGTGTCTATATCGCCAATGGCGCCTACAGCGCGGAGGAAGCGCGTGAGCGCATCGCCGCCGGCAAGACCGATCTGGTGACCTTCGGTCGTCCCTTCATCGCCAATCCGGACCTGCCGGAGCGCTTTCGTCGCGGAGCAGAGCTCAATGAGCCGGACTACGACACCTTCTACGGCGGCGATGAAAAAGGCTATACCGACTACCCGTTTCTCGAAGATCGCTAGCGCTTGAAGATCGCTGGCGCGATGACGTCTTTTTCTCGATGACCGCCAAGCGGTTCGCCGTCTTGCCAACGTCATCGATCTGGAACATTTCAAGGGGCCTTGGCGGCCCGACAGGAGGACAGCATGGACGTGAACAACCTGAATACCGACGGTATCAAGGACAAGGTCGTGATCATCACCGGTGCCAGCAGTGGACTGGGTGAGGCCACCGCCAAGCGCCTGGCCAAGGGCGGCGCACGCCTGGTGCTTGGCGCGCGTCGCGAGGACCGCCTCAAGGCACTGTGCGACGACATCAAGGCTGACGGTGGACAGGCCGTCTACCGTGTCACCGACGTGACCAGCCGTGAGCAGGTCGAGGCCCTGGCCAAGCTTGCCCGCGACGAATTCGGGCGCATCGACGTGCTGGTCAACAACGCCGGGCTGATGCCGCTTTCGCCGTTGGACAAGCTCAAGGTCGACGAGTGGGAGCAGATGGTCGACGTCAACATCAAGGGCGTGCTCTACGGTATCGCCGCGGTGCTGCCGACCATGCGCGAACAGCACGAAGGCCACGTGATCAATCTGTCTTCGGTCGCCGGGCATGTGGTGTTCCCCGCCGCGTCGGTCTATTGCGCGACCAAGTTCGCGGTCAAGGCGCTGACCGAGGGCCTGCGTCAGGAATCCAATGGCGAGATTCGCGCGACCAATATCTCTCCTGGCGCGATCGACACCGAATTGACCCGGACGATCAGCGATGATGAGACCGCCGAGGGGGTCAACGAGCTCTACACCCTGGCCATCGATGCCGATGCCGTGGCGCGGGCGATCGCCTTTGCGGTAGAGCAGCCGGGGGACGTCGACGTCAACGAACTGATCCTGCGGCCCACTCGCCAGGAGCTGTAAGGGCTGGCGTTCGACTGGCGTCGCCGTCCCGGGAGACGCCAGTCCGGCCGCGGCGCAATACGCCAGGTCGCTCCAAGGTGCTTCGTCTGACGCTATTTTTCGCTAGGCTTGTGTATCTTTACTGCATCAATGAACCCGGCGGTGCCGGGTGGTGCCCCACTCAACGAGAAGGAACATCATGAGCAACGATGCCGAGTATCAGCCGCCGAAGGTCTGGAAGTGGGAAGGTGAGAGTGGCGGCCATTTCGCCAGCATCAACCGTCCCATCGCCGGTGCGACCCACGACAAGGCGCTGCCGGTGGGCAAGCATCCGCTACAGCTCTACTCCCTGGCCACGCCCAACGGGGTCAAGGTCAATATCCTGCTCGAGGAACTGCTGGCGCAGGGCCACGATCAGGCCGAGTACGACGCCTGGCTGATCCGTATCGGCGAGGGCGACCAGTTCTCCAGCGGCTTCGTCGAGATCAACCCCAACTCCAAGATTCCGGCCCTGGTGGACCACACCACCACGCCGCCGACCCGGGTCTTCGAGTCGGGTTCGATCCTGCTCTACTTGGCCGAGAAGTTCGGCGCCTTCCTGCCGACCGAGCACAAGGCGCGTACCGAAGCGATGAGCTGGCTGTTCTGGCAAATGGGCTCGGCTCCCTACCTGGGCGGTGGTTTTGGCCACTTCTACGCCTACGCGCCGGAAAAGTACGAGTATCCGATCAACCGCTTCACCATGGAGACCAAGCGCCAGCTCGACGTGCTCGACCGTCATTTGGCCGAGCACGAGTACCTGGCCGGTGACGAGTACAGCATCGCCGACATGGCGACCTTCGCCTGGTACGGCCAGCTCGCCCTGGGGCGTCTATACGACGCGGCGGAGTTCCTGTCCGTGCACGAGTACGAGCACGTCCAGCGCTGGGCCAAGGCCATCGATGCGCGCCCGGCGGTACAGCGTGGACGCATGGTCAACCGCACCTTCGGTGAGCCCGAAGAGCAGCTCCACGAGCGTCACGACGCCAGCGATTTCGAACTGCGTACCCAAGACAAGATCGGCGACGACGCTTGATCCACTGAAATTCAAACGTCGCTTTCAGCACCGACAAGGGCGCCTCCGAGGAGGCGCCCTTTTTTTTGTGAATCAATCTGGGGCTTGATCCGGGGGCGGGCCAGGAGCGCGAGGCGATCGCCGCCTCGTTCCTTACCGGCCCTCGCTGGCACTTTCCGGCTCCTGGGTCAGTAGCCCGCGTCGGGGTCGACGGTCTCGATGTCCTCGCCCTTGTCCAGGGCGTCGAGGCTTGCGGCGACCTGATCGAGCGCTTCGCTCAAGGGTGTCGGTCCTGCCATGTGAGGGGTGACGATGACCCGCGGGTGGCGCCACAGCGGGCTGGATTCCGGCAGCGGCTCTGTCGGGAAGGCATCGAGCAGCGCGCCCCGGAGGCGACCTTCCTGGCGCTGGTCCTTTTCGCCCAGCGCTGCGAGCAGGGCATCCTCGTCGATCAGGGTGCCGCGCCCGGGGTTGATCAGGCTGGCTCCCTCGCGCATCTTGCCGAGTGTCTCGGCGTTGATGATGTGGCGGGTCGAGGAGGTATCGGGCAGCAGCAGCACCAGGGTCTTCACCCGCGACAGGAGCCGGTCGAGCCCTTCGTCACCGCTCAGACATTCGATGCCGTCGATATCCTTGTGCGAGCGACTCCAGCCGAGCACCGGGAAGCCGTCGGCGGCGATGGCCCGGGCCACCTTGGCGCCGATGGCGCCGAGGCCGAGCACGCCCACCGGCCAGTCCGGCTTGTCGATCACCTCGTGCTCACGCCACTCGCACTGCTGCTGCTGGCGAGCGTAGCGGTCGAAGTCGCGCTGGAAGTGGAAAAGACCGTAACGCACGTAATCGGCGATCAGCTCGGCCATGCCAGCGTCACGCAACTTGACGATGGGAACGTCGCGAGGCAGGGCCGGGTTGCCGAGCAGGGCGTCGACGCCGGCCCCCAGGTTGACGATGCCCTTGAGTCCGGTGCACTCCCGCAGCAGCGTCTCGTCTGGCTTCCAGGCCGCCAGAAAGTCCGCCTGGGCGCGCTGTTCGCGGTCGGCCTCCTGACTCTTCCAGATGGTGGCCTGGGGCAGCCGCTCGCTTAGCGCCTGCTGCCACTGGTCGGCCTGGTCGGTGTGTACGATCACCTTCATGACAATTCCGCTCCGGTCGAATGAATGGGGTTCAGTAGACAATCTGCATCATGGGCGGCGGAGCGTCATCCAGCAGGCTGGCAAGGCGCTTGAGGCCGTCCTCGAGACGTTCGATCTCGGGCTCCGCGCCGAGGCTCAGGCGCACTCGGCGTGGCGCCGGACTCTGTTCGACCATGAAGGGGGTCGCGGTGGTGATGGCCACCCCTTCCTGTTCGGCCAGCTGCTGGAGTTCCTCGGCCCGCCAGCTACCCGGCAGCGACAGCCAGACGTGCAGGCTGGTGGGGCGGGAGGCCCTGCCATGGCTGTGCAGGATGCGTGCGGCGAGCTGCTGGCGCTCTGCCAGCAGTTCACGTTGCTGCTGTGCCATGCGCTCGATGGTGCCGTCCTCCAGCCATAGATTGGCGACCTCGAAGCACAGCGGTGTGGCCATCCAGGAGGTCGCCCGCAGGCGGGGCAGGGTGTGGTGCAGCTGACTGCGTGGCACCGTCAGATAGCCGGCGCGAAGCCCAGGCAGGGTGGCCTTGGTCAGACTGGTGACGTGGAACGCATGGGAAGGGATGCGCGCGCTGATCGGCATCAGCGGCTCGGGCTCGAGCAGGGTGTGGACGTCATCCTCGATCAGCCACACCCCGTGGCGCTCCAGAATGGCGGCGATCTCGTCGCGGCGCCTCTCGTCCAGGGTGGCCCCGGTGGGATTGAGCTGGCACGAGGTCAGGCACACGGCGCGCGGTTTGAAGCGATGACAGGCGGCGTCGAGGGCGTCGGGTACGATGCCCTGGCTATCGATGGTGACGCCACGCAGCTGGAAGCCCAGGGTGCGAGACAGGGCGATCAGGCCATGGTCGGTCAGTGCCTCGGTCAGGACCAGGTCGCCGTGCTGTACCACGCTGGAAATCGCCAGCATGATGCCGTGGGCGCCACCGTTGGTCAGGATGCGGTCGTCCGCTTCACCGGGCATGCCCAGGCGCTCGTTCAGCCACCAGCTGGCGCGTTCGCGCTGATGGGGCAGGCCGGCGATCGGCCGGCAGGCGGTGAAGACGTCGGGATGTGCGCTGTCGGCCAGCGTTCTCAGGGCATCGCGAAAGTGCTGGTCATGGCTTGGGGGACAGACCGGATGGGCGATCGACAGGTCGATCACCGCCTGTTCGGTTCGCGGCTCGCCGGCCCTCAGGTAGGCGGATTCGCGGTTGTCATCGAGGGCGTTGATCCAGGTGCCGCTGCCGACCCTGGCCTGCACCAGGCCCATCTTTTCTGCCTGTGAATAGGCCCGTGACACCGTCTGGACGCTGACGCCTATGTGCTCCGCCAACTGTCGATGGGGCGGCAGCCGGGTGCCTGGCGTAAGCTCACCGGAACGGATCGCGCGAGAAAGTGCCCGCGCAATCGCAAGATACTTGGGTTGGCTATCGTCCAGATATGGCAGCAGGTCAATTGTCATGATCCAATAAAGCCTTTGACCGGTAGCTTATTCGTAGTGCTAGTATCAGCAAGACGGCATTGATCAGTCATTGTCATGACGTTGTTAAGAGCTTCTCATGACAATTGTGACCTGTCAGCACGCTACAGGGGATGCAATGTCGCTTCAAGGGCGCGCCGGACTCCAATGAGTCCGGTTTTTCGGTGATGACACTGTGTGGCGAGTGGTTTCATGATTCAGGTATCCCTGCCGTTCACTCGTGAGGAATACGCTCAGCGCCTGCGAAAGGTGCGTGCCGAGATGGCCATGCGAGGCATCGATGTGCTGATTGTCAGCGATCCCTCCAATATGGCCTGGCTGACCGGCTATGACGGCTGGTCGTTCTATGTCCATCAGTGCGTACTGGTGGGGCTCGAAGGCGAGCCCGTGTGGTACGGACGACGTCAGGACAGCAATGGTGCCCTGCGTACCTGCTGGATGGACCCTGACAATATCACCTACTACCCCGACTACTATGTCCAAAATCCCGAGATGCATCCGATGGAGTATCTGGCACAGTCGATCATGCCGGATCGCGGCTGGTGCGAAGGGGTCGTGGGCATGGAGATGGACAACTACTACTTCTCCGCCAAGGCCTACCAGAGCCTGATCAAGGAGATGCCCCACGCGCGCTTCCAGGATGCCAACGCGCTGGTCAACTGGTGTCGGGCGATCAAGTCACCGCGTGAAATCGAGTACATGCGCATTGCCGCGCGTATCGTCGAGGGCATGCACTCGCGCATCCTCGAGATGATCGAGCCGGGCCTTGCCAAGTCCAAGCTGGTCTCCGAGATCTATCGGGTCGGCATCGAGGGCTGGACCGACAGCGAAGGGCGCGTCTACGGTGGCGACTATCCCGCCATCGTGCCGCTGCTGCCCACCGGCAGCGACGCGGCTGCCCCCCACCTGACCTGGGACGACACGCCGTTTCGCGAAGGCGAGGGCACCTTCTTCGAGATCGCCGGCTGCTACAAGCGCTACCACTGCCCGTTGTCGCGCACGGTGTTTCTCGGCAAGCCGCCGCGGGACTTCGTGCGTGGCGAGTCGGCGCTGCTCGAAGGCATCGAGAAAGGCCTGGCCGTGGCCAAGCCGGGTAACCGGACCGCGGACATCGCCCTGGCGCTCGGCGCGGCCATGGACAAGTACGGCTTCGACCGAGGCGGCGCGCGCTGTGGTTATCCCATCGGCATCAGCTACCCGCCGGACTGGGGCGAGCGCACCATGAGTCTGCGTCCGTCTGACGAGACCATCCTGCAACCGGGCATGACCTTCCACTTCATGCCCGGGATGTGGATGGATGACTGGGGGCTCGAGATCACCGAGAGCATCCTGATCACCGAAAATGGCGCCGAGCCGCTGGCGCAGTTTCCGCGACAGCTGTTCGTCAAGTAGGGCGGGGTCGGCTGAGCAGGGCTTGTCGATCAGGCCCTGTTGACTAGCCCTGTTGATTAGCCCTATGCAATCGGCCCGGTGTGATCGGCCCTCTGTGACCGACGTTGCCCATCACCACTACAATCAAACCTGACCGTTGTCCCTGTTTCTGGAGTCACCATGAGCAAGCGCAAGAGCCCCATCTCCGCCACCGTCGACTTCGACGCCCAGGGTGTGCAGCACGGCTTTCTGAAACTGCCCATTTCCAATGACGAGTCCGCCTGGGGTGCGGTGATGATCCCGGTGACCGTGATCGCCAACGGTGAAGGCCCCACCGCCCTGCTGACCGGTGGCAATCACGGTGACGAGTACGAGGGGATCACCGCGCTGCAGAAGCTCTCGACCTCGCTCAAGGCCGAAGACGTCAAGGGACGGGTGATCATCGTACCGATGATGAACACCCCGGCGGCCCAGGTCGGCCGTCGCACCTCGCCGATGGACGGTGGCAACCTGAACCGCAGCTTCCCCGGTGACCCGGACGGCAGCGTGACCGAGAAGATCGCCGACTACTTCACCCGGGAGATGGTGCCCATGGCCGACGTGGTGCTGGACCTCCACTCCGGCGGCCGCACCCTGGACATCATTCCCTTCGGCGCCTCCCACGTGCTCGACAACCCCGAACAGCAGCGGCAGGCGCTGGAAGGGGCCAAGGCCTTCGGCGCGCCCTATGCGATGATGATGTTCGAGCTGGACGCTTCGGCGCTGTTCGATACCGTGGTGGAGAACCAGGGCAAGATCTTCATTGCCACCGAACTCGGGGGCGGCGGCACCTCCACGCCGGAGAGCCTGGCCATCACCGAGCGCGGCATCGACAATGTGCTGATCCATTTCGGGCTCAAGGACGGCGAGGTGGCCATGCCCGAGACCCAGGTCTATCTCGATATGCCGGATGCCAGCTGCTATGTGCAAAGCGAGCACACTGGGCTGCTGGAGTTGACCTACGCCCTCGGCGACAGCATTGCCAAGGGCGACGTGATCGCCCGGGTCTACGACATGACCCGCAGCGGCGCCGAGCCGATCGAGTACCGTGCCGAGCGTGATGGTATCCTGGCGGCTCGACGCTTCCCCGCCCAGGTGAACATGGGCGACACCATCGCCGTCATCGCCGAGGTGGTCGAGACCCTGGGCGACTGAACGGGCCAGGGCTCGGGATACCGTCTTGCCCGAGCCCGCCCGCCGTTTCTCGTCATCAGCGCCCCGCCGAGAGCCTCTCGCGGGGCGGTCCCGTTCAACCACACAAGCCCGGCCATGAAACTCGACCGCTACGACCTCAAGATCCTCTCCATCCTGTCCCGCGACGGCCGCATCACCAAGTCCCGCCTGGCCGAGGCCATCAACCTGTCGGTGAGCCCCTGCTGGGAGCGCGTCCGCCGCCTCGAGAAGGCCGGCATCATCGAAGGCTACTGCGCCCGGATCAACGCAAGCGCCCTGGTCCGGCGTACCCCGGTGTGGGTTCAGATCGAACTCAAGGCCCACAATGCCGAAAGCTTCCAGCGTTTCGAGTCGCTGGTGCATGCCACCGACGCGGTCACCGAGTGTGTGGCGGTGGGCGGCGGAGTCGACTATCTGATCAAGGTCGAGTCCGAGACCATCGACGCCTACCAGCGCTTGATCGACGACTGGCTGACCTCGGATGTCGGCATCGAGCGTTACTTCACCTATATCGTCACCAAGACGGTCAAGGCTCCTCGCGAGGGAGTCGATATCGACGAGCTGGCCAACGGGGCGCTCTGAGCGCCATCGGCACAGGCCCGGAAGTTCCTGTAGGCTTGCAGGTTTTTGCTAAAACAGGCGTTGCAGAAAAAACCGCGTTTTCACGGTTCTGGACAAAAAAAACGCCATCGACAGACGGGCGCTTCAAAAAGTCCGACCCTGGCTTCTCCCTTACCATGACGGCAGTACATGGCGCTGGCCATGACGTCGTTTTCGTGTTCCGCACCCCTGACCTTGCGGCGGGACACACTTGGGGAGGTAGTGTCATGAAACTCAGCGATCCGCGCCTGTTCCGTCAGTACGCCTACATCGGCGGCAAGTGGACCCACGGTGACGAAGGCCGCGAGGAAGCGGTGGTCAACCCCGCCAATGGCGAGGTGATCGGCCATATCCCGCTGCTCGAGCCCGAGCAGATCCGCGCCAGTGTCGACGTCGCCGACGAGGCCTTTGCCCAGTGGCGGGCGCTGCGCGCCGACGAGCGTTGCGAGCGGCTGCTGGCCTGGTACGACCTGCTGCAGGCCCATCGCGAGGATCTGGCCACCATCATGACGCTGGAGCAGGGCAAGCCGATGCCCGACGCCCGTGGCGAGGTCGAGTACGGCGCCAGCTTCGTGCGCTGGTTCGCCGAGGAAGGCAAGCGTACCTACGGCGAGACCATCCCCAGCCACATCCCCAATGCGGCGCTGGGCACCATCAAGGAGCCGGTGGGCATTGCGCTTCTGATCACGCCGTGGAACTTCCCGCTGGCGATGATCACCCGCAAGGCTGCCGCCGCCATGGCCGCCGGCTGTCCGGTGATCGTCAAGCCGGCCAACGAGACCCCGTTCTCGGCGCTGGCGCTGGCGGAGCTGGCCGAGCGTGCCGGTATTCCGGCGGGCATCTTCAATGTGGTGCTGGGTGACGCCGCCCAGGTGTCTTCGCTTTTGTGCGCCGAGGATCGCGTCAAGGCGGTATCCTTCACCGGCTCGACCCGGGTCGGCCGACTGCTGCTCGAACAGTCGGCGCCCACGGTCAAGCGTGTGTCCATGGAGCTTGGCGGCAATGCGCCCTTTATCATCGGCCCCGACATGGACCCCAAGGAAGCGGCCCTGGCCGCGGTGGCGGCCAAGTTCCAGACCGCCGGTCAGGACTGCCTGGCGGCCAACCGCATCCTGGTCCACGAGTCGATCCACGACGCCTTTATCGAGCATTTCACCGAGCGCATGGCCGCGCTGACCGTGGGCAACGGCATGGAAAGTGAAGTCGATCTCGGCCCGCTGATTCACCGCCGGGCGGTGGAAAATGCCCGCGCCACGGTGGATGACGCCCTGTCGAAGGGTGCCACCCTGGTGGCCGGGGACCAGTCCCAGGCGCCGGGCGAGAACTTCTTCATGCCGGTGCTGCTGACCGGGGTGACCCAGGACATGCAGGTGTGGCGTCAGGAGTGCTTCGCGCCGGTGGCCGGTGTCACCGCCTATCGCGATGACGACGAGGTGATCGCCCTGGCCAACGACACCGAGTATGGTCTTGCCGCCTACGTCTACACCCACGATATTCGCCGCATCTGGAAGCTGTTGCGGGCGCTGGAGTTCGGCATGGTATCGGTCAACTCGGTGAAGATGACCGGCCCGCCGGTGCCTTTCGGCGGCGTCAAGCAGTCCGGCCTTGGCCGCGAAGGCGGCGCCACCGGCATCGACGAGTATCTGGAAACCAAGTACTACTGCCTCGGCGCCCTGGGCTCCGTCTCCGGCAGCTGATGCCCTGAGCCGCAGTGATCGCCGGCCCGACAGCGGCCGGCCACCTTTCGATGAACAGATGACGCCGCCCTCCCGGCGAGGGCGGTCCAAGGAAAAAAGGAAACGAGATGAGCACCCATCAGGACCTGATCGACCGCGACCGCAAGGTAACCTTCCACGCCTCCACCCACCTGCGTGACTTCGCCCATGGCGACGCACCGGGTCGCGTGATCACCGGCGGCAAGGGCATCAACATCGTCGACAAGGACGGTCGCGAGTTCATCGACGGTTTTGCCGGGCTGTACTGCGTCAACATCGGCTACGGCCGTACCGAGGTGGCCGAGGCCATCTACCAGCAGGCGCTGGAGATGTCCTACTACCACACCTACGTGGGTCACTCCAACGAGCCGCAGATCGCCCTGTCCGAGCAGATCCTCAAGCTCGCCGGCCCCGGCATGTCCAAGGTCTACTACGGCCTCGGCGGCAGCGATGCCAACGAGACCCAGCTCAAGCTGGTGCGCTACTACAACAACGTGCTTGGCCGTCCGCAGAAGAAGAAGGTCATCTCGCGTCAGCGCGGCTATCACGGCTCCGGTCTCGCCACCGGCTCGCTGACCGGGCTCAAGGCCTTCCACGACCAGTTCGACCTGCCCATGGCCGGCATCCTGCACACCGAAGCGCCGCACTACTACCAGCGCAGCGCCGAGCAGGAAAACATGAGCGAGCGCGAGTTCTCCGCCCACTGTGCGGCCAAGCTCGAAGAGATGATCCTGGCCGAGGGCCCGGACACCGTGGCGGCCTTCATCGGTGAGCCGGTGCTCGGCACCGGTGGTATCGTGCCGCCGCCGGAAGGCTACTGGGAGGCGATCCAGGCGGTACTGAACAAGTACGACATCCTGCTGATCGCCGACGAGGTGGTGTGTGGTTTCGGCCGTATCGGCGCCGACTTCGGCAGCCATGCCTACGGCATCAAGCCCGACCTGATCACCATCGCCAAGGGCCTGACCAGCGCCTACCAGCCGCTGTCCGGAGTGATCGTCGGCGATCGCGTGTGGCAGGTGCTGGAGCAGGGCACCAGCGAGCTTGGCCCGATCGGCCACGGCTGGACCTACTCCGGTCACGCCCTGGGCTGCGCCGCTGCCCTAGCCAACCTGGCGATCATCGAGCGCGAGGACCTGACCGGCAACGCCCGTGATACCGGCGCCTATCTGCAGAGCCGCATGCAGGCCGCCTTCGGCGATCACCCGATCGTCGGCGAGACCCGCGGCGTCGGCATGCTGGCGGCGCTGGAATTCGCCGTGGACCCGGAGACTCGCCGTCCCTTCGATCCCAGCCACAAGGTCGGTGCACGCATCGCCGCCGCTGCGCTGGAGCAGAACCTGATCGCCCGGGCGATGCCCCAGGGGGACATCCTCGGCTTCGCGCCGCCGCTGGTCACCACCCGTGACGAGGTCGACGAGATCGTTGCCCGCGCCGAGCGTGCGGTGAACAAGGTCACCGACGAGCTGGTCAAGGAAGGCGTACTGCAGACGGCCTGATGCCTGGTCCGATGATTGGCCTGATGCCTGGTCCGATGGTTGGTCCAAGCCCAGGCCGGTGTCTGGCCTGACGCCCGCACCTTGGCAGGTGCAAAAGGGGCCGCTTCCTTGAAGGAGGCGGCCCCTGTCGGTTTTCATTCAGGTAGGCGAGCGCGGAACAGATAGGCGAGCGCGGAACAGGTAGGCGAGCGCCGAACCGCCGACAGGGCCTGCCCTCCCGGCATTGGCAACCGGTCTTCACGATATGAGTTCAAGGAGAAGGTCATGAAGGTGGATTCACCCCCTTGCCCGAGTCACGGCGTGACCCTGGACGAGATATTCAAGGCCCGGGGACGCATCGCCGGTCAGGTAACGCGCACGCCACTGGTGCTGTCGCGGGCCCTGTCCGAACGCTTCGACGCCGAGGTCTATCTCAAGCTCGAGACGCTGCAGCCCACCGGCGCCTTCAAGCTGCGCGGTGCCACCAACATGATCGCCGCACTGATCGAGCGCCATGGACGCGAGGCCCTGGCCCAGGGCGTCACCACCGCGTCCACCGGCAATCATGGCCGCGCCGTGGCCTACGCCGCCTACAGCCTGGGGGTGCCGGCGGTGATCTGCCTGTCGCGGCTGGTGCCGGCCAACAAGGTCGCTGCCATCGAGGCGCTCGGTGCCGAGGTGCGTCGCGTCGGCGCCAGCCAGGACGAGGCCTTCGAGGAGGTGGCAAGGCTGGTGCAGGAAGAGGGCATGACGCTGATTCCCCCCTTCGATGATCCGCTGATCGCGGCGGGGCAGGGCACCATCGGCATCGAGATCCTCGAGGACCTGCCGCGGGTCGATCGGGTCATCGTCGGGCTGTCCGGCGGTGGTCTGCTCGGCGGCATCGGCGCCGCGCTGAAGGGCGTTCGACCCCAGGCCAGAATCAGCGGGGTCAGTCTGTCGGCGGGAGCGGCCATGTGCGAGAGCCTCAAGGCCGGCAAGCCGGTGGCGGTGGAAGAGGTCGAGAGCCTGGGCGACTCGCTGGGCGGCGGCATCGGCCTCGACAACCGCTGCACCCTGGCGCTGGTCGAAGCGGTGATGGACGACCACTGTCAGGTGTCGGAAGGCGCCATCGCCCAGGCCATGGTGGACATGCTCGAAAGCGAGAAGCTGCTGGTCGAAGGCGCCGCCGCCGTGGGACTGGCGGCACTGGCCGAGGGCCACCTCGAGGTCAAGGGCGAGCGCGTCGTGCTGGTGCTTTCCGGCAATGGGGTGTCACTGGAT
Source organism: Halomonas sp. DP5N14-9 (assembly GCF_019802175.1). Lineage (NCBI taxonomy): Bacteria > Pseudomonadati > Pseudomonadota > Gammaproteobacteria > Oceanospirillales > Halomonadaceae > Halomonas > Halomonas sp. DP5N14-9. The sequence goes on from NZ_JAHVHR010000035.1 coordinate 520,539, forward strand.
ACCCTCGATCAGTCGCGCCGCCTGGCGGCGGATTGCGCCAGTCAAGGCCGGCGATAGACCGTCAAGGCCACCAACCGACAGACAAGCCCAGCAACAACCCGATCAGGAGCCAAGGATGCAACTCTACAAGCGTGAGCAGATCAGCCAGGCGGTCGCCATCGACCAGGACGCGCTGGCGGCGGTGGAAGCCGGTTTCGCCGCCCTGGGGCGTGGCGAGGTGGTGCAACCGCCGATCCTGTCCATGGCCATCGAGGAGGCCAACGGCGAGGTCGACGTCAAGACCGCCCATATTCGTGGCAACGAGCGCTTCGCGATCAAGGTCAGCCCCGGCTTCTTCGACAACCCCAAGCTGGGGCTGCCAAGCCTCAACGGGCTGATGATGGTGTTCTCCGCGCGCACCGGGCTGGTCGATGCGGTGCTGTTCGACGAGGGCTACCTGACCATGGTGCGCACCGCCCTGGCCGGCGCCATCGCCGCCAAGCACCTGTCGCGGGAGAACAGCCGCCGGGTCGCGGTGATGGGGGCCGGCGAGCAGGCGGTCAAGCAGGTCGAGGCGCTGCGGCTGGTGCGCGACATCACCGCCATCGACGTCTGGGCGCGAAGGCCCCAGGCCGCCGAGGAATACGCTACCCGCATGCGCGCTGCGGGTCTCGAGGTCACCGTCCACGACAGCGTGCGCGAGGCCTGCCGAGCGGCCGACATCATCGTCACCACGACGCCGTCGCAGACGCCGATCCTCGAGGCGGCGGACCTGCCGGAGGGCGTCCACGTCACCGCCATGGGCTCCGACAGTCCCGACAAGCGTGAACTGGCCGAGAGCGTGCTGACCCGCGCGGACGCCTTCGTCTGCGATACCCGGCCCCAGAGCGAGTCCAACGGCGAGCTCAAGGCCCTTGCCGGTCGCGAGGTGCCCTTCAAGGTCCACGAACTGGGTGCGGTCATTGCCCGCGGCGAGCGTCTGCGGCTGTCGGACGCCACCATCACGGTATGCGACCTGACCGGTACCGGTGTCCAGGACACGGCCATCGCCGGGTTCGCCCTGACGCGTCTGTCGGCTGAGGATTCGGCACGATAGGCTTTGCCGAATCAGGCATTTTTGGGGAGGATGGGGGACCCTAATCCCGACAGGAGCCCCCATGCCCTCGCTGCAGTGCCTGCTGCGCCACCGGCGCCGACTGATCGTCATCATCGCCCGCCTGGGCTATACCGCCAAGGGGCTGGTGTACCTGCTGATCGGCGTGCTGGCGGCACTCGGCGCTGCGGGCCTTGGCGGCGACAACGTCGGCACCAAGGAGGCGCTGGCGCACCTGGCTCGCCAGCCCTTCGGCACCCTGATGCTGGGGGCCCTGGTGCTGGGGCTCTATGCCTACGCCGCCTGGCGGGGCTTGCAGGGGCTGTTCGATGTCGAGCACCGCGGGCGTAGCTGGAAGGCCCTGGGTACCCGCCTGGCGCTGGTCATCAGCGGTGGTATCTACGCAAGTCTCGGCTGGTATGGTGTCGAGCTGCTCGACGATCCCCAGGAGACCACCGGCGGCGCAGAGGAGCGCACCGCCATGCTGATGTCGCACCCCGGCGGCGTCTGGTTGGTGGCGATCCTGGGGGCGATCTTTATCGGCGTGGGGCTGCGCCAGTCGTGGCGCGCCCTGGCGCGCAGCTATCTCAATCGCTGGCGTCAGCAGGACATGAGCCAACGCCAGCGTGATCTGGCCTCGGGCCTCAGCCGCTGGGGGCTGGCCGCCAGAGGGCTGGTGTTCGCGCTGATCGGCAGTTTCCTGCTGGTGGCCGCCTGGCAGGTCGATCCCGCCAAGGCCGAAGGGCTCGGCGGCACCCTGGATACCCTGGCCGCCCAGCCCTTCGGCCCCTGGCTGCTCGCCGCCGTGGCCGGTGGACTGATGAACTACGGTACTTACTGCGTCATCAATGCCCGCTTTCGCAAGGTGAAAGTGTAGCGCCTTAAGCGGCCGTTCAGGACGCCCGGGGCTTCTTGGCCCGCACGGTCAGGGCGACGCCGGCAATGGCCAGCGCCATGCCGATCAGGGATACCGGCGGCAGCCCTTCATCGAACAGCCACCAGGCCTCCACCGCGGTAACCGGCGGCACCAGGTAGAACAGGCTGGCGACGCGGGACGCCTCGCCACGCTTGATCAGCATCATCAGCAGCATGATGGCGGCGATGGACAGCACCAGCACCAGCCAGCCCAGCGTCAGCACAAAGGTCAGCGACCACTCCACCTCGCGGGTTTCGAGCAGCAGGCTGCCGGCGCCAAGCAAGGCCAGCGCCCCGAGGTACTGCACCACGGTGCCGCCGAGCAGCGGCATGCCGCTGCAATAGCGCTTCTGGTACAGCGTCCCCAGCGAAATCCCCACCAGCGCCACCAGGGTGCAGGCCAGCGCCGGCCAGCCAAACCCTTCGAAGGACAGCGCCGACAGGTCCATCTTGCCTCCCAGCACCAGGCTGACCCCGGCCAGCCCCAGGGCCAGTCCCATCCACTGCAGCGCAGACAGCCGCTCGCCCAGCAGGGGGCCCGCCAGCGCAGCGGTCAGCAAGGGTTGCAACCCCACCAGCAGGGACGCCAGTCCCGCCGGCATGCCCAGGCTGATGGCGTAGAACACGCCGCCCAGATAGCCGCCGTGAACCAGACAGCCGGACACCGCCACATGCCCCCACAGACGGGGACTCGACGGCCAGGCCGAGCGGGTCAGCCAGACGATGGGGACCAGCAGCGCCAGGGTGGCGGCGAAGCGAATGCTCAGGAAGGTGAAGGGCTCGGCGTAGGGCAGGCCGAACTTGGCACCGATGAAGCCGGTGCTCCACAGCACCACGAACACCAGCGGCATGGCCGGCAACAGCCAGGACGGCAGGGCGGGGCGACTCACGGGCACCTCGCACAAGGTGCGGTAAGCGGGCACCCGACAAAAGCTGCGGTAAGCGGCCACCCGACACACGATGCGGCAAGCGGGGGCTGGGCGGTGATCACTAAGGGTGGCATCGCGGGGACTTCCTTGTGGTTCATGTCATCGGCAGGGCGATCGCCCAATCATGATGCCCTATCCAGCCTCCCTCAAGGAGGGGATTGCCAAGCGTTGCTCTCGTGCTTTGGTCGTAGGTCGTGGAGGGAGAGTGAGATTGGTCTGACCACGCCGGTGCTTGTTTTTGCGCAGTTTATAGGCGAAATGGCCGCTGGTCAGACCAATAATGCAGGCAGGTTGCGTTGAATGGGGCCGTTGGCCGCCGGGGGCCTTTTCGCTAGCTTTCTTTTCGATGACGCCCCGGGAGGGGGACGCCTCGCTTGCATCGAAGCGATGTCCCGTTCATGCCCCGAGGAGGTCCTCGCAAGGACGCGCACGGGCAACGCCCGGCTCAAGAGCGCAGCGGCGCAAATCGTTTGCAACAGGCGGGCCTCGCTTGCTGCGAAAGTGCCTCGAGCGCTCATGACGATGCCATGGATCGACAACAAAAACACACCGGGTGCGGCAGATCGAGACCGCACCGATCCACCAGGAGTTATGCCATGTCCCGGCTAGACAAGCCCCAGCAAGACCTTGATACGGCCTCGCCAACGGCCTCCCTGTCCGAACGCATCGCGACCCCGGACCGCCGCCGCTTTCTGAAGGCTGCTGCGGTTGGTTCCGCCGCCGCGGTGGCGGCACCCTGGGTCGGCAACGTCCAGGCTCAGCAGGGCATCCGCATCCGCATGCAGTCATCCTGGCAGCCCGGCACCACCGGCTACCGCATCTTCGAGGAGTGGGCCGCCGGCGTCGCCGAGGCCACCAGCGGCGAGGTCACCATCGAGCCGTTCCCGGCCGGAGCCGTGGCCGGTGCCTTCGAGGTAGCCGACGCGGTGCGCAACGGCGTGCTCGACGGCCAGAACTGGTTCACCGTCTACTGGCCGGGCAAGATGCCCGCCGGGGTCTTTCTCACCGCCTATCCCATGGGCCTGTCGGTACCCCACCAGTGGGACATGATGTTCGGTGCCTACGGCGGTTTCGGCATCGCCAAGGACCTCTACCGCAAGCAGGGTCAGGAGCTTCTGGGCTACGTCCACCACGACCTCAACCTGATCCACTCCAAGGTACCGCTGAGAAGCTTCGATGACTTCGAAGGGGTGAAGATCCGCATGCCCGGCGGCATCGTCGCCGAGACCTTCGCCAAGATCGGTGCGCGCACCACGCTGCTGCCGGGCTCCGAGGTCTATCCGGCGCTGGAGAAGGGCACCATCGACGCCGCCGACTACACCGGTGCGGCGGTCAACTTCGAGCTGGGCTTCTGGCAGGTGACCGACTACATCATCATGGGCCCGCCCTCGACTCCCTGTCTGCACCAGGCGGTCGACCTGATGGATATCGCGGTCAATCGCCGGGTCTACGAGCGCATGTCCGACCAGACCAAGGACCTGATGCATGACCTGGTCGCGGCCTACTCCCGCGAGCACTACGCCGCCATCCAGAAGGCCAACGCCGAGGCCTGGCCCAAGTACCGCGAGAAGGGCGTCGAGATCATCCACCTGTCCGAGGACGACGCCGACCGCTTCCGCGACGCCGCGATCCCGCTGTGGTTCGAATGGGCCAACAAGGATCCGGACGCGGCCAAGCTGTTCCGTGCCCACCTCAACACCATGCTCGATCCGTCGGTGGCACTGATCACCGAAGAGGACATCAAGGACTTCGAGCTCAACGCCTAGGCCTGCACGTGTCGACCGGGGCGACCCGGTCGACGTCGATGAATATTCCGTGGTCGCCTGGCGAAACGCCAGGCGACCAGCGGAGGAGCGTCAATGAATCTACAGATTGATTTCGTTCTGCCGCACTGGCTCTACTGGGCGGTGCTGGCAGGACTGCCGCTGATCGTGATGCTGCTGGTGGATCGAAGCTTCCGCCGGGGTGGCGAGGTGAGCGGTGGCGATACTGCCGAGACCCCCGTCGCGACGAGCGAACAGGCCTACGCAGCGCCTGGCAATGTGGTGACCCGCGGCATCGACCGCATTTCCGGCTTTGCCGGGCGCTACGTGGCCTACTGGTCGCTGATCGCGCCCTTCGTGTTCACCTACGAGGTGGTGCTGCGCTACGCCTTCAACTCGCCGACCAACTGGGCTCACGAGTCGATGACCCTGATGTTCGGTATGCAGTACCTGCTGGCGGGTGCCTTCGCGCTGCGCGAGGGCGGGCATGTGCGCGTCGATATCCTCTACCAGCGGGCGGCGCCGCTCAACAAGGCCGCGCTGGACCTGGTCACCTCGATCTTCTTCTTCATCTTCACCCTGGCGCTGTTGACCACCGGCTGGCGTTTCTTCTCGCAGTCGGTCAGCGACGTCTGGTGGTTCGGTGACAGCTACGCCAACGAGGTGTCCTTCACCGAATGGGCAGTGCAGTACTTCCCGGTCAAGTTCATGCTGTTCTTCGGTGCCTTGCTGCTGCTGTTGCAGGGGATCGCGCAGTTGATCAAGGACCTCCAGGCCTATCGTCACCACCGCGAGCACCATGAAGGCTCGACGGTGTTTGCCAGCATTCTGGTGGTGCTGGCGGTGATCCTCGGCGCCTACACCATCCACGAAATCGTCAATATCGCCCTGACCGACTACGAGAGCCTGGCGCTCAGCCTTGAGAACTCGCTGTCCACGGTAGGTATCGGAGCGCTGACCCTGTTGATGTTCGGCACCCTGATGGTGGTGCTGGTAGCGGGGCTACCGCTGGCCTTCGTTACCGGCGGTCTGGGGGTGGTGTTCCTCTACCTGGTGGGCGATCAGCACATGCTGAACCTGATGCCTTCGCGCATCTTCCCGATGATGACCAACTACCAGCTCTCGGCCATTCCACTGTTCATCTTCATGGCCTCGGTACTGGAGAAGGCCGGCATCATCGAAGAGCTGTTCGATGTGGTCTACAAGTGGATGGGCGGTCTCAAGGCGGGCCTGGCGATCGCCACCATCATCGCTTCGACGCTGCTGGCCGCCATGGTCGGGGTGATCGGCGCGGCGGTGGTGACCATGGGCCTGATCGCGCTGCCGGCCATGCTCAAGCGCAACTACCAGCCTGAGATCGCGCTGGGATCGATCATGGCCGGGGGCACCCTGGGTATCCTCATCCCGCCGTCCATCCTGGCCATCATCTACGGCGTCATCGCCCAGCAGTCGGTGGGCGAGCTCTACCTGGGCTCGCTGATTCCCGGCCTGTTGCTGGCCGGCATGTACGCCTTCTACTGCTGGCTAAGGGGCACCCTGAACGTCAAGGTGGCGCCGCCGATGCCGGAGGAAGACCGGGTCTCCACCGCCGAGAAGCTGCGCCTGCTGCGCAATATGCTGGCGCCTATCGCCCTGGTGTTGCTGGTGCTCGGCATCATCTTCACCGGGGTGGCGACCCCGGTGGAGGCGGCGGGTATCGGCACCTTCGGTGCGCTGGTGGTGGCGGCGATGCACAAGCGGCTGACCTGGCCCAACCTGCACGCCGCCTGCATGACCACCCTGGTGGCGACCGCCATGGTCATGTGGATCATCTTCGGTGCCAGCATCTTCGTCGGCTTCTACATCCTGCAGGGCGGCCAGACCTTCGTGCAGGAGCTGATCGCCGGGGCAGGGCTTGGCCCCTACGCGGTGCTGGCGCTGATGATGGTGCTGCTGGTGGCGCTGGGGATGTTCCTGGACTGGGTCGGTATCCTGCTCCTGGCGGTGCCGATCTTCGTACCGCTGATCAAGGGGCTGGACTTCACCGGGGTATTTGGCCTGCCCGGGGTGGACCCCGCCGACGTCTCGCTGTGGTTCGGGGTGATCTACCTGGTCAATATGCAGATGTCCTTCCTCAGCCCGCCGTTCGGCTATGCGCTGTTCTACATCAAGGGGGTGTGTCCGCCGCATATCACCATGGGCCAGATCTTCCGCTCGTCCTTTCCCTTCCTTGCGCTGCAAGCGCTGGGCCTGCTGCTGGTGATCATGTTCCCGGCACTGGTCACCTGGCTGCCCAACCTGGCCTACGGCTAGTCGGGCGGTGTCATGACAACGCCTCCGGCCGACTCGGCCGGAGGCGTTTTTGCAAGATGTTCAGCAGTGGCAGGCAACACGCCTTTTTCGGTGCTTCGCCGAAGAATTGCGTGGCGTATCATGACGCTTATCCCCATGGCCTGCCGTGGCCTCTGGCGGTTGTCGCCGACCGGCGACGCGGAGGCGAAAATGGCTTGCATTTCGTAACACGATTGTGGGGAACCCTCATGCAACTGCGTCGTCACACTGTGCGAGCGATTGACGAATTCTCAACCACCTCCTGGAGGACTTCATGCAACGATTCACCGCCCTGATCACCGCCGCCCTGCTTTCTGCTGGTCTGATGAGCGCCACCGCCCATGCCCAGGAAGCAAACGCGCAGGCGTCAGGCAACGCTGACGTCGAGGCTGCCGCTCAGGCGCAGAATTTCTCTGATGCCCAGCTCGAGAAATTCGCCGACGCTTCCAAGGAGATCGCCGCGATTTCCCAGGACTACACCCAGCAGTTGCAGGAAGCCGAAGGCCAGCAGGCCCAGCAGGATGTGCGCACCGAGGCCAACCAGAAGATGGTCGAAGCCGTCCAGCAGAGCGGGCTCGAGGTCGAGACCTTCAACGCTATCGGTCAGGCTATCCAGCAGAACCCGGACATGATGAAGCGCGTACAGGAGATGGCGCAGTCGTGAGCTGACCGCCACACTCGCCAGTCAAAGAGACTGGCCGCCTAGATCGACGCCCGCCGCCCTCGAGGTCGGCGGGCGTTGTTGTTTGCAGTGCTGAAGATGTTTGCACAGGGCGAGGATTCGAGCGGCCGGTCGGGTGTGAAGTCGTGATCAACGAAGGATGGATCGGTCATCAGGTCGCAGTGTCAGCAATGCCTGGCTCTCCGGGCCACGCTCGATGGCTTCTGCGGCGTTTGGCGAGAGGCCGATCAAGATACTGCTAATGCTTTACAGCCGCTGGCCTCGGCTCCATGCTTCCGATAGTCAGAGGGTGGGGGACCAGGGAGCGTCCTGCTGCCAGCCACGGCGACCGCGCGGAGGACACCATGGAAGCGGAACTGTTGGAAATCAGCCAGCATATGGGGCGCTTTGCGCCCTTTGACGGGCTGTCGGAGGAGTTGCTGGACGAGGTCGCCGGACAGGTGCAGGTCAGCTACTTCAAGGCCGGCTCGACCATTCTCGAGCTTGATGCCGTGCATCAGGAGTTCTGCTACATCCGCAGCGGCGCGGTGGAGGTCACCCGGCGCAACGGAGAGCTCTACAACCTGCTGGGGGAGGGCGACATCTTTGGCCACTTCAGCCTGCTGCGCCACAGTCGTGTGCGCTTCCCGGCCAAGGCGCTGGAAGACAGCCTGATCTACTTCATCCCCGAGGCGATGTTTCATCAGCTGTGCGAAGCCGACGAGCAGTTCGCCGAGTTCGTCGAGGTGGATCGCCCACGGCTCGAGACGGCGGTGGAAAGTCAGCGCAAGAACAACGACATTATGGTGACGCGGATCCGCAAGCTGCTGACTCGCTATCCCGTCATGGTCGAGGCGCGGGCCACGGTGCAGGAGGCGGCGCGCCAGATCAGCGAGTCCCAGGCCTCGGCGGTGCTGGTGCTGGACAAGCCCGAGAACAACCCGCGCTACACCTTCAAGGATAGTGAAGGTGGCTACTGGCAGGTCACCGGGATCCTGACCGACAGCGACTTTCGCACCAAGGTCGTGGCCGAGGGACTGTCGCCGGATACTCCGGTGGGCGAGGTCGCCGGCCGCCGCCTGATCGCGGTGCAGTCCGACGAGTCGGTGCAGGAGGCGATGCTGTGCATGCTGCGCAACAATATCCACCACCTGCCGGTGATGCACCGTCGTTCTCCGGTGGGCATCGTGCACCTCTCCGACATCATTCGCTACGAGACCCAGAGCAGCCTTTATCTGGTCAGCAACATCTTCCATCAACCGTCGGTGGAGTGTCTGGCCAAGCTGGCGCCGGACGTCCAGGCCGCCTTTGTGCGCATGGTTCACGACGGTGCCGACTCGCAGATGGTGGGCAAGGCGCTGTCGACCATCGGACGCAGCTTCACCCGGCGACTTCTGGAGATGGCGGAAGAGGAGCTCGGGCCGCCACCGGTGCCATACTGCTTCATGGCGCTGGGCTCGATGGCGCGCAACGAGCAGAGCATCGTCACCGACCAGGACAATGCTCTGGTACTGTCCGATGACTTCGATCCAGCGTTGCACGACGAGTACTTCGCGACCATGGCCAAGCGGGTCAGCGATGGCCTGGCCGCCTGTGGTTATACCTACTGCAAGGGGGACGTGATGGCCACCAATCCGAAGTGGCGCCAGCCGCTGTCGGTGTGGAAGGGCTACTTCACCGAATGGATCGAGCGGCCGTCACCGGAAGGGCTGCTGCACAGCTCGATCTTCTTCGATCTGGACACGGTCCACGGTGACAATCCGCTGGTGGAGGAGTTGCAGGACCTTGTCGCCACCAAGGCGTCGAAGCACAAGCGCTTTCTTTCCGCCATGGCGCGTAATGCGCTGAATCGGACGCCGCCGCTGGGCATCTTCCGCACCTTCGTGATGGAGAAGGACGGCAAGCACAACAACTCGATCAATCTGAAGCGTCGCGGCACGGCGCCGATGGTGGACCTGATCCGTATCCATGCCCTGGCCTGTGGTTCCCGCGCCCAGAACAGCTTTGACCGCCTGGACGATATCGATCGCACCCAGTTGCTGGCGCCCGGGGTCAGTGACAAGCTGCGCTACGCGCTCGAGTTTCTGTCCATGTCGCGGATTCGTCACCAGGTCATCGATCTGGAGCACGAGCACGAGCCCGACAACAATATCGAGCCGGAAAACGTCTCCAGCGAGGAGCGACACAATCTCAAGGATGCCTTCCAGGCGCTCAGCAACGCCCAGAAGTTCCTCAAGTTCCGTTATCCCATGACCAGCAGGTAGCCGCCATGCCGTTGCTTCGCCCCAAGACTCGCTCGGCACCGGATTGGCACGACTACCTGGTCGCCCGACGTCAGAAGAGCCGCCAGCAGGCGCTGGTGGACTTCTTCGCCGGGGCCGACCTGTCGCCGATCCTGCCGATTCAGGAGGCGCCGCTGATGGCACTGGACCTGGAGACTACCGGGCTCGATCCCAGGCGTGACGAGATCGTCTCGATTGGCCTGGTGCCCTTTTCGCTGTCGCGTATTCGGCTCGCCGAGCGGCGCTACTGGGTGGTGCGTCCCCATCGCACCCTGAACGCCGAGTCGGTGACCTTTCATCACATCACCCACGCCGATATCCAGGGGGCTCCGCGGATCGAGGAGGTGCTCGCCGATGTCTTCCGCGCCATGGCCGGCCACCTGCTGGTGGTGCACTTTCGCCATATCGAGAGGTCCTTTCTGGACGCCGCGGTACGCGCGGCCTGGAAGGAGTCACTGAGCTTCCCGGTGATCGACACCATGTCGCTGGAGGCGCGCATCCACCGTCAGTCGACCATGGCGCGCTTTCGTCGCTGGATGGGCCGACCACCCAGGTCGATCCGCCTGCACGACAGTCGGCTGCGCTACGGGCTACCACATTATCATGGGCACCACGCCCTGACCGACGCCATCGCCACGGCGGAGCTGCTGCAGGCGCAAGTAGCCGGCAACTACGGCCCGGAGACGCCCATCGGCATGCTGTGGAGCTGAATAAGGGAGTTGAGTTGCCCGTCGATACGTCAGCCATCTCGCCAAAAGAAAAGCGGCAGCCCGAGGGCTGCCGCTTTTTTCATGCACTTGCTGTCTGCGTAAGGCTGGCCTAGACCGCCTTGGGCTCGCTCATCAGGCCCTTGATGATGGCGTAGCAGGCCACCAGCAGCACCAGAGTGAACGGCAGCCCGGTCGAGACCGCCGCCGCTTGCAGGGCGGTAAGACCGCCGCCCAGCAGCAGGGCGATGGCGATGGCGCCCTCGATGATGGCCCAGAACACGCGCTGCGGCTTGGGTGCGTCGACCTTGCCGCCGGCGGTGATCGAGTCGATGACCAGCGAACCGGAGTCCGAGGAGGTCACGAAGAACACGATGACCAGCACGATGCCGATGAAGGAAGTGATCGAGGCCAGCGGCAGCTCGCCGAGCATGGCGAACAGCTTGAGCTCGAGGGCGGCGTCCTGGACGCCCTGGAAACCATCGGTGATGTACTGCTCGATGGCGGTACCGCCGAAGGAGGTCATCCACAGCACCGATACCAGGGTCGGGACCAGCAGCACGGCGGTGAGGAACTCACGCACGGTGCGGCCACGGCTGACCCGAGCGATGAACATGCCGACGAACGGAGACCAGGAGATCCACCAGGCCCAGTAGAAGGCGGTCCAGCCCTGAACGAAGTTGGCGTCCTCGCGACCGAAGGGGTTGGACAGCGCCGGCAGCTCGGCCAGGTAGTGACCCAGGTTGGTGAAGAAGCCGGTGGCGATGGCCAGAGTCGGGCCCACCAGGATCACGAACGCCAGCAGCAGGAAGGCCAGCACCATGTTCACCTGGGACAGGCGCTGCACACCCTTGTCGACGCCAAGCATGATGGAACACAGCGCAACGGCGGTGATGCCGGCGATCAGCAGCACCATGGTGGTGTCGGTATTCGGCGTACCGAACAGCTCGTTCAGGCCGGCGGCGGCCTGGGAGGCACCGAGCCCCAGCGAGGTGGCCAGACCGAACAGGGTGGCAAATACCGCCAGGATGTCGATCAGGTGGCCCGGCCAGCCCCATACGCGCTCGCCCAGGATCGGGTAGAACACCGAGCGCATGGTCAGCGGCAGACCCTTGTTGAAGGCGAAGATGGCCAGTGACAGGCCGACGATGGCGTAGGCTGCCCAGGGGTGCAGACCCCAGTGGAAGATGGTCGCCGCCATGCCGAGACTGACCGCGGCTTGCTCGTCACCGGCGGCGGCGCCCAGCGGTGCCCAGTCGGTACGTATGCCGTTTTCGCCGACCGAGGTGCCACCCAGCGCGGTGGAGAAGTGGGTCATCGGCTCGGACACGCCATAGAACATCAGACCGATGCCCATGCCGGCGGCGAACAGCATGGCAAACCAGCCCATGTAGCTATAGTCGGGTGTGGCCTCGGCGCCACCGATGCGGACCTTGCCCAGCGGGGTGAAGATCAGTACCAGCGACAGCAGCACGAAGATATTGCCGCCGAGCAGAAAGACCCAGGACAGGTTGCTGGTCAGCCAGCCGCGGACGCCGTTGAAGAACGGCTCGGCGCCGCTCTGAAAGGCCAGGGTCAGGATCACGAAGACCAGGATCAGCAGCGACGAGACGGTGAACACCTTGCCGTGCAGGTCCACGTCCACGCCGAAGGATTTGGTGACGATATTGTCCTGACCGATGACGTAATCGGTATCGATCAGGTTGGCTGGCCCATCCGGGGCCGGAATACCCTCGCTGCCGGTGTCGGCAGATGAAGGCTTGTGGTTGGGGTCTTTTTCCACGTGCGATCTCCCTTGCGTTTAAAAATGGTAACTGTGGCGTCACGCCATCGACTCGGAGTGGGGTCGCGGCTGGCTCGTCTGTCATCGATACCGTACGGTCCAGCCTGCCTGAAGTGTGGCCTGCCTGAGCCAGCTTGCCAGTTGTGCCGTCAACGGCATCTATTCCAAGGCCGCCCGGGCACGCCTGGGTCAGCTTGCCACGATCGTCCGAGACTCGAGGTTCTGCCGGCGACCGCTTGCACCGCGTGGGCGACGCAGGTGCTGGCCGCAACGACAGCAGGGGCACCCCGTGGCACCCCTGACCATTGCCACAGCATCATGACGGTGGCGTGGCATCTATCGGGCTCAGGCCTCGCCGAGCCACTCCTTGACCACGTCCTGGTTGTCCTCGACCCACTTCTGGGCGTTTTCGTAGGGATCGGTGTCGTCTTCCTGATTCATCAGCATGACTTCACCCATCATTTCCGTGGTCCACTCGAAGTTCTCGAGGATGGCGTAGGCCTCCGGCATGTCCTCTTCGAGGCCCTGACGGACGATGGTGTGGATCTGTTCGGCACCACCGTAGACGCCCTGGGGGTCCTCGAGGTACTTGAGGTCCCAGCGGGCGAACATCCAGTGCGGGGTCCAGGTGGTGACCACGATCGGCTCGCCACGGTCGATGGCGCTTCCCAGTGCGGCGGTCATGGTGGCGCCGCTGCCGGTGCGCAGGTCCAGGTCGAGCTCGTAGGTGTCGACCACTTCCTCGGTCAGACGCATCAGGCCGGCACCGGGATCGATGCCGATGATCTCGCCGTTGAACTGGTCGGCGTGTTCATTGAGCTCATCAATCGAGTCGACCTCGGAATCTGCCGGGACCGCAAGGCCCAGCTTGGTGCCGTCGAGGTTGACGCCGGCATCGACCAGCTGGTCCTGGAGGCGCGCGTAGTAGTCCTCGTGGGTGGTCGGCAGCCAGCCCGCGAGCAGAGCGTCGGCGTCGCCGCTGGCGACGGACTGCCACATGGCCGCGGCAGACAGTGCGGAGGTCTCGACCTCGTAGCCGGCCTGTTCGAGCACAGCACGAACCACGTTGGTCGACGCCACGGTGGACGACCACTCGACGTAGGCCAGGTGCACGGAGCCCTTGTCCTGGGCGTGAACACTGGTGGCGGCGGCGCTGATGGCCAGGGCCAGACCGAGAGAACGAGTTGCCTTGGGTGACATGGTGCGACTCTCCTTGCGATAAGAGGTATTAGCGTGAAGCAGGCGACAGTGTCTTGCAAATGCCGCCCCGCGGGCTCCCCCGGCCGAGGGAGCCCGCGTCGAGCGTTTACTGCTTGCGCTCCTTGCGCAGGGACTGGGTCAGGCGATCCAGCAGCATCGCCAGGATGACCACCGCGATGCCGGCCTCGAAACCATCGCCCGGACGCAGTCGCTGGATGGCTCGCCAGACCTCACTGCCCAGGCCATCGGCGCCGATCATGGCGGCGATCACCACCATCGACAGGGCCAGCATGATGGTCTGGTTGATGCCGGCCATCACCGTCGGCAGCGACAGCGGCAGCTGCACCTTGACCAGCTTCTGGCCGCGGGTGGCGCCGTAGGCATCGGCGGCCTCGATCAGCTCCACCGGTACCTGGCGGATGCCCAGGGTGGTGAAGCGAATGGCCGGCGGCATGGAGAAGATCACGGTGGCAAAGATCGCCGACACCGAGCCGATACCGAAGAACGGAATCGCCGGGATCAGGTAGACGAAGGCCGGCATGGTCTGCATGAAGTCCAACACCGGCATGATCAGACGATAGAGTCGATCGGACAGCGCCGCGGCGATACCCACCGGCAAGGCGATGACCACCGCCACCAGGGTGGCGATGACCACCAGGGTCAGGGTCTCGATCATCGGGTCCCATAGATCGAGGTTCCAGATCAGGCCAAGGCCCAAGACCGCGCCGATGGCGAGCCTGGGGCTTGCCATCTTCCAGCACAGGCCGGCGATGATCAGCAGCAGGGCCCAGTCGGGCAGCCACATCAGGGCGTCATTGAGACCGTCGATACCGGTCTGGGTAATCCGCGAGATGCCGCGGGTGACGGCAGAGTATTCGGTGGTCAGCCAGCTCAGGCCGGTTTCGATCCAGTCACCGAGGGGAATGCGAGGAATCTCGATCGCCATTAGTGGTCTCCTGCCTGTGCCAGTTCATCCAGTACCGCGCCCTTGACCACCACGCCCAGCAGGCGTCGCTCGTCGTCGATGACGGCGATGGGGAAGCTCTTTTCGTTGAACAGCGCGAACAGATTGTGCAGCGGCTCGTCGGGACCCACGGTGCGGAAGTCCTGGGTCATCACGCTATCCAGTCGGTCCTGTCCGCTCTGGATGGCGCTGTTGGCGGCGTCGGCCTCGACCAGTCCCTTGAGCTTGCGATCGCGGCTGGTGACGTAGATCGAGTCCATGGCGTTTTCTTTCATCTTGCGCAGTGCGGTACGCGGGCCGTCGTCCTCGCGGGCGGTCGCGCGCACCGGGCGCATGGCGCTCTCGGCGGTCAGCACCCGGGACATGTCGACGCCCTCGATGAAGCGCTCGACGTAGTCGTCGGCCGGCTTGGTCAGGATCTCCTCCGGCGTGCCGATCTGCACCACCTCACCGTCCTTGAGCAGGACGATGCGGTCACCGATGTTCAGCGCTTCGTCCAGGTCGTGGGTGATGAACACCGTGGTCTTCTTCATGCGGTGCTGGAGTTCCAGCAACTCCTGCTGCATATCCTTGCGGATCAGCGGGTCGAGCGCCGAGAAGGCCTCGTCCATCAGCAGCACGGTGGAGTCATTGGCCAGCGCACGGGCCAGGCCGACACGCTGCTGCATGCCGCCGGACAGCTGATTGGGGTAGGCGTCTTCCCAGCCATTCAGCCCGACCTGTGTCAGGGCGTCACGGGCGGTCTTGGCGCGGGTGTCGGCATCGATGCCGCGAATCTCCAGCCCGAACTCCGCGTTCTGCTGCACGGTCCGATGGGGGAACAGGGCAAAGTTCTGGAAGACCATCGAGAAGTGGCGACGACGGCACTCCAGCAGCGCCTTGTCGGAGAGCTGCGGAATGTCCTCGCCGTCGATGATGATCTCGCCTTCGGTGGGCTCGATCAGCCGATTGAGGCAGCGGATCAGCGTCGACTTGCCCGAGCCTGAGAGGCCCATGATCACCAGCAGTTCGCCTTCATGGACGTCGAAGTCGATGTTCGACAGGCCCAGGGTCTGGCCGGTCTTGTCCAGGATTTCAGGACGCTTGAGCCCTTCATCGCGTAGCTTGAGTGCCTTCTTCGGCTGGTCGCCGAAGACCTTGCTCAGCCCGCGAACCTTGATCTTGACGGATCGGTTCTCGCTCATGGGTAGGGGTGCCTTGTTGGGTTGCGTAAACACGTCCAGCCGGTCGAACGATGAAGGTCGACGTCACGTGCATCCTGGCGTCGGCGTTCATCGTCCAGCGCTGGCGCGGCTGCGTCAGGGGCGGCACTCCTTGCCGCATCCCCACGGCTGAACAGCATGCCAGCTTTCACCGTTGAGGCGCAGAAAGGTGCAATACCCTAAAGGTCTTTGAAAGATCATTCAAATTCAGCATGGGCGCACGTTGACTGAATCGAGAAAGCCCCGATGGGTGCGGTATTGGGTAGAAGTGGGGGAGAAGCCCATGCCGGAACGGCATGGGCAAGGGGAGCTATTTCCCTGTCGCGCTCCGTATCGGCGCCGCTCAGCGCACCCGCGTCAGCCGGATCAGACGACCGGGATCGCTGTCGGTCAGCAGGTAGATGGCGCCGTCGGGGCCGAGCCGCACGTCGCGGATGCGGCCGACCTCGCCATCCAGCACCACCTCGCGCTCGATGATGCTGTCGCCCTCGAGGCGCAGGCGCAGCAGTCGCTCGCCGCGAAGCCCGCCCGCCAGCAGATCGCCCTGCCAGGCGGGAAATTCTTCACCGCTGACCACGGCGAGCCCGGACGGCGCAAAGCGTCCTTCGAACACATGCACCGGATCGCGCATGCCCGGGGCACTGTCGACACCCAGCGGCAGATTGGTGGCGTAGTCGCGTCCGCGGGTCACCTCGGGCCAGCCGTAGTTCTCGCCGGGCAGAATACGATTGAGTTCGTCGCCGGTGCGCGGGCCATGCTCGGTCGACCACAGGGTGCCGTCGGCAGCCTGGGCAAGGCCCTGAGGGTTGCGGTGGCCGATCGAGTAGACCTCGGGGGCCGCGTCATCGTCGAAGCCCGGATTGTCCGGCGCGGGATCGCCGTCTGCGGTCAGCCTGAGCAGGCTGCCGGCGTGGTCTGCCGGGTCCTGGGCGCGGCTCTTGCTGACGCCGCGATCGCCGATGGTCAGCCACAGCAGGCCCTGGTCGTCGAACAGCAGGCGGCCACCGTAATGGCGGCCTGGCGTGGAAAAGCGATTCTGCACAAAAATTGGCGTTATCGCGCCCAGGGCGTCGTCCTCGAACCTGACCCGTGATACCGCCGTGGCGTCGTCCGAGTCGCCGTCCTTGCCGGGCTGCGCCCAGCTGAAGTAGAGCCAGTCGTGGGTGCCATCGCCGAATTGCGGATGCAGCGCCAGGTCAAAGAGCCCACCCTGGCCGCGGTGTGAGACCTGGGGCAGGCCGTCGAGTCTCTGGACATCACCGTCATCCACCAGCGCCAGGGTCCCGGGCTGCTCGGCGACCAGCATGCGCCCATCGGGCAGAAAGGCCAGCGACCAGGGGGTGTCCAGCTCATCGGTGATCAGCTCGAGCGCGACCGGGTGATGAAGCCCCGGCACCTGCTCGGGCAACGACGCCGCCTGGGCGCCTGCAGGCAATGACAATGTCAGCAGGGCGAGGGTGAGGCTTCGCAACATGGAGACTCCGCACGGCAAGTATGGGTTTCCGGTGGCGGACCGCTTCCCAGTCCCGGGCACGCCGAGCGGCGATGGCGTGCCAGGTCGACGGAGACGCTTTTCCTGCCAAGGTCAACAAGCGTTACAGCAGCAGCGCCAGCAGCACCGGTAGATAGATCAAGGATAGCAGTGTGGAACAGAACACCAGGCTCGCCACATAGGCGGGCTCGCGCTGGGACTTCTGGGCAAACAGATAGTTGAACACCGCCACCGGCATGCTCATCTGCAGCACCAGGATCGCCAGTGCCATGGGGGGCAGGTCAAGCCAGATGCCTATGCCCCAGGCCACGCCCGCCGCCAGGGGGATGCGCAAGAGGCTGAACCAGACGCCCGAGCGCAGGCTTCTGACCTGGATGCTGGCCAGCGACACCCCCAGGGTGATCAGCATCAGCGGCACGGTGAAGCCTGAAATCAGATCGACGCTGTTCTGCAGCCACAGCGGCAGTTCGGTGTCGGTGAACAACAGCGCGATGGAGATCAGGATGGCGTAGACCGTGGGCGTCTTGACTAGCGACTTCAGCGGATTGCCGCGACTGGCCAGCATGGTGCCCAGGGTGAACTGGAACAGCGACACCGTCACCATCACCGTGATGCCGAAGGCGAAACCTGCCTCGCCGAAGGCGTAGAGGATCACCGGTAGCCCCATGTTGCCGGTGTTGGGGTACATGGTGGGAGCCAGCAGTACCCGCCAGTCCTTGCGCAGCACCAGCGCCAGCACGAAGGCCAGCGCGGCCATGGCGCACAGCACCAGGGCGGCTGCCAGCATGGTGCGACCGAAGCTCGAGGCGTCGATCTCGGCGCCCGCCAGCGAGGCGATCACCAACGCAGGCGTACCGATGTTGAACACCAGTTTGGTGACGAAGGCCACTGGATAGTCGAAACCGCGGCGGATCCAGAAGAATCCGAGACCGGCGCCGGTGATCACCGGCGCCATCACGGCGAAGAGTTGGGCAAACATGCGAGGATCTATCTCCTTATCGGTCGACACCCGGGGCCTTGGCACCCTGTCGGTCTGGAGTACGCTGCCGGCCAGCGACGCCGACAGCAGGCGCGGCTTGCCGGGCCTGTCGAGAGCGAGCGGCCTGGTGCTCCAGCGACATCGTCAAGCGCTCTATCAGACCCGCCATCAGCCGGTACTCGGCGCCGTCATCCGCCTGTCGTTCAAGCGTCTGCAGCAGCCGGTTGCCGTATTCACGAGCTCTATCTGGTGCGTGGCCTCTGGCGCTGGCGCCGTAGTCGTCGGCGAGGGCGGCGGCGAGCTCGTCAAGGGCGAGGTCGAGCGCGTCACTGCGCCCGCCCAGGCGTCGCCGCAGATTGAGGCTGGCGTAGCCAAGGTCCAGCCCCACCAGGCCCAGCGAAAATAGATAGCGGCGTTCTTCCGGGAGGCTGTCGTCGTGCTGGGCGAGCCTGAGTAGGCGGTCCGCCATGGTACCACCGAAGCGTGACTCGGCTTCATGCAGGCTGCGCCGGTGAAGCCCGTGGAGGTCGTTCACCGTGGCGCTGGCCAGCCGGTGCTTGCGAATGGTGGTGGGGAGGCCTGGCGCCAGGCGAAAGGCCATCACCACGGTGGAGAGCCCGAGCAGCAGGGCGATAGCGCGGCCGAGGAAGCCGTCGACGGAAAAGTCCATGCCATTGCCGGGCATGGTCAGCAGGATGTTGCCGATGGTGAAGGCCAGGCAATAGCCCATCAAGCGGGGGTTGGCGGCGCCCAGCAGACCAAGGAACAAGGGCGGCATGAACACCAGCGCGAGGGTGACGAAGTCGTTGGCCTGGGCCAGCAGTACATGGCCGAACAGCAAGGCGCTGGGTACCGCCGCCAGCATGCCCTTGAGGAAGGTGGCGGCGACCGCTGCCGGATTGTCGCGGGTCGCGAAGAAGGCCGAGAACAGGGTGCCGACCAGCATCGCGATCTGACCATTGTCCCAGGCGGTGTAGCGCCAGACGATAGCCAGCAGGGCGAACACCAGTCCGGCTCGCAGTCCGTTGAGGGCGGCTTCCAGATGATCCCGGTGAAAGGCCAGCGCCGGCGCCTTGAGGCGGCGTTTGCCGGGGGTGTGGATCGCCTCCCGCGCATCGAGGATGACCAGGGCGTGGCCGAGGGCCTCGCGCAGGCCGAGATGGATGCGCCGTTGCAGCAGCGCCTCTGGTGACTCGGTAGTGCGTGTCGTAGCGGGGTCGCTGGTGATGGGCCCACTGGGACTCTGCCCATACCGGGCTGTGGTTTGGCCTGCGGCCTGGTCCGAGGCCTGGTCCGAGGCCAGGTCTGGGGCCTGGTCTAAGTCCGGGGCTACGCCCTCGTCCAAGTCTGCGGCCATGCACTGAAGGGCCCGATGCCTGAGCGCCTGCAGCCGCTGGCGGGCCTGGGCCACACCGCTGCCCTCGGCGCTGCGGCGCAGGTCACTGGCCATGTCCTCGATCAGGCGCCGGGTGGGCGATGGCAGCTCGCCGCCGTGGGAGCGCAGCAGTTGCTGGAGCGCGTGGAGGATCGCCAGCAGGCGGGCGGTGCGCACCGTCAGCACATGGCTGGCGCGTAGCCGGCCGATGCCTTCCGGGCCTTCGTAGCGTGCCGCCTGACTGTCGGTTTCCAGCTGGGTCAGGGGTTGCAGACTGGCGGTCAGGGTGGCTTGCAGGGCAGCGATATCGGCGCTGTTGTCCAGGCGCAGGGCGCCGTGCAGGAAGGCCTGATTGACCACCTGATCGGCCAGGCCGGCGAGATGATCACGGACCTGAATCGGCCACAGCAAGGCGCTGACCAGGGTGGCGCAGATGGCCCCCAGCGCTAGCTCCGACAGGCGCGCCACGGCCACCGCGAACAGACCCGTGGGGGCGCTGGCGGTGATGACCACGATCAGCATGGCGGTGACGGCCGCCATGATGCAGCCGAAGGAGGCGTTGTTGCGGGTCACCGAGGCGGCGTAGGCGCACAGGATGATCCAGGCGGTCAGACAGATCAGTGCAGGTGTCGGCGACTGCACGAACAGCGACATGATGGCGATGCCGGCGAGGCAGCCGACGACGGTGCCGGTGATCTGGCTGATGCCTTTCTCCAGCACCATGCCGCTCATCGGGCGAATCTGCAGAAAGGCGGCGGAAATCAGCGCCCAGTAGGGACGATCGAGGTCGCACCAGAGAGCAATGTACAGCGCCAGACCCATGGCCAGGGTGGCCTTGATGGCGAACTTGACCGCACTGGCCGGCGGCGTCAGGTAGGCCTGCCACCATACCGAAAAAGGCATTAGCGAGGCTCGGGCCGGACCCGCACCGTGGCGGTCATGCCGGCGCTCAGGTCGAGGTTCGTCGGCACCTCGTCGAGGGCGATGCGTACCGGGATGCGCTGGGCCAGGCGCACCCAGCTGAAGGTGGGCTCGACCTGGGGCAGCAGCTGGTCGTTGGGGGTGGCGTTGTCATTGGCGATGGCTCGTCCGATGCTGTCGACGTGGCCATCCAGCTCGAGGTTGCCGCTCATCAGAATGACCTTGGCTGGATCGCCCACGGCCAGGGCAGGGCGCTTGGTCTCCTCGAAGTAGGCGGTGACGTAGTAGGAATCTTCCACCACCAGCGCCATGACCGAGGTGCCCCGATTGACGTAGTTGCCCTGAGTGAGCTTGAGGTTGATCAGGTGTCCCGAGGCCGGGGCGGTGACCTCGGTGCGCTCCAGGTCCAGGCGGGCGCTGGTCAGGTCACTGCGGGCCTGGTCGAGGGCGGCGGCGGCGACATCGCGGTCACGATTGGCGCTTTCGCGATTCTCGGCGCTGATCGCCTGGCGGCTGAGTTGCTCTCGCCGCGACGCCTCGTGTTCCTTCAGTGCAAGCTCGGCCTCACGCTGGGCGACGATGGCAGAGGCCTTGGCCAGGGCGGCCTGGTAGCGAGCATCGTCGATACGAAACAGCACCTGGCCTTTTTCAACGTGGTCGTTGTCGTCGACCGCAAGGGCGATCACCCGGCCCGAGACGTCGGGTGCCACGGTGATGATGTCGGCGCCGACTCGGGCGTCACGGGTCCAGGGGCTGTACAGATAGTAGCGCCATAGCCACAGTCCGGCAGCCACGGCGGCGGCGACCACCGCCAGGGTGATCAGCACGCGCAGGGTCTTGCGCATTCAGGCGCCTCCGCTGGCAAGCGCACCCCACCAGGCGACCCCGGCGGTGCACAGAACGAAAAGAGAGGTGTCCAGCCACGCCTCGTACCACAGCCGAGAGGTGCCGCATAGGCGGTGCAGGGCGAAGCGCAGTACTGCGGCGAGCAGCAGTCCGATCAGGGCGTAGACCAGCAGTGGGCTGAAATAGACACCGCCAAGCGCGACTTCCTTGAGCGCCATGCTGGGCCTCCCCGGGATTCAACCGTGCGGTTGTGAATCGTGTAACCGAGACCAAGCGTAGCAAACATGCAAGCAAGGCGGGAGGGGCTCACCCCACCTGACGGCGGGGCAGGGCGGTGGTCTCCAGGGCTCGCCAGGCGTCCGGCACGGCGTCGCGCAGATGGTCGAGCAGGGCGCTGACCTTGCGCGGCTGATGGCCAAAACCGTAAAGCAGGGTCACCGGCAGCGGTGCCAGCGACCAGTCTTCCAGGCAGCGCACCAGTTCGCCGGGGTGATGGCGTTCGCGGGCTTCGGTGGTCCACACCGGCAGGATGCCGAGCCCGCGTCCCCGGGCGATGGCGTCGATATGCAGCATCGACTGGTCGACGCGAAAGCGTGACGCCGGTGGCTGGAAGTGCACCGTGCCGCCGTGACGGTGGGAAAGGGTGATGCCGCCCTGACTGTCGCCCATCAGGTCGATCCAGGCGTGATGGCCAAGGGCGTCGGGTGCCTCCGGGGTACCGTGCTTCGCCAGATAGTCCGGATGAGCGTAGATGCCGCGCTCCAGCGCGCCGAGGCGCTCCTGGCGCAGGTTGCCCTCGTCGGTCTCGCCAAGCCATACGCAGATGCCCTGGAAGTCGGGATCCCGTGGCGCCGTTTCGCCGGTACTCAGCGTCAGGCGTATCGCCGGATGACGTTCCAGAAAGGTCTCCATCACGCCGCCCAGCCAGCTTCGCGTCAGGGTGCGATGGGCTTCGACATGAAGCTCGCCGCTGACGTCCTCGCGCAGGCTGTCCAGGGTGCGCTGACCCTGTTCGGCGAGTTCCAGGATTTCCCGACTGATCACGTAGTAGCGCTGTCCGGCCTCGGTGGGCAGGAGCTGGTTGGCCTGACGCTTGAGCAGCGGCTGGCCCAGCCGCGACTCGAGCTGGCTGATTCGCCGGCTCAAGGTCGACTTCGCCAGACCCAGCTGGATGGCGCTCTGGGTCAGGCTTCCGGTCTCCATGACGCGGTTGAAGGCAAGCAGTTCGTCGAGATCTGGCATGGCATCACGCAAGCGGGAAGAGGGGCAACACGAACCGCCAGTATGCCACGGGATCGTGCGGATGAAAATCATTCTCCCTTGTGCTGATGGCCTCTACCGCATGCCAGCCGTGCACTTCCTGCGCGTGGAGCGACGCAAGCCGGGAGGGCAGGCGGGCAAGGCGAGTAGGGGCGGGCGAATCAGGCAGGCAAGGCAGGCAAGACAGGCAAGACAGGCAAGACAGGCAAGACAGGCAAGACAGACAAGACAGGCAAGCCAGCTTCGGGAGGGGGTTGCGAGAGTTGCAACGTCACGTTCACGAGCAATTGTGCAACTTTGATGGAAGAATCTAAATGATAAATATTCACATTCATCGTTGTGCGCAGGTCGTCTCGACCCAGGGCGGCGGTCCTGAAACGCCAGCCATTGCGCGTGCCACCGGGTGGCTTGCCACCCCTTTTCGGAGTCATGAAGAAGATGTTGCCTCAGCGCTTGTCAGCTCAACCTCTGTCATCTCGCAGCCTGTCACCTCGTTCCCTGTCGCTTCACCCTCTGTCGCTTCACATTCGCCGCCTGGCGGCGGGGCTGTCGGGGATCGCCCTGTGTGGCGCAGTGCCGGCGCTCGGCGCCGAAGACATGGCGCTTGATGACGTGGTGGTCACCGCCTCAGGCTTCGATCAGAGCGTGGCCGATGCGCCGGCCTCGATCAGCGTGGTGACCCGGGAGGATCTGGAGAAGCGCTACTACCAGGACGTCACCGACGCCCTGCGTGACGTGCCCGGGGTGATCGTGACCGGCGGCGGTGGTGGCGACAACGGCTACGACATCAGCATGCGGGGCATGCCCGCGGAGTACACCCTGCTGCTGATCGACGGGCGCCGCGTCAGTACTCGTGAGACCCGCCCCAACGGCAGCGCCGGCTTCGAGCAGGACTGGCTGCCGCCGCTGCAGGCCATCGAGCGCATCGAGGTGGTCCGTGGTCCCATGGCCACCCTGTACGGCTCCGATGCCATCGGTGGGGTGATCAACGTCATCACCCGCAAGGTGGCCGATGAGTGGCACGGCAACCTGCAACTCGACACCATGCTGCAGGAAGACAGCGCGTCCGGCGACAGCCGCCAGGCCAACTTCTATACCTCTGGTCCGCTGGTCGAGGGGCTGGCCGGGCTGACCCTCTACGGCCGTGCGACCCAGCGCGATGAAGACAATATCCTCTATGGCTACGAGGACAAGCAGGTCCAGAGCCTGACCGCGAGGTTGTCGCTGACACCCAGCGTCAACCACGACCTGGCGCTGGAGGCCAGTCGCACCGAGCAGCAGCGCGAGGCGCTGGTGGGCAACAGCGTCGATCCGGACGGTTGTCGTGGCGGCTGTGAGGACAGCTTCGACGACTACACCCAGGAGTACGTCGCCCTGACCCATACCGGGCGTTTCTCCTTCGGCACCAGCGAGACCTATGTCCAGCGCGAGGTGTCCGAGAACGAGACACGCGAGATGGAGATCACCAACACCAACGCCAAGTCGAGCCTGGTGGTGCCGCTCAGTGCCCATATCGTCACCGTCGGCGCAAGCTTCGAGGAAGAGGAGCTGGACGATCGTACCTCGAACCAGATCTCGGATCTCACCAATGTCCGCAACAGCCAATGGGCGCTGTTCGCCGAGGACGAATGGATGCTGCTCGATGACTGGTCGCTGACCGGTGGCGTGCGCATGGATCATGACGAGAACTACGGCTCCGAGATCAGCCCACGGCTTTACAGCGTGTGGCACATGACCCAGGACTGGACCCTCAAGGGTGGCGTGTCCACCGGCTATCGCTCGCCGGACCTCAGGGAAATCACCCCGGACTGGGGCCAGGTCAGCCGCGGCGGTGACGTTTACGGCAACCCGGATCTCGAGCCGGAGACCTCGCTCAACAAGGAGCTGGGCCTTCTCTATAACGGGGCTGGCGGGCTGTCGGCCAGCGCCACGCTGTTCCACAACGACTTCGACGACAAGATCACGCGGATCGAGTGTCCGGCCGACGTCTGTACCGACGGCCCCAACCAGTTCGGCAGCAACCCCACCTATCGGGTCAACGTCGACGAAGCGGTCACCCAGGGGGTGGAGCTGTCGCTGTCGACGCCGCTTGGCGACTCGCTCGAGCTGTCGGCGAGCTACACCTACACCGACTCCGAGCAGAAAAGTGGCGAGTACGAGGGCGAGCCCCTGACCCAGCTGCCGGAGCACGAGTTCTCGGCCAGTCTCGACTGGGAGATCAACGATCGCCTGTCCCAGTGGACCCGGGTCACCTACCGTGGCGATGAGAGTCAGCCCACCACCGGCCCGTCCCAGAGTGAAATCGTCGCGCCGGACTACACCTTCGTCGACACCGGCCTCGGCTATCAGTTGACCGACGCCGCCCGCGTCAACGTCGGCATCTACAACCTGTTCGATGAAGACATCGACTACGACGAGTATGGCTACGTCGAGGATGGCCGCCGGCTGTGGCTGGGCCTGAACGTCGATTTCTGATCCTCGGAGGGACCAAGGGCAGAAATGGGAATGCCTGTCCGCCATGATCGAACGCATCGTTGCGCGAGCCTGGACGAGAAGGGCAGGCATTCTCAAACGAGATTGATTACTATAAGCGTCAATAGTGATGCCCCGCCCTGGTGCGGGGGAACCGACAAGGAAGATGAGCATGCGTGGAATGTCACCCCTGGCCCGAGGCGCCTTCGCGCTGGGCCAGAAAGTAGGCCCGGGGATTGGCCTGGCACTCGGACTCAGCCTGGCTACCCTGGGGGTGGCCAGCGCCCAGGAGGAGCCTCGCATCCTCGACACCGCCTTCGGTGAGGTCGAGATCCAGGGCCAGCCCGCGCGGGTTGTTACGCTCTACGAAGGGGCACTGGACACCTCCCTGGCCGCCGGGGTGACGCCACTGGGCGCGGTGGCGACCCGCGCCGCCGAGGACGTGGCCGACTACCTGAAGGATGAGGTCCCCGATATCCAGATCGTGGGCACCGCCGGCGAGGTCAATGTGGAAGCGGTGGTCGGGCTCGAGCCGGACCTGATCCTGGCTTCCTCGCGACTGTCCGAGGATACCTACGCGCTGCTGTCGCAGCTTGCCCCCACCGTGGTACCGGCGACCGAGGGCTTCGCCCCCGAGGCCTGGAAGGACGAGGCGCGGCTGTTCGGCAGGGCGCTGGGCCACGAAGGCGAGATCGATCGCGCCATCGAGACGGTCGAAGCGCGCGCCGCCGAGCTCGCCGCTACCTTCGAGGCAGAGACGTCCCAGGACAACGCCTTCCTGATTCGCTGGATGCCCCAGGGGCCGCTGGTGATGTCCACCGAGCTTTTCACCACCGGCCTGCTCGCCGCCGCCGGCCTCGACGTCCAGGACGATCAGCTGGTGCCGCAGGGACGGCCCCACAGCGACCCGCTGAGCCTGGAGGCGCTGTCCCGGGTCGACGGTGACTGGCTGTTCGTCGCGACCCTGGACGCCAACGGGGCCGAGGCGCTGGATCAGGCGATGCAGAGCGACGCCTTCAAGCGTCTGGCGGTGGTCGGCAACGACCGTGTGGTGGCGGTGGACGGCCAGTTGTGGACCAGTGCCAGCGGTCCCATCGCTGCCCAGGCGGTGCTCGATGACATCGAGCAGGCCCTGGAGGGCGTCGTGACACCGTGAGTGCAGAGCGCAGCGTACCCGCAGGAATCCTGTTCGGCCTTGTCGTTCTGCTTGGGCTCGCCATCATGGCGAGCCTTGTCGTGGGTGCCGGGGAGATCGGTCCGGTGCCGTCGTTTCAGGCGCTGCTGGGCCTGGGCAACGAGGAGGCACGCTTCGTGGTGTGGGACCTGAGGCTGCCGCGGACCCTGGTCGGCCTGGTGGTCGGGGTGGCGCTGGGTGTCTCCGGTACCCTGCTGCAGTCGATCACCCGCAATCCCCTGGCCGAGCCGGGCCTGCTCGGCGTCAGCGCCGGCGCCGCCTTTGCCGTCGCGCTGATGTTGCTGCTGGGTGGCAGCCTGCTGGAGCTGCGCATCGGCGTGGCCCAGCTGGGGGCCTTGCTCGGCTGTCTGTGCGTGCTCGGGGTCAGCCGCATCCGTGGGCTCGGCGCCGATCCGGTGCGCCTGGTGCTGGCGGGGGCAGGCTTTTCGGGGCTGCTTGGCGCGATGACCTCGTTGATCCTGATCACCGACCGGCGCGCCGCCGACGAGATTCGTTTCTGGGTGGTGGGTAGCCTGTCGGGACGGCGGCTCGACGACCTGCTGGCGGTACTGCCAAGCATGGCGCTGGCGGCGCTGGTGCTGGTGATGGTGGTGCGGCCGCTGGCCAGCCTGGCGCTGGGCGAGCGCGCCAGCGCCGGTCTCGGTCACCATCCGGGGCGACTGCGGCTATTGGCCATCCTGATCGTCGCCCTGCTGGTGGGCGGGGCTACCGCTATCGCCGGGCCGATCGCCTTCGTCGGCCTGGTGGTGCCCTTTATCGCCCGTGCCATCGCCGGCCCGGAGCTGCGTCGCACCCTGTGGCTGTGCCTGCCGCTGGGGCCTCTGCTGGTGCTGACCGCCGACGTGATCTCGCGCCGCCTGGTGGCGCCCTCGGAGATGCCGCTGGGGGTGCTGACCGCGCTATGCGGGGCGCCGGTGCTGATCAGCGTCGTTCGCGCCCGCCGTCTGCCGAGCCTGTGACCATGCTGGATGATCGTTCCTTGTCTGCCGCCGCCACCCGCTCGCCGGATGAATATCGCGACTGTCACGACCGCCGCGATGCCAGCGCCACCCCCGACGGCATGTGGCTGCTGCGCGGTGGGCGGTTCAGCCTGCTGGTCGATCGACGCCAGCTTTTTGGCGCCCTGTTGCTCGCTGTCTTGCTGGTCGGGGCGAGCCTGGCCTATCTGTGCCTCGGCGAGAAACCGCTGTCGCCGGGTAAAATCTGGGCGGTCATCAATGGACAGGGCGCGATGCTCGATACCTTCGTGGTGGAACAGCTACGCCTGCCACGGCTGTTGGCGGCGCTTGCCAGCGGCGCCGCCTTTGGGCTGTCGGGGTGCCTGATGCAGACGCTGGCGCGCAACCGTCTGGCCACGCCCGGCATCATCGGCATCGACAACGGCGCCACCGCCTTTGCGGTGGCCTCGGTGGTGGGGATGGGCTTGAGCCTGGCGCCTTCTGCCATGGCGTTGACCGGGGCCGCCACCGCAGCGGCCCTGACCTTCGGTCTGGCCGCCGGGGGCGGTGCCAAGGGCTATCGCTTTATCGTCGCCGGCATCGGCGTCGGGGCGATCTTCGCCGCGGTGACCCAGCTGATACTGTCGCGTGCCGCCATCGATGCGGCCAACGCCGCCTACCCCTGGACCGTGGGCACCCTGAACTCACGGCCGGCCGGAGCCGTCGTCGTTCTCGCCATCGGTCTTGCGCTGCTCACCCCGGTGGCGCTGTGGCTGTCGCGCTCGCTTAGCCTGATGCGTTTCAGCGATGCCGTGGCACTCGGCCTGGGGACGCCGCTCAAGCGTCGCAGGCTGCAGGTGCTGGTGGTATCGGTGGCGTTGACGGCGCTGGCGGTATCGGTGGCGGGGCCGGTCGGCATGGTGGGGCTTTTGGGTCCGGAAATCGCGCGCCATCTGTGCGGCAACCGGCAGGTCCCGCTGACCGCTGCGGCCCTGGCCGGGGCGGCGGTGATGGTGCTGGCCGACCTGGCGGGACGATTGATGCTGGCGCCGCTGGAGCTGCCGGTGGGCATCGTCACCGCCGTGGTCGGTGGCCCCTGGCTTCTGTGGATACTGATTCGCCGCTGAATTCATATTGACCCGCTCCCGGGCCAATGGCGGCCGGGGGCGCTTGTGCAAGGGGACCTTGATGTCACTGACGCTGTCTTCACGATCCGATGGGATTCCCCGGGCCGAGGTGGCTTCGCACCCGGATTCGGGCCAGCAGCGGGACACCGCAGTGCCGCATCCCTATGTGGTCGAGGATCTGGTGCTCTGCCACGGCCGTCACAAGGTCATCGATGGTCTCGACCTGACGATCCCGCGGGGCAAGCTCACCGCCATCGTCGGCCCCAACGGCTGCGGCAAGTCGACGCTGCTGGCCGGGCTGTCCCGCCTGCATGCACCAAGTGGCGGGCGCGTCTGGCTCGAAGGCCAGGACCTCAAGCGGTTTGCGGCGCGCAAGCTGGCCCGCTGCATCGCCCTGTTGCCCCAGGAAGCGTCGGCCCCGGAGGGGCTGAGCGTCAGCGACCTGATTCGCTTCGGGCGCCAGCCCCACCAGGCCTGGTATCGCCAGTGGAGCGAGGAGGACCAGGCGGTGGTGGCGCGCGCCATCGCCGCGGCGGGGCTTGAGGACCTGGCCGAACGCGCCCTCGATACCCTGTCCGGCGGTCAGCGCCAGCGCGCCTGGATCGCCATGACCATCGCCCAGCAGACGCCGATCATTCTGCTCGACGAGCCCACCTCGGCGCTGGATCTGGGCCACCAGCTGGAGGTCTTCGAACTGCTGCATCGGCTGGTGGAACGAGGGCGTACGGTGATCATGGTGGTCCACGATCTTTCCAGCGCCTGCCGCTACGCCGATCACCTGGTCGCCATGCGCGATGGGCGCCTGGTGGCAGAGGGCGAGCCGGAAAAGGTGGTGACGCCGGCACTGGTCAGGCAACTCTATGACGTGGACTGCTCGCTGGTGGAAGACCCGCTGACCGGCAAGCCATTGCTGGCCGGGCTTAGTCGGAGAGCTTAATCGTCGGCAGGTCTTGGTCGGCAGGTCTTGGTCAGAAGGGCCTAGTTGGCGCGAGGCCTAGTCGCCAGGTCTTGGTCGGCAGGGCCTGGTTGGCGCGAGGCTTAGTCGGCGAGGCCTAGTCGCCAGGTCCTGGTCGGCGGGGCCGAACGGGTATGCAGGCCTTTAGGGAAGCGAATTCGGGGAGCCAGACGCAACACACCCGGCGCGAAGGCCGGGTGTGTACTCTGGCTGACGGGCGCTGCCCGTCAGCTTCGGATCGCTCTTAGTTGGTAGCGTCCTGAGCGGCGTCCTGGGCATTGTCGCCCGCGCCTTCGATGGCGTTGCCGGCGCTGGTCAGGGCGTTGGCGGTAGCAGACTTGGTGGTCTGCCAGGCGCTCTGGGCGCCTTCCTTGGTGTCCATCCAGGCCTGCTGAACGCTGGACTTGGTCTGGTTCCACCAGGTATCGGTGTATTCGGGCAGCTGGGACACCTCGTCCTGAGTCATGTCCAGATGAACGCTGTACTCGATGTTGTCGAGGCTGTCGCCGTTGGCAGTCTGCACGGTAAAGTTGCCGGTTTCGACCACATACTCGCTGCCGCCGAGGTCAAGCAGGTCGCCCGCTTCGACGACGATGGCGCGGACCTTCATGTCATTGTCGAGAAGGATGTCCTCGACTTCGCCCACTTCATCCTCGCTCGAACCCTTGGCGAAAACGTCGGCGTCCATCAGCTCATCGGCGGAGTAGAGGCCCTGAGCCTGCTGCTGGTTACCGGCGCCATTATTCTGAGCGGTGTTCTGCTCGGCGAAGGCGTTGGTGCCCACGGCCATGGTGCCGGCGAAGACGGTGCTTGCGATAGCGGTAGTCAGCAGATTCTTGCGGATCATTCCATTTCTCCTTCTCGCGGATGGTTCCAGCGATGTCATCGGTCGCAGCGGGTTCCTGTGCTGCGACTTGCGATGTTGCACGAATCATTGTGGAGGTTATGTACAAGATTTCAAGCCAGTCTTGTGAAAGAAACATGCAAGGCTCTGTTGCCTATCGATGACGCCACCACAGAGCTTGTTTCAAACGTGCTCGAGAGAGCCGACCTGGCGCTATTTCAGGGATGATCCCTGTTTGAAAAGTCAGGTGCGCATGCGGCTTTCCATGGTGTGTTGCCTCTGGGACAATACCGGCCCCTTGCCCGCATTATCATGGCCAGGGCGACGATCGACACCGTATAAGCGGTGCGAAAGCGCCGTCCGGCCCGCCCCTCGAGGTCCTGTTTCGTGGAATTGTTGAGCGTCGTCTTTCGTCATTATCGCTGGCCCTTTATCGGCGTCATGCTGCTGAGCCTTGCCAGTGCCGGACTGGGTATCGGCGCCATCGCCTTTATCAACCGCCGCTTGATCGAGGTGTCCGGAGATGCGCTCGGCGTGCTGCCGCAGTTTCTCGGGGTGATCGTGGCATTGCTGGCCGTGACTCTGGCCTCTCAGCTGGCCTTGACCACCCTGGGCCATCACTTTGTCTATGGCCTGAGAGGCCGTCTGGTCAAGCAGATCCTCGATACCGATATCGAGCGCCTCGAACGCCTGGGCAGCGCCGAATTACTGGCCAGTCTGTCCAGCGATATCCGCAATATCACCATCGCTTTCGTACGTCTGCCCGAGCTGGTTCAGGGCATCGTGCTGACGCTGGGCTCGGCGTTGTATCTCGGCTGGCTGTCCCCCGGGCTGCTGTTGGTCACCGCGCTGTGGGTCACGCTGACCATGGCAGGAGGGGCCTGGCTGGTAGGGCGGGTCTACCGCCATCTGGCCCAGGTTCGTGCGACCGAGGATTCGCTCTATCGCCACTATCAGGCGGTCATCGATGGACGCAAGGAGCTGGCGCTCAATCGCGCCCGGGCGCGAGCCCTGTTCGAGGACACCTACGATCGTGATGCCCGCCGCTATCGTCACCACGTCATCCGCGCCGACACCTATCACCTGAGCGCGGTCAATGTCTCCAATATCATGATGCTCGGCGCCATCGGGGTGGTGTTCTATCTGGCCAATGGGCTTGGCTGGGCCACCACCGAGGTGGCGGCAACCTTCTCGTTGACCTTGTTGTTCCTGCGCACCCCGCTGATCTCGGCGGTGGGCGCACTGCCGACGCTGCTAAGCGCCCAGGTGGCCTTCGACAAACTGCGTGGACTCGATCTGGCCGAGGCCAAGGGCGACTTCGGGGTGCAGGAGGCAGATGGCGAGCGCTGGCAGCGGTTGCACCTTGAAGGCGTGGCCTTTCGCTACCCCGAGCCCGCTAAAGCGTCCGACGAAGAAGACGGGGCAGGGCGAGCGTCGAAAGGCCCGGGCTTCGCCGTGGGGCCGCTGGACCTGACCCTGCGGCGTGGCGAGCTGGTATTTCTGATCGGCGGCAACGGCAGCGGCAAGTCGACCCTGGCGAAGCTGCTGACCGGTCTCTACCGGCCCCACCAGGGGCGTCTCTTGATCGACGACCAGGAGGTGGGGGCCGATGAGCTGGGCGCCTATCGCCAGCGCTTTTCCGCGGTGTATACCGACTTCCACCAGTTCGACACCCTGATAGGCCCTGGCGGTGACAAGGCCGACCCCGCGCTGGTCGAGGACTGGCTCGAGTACCTGGCGATGCGCGAGAAGCTTCACTTCGACGGCCAGCGGGTCACCAACCCGGAGCTGTCCCAGGGGCAGCGCAAGCGGCTGGCGCTGTTGATGGCGGTGGCCGAGGAGAGAGATATCCTGCTGCTCGACGAATGGGCCGCCGATCAGGACCCGCAGTTCCGGCGGGTGTTCTATCGTGAGCTACTGCCGCGACTCAAGGACATGGGCAAGACGGTGTTCGCCATCAGCCACGACGACCACTACTTTCAGCACGCCGACCGCCTGTTCGAGATGCGCTCGGGGCAGCTTGTCGAACTCACCGGGTCCAGCCGCGAGGCCGCCAGTCGGGATGCGGTGGCCCGGCTCGATCCGCTGTAGGGCTTGTCCGAAAAATGCCTGCGCTCCTCGACTTTGCGGGCGGTGGTCTGCACATCCGGAGCCTCACGGTGTCTCGGGTGTTGACCTTGTATATACTTGGTCAGTACGAAGTGGCAATGAAGGGGACACAACAATGACCAAGCAAGCCGTGTTTACCATGAAGCTTGAGGCTGAACTGCACGAAGCCTTCATGGCCGAGGCGGCGGCGGTGCACCGGCCGGCGTCTCAGGTGGCGCGAGAGCTGATGCGCGACTTCATCGAGCGCCAACGTCAAGTGCGTGAGCATGACGACTTTCTGCGCAGCAAGGTGGAAGCGGCGCGGGCTTCCAGGCGGGCAGGGCATGGTCGTTCGAACGAGGAGGTCGAAGCCGACGCTGTCTTGCGTCGAAAACACCTGCTGCAGCAGGCCGACGAGTCCAGTGAGTGAGGGTCGTCTGGACGCCTGAGGCCGAGGCCGACCGGCATCACGCCGTCGATTATATTGCCGAGGACAATCCGGCGGCCGCCCTTCGAATGGATCAGTTCATCAGCGATGCAGCCGCTGCCCTTGCCTCCTTTCCCATTCAGCGATTCGTCCACAACCCCTGCCTGACATCCTTGGGCCCCGTCCATGACTGGCTCGGGCCTTCGCCTGCCTGCGGTTGACGGGACGCTCTGGTGTCGCTGATGGCGCGAGGTGGTTTCGCAGCCCTTGATCGACATCGGCCTTTGGCGGGATTTCTATAAACGAAAGCTGGTCTTGATTGCGTGTAAAAATGAAAACAATTAGCATGCCGAAGATGTTTTACGAACGTTCAACGCCGTTTGTTGTCGTCTTCGATGCGCTCCGAGGCCCACCGCATGCAACCCGCCAGTCCCCGTCCTTCCGCCAGCCCACGGTTCACCGACTCCCTGCCCGGCAGTCCTGTCTCCCGCCGTCCGCTTGCCATCGCCGTGCGCCTCGCGCTGGGGCTGGCCCCACTTGCCGGGGCGGGGATGGCGTTTGCCCAGGAGGAGGCTGTCACCGAGGTGACGAGCGACACCATGGTGGTGAGCACCTCGGCGCTGAAGGTCGAGACCCCGGTGCTCGAGACGCCTCGTGCTACCTCCCAGGTCTCCCGCGAGGAACTCGATAACCGCCAGGTCAACAAGTACGACGAGGTGCTGCGATACCGCAGTGGTGTGGTATCCCAGCCGTTCGGCCAGGACAACAAGGCCGAGTGGTTCTATATTCGCGGCTTCAATGGCGAGGACTCACTGTACCAGGATGGCCTGCGTCAGTTTCGTGAGGGCGGCTACTTCTGGTGGAGCACCGAGACCTTCGGCCTCGAGAGCGTCGAACTGCTCAAGGGGCCGGCCTCGATCCTCTATGGCGAGGCGCCTCCCGGGGGTGTCATCAACGCCATCAGCAAGCGTCCCACCGACGAGCCTCAGGGGCTGATCGAATTGCAATACGGCAGCGACGACCACGAGCAGGTGGGCGTCGACGTCTCGGGGCCTGTGGCAGGGCGCGATGATGTGCGCTATCGCATGGTCGGACTGTTCCGCGAGAATGATGGCCAGATCGAGGACACCGACAATCAGCGGGTCTATCTGGCGCCGAGCCTGGAGCTCGATCTGTCGCAGGATACCAGCGTCACCTTCCTGGCCAGCTACCTGAAGGACCACGGCACGCCTACCAACGGCTTCAAGCTGCCCTACGGCACCGTGGATAACACGCCCTTCGGCAAGCTCGACCCCAAGGACAACCTGGGAGAGCCGGACTACGAGCGCCAGGAACACGAGCAGTGGGCGCTGGGCTACGAACTGTCCCACCGTCTCAACGATACCTGGGACATCGAGCAGAACTTCCGCTACAGCCACCTGGACCTGCTCGAGCGCGACGTCTTTGTACTGAAACCTTTCCCTGAGCCAGATGTTTATCGTGAAGTTCCACGAGGCCTGACCTATCGCGACGGCGACTTCGACGCGGTCACGGTGGATACCCGCGCCATCGGCCGCTGGTACAGCGATCGCACCGAGAACACCCTGCTGGTCGGCGTCGACTACCAGGACCTTGATATCGACTATCAAAACAATGACGTATATGAGAATAGCTTTCTCGGTCAGTATCCTTTTGGTGGCCCCTTCGATATCTTTAATCAGGATCACGGCAACTTTACCCCGAGCTCCAGACGCGGAACCGATCACGAGGAAGGCAAGGAACAGCTCGGCTTCTATGCCCAGAACCAGCTTCGTCTGGATGATCGCTGGATCTTCCTGGCCGGCTTGCGTCATGACAGCGTGGACGTGACCAACCGCATCGACGGTGAAGACAACGGTGGCGGCAGCGAGGACGAGACCACCTTCTCCGGTGGCGTGATGTACCTGGGCGACTACGGCATCTCGCCCTACTTGAGCTACAGCGAGTCCTTTTCGCCACAAGTTGGCACCGATCCGGACGGTCGCGCCTATCGTCCCAGTGAAGGCGAGCAGTGGGAAGTCGGCGTCAAGTATGCCCCGGACTGGCTGGATGGCTATATCACTGCTGCGGTGTTCGACCTTGAGGAAAGCGATACCCTCTATACCAGCGGTGATTCCAGTCAACGACAGGGGGGAGAGCGCGAGTCCCAGGGTTTCGAGATCGAGGGGGTGGGCTATGTCACCGACGACCTCAAGGTCACCGCCGCCTACACCTATACCGACGTACGCGTCGATATCAGTCGTGAGGAGCGCAACCTGCGCGCTGGCCTGATCCCGCGTAATCAGGCCTCGTTGTGGTTGGACTACGCGGTCCCCGGCGCCTTGCACGGTCTGAACCTGGGGGGCGGTGTGCGTTATGTGGGCGAGACAGTCGATACGCCGCAGAACTCTGATACTGTGGTGGACTCCTACACCCTGTGGGACGCCAAGGTCAGCTATGACATCACGCCCCAGTGGACCGCCCAGGTCAACGTCAACAACCTGACCGATGAGGAGTATGTCTCCGGCTGCGACTACTGGTGCTACTACGGCGAGGAGCGCAGCGTGGTCGGCAGCATCAAGTACCGCTTCTGATCCAGTGGCGGGCTTTCAGGCCCGCTGACCAACTCTCTGAATCGAGACGCCCGACCGGTTTTCCCGGTCGGGCGTCTTGGTATGGAGGCTGCCGGTAGAAGGGCTGCGGGCCTAGGCGGGCCGAGTGCTATCGCTATTCCTGTCTTTCTATAGCCATATCTCTCTATCTCTCTATCTCTCTATCTCTCTAGCTCTCTAGCCCAGGCCCCGGCCGCCCTCCGCCGTTACCCCGGCCCGGGCCAGGCGCTCGTCGTCGGCGACGTCGCTAAAGCGCTCGAGCAACAGCTTGAGTTTTGGGGTGATCCAGCGTTCGCAGAAGGGCCGCGACGGGTCACTGTAGAAGTAGTCCTGGTAGTCCTCCTTCGAGGCGCGAAAGTCCACCAGCGGCAGTACTCGGGTGAGAAGGGGCGCGTCGAAGTCATCCTGCAACTGGGCCAGGGTGTCTCGAGCAGAAGCTGCCTGAGACTCGGTCAGCACATAGACCGCAGAGCGATAGCGGTCGCGGCGCTGGTGGTCTGCGGTGGCCCGGTGGGTGTAAAGGTGTATCTCGATCAGCACGTCCAGGGGCAGTCGCGAGGGGTCATAGTCCACCACCACTGCTTCATGAAAGTCGGAGTGCTCGCCGTCGGCGGCGACCCAGCCCTGGTGGACGGATTCGACCCCGCGCAGCGACTGATAGACCGCCTCCAGGCACCAGTAGCAGCTACCGCCGAGGGCCAGACGGGCGAGGGAAGGACGGAGCAGGGGCAGGCTGTCGTGCATCGGGATTCCCTCGTTGGCGGAGCGGTTTTGTCACCGAAGACACCTTTAGCTTACAACTTTCGCAGCCCCCACATGAAGTAGCTGCCGCCGATCAGCGAGGCGACCAGGCCTGCCGGGATCTCCTGGGGAAACAGCAGCTGGCGGCCGACCCAGTCGGCCAGCACCATCAGCAGCGCCCCGATCAGCGCTGCCCCGGCCAGGTGCGCGCGAGCCCGGGACAGCCCCATCAGACGCGCCATATGAGGCGCCAGCAGGCCGACAAAGGACAACGGACCGACGATCAGGGTGGCCACCGCGGTCAGTATCGCCACCGTCGCCAGCAGGCCCAGGCGGGCACGCTCGACGTGGATCCCGAGCGCCTTGGCGGTGGCAGCGCCCAGCGGCAGGATATCCAGCCAGCGAGCCAGCGCCTGGGCGGCGACGGCGGCCAGCGCCCCGATACCCAGCACCACCAGCGCCGAGACCGGGTCGACGTAGTAGGTCGACCCTGACAGCCAGGCGATGACCTGCTGACCACGTGGGTCTCCGCCTGCCAGCACGATCGAGCGCACCGCGTCGAACAGCGCAGTGATCGCCACGCCGCTGAGCAGCAGGCGCTCTGGCTGGAAGCCGCTGGCGCGATTGAGCGTCACCAGCACGCCGAGCACGACCAGCGCGCCAACGGTGCCGGCGCCCACCAGCGTCAGGTTGCTCGGTGCTGGCACCAGGAAGATGGTGAGAATCAGCGCAATCGCCGCACCACCGCTGATGCCCAGCAGTTCCGGGCTCGCCATGGGGTTGGCGGTGACCCGCTGGATCAGGGTGCCGGCGATGGCCAGCAGGGCGCCGCTGCCGGCGGCGGCGAAGATGCGCGGCCAGCGCCAGTCGAGAACGTCGCCGTCGAGGCTCGACGACCAGCCGCTGCTGGACTGGCCGATCAGAATGCCGACCAGGGCCGCCAGGGCCAGCAGCACGGCGAGCACCAGCAGCAGGCGCCCGGGTGCCTCGGCACGCA
Source organism: Halomonas sp. DP5N14-9 (assembly GCF_019802175.1). Classification (NCBI taxonomy): domain Bacteria; kingdom Pseudomonadati; phylum Pseudomonadota; class Gammaproteobacteria; order Oceanospirillales; family Halomonadaceae; genus Halomonas; species Halomonas sp. DP5N14-9. Next base: position 557,593 of record NZ_JAHVHR010000035.1, read on the forward strand.
GGGCCTGCGGGTTCGAGCTGGGCGGTGGACGCCGGGCGGTCAGGCGCAGGCGCGGGATCAGCCACAGCAGCAGCGGTGCCCCCAGGGCGGCGGTGGTCGCCCCGGTGGGCAGCAGGGTAGGCAGGGCGTCGACGCCGCCCTGGAGGACCAGGTCGGTGATCGCCAGCAGCAGCGCGCCGAACGCGATCGACCAACCCAGCCGCGCCGGCAGACGCCGGGCGCCGGCCATGTGCGCGATATTGGGCGCCGCCAGGCCGATAAAGCCGATGATGCCGACCACCGCCACCACACAGCCGGTGATGAAGACCGCGAGACCCAGCCCGCCCAGGCGCAGCCACTTGAGCGAGACGCCGAGGCTGCGTGCGCTGGCGTCGTCCAGCTCCAGCAGCGCCAGCGGGCGCAGCAGCCAGATGGCAAGGGCGCCGGCGATCACCAGACGCGGCAACAGGTAAAGCACGCCGTCCCAGCCGTTCTGGGCCAGCGAGCCGGCGCCCCACACCAGCACGCCCTTGAGCGCCTCCTGGTTGAACAGCAGCAGCACCACCGCCAGGGCGCCGAAGTAGAGGTTGACCACCAGGCCGCCGAGTACCACGACGCCGGGTGACAGGCCACGGCGCCAGCCGAGGGCGAACACCAGTCCCATGGCCAGGCCACCGCCGGCCAGCGCCACCCACTCGCGGCCCAGCACCAGCAGGCCAGGCGCCATCAGGGTGGCGACCATCAGTGCCAGGTTGGCGCCGCTGGCCACCCCCAGGGTAGTGGGGGCGGCCAGTGGATTGCGCAGCACCTGCTGCATCAGCACCCCGGCCAGCCCCAGGGCGCCGCCGGCGCTCAGCGACATTACCAGGCGCGGCCACCAGCTGTAGTGCAGCACCAGCGTATCCGGGTCTGGCGGTTCATTGGCGCCGAGCGCCCCCGAATCGATCAGAGCAGCAAGCGCCGCCTGTGGGCCGCCCAACTCGGCCAGGGAGTAGAAGGCGGCCAGCATGCAGGCCAGCGCCAGCACCAGGCCGGTGATGCCCAGCGCGGAGGTACGGCGGACGCGGGATTCAGCGGCGAGCATCGGTATTTCCTTGTGCCTGATCCGGTGTGGTGGCCTTTTCGTTGGTGTCGAGGGCGCTGGTATCGGGAGCGCTGGTGTCGGGGGTGTGGGAATCGGGAGCGCTGGTATCTGGCATGTTGCTGGAGAGGGCGTCACCCAGCAGGGTGGCAAAGCGCCTGGCCGAGGGCAGGGCGCCGAAGCTCCACACCGGTGGCAGGGTGACGACGTCGTCGCGCTGGACGCTGCCCAGATGGCGCCACAGGCCACTGTCGGCCAGCGCCTCGCGGACCCCGGCGATATAGGGTTCGACCACCACGATGCGGGCCTCGGGATAGTTGGCCAGCTGTTCGATGCCGATCAGGCTGAAGCCCCAGGCGTTGGTGGTGCCCTGCCAGGCGTTGGTCAGGCCCATGCGCTTCAGCACCGCCTGGTAGAGGCTGTGCTCACCGAACAGGCGCACGTGGCGTTCATCCATGAACTGGAGCAGCAACAGCGGGCGGGTGTCCTCGGGCAGTCGAGCGGCGATGTCCGCGATGTAGGCCTCGGTCTCCTCGATCAGCGCCTCGGCGGCGTTTTCGCGATCCACCAGTTCGCCGAGCTGTCGGGTCAGCGCCAGCGACTGCGACCAGAAGGTGCCCTCGCCGCTGTACATGGCGAGCTGCTTGACCTCGGCGATCGATGAAAGGCGCGGCGCCAGGTTGGCGAACATCGGCGAGATCACGATGGCGTCGGGGTCGAGTTCGGACAGCAGTTCCAGGTTCGGTTGGGTACGCAGGCCGATGTCGGTGGCACCTGGCGGTGCCTCGAGCCCCACCCAGCTTTCGTAGTCGTCGACCTGGGCCAGCGCCACCGGTGGCGCGTCAAGTGCGATCAGCGTCTCGGCCAGGGTCCAGTCCAGGCTGGCGATACGCGGCGCGGCACTGGCCGGAGACGCCAGCAGCCAGGCCGACAGCGCCAGCCACGCCAGGCTATGGCAACGACCCGAGCGAAAAAGGCCAGAACGCAAGCGCAGGGAAGCCAGGGACACCAGAGAAGGGCGGACAGTCAGAGCACGGCGGACATTCAAGGACAACCTCATTGCACCAGCGCCACCGCGTGTTCGCCGGAGGGATGGGGCATCACCTGCATCGGCACGCCGTAGATGTCCTCGAGCAGGTCGCCGGTCATCAGCGTCTGCGGGTCGCCTTCGGCGATGACGCGGCCGCTGTGCAGGGCGACCAGGCGATCACAGAAGCGTGAGGCCATGTTGATGTCGTGCAACACGATGACCACGCCCAGGTCGAGCTCCCGCGACAGCTTGCGTACCAGGGTCATCACTTCCACCTGATGGGCGATATCCAGCGCCGCCAGCGGTTCATCGAGCAGCAGCAGGCGGCTGCCCTGGGCCAGTAGCATGGCCAGCCACACCCGGGTGCGTTCGCCGCCGGACAGGGTGTCCACCAGGCGATCGGCAAAGCCCTCGGTGTGGGTCAGCGCCATGGCTCGGGCCACGTGTTCGTGATCGTCGCGCCGCGAGCGACCCAGGAGCCCCTTCCAGGGGTAACGACCAAAGGCGATCAGCTCGCGACAGGTCAGGCTTTCGGCACTGGGCAGGTGTTGCGGCAGATAGGCCACTTCGCGGGCGAAGGCGCGGCGACCCCAGGCTTCGAGCGGCTGGCCGTTGAACAGGATGCGCCCCTCGCTGGCCGGCTGTTGCTGAGCCATCAGCTTGAGCAGGGTCGACTTGCCCGAGCCGTTGTGGCCGATCAGTCCGTGGACCCGGCCGGCATCGAAGCTCAGGCTGGTCGGCGACAGCAGGGTCTTGCCCGGGATCGCGAAGGAAGCGGACTGAAGATCGAACATGAAGACGGCTCCGCTGGGTGACTGGGGCAGGGTGGCTTGGGCTGGCTGGTCCGGGCAGGCTGGTCCGGGCGACCGGGCAGGAAAGACAATGGATAGGAATGGTTATCAATTTGTTTGTTATTGTCAATGATGCACGTCAGGGAGGCGTTGCGCTGAAAGACTATTGATCAACCCTTGTAGAAGGGGCGTAAAGGATGACACCCTGTGGTCCACGACATCGGGCCTCTTCAACGGCGGCAGGGATGCCGACACCGCCAGGCGGGCAATGCGTTTGGCGTGGAGCACGCTAGCGAGAAGAACGCGTCTTGCCTATAGTATGAGGCCCACGATGACGTAAGCTGGTGAGTGGGATACGATTATCCCCCCTGAACCCAGCCCAATTTAGACAAGGAAGGAGGTATCACCATGGCACATACTCTGCCGGAACTGCCCTACGCCTACGACGCACTGGAACCCTCCATTGATGCGCTGACCATGGAGATCCACCATTCTCGTCACCACAACACCTACGTCACCAACCTCAACGGCGCCCTGGAAGGCACCGGTCTCGAGGACCTGCCGGTCGACGAGCTGATCTCCAACCTGGAGCGTCTGCCGGAAGACAAGCGCCAGCCGGTCATCAACAACGGCGGCGGCCACTCCAACCACTCGCTGTTCTGGACCGTGATGTCCCCGAACGGTGGTGGCGACCCCAAGGGCAAGGTCGGTGAGGCCATCGAGAAGGAACTGGGCGGCTTTGACGCCTTCAAGGATGCCTTCACCAAGGCCGCGCTGGGCCGCTTCGGCTCTGGCTGGGCCTGGCTCTCCGTCACTCCGGACGGTGCTCTGGTGGTGGAAAACACCCTGAACCAGGACAGCCCGCTGATGCACGGCAACACGCCGGTGCTGGGTCTGGACGTGTGGGAGCACGCCTACTACCTGAAGTACCAGAACAAGCGTCCCGACTACATCGCCGCCTTCTTCAACGTGGTGGACTGGGACGAAGTCGAGCGTCGCTACCAGGCCGCCACTGCCTGAGCGAAGCCGGCCTGACGTCGATGTCTCGACGTCATCCGTGCTAGCGCAAGACCCGCGCCGCGGCCCCCAGGGCCGCGGCGCTTTTCGTTGGTGCCCCGGCTGGGGCGCCGTCTGGATTGGTCGTCGCCCTTGTGGTGCGACAGCAAGGAGTTCACGCCGTGTCCCGCTCATCCAGCCTGCAGGCACTAGGGCGCCTGTTGCGCTACGCCCGCGGTTATCGTCGACGGATCGTCGCCGCCACCCTGTGTTCGATGATCAACAAGCTGTTTGATATCGCCCCCGAGATCCTGATCGGGGTGGCCATCGACGTGGTGGTCAACCAGGAGCAGAGCTTCGTGGCGGGGCTCGGCTTCGTCTCGGCCAGCTCCCAGATCATTGTGCTGGGGGTGCTGACCTTCTTTATCTGGGCCGGCGAGTCGCTGTTCGAGTACCTCTATCAGATCCTGTGGCGCAACCTTGCCCAGCGCCTGCAGGCCGACCTGCGTCAGGACGCCTACGAGCACGTGCAGCGCCTGGACATGGGGTTCTTCGAGTCGCGCTCGTCCGGTGAGCTGGTCGCCACCATGAATGACGACGTCAACCAGCTCGAGCGCTTCCTCGACGGCGGTGCCAACTCGCTGATCCAGGTCGCCGTCACCGTGGTGGCGGTGGGGGCGGTGTTCTTCGTGCTGTCGCCGCTGATCGCGCTTTTGGCCTTTACCCCGGTGCCGTTGATCCTGTGGGGTGCCTTCGTGTTTCAGCGCAAGGCCGGTCCCCTCTATGCCGACGTGCGTGAGAAGGTCGGGGTGCTGTCCAGCCGGCTGTCCAACAATATTCAGGGCATGGCCACCATCAAGAGCTTTACCGCAGAGGCCCGCGAGGCGGCTCGGCTGAAGGCCGACAGCGAGGCCTACGTGGACGCCAACAGCCGTGCCATTCGTATCAGCTCGGCCTTTATTCCGGTGATCCGCATGGCGATCCTCACCGGGTTTCTGGCCACCTTCATCGTCGGCGGCATGCAGGCGCTGTCCGGTGAGCTCAACGTCGGCGCCTACGGCGTGCTGGTGTTCCTGACCCAGCGGCTGCTGTGGCCGCTGACCGGACTGGCCCAGGTCATCGACCTGTTCGAGCGGGCCATGGCCAGCACCCGGCGCATCCTCGATCTGATCGCTACCCCGATCCGGGTGCGCGACGATGGACGCCGTGAGCTCGAGACGCCGGTGCGTGGCGAGGTGCGCTTTTCAGAAGTGAGCTTTCACTACCCGGGCAGCGGCGCCGGCATCGATGCTGTGGAGCTGGCGGTACCCGCCGGCAGCACCCTGGCGCTGGTCGGGCCCACCGGCTCCGGCAAGTCGACCCTGATCAAGCTGCTGTTGCGCTTTCACGACCCCGACCAGGGGCAGGTCGAGCTCGACGCCGCCCCGGTGGCGGAGCTTCGCCAAGGGGCGCTGCGCGACGCCATCGGCCTGGTCAGCCAGGACGTCTACCTGTTCGAGGGCAGCGTGCGTGACAACATCGCCTATGCTCGTCCCGAGGCCAGTGACGAGGAGGTCATCGCCGCGGCACGTACCGCCGAAGCCTGGGAGTTCATCGAGCGTCTGCCGGACGGCCTCGATACCCGTGTCGGTGAGCGCGGCGTGCGCCTGTCCGGCGGGCAGCGTCAGCGTCTGTCGCTGGCCCGGGCGCTGCTCAAGGATCCCCCCGGTGCTGGTGCTGGATGAGGCCACCAGTGCGGTGGACAACGAGACCGAGGCGGCGATCCAGCGCTCGCTGTCGCGTATCGGCGGTGAGCGTACCGTGATCATGATCGCCCACCGGCTCTCGACCATCGTCCACGCCGACCAGATTGTGGTGATGGAGCGGGGGCAGGTGGTCGAGCGTGGAGACCACGCCGAGTTGATCGCCCGGGGCGGGCGCTACGCCGCCCAGTGGCAGGTGCAGACCGGCGAGGCGGCGACGGTGGCAGCCACGTCGCCCTGACCTGGCGCACTGACCTGTCGCCCTGACCTGTCGCGATGCGCGGGGCTTGGCCGCGGGCCCGGTGCCGGCCCATGAACAGGCCCCGGGATCGGCCCCGGAACCGGTTCCGGTGTGGAGGATACGGCTCGCCAGCGCCGTCTGTGCAGTCTAGGGTAAGTAAGTAGTAACTTCCTATGCTGCATGAGGCGTGAAGGATGAGCTGCGTACTGCTCGGGGGCGGAGTCCGTCGCCGGGCGTTCCATCGTCTGCTGTCGGGCTTTGTCGTACCGGGCTTTGTCGTACCGGGCTTTGTCGTACCGGGCTTTGTCGTACCGGGCTTTGTTGTACCGGGCTTTGTTGTACCGGGCATGGCTGCACCTGCCTTGGCGATGCGGGCCTTGCGAGTGTCGGCGTCTTGTTTACAGGCGGCTTGTTTACTGGCGGCTTGGCGTCCGAGTGCCCTGGTCCGGGCCGCTATGCTGCTGGGTTGCCTGGCAACGACACCGGCCCTCGCCGACCTGCGCATCCTGCACCTCGACGTGGGCATGGGTGACGCCACCCTGGTAGTGGATACCGGCAGCGGTCAGAGTCTGTTGATCGATGCGGGAAATCGCGGTGATGGCCGCAGGGTGGTGGCGCCGGCCCTGATCGCACTGGGGATCGATCGACTCGACTATTTTCTCGCCAGCCACTATGACGCCGACCATATCGGTGGCTTCGATGAACTCATCGAGGCGGGCGTCACCGTCGAGACGGTGCTGGAGCGACCCGGTATCAAGCCCGAGGTGCTGTCTCCCACCGGCCGCGACACCCAGTACGGCGAGTACCTGGCGGCGGCCCGGGCCGTGGGGGCGCGGCTGGTCGAGCTTATCCCCGACTGTCGTCCCGATCATCCCCAGCTGCGACTGGGCGCCGACACCCGTATCCAGGTGGCTGCTGCCGGCGGCAGGCACCTGGCCGGGGATATCGGTTTCTGCGAGGTCGGTGAGCAGTCACTTCATCCGCGGCGTGAAAACGCCCGCAGCGTGGCATTGATCATCGAGCACGGGCGCTTTCGCTACTTCACCGGCGGCGACCTCACCGGCGGCGGCGCTCGCAGCGTACCCATGGAAGCCTTCGTCGCCGCCCAGGTGGGCAACGTCGACGTGCTCAAGCTGAATCACCACGGTTCCGACACCAGCACCAGCGACACTTTTGTGCAGACGCTGAGACCCGAGGTGGCCGTGCTCAGCGTCGGCGATGGCGGAGTGAACCTACGCTATCGCCTGCCGCGTCAGGCTCCGCTGGATCGCCTGGCCAAGCTCAGCCCGGCACCGCTGCTGTTCCAGACGCGCCAGGGCGAAGGTGGAAGCTACCTGGGGGCCTACGTCGAGAATCGCCACATCGTCGTTCACACCGATGGCGAGAGCTACACCATCAACGGCCTGATCTGTGTGGTGGACGAGCGCACCCAGGCAAGCGAGGGAGGACACTGTCGATGAGCAGTTCAGAGCAGGAGGGGCCTCGTCGCGATCGCAGGGACGATGATGCCGACGGCGGCAGCGATAGTGACAATGTTAACGGCAACGGCAACGGCAACGGCAACGGCAACGGCAACGGCAGCGGCAGCGGCAGTGAAGATGGCTGCGGAGAGCGTATCCGCAAGTTGCTCGACGACACCACGGCGCTGCTGGACTACGCCCAGGAGTTCGAAGGTTACCCGCCGGAGATCGACCTGACTGCCTACTTCGTGGCCAAGGAAAAGACCGATCGCAAGGAGCTGTTGACCACCGAAGAACTGGCCGGCGTGGTGGATTGCTACCGGCGCCTGTCTCGGCTCTACCCAGGTATCTCGCCACGTACCCTGGCGGCGACGCGCCCGGACAGCGATGGTCGAATGCGCGACAGCCGCACCGGCAAGTACTTGATTCGCCTTTGGTGGTGGACCGGGGCGGTGGTGATGGCGGTGATCGGCTCCAACGTGCTGATGTACGCCATCGATACGGGCCGGCCGTCCTCTGGGCTCGACTGGACCCACTGGAATACCGCGCTCGACTTTATCTACGAGGGACTTCGCCACACCGAGCCCTTTCTTTATGGTGCCCTCGGGGCCTTCGCCTTTGTGCTGCGGGTGACCGCGACCCGGCTGTACAGTCGCACCTTCGATCCCGCGCGGATCGGTGAACATGTCAATCGCATCGTGCTGGGCACGCTCTCCGGTGGCGCCATCGTGTTGTTCGTTTCCCAGATTCCCACCGATCAGGGCGCACAGGTGGCGCTGAGCGGCGCCGCCCTGGGCTTTCTCGCCGGCTACAGCATCGATTTTCTGTTCGGCACCCTGGACCGGGTGATCTGCGCCTTGCTGGCAAATGACGCGGGCGACAAGACTGGCAAGGCGGCGCGGGCTCGCCGTGATGCCGACGTGGTCCAGGTGCTGGATGATCTGGTCGCCGAGCAGCCAGACGGCGAGGCCAGGCGTCGTCTGGGAGAGGTGATCGAGACGCTCAGGCAGCGCCACCAGGCCTGATGGGTAGGGCAGTCGTAGGCCTCAGCCGCTCATCGCCTGTGGCAGATAGGTGGCGATGCCCGGGAACAGGCTCATCAGCACGATGGCCACGATCATCAGCAGGAAGAACGGTAGCGTGGCGAGGTGGAGCGATTGTCTGGAAAATCTCCGTAGAAGAGGTAAACGAGAGCTATTGCACTCAAGACGGAGAGTCATGAGCCTCTTTCACGTACTGGGCGTACAGGACATCGGCGAAGTCGGTTTCGGTGATGCTTCCGAGAACCAGATCTCTGACGGCGTCCGCCAGAAGGTCGTTATCTGCCGTAAGTTCGTATTCGTTGAGTGAAAGATACTCCAATGCCACGGCAAGGCCGGTTCTCTTGTTGGCGTCGGGGAGCGCGTGGGCGACAGCGATACTTGCAGTGTATTTGGCAGCAATTTCGAACACATCATCAAGCCCGCTGTAGACGATGGCATTGTCAATACGACCCAGTGCTCCCTGAAGTTTTCCAACATCCACAGAACCTTGCATCCCTGGCTCGGTGGCCAGAATCAAGGTGTTGATCTCAATGACTCTTTCAAATGGAAACTGGATGATCTCCATTACATGTCGGCCAGTTTCCGGAAGGTATTTCTGTGCGTGCGTAACGCCAGCTTGGTCTCCGACTTGACGATTTGCTGCCCCTCGGGACCCGAGAGGTCCAATTTTCTGGTCGCCTTGATTCGCGGGCGTTCCACGGCCTGGAGGCCGTACTTTTCAACTTTGCTGTTCATGTAGCGTACCCCTGTCTGCCTAGCATCTTGTCAACTAGTCTATCAGCCGCTCATCGCCTGGGGCAGGTAGGTGGCGATGCCCGGGAACAGGCTCATCAGCACGATGGCCACGATCATCAGCAGGAAGAAGGGTAGCGTGGCGCGGGTGATCGACATGATGTCACGCCCGGTCAGGCCCTGGATCACGAACAGGTTGAAGCCCACCGGCGGGGTGATCTGCGACATCTCGACCACGATGACCAGGTAGATGCCGAACCAGATCAGATCGAAGCCGGCGGTCTCGATCACCGGCATGATGATCGAGGTCACCAGCAGGATCAGCGAGATACCGTCGAGAAAGCAGCCCAGCACCAGCAAGAACAGGGTCAGCACCACCAGCAGCCAGGCCGGTGACAGACCCATGGCGCCGATCTTCTCGGCCAGGTCCATGGGCAGCTGGGTGAAGCTCATGGCCGAGGACAGAAACGAGGCCCCGGCGATGATGAAGGCGATCATGCAGGAGGTGCGCACCGCGGCGAACAGGGCGTCTTTGAAGATAGTGCTGTTGAAGTGGCCGTTGGCTCGAGCGATCAGCATCGACAGCACGACCCCCGAGGCGGCGGCCTCGGTGGGCGAGGCAAGCCCGCCGTAGATGCTGCCGAGGATGCCGCCGATCAGTGCCAGCAGCGGCAGCAGTTGCAGGCTTCCCGACAGCTTCTGGCGCAGCGGCATGTCGCTGTCGCGCTTGCCCACCGCGCCACGACGATTGCCCACCAGCAGCGACCAGCCGATCACGTAGGTCATGAACAGACCGAGCAGCATCAGTCCCGGCCCGACGCCGGCGATGAACAGGCGAGAGATCGACTGTTCGGTGACCACGCCGTAGACGATCATCATGATCGACGGCGGAATCAACAGCCCCAGGGTCGAGGCGCTGGCCAGGGTACCGATGGCCAGATCGTTGTCGTAGCCGCGCTTTTCAAGCTCCGGCAGGGTCATCTTGCCGACGGTGGCGCAGGTCGCCGCCGAGGAGCCGCAGACCGCGGCAAACAGCCCACTGCCGATGATGTTGGAATGCAACAGGCGTCCGGGAATACGCCCGAGCCAGGGTGACAGCGCCTGGAACATGTTGTTGGCGAGCCCCGAGCGAAACAGGATCTCGCCCATCCACACGAACATCGGCAGCGCGGTCAGGTCCCAGCCGTAGCTGGCGCCCCAGAAGTCCGAGGCCAGGATCGGGCCGGGCTCGAGCGGAAAGAACAGCGTCAGCACGATAAAGCCGGTGCCGAGCAGGGCGTAGGCGATCCACACGCCGCTGCCGAGCAGCACCGCCAGCGCCAGCAGGGTGACCAGACTGATCGTCAGCATCTCGGCAAGCCCTCCTGGCGAGACAGGCGCTGCAGGCGAACAGGAATCCTCGAGTCAGTCATGGCTGGGTTCCTCGTCCGGGGCCTCGAAGCGGCGCGGCGCCGTCAGCGCCTGTCTGGCGGTGTGGATCAGCGCTTCGGCCAGGGCCAGGCTCATCAGCGCCATGCCGACCAGCAACGCCAGCTGGGGAATCCACAGCGGAACGGCGAGCAGTCCCGAGGAGACGTCGTCGAACTCGAGGCTCTCGTGCATCAGTTGCCACAGCGATACGCACAACAGCGCGTTGAGCGCCGAAGCCACCGCCAGGCAGAACAGTTCGGTGAAGGCGCGCACAGCCGCCGGCAGGCGCTGGATCACCAGCGACATGCGGATGTGGGCGTGGTGGCTGAAGGTGTAGGCCATGCCGAGAAAGGTCGCGCCCACCAGCAGGAAGGACGCCAGTTCCGACACCCCGGTGATCTCGAGGCCAAGACGCGCGCTGCCGAACAGCACCAGCAGGGCATCCAGCAGGCGAAACAGCACCTGGATGGTGATCAGGCCGCAGATGGCGACCATGGAGGCGGCCGCACCCAGCCCACCAAGGCGGTAAAGCGGCATCAGGCGAAACTTCATGGGCGATCCTTGGCGTCAGTGGAGCGATACGTTGTCCGTGAGTCGTTGACCGCACCCTTCTTGCACGGCGTCGCGACGTGGCGTGTTGCGAAAGACAGGCCGTGAACGGGACAACGAACGAGCGGCGAGGACACCCCTCACCGCTCGTCCCGAGCGCTATTCGGTATTGGCGCGGTAGTCCTCGATCAGCGCCTTGGCCCGGTCATCGGCGCGGCTCTCCCAGTCCTGGAAGAGCTTGTCACCGGCCTCGGAAAGGGCTCCGGCCACTGCCTCGTTGGGCTCGCCAATGGTGATGCCGTTTTCCTCCAGGGCCTGGGCGCTGCCTTCCATATCGGCCTTGCTGGCCTCCCAGCCGCGCTCTTCGGCCTCGGTCGCCGCTTCCATCAGCGCTTGCTGGGTCGCCTCATCCAGGCGATCGAAGGCCTTCTGATTGACGAAGATGATGTTCTTCGGAATCCACAGGTTGGCGTCGGAGAAGTGGGAGACATAGTCCCAGGCCGCCATCGACTCGCCGGTGGACACCGAGGTGATCATGGCGTCGACCCGGCCGGTGGAGAAGGCGGTGGGGATATCGGATTCTTCGGTCTCGGTGGGCAGGCCGCCGAGGTTCTCGGTCAGGCGCTGGGTATTGATGTTGGGCGCTCTTACCCTGAGCCCCTCGAACTGGGCGGGGTCATTCAACTCGAAGTCGGTGTAGATACCCTGTGACGGCCAGGGCACCGCGTACAGCGGCTTCATGCCCTGCTCGGCGAACAGCTCCTCGATCACCGGCTTGCTCGCCTGCCACAGCTCCCAGGCCTCGTCGTAGCTGCCGGCGAGCCCCGGCAGGGTGTCCAGCTCGAACACCGGCGACTCGTTGGACAGGATCGACATGAAGATCTCGCCGGCCTGAACGGTACCACGGCGCACCGATGGCTTGATCTCGCCGTGGCTGATCAGCGAACCGCCGGAGTGCACGGTGATGTCGAGCTCGCCCTCGGTGGCCTCGCGCACGTCCTCGGCGAACTGCTTGGTGTTCTCGGTGTGGAAGCTGGCATCCCCGTAGGGCGTCGCCAGATTCCATTCGGCGGCCTGGGCGCTGCTGAACGCAGTGGCGGTGGAGAGCGTGGCCACGGCAACGGCCAGCCCCAGGGAGGAGTATCGAGTCATGATGCCTACCTTGTTGTTGTAGAAACGTGGCGGTGAAAACGACGTGTCGTGATGGAGGTATCAGTCTGACTATGCAGCATCGGGCAGGATGGCGTTGAAGATCAAGCCGCCTTGCCGATGCCGCTGGGCTCTCAGGCCTTCTTGAACAGCTGGCTTTCGCGATCCTTGAACGCCTTGAACTCCAGTGCGTTGCCGGACGGGTCCTTGAAGAACATGGTGGCCTGCTCGCCGGGCTCGCCCTTGAAGCGGATGTAGGGTTCGATCTCGAACTTGACGCCATGGGACTTGAGCTTCTCGGCCAGGGCCTCCCAGGCGTCCATTTCCAGTACCACGCCGAAGTGCGGCACCGGCACACCGTGGCCGTCCACCGGGTTCTTGTGGGCAGCGTCGGCGGCGTCCTTGAGACCGGGGTTCAGGTGGCAGACGAACTGATGGCCGTAGAGGTCGAAGTCGACCCAGGACTCGGAGCTGCGGCCTTCGGGGCAGCCGAGAAAGTTGCCATAGAACTCGCGGGCCTCGTCGATATCACGGACCTGAATGGCAAGATGGAAGGGGTCGCTGACGGCCATGGGGAAACTCCGGAGTAGGTGAAGGGGTATATCACTGATTCTTGGCCGGGGAGGATCGTGGCGTCAATCTTCTTGCCGAATTTGTCGGGAATCGACTCGGGCGTTAGATTCAACTGACAAGAGAATATTGTGTGGCGCCCCGGCAACGCGATCGAAGCATCCGCGAAAGGGCTCGAAGGCAAGTGCTCGGAGCGCGCGCTGGACGCCACGATGGCGACAGAAGACAGCGGAAGACGACAATAACAGGTTCGTTAACCACCTGACGTCCGTTGGCGAAGGTTCACCAAAGGACGTCGACAACAGAGGCTGCCCCCATGCCGATACCCCGACTCAACTGCGACGTTGGCGAGAGCTTTGGTGCCTGGAAGATGGGCCGTGACGCCGACGTGATGCCCTATATCGACTGCGCCAACATCGCCTGCGGCTTCCACGCCGGCGACCCTGACGTGATGCGACGCACCGTAGGCTACGCAGTGGCCAATGACGTGCTGGTCGGCGCCCACCCCGGCTATCCCGACCTGGTGGGCTTTGGTCGGCGCAGCCTGGCGGTGTCCCCGAGCGAAGCCGAGAACCTGCTGCTCTACCAGATCGGTGCCCTCGACGGCGTCTGTCGTGCCGAGGGCACCAGGGTCGGCTACGTCAAGCCCCACGGCGCGCTCTACAACGACATGGCCACCAACATGGAATTGCTGCGCGCCACCATGCGCGCGGTTAAGGCCTATGACGAAAGCCTGCCGCTGTTGGTGATGTCCACCGCCGACACCGCCGGTGTGAGGGCGCTTGCCGAGGAGGAGGGCGTCAGCCTGTGGTTCGAGGTGTTCGCTGACCGTGCCTATGACGGCGAAGGTCGGCTGGTGTCCCGGCGTGAGCCAGACGCGGTGCATCACGATGAGGACACCATCGTCGGCCAGGCGGTGACCCTGGCCCGGGGCGAGGCGCTGACCGCCCGCGACGGCACCAAACTGGTCCTTCCCGCCGATACTCTGTGCGTGCACGGCGACAACGAGAGTTCGGTGGCGGCGGTGCGCGCCATCCGTGAGGCCTTCGACCAGCTGGAGGGGGCATGACGCCGAGCCCACGTCTTGAGACAGTCGCCTTCGACAGCCTGATCGTGCGGCTGTTCGACGCCATCGACGAGTCGCATATGCCCTGGGTGCTGGCGGCGGTGGACGCCATCCGCGAACGGCTGGGCGAGGATGCCCTGGAGGTGGTGCCGTCCTACACCACGGTGCTGGTGCAGCTCGATATCCGCAGACTGTCGCTTGGCGAGGCCCGAGCGCGCCTCGGCGAGGCCCTGACGAACCTTTCGCCCCGGGCGACGGAGGACGGCAGCCTGCACGAGATCCCGGTGTGGTATGACGCAAGCGTCGGCCCTGAGCTTGAGCTGATCGCTCAGCGCGCAGGCATCACCGCCGACCAGGTCATCGAGCGCCACTGCGCCCACGACTACAGCGTGTTCGCGCTGGGATTTGCCCCCGGCTACGGCTTCATGGGGCTGGTCGAGGACGCCCTGGCTACGCCTCGACTCAAGACACCGCGCCAGAAGGTGGCCGCGGGCAGCGTCGGCATCGCCGATCGCCAGACCGCCGTCTATCCCGCGCCGTCGCCTGGCGGCTGGAACCTGATCGGACGCACCGCCACCCGGCTGTTCGATCGCGAGCGCGAGGGTTACACCCTGTTCAAGCCCGGCGATCGCGTGCGCTTTGTGGCCATCGACCGTGCCACCTTCGAGGCGCAGGGTGGCGACACCACTCCCCAACCACCGGCCGAGGAGAGCGGCGCATGAGTCTCAAGGTGGAACGCGCAGGTCCCCTGGCGCTGGTGGTCGATGGTGGCCGTCAGGGTGTGCGCCATCTGGGCGTGACCCAGGGCGGTGCCATGGACTGGGTGGCGCTGGGCTGGGCCAACTGGCTGCTGGGTAATACCCCGGACGCCCCCGGCATCGAGATCATGGTGGGCGGCCTTGCGCTGGTGGCCGAGGCCGACATGAGTGTGGCGCTGGCCGGGGCCGACCTGGGCGCGACTCTGGACGGCGAACCCATGACTTTGGCAGAGCCGGTAACGCTCAAGCGTGGTCAGCGGCTGGTGTTCGAGAGGCCGAAAAGTGGCCTGCGCGCCTATCTGGCACTGCCGGGCGGGATCGAGGCGAGCGCCATCATGGGCAGCGTCACGAGCACCGTGCGTGAAGGGCTCGGTGGCCTCGACGGTTTCGGCAAGCCGCTGGCCCAGGGCGACGTGCTGACGCCAAAGCAGGATCGGCCCTCGGGCGGCGATCGTCGCCTGCCACGGCGGGACGCCGACAATGGGCAGCGGGACGCTGATCGAGAGCAGGGGGCTCTGGTCACGGCAAGCGACGGGCCACTGGCGCTGTCGCTGGTGCCCGGGGCCCAGATCGCGAGCTTCTCGGGCACCAGCCTGTATCGCGCCTTCAATGACGTCTGGACGCTGGATCAGCGCGCCGATCGCATGGGGATTCGCCTGACCGGGCCGCAGCTTGAGGGCAGCATGAGCGGTATGGTGTCGGAGGGCATTCCGCTGGGGGCGGTGCAGGTACCGCCGGACGGCCAGCCGATCATTCTGATGAACGACCGCCAGACCATCGGCGGCTACCCGCGCCTGGGGGCGCTGACCCCGCTGGCCTGCGCCCATCTGGCCCAGTGCCTGCCTGGCACCGAGGTGCGCCTGGTGCCGGAGTCGCCGGAGCGTGCCCGCGATGACCATCTGAGGCAGCTTGCCCGTTGGGAGTAGGGGCGGTGGGCTGCCCTCCAACAAGGCCTTGCAGCGGATTCCGATGCAGCAGCAGGCGAGGATAGCGGTCGGGCCGAAACGCAAAGCGCCCCGTTCATGGACGGGGCGCTTTTCCTTCATTTGGGTCAGTGGCTAGAAACGATAGCTCAGGGTAGCGCTGACGCTGCGCTCGGCGCCGAAGTAGCAGAATTCGAGCGAGTTGCAGGAGGCCACGTAGTCCTCGTCCAGCAGGTTGCTGACGTTGAGGCGGCCGCTGACGTTGGTCAGCCCGACCTGGCTGAAGTCGTAGCCCAGGGTGGCGTCGACCAGGGTGTAGTCCGGGACCGACTTGGTGTTGTCGCGGTCGGCCTGGATATCGGCGTGGTAGCGCACCCCGAGGCCGGTGTTGAGACCGGCCAGTGGTCCCTTGAGGAAGTCGTAGTAGCCCCACACCGAGGCGATGTGCTTGGGCGAGTAGATGGCGTCGTTGCCTTCCTCGCTGGGATCATCGCTTTCGGCGTAGGTGATGTCGGTGTAGGCGTAGCCGGCCTGGAGGCTCAGTGCCTCGGTGAGCTGAGTGCGCGCCTCGAGCTCGATCCCCTGGGATTCGATCTCGCCCACGGCACGATACGGATCGGTGGGCTGCTCCTTGGTGGCCACGTTTTCCTGGGTGATATGGAACAGGGCGATGGAGTACTGGTCCTGGGTACCCAACGGCTGGTACTTGAGCCCGGTTTCCACCTGCTCGCCTTCCATCGGCTCGAGCAGATCGCCGGAGGCATCGACGAAGCTGGTCGGGGTGAAGGCGGTCGAGTAGCTGGCGTAGGGCGAGATGCCGTTGTCGAAGGCGTAGAGCAGGCCTGCGCGGCCGCTGAACTGGGTTTCGTCGAGATCCGAGCTGTCGCCGCTATCGAGGTTGGTGTTCTCGATGTCGACCCAGTCATAGCGGCCACCCAGGGTCAGGTGCCAGCGATCCCAGCTGATCTGGTCCTGCAGATAGACGCCGGTCTGGTCGAGTTCGTGCTTCTCGCGGGTGGTCACGACGATATCGCCGATGGGGCCAGCACCGTAGCTCGGGTTGAAGGCGTCGATGTTGGGGAAGGTGCCCCCGGACCAGACCACGTCGTTCTCGCGGGTCTGGTAATCGAACCCGGTCAGCACCCGGTGCTCGAAGCCGCCGGTGGAAAAGTTGGCTTCGAGCTGGTTGTCCACGGTCCAGGCCTCGAGATCCTCGTCGGCGCCGGAGTAGTAGCGGTTGAGCTCGGTGTCGTTGGCCCAGCCGTAGGCGTAGACCTGGTCCATCTCGACGTCGGATTCCAGATACTTGAGCTTCTGGCGAGCGGTGATGCCGTTGCCGAAACGGTGCTCCAGCTCATAGCCCAGCAGGGTCTGGTCGCGCTCGAAGTTGTCGTAGTCGTCCTCGCCCTCGAAGAAGGTGTTGTCGATATGCCCGCCGGCATGGCTGGTCACCGTGCCGTCGTAGGGCAGACCGGCGTGATAGCCGCCCTCGGGCTCACGCGAGACGTAGGCGTTGAGGTTGAGGGTGGTGGCGTCGGTGATGTCCCAGGTCAGCGACGGCGCGATGGCGTAGCTTTCTTCTTCGGCTTGATCGAACTGGGTATCCGAGGAACGGGCGATGCCGGTCAGGCGGAAGGCGGCACGCTGGCCTTCGTCGACGCTGCCGGTGACGTCGAAGGCGGCGCGCTGCTGGTCATTGTTGCCGAAGCCGACCTGCACCTCGCCGGTGGGGGTGTCGCTGAACTCAGGGCGCTTGCTGGTCAGCGCCACCAGGCCGCCGGGGGAGGCGCGACCATAGAGCACCGAGGCCGGCCCCTTTACCACCTCGATGCTTTCGAGCATCCAGGGGTCGACCTTCAGCGAGCTGAAGCTGTTGGTGTCGCCCATCAGCTTGAGGCCATCGAGGAAGGTATTGCTCAGGCTGCCGTCGGAGAAGCCCCGCAGTACCAGATAGTCGTAGCGGTTGGACGACCCGAGCTGGTTGGTATAGACCCCGGGGGTGTAGTCCAGCGCCCGCTGCACGGTCTGGGCACCACGTCGCTCGATCTGTTCGGCGCTGACCGTCGAGGTGGCCTGGGGCGTCTCGAGGAAGGGCGTATCGGTCTTGGTGGCGGCCTGGCCGGTGACCGTCATGGTGCCCAGCTCGGTATCGGCGGAGGTGCCGGCATTGGCGGCATCTTCACTGAGGGTGGTCTGGGCCAGCGCGGCGGAGGACACGCTGGCCGCCAGCAGCGCCGGGCCAGCCTTCAAGGCGAAAGGTTTCAGGGCGAAAGACGTCAGCGCGAAGGGCAGGGTCGAGGTGATACGCATGTTGTCGCTTACCATTGGGAGCAGGGAAAGGCGCCGCGGGGTAGGCACCTGAACAAAGCGGTCATGTTTCGGTAATGCGAATTATTACATTTTGCGAGTGGGCCTGTTTATGCGCGGCGCCAAGAACCTTATGCGTGGTGACAGGACCTGCGCCGATAATGAAACCTCAGTAGACAAGTGCGATCGGCGTTGCGAGTGCTAGGCGCTGTCCGAAAAGTCGACGAGCGAAGGTTAGACAAGGCAAAAATCGGTGAGAAAGCGCAGTTTACGGGGTGTAAATGAGCATTTTGACCGGGCTGGCGCACCAGCCGATTTTTAACGCCGTATTACCGAGCGCAGGTACTTTTCAGACAAGCCCTAGCTGATGTAGTGGATCCAGTCATCGACGGAGCACCGCCCGACGGCTGGGTGGCGTTGCGGTGTACTGTGTCCCGTTGAGGTCTCGGGGGAGAGGTGCCCAGGGGGGGGCTGGGCGAAGGGCGAAGGTCCTGGAAGCGTCTAGCCAACGTCGCGTGGCGAGACCCCGAAGCGCCGTCGAAAGGCGGTGGAAAAGTTGGAGGCGTGGCTGTAGCCGCTCTCGAAGGCGGCCTGTTGCACGCTGGCGCCCTGGGCCAGCAACTCGTGGGCCAGGGTCAGCCTGCGTTCTCGCAGGTAGTCGAAGACCGAAACGCCGAACAGGCGCTGGAACTTGGCGCGCAGGCCCGAGGCGCTCATGGATGCCATCGCCGCCAGCTGCTCGAGGCAGTAGGGTTCGGCGGGGAAGTCGTGCAGGCGTTGGCGGATTCGCTCCAGCCGCTGGCGTTCCGGCAGGGGCAGGTCGCCACGCTGGCGCGGGCCAGGATGTCGCAGGCCGTGGGCCAGCAGTTGCAGGCCGATGGCCTCCATCAATAGCTGGCGCTGGCCGGGGGAAGGCTGCGGCATGACCGCCTGTTCGAGCATCGGCGCCAGATAGCCCGGCAGGGGCCAGATGTGCAGATGAGGACGCGGGGCGTCGAGCAGTTCGGTGATGTCCGGGCGCTGGCTCAACGAGGCGATCGCGGCCTGGTCCAGCGACAGGTTCAGGGTGCGCAACCGCTGCCCCTCATCCTGATGCACGCGCAGGGAAACCTGATCGGCGAGCCGGGCGCTCAGTGCGCTGCCGGCGGTGAGCCGCTGCCGCCGTCCTCCGGTGTCGACCACGATGGCGCCTTCCATCACCACGCACACGAACAGCGGCGAGGCCATGGTGGAGCAGGAGTCGTAGGGCTTGAGCACCTCGACATCGGAAAAGGTCAGATGCCAGCCGCTGCGTACCTCTTCCTCGATGACGCGGCCTCTGAGAATTTCCAGGTGGTGGGCCACCGCCGGGAAGCGGGCGCCGTCGAAGCGGTAGTCGATGCCATGGCGCTGGCCGAAGCGAAGAAAGTCCCGCGCGCGGATGACCCGGGTATCACCAAGTCCCGCGGCGGCCCCGGCCAGCGGGCGCGAGCGAGGCTGAGCGCCACTCGACTCGCAGGCTTGCGCGTGGCTTGCAGCGCTCATCTTCAGCTTGCGACCAGGCG
This sequence comes from Halomonas sp. DP5N14-9, assembly GCF_019802175.1. Taxonomy (NCBI): domain Bacteria; kingdom Pseudomonadati; phylum Pseudomonadota; class Gammaproteobacteria; order Oceanospirillales; family Halomonadaceae; genus Halomonas; species Halomonas sp. DP5N14-9. Next base: position 576,964 of record NZ_JAHVHR010000035.1, read on the forward strand.
GCGGGCGTCGCCGCGGGAGGGGAAGGTCTGCACCACTGCCCCTGTGCTCTGGGGCATCGCTGTGGTCCTGGGCTGTCTGACCTTGTTGCCGGTCTTGTTGCTGGTCGTGTTGCTGGTCTTGCTGCTCGCCCTGGCAACGGCGGCATCGTCCAGCGGGCAGTTGCCGCAGCAGCCGAAGTCCTCGAGTCGATAGCGCAGGCAACATAGCCGCCGTGTGCGCTGGGTCTCGCCGTGTTCGTCGGGCAGGTAGCGCACCGGCATGAACAGGGGATTGCGCCGGCCATCCGGGTAGACCCGGTGGTCGATCAGGCGCAGCGCCTCGTCGCCGAGCCCAGGTGAGGCCATGGGGTGGTGCACGGCAGCCTTGGCAAAGTACTCGAAGTAGTTGCCGAAGTTGCTCCAGAACACCTTGGGAGAGGCCCCGGAGACGCAGCCCAGCATGTCGACCAGCGGTGCCACATGCCCCTGCAGCAGGCGTTCGAAGCGCTCGAAGGCGTCGAGTGACCCCAGCGGGGTGCCTTCGTGGGGCAGGGCGATGCCAGTCGTCTGGCCGCTGTCGCTGAGATAGAGACCCATCTGATCCAGCGCTACCGGCAGGTCGCGCTCCAGCAGCAGGTTGGAGGCCAGGGTATGGGCGGCCATGGCGCTGAAATGCCACTTGGACCAGAGCGAGGCCACCGCCTTGAGGTCATCGCCCTGGTACTGGGCGGCGAAGCGCTCGAGCAATTCGTCCAGCACGCCAGGTTCGAGCAGACGCTCGGCAGGCATGGCGTCGTCGGGTAGCTCGGCCGCGACGGTGGGTACGGCAAGGTGTTCCAGGGGACCGCAATACAGACGAGGCAGCGCTGATGTCATGGGGTGTCCTGCAGGCCGGAGGCTTGAGGTCATAAGACCAACGGTGCACACCATAAATTAAATGCGAATTGTTATCAAGAATATTGCCGATAGCCGGCGTCGATCGATTGAATGCTGGCGGCCCGCCAGACCTGGCTGGGGCTGGGCCCCTGGTCGATATCCGAGCACATGTCGATCCGTGCAAGCGTGAGGGTATGGCAATGGACGACCAGCTCACCGCTCGCTCTCTCGCCATTGGCCTTGCCCTCGCCCTCGCCGGACTTGCGCCAGCGCCAGATCTGGCGCCGGTATTGCGGTTCGTTGTCGCCGTCGTTGTCGCTGTCGTTGTATGTGTGCTGGCCGGGCATCTCCTCCGGTGCCAGGGCGCTGTCCTCCACCAGCGCCAGTTCAGCGCAGGGCAGGGCCGAGTCCCTGGCCAGCCACTGGAGCGCGGCGACCTCGGCGCACTGCTGGGCCGGGGTCAGGTGGGAGGCTCCGCGATAGCCAGGCAGGAAGCGTTGTCCCTGCGCCTCGGCTTGCAGCATGGGCAGGGCCTGGTCGGGCTCGATGCGCCCGTACTTGCGCACCGGTGACAGCAGGATGATGCTCGCGGCGAAGCGGCAACCGCCCAGGTGGCTGCTCTCCCAGACGTCGAAGGGCAGGCGATGCTCCTCCACGGCGCGGGCCAGCGCCTTGTAGCTGCGATAGCCGTAGCGCGCGCAGCACTTGTCCTTCTTGCCGTGGGTGCAGCACAGCACCAGGTCGTGGTGCTGTGGTGTGGACGGCCAGCGCTCGAGATCCTCGCTCGCCGCCAACGCCTCGACAAAGGCCAACAGCGCGCTGCGCTCGAGCTGGAGACGCCGACGCTCCGGCATCAGGATCACCTCGTGGACCTCGGCAGGCTGATCACGACGATGGATCAGATTGACTCGGCGACCGCTGGCGGCCAGGGCGTCGAGTTGTGCTGCCAGCTCGGGGGCCATGTCGCTGGCGTGGCGCAGGTTGCGCTGCCACCTGGCCCGGGGCCAGCTGATCAAGAGGTTGCGCTCGGCGTGGGCGCCGCTGCCGGGCAGCGGATCCCCCGCTTCGCGAGACAGGTCGGTACAGAAGACGTGGCTCATGGCCTCGGCCCTGACGTTGTCGAAGGATGCCTTGGCTGAGTGTGCGGGGCCGGCGACTCGTCGGTTGGTCTCTGCTGTTGCGCCTGCGATTCACGGCGCCCCAGCAAGGGCACGCACAGCGGCTTGCCGCTTTCAGGGTCGACCATGACGTGGGCGTCCAGGTCGAAGACGCGCTTCAGATTGTCGGCGGTGAACACCTCTCGCGGCGCGCCGTTGGTGAGGATGCGGCCGTCGCGCATCATCACCAGCTCGTCGGCGTAGGCGGCGGCCAAGTTGAGGTCGTGCAGCACCAAAAGCAGGGTGCGCCCCTGGTCGTGGGCCAGTCCCGAGAGCAACTCCAGCAGGTCCACCTGGACCTTGAGGTCAAGAAAGGTGGTGGGCTCATCGAGCAGGATCAGGTCGGTCTGCTGGGCCAGCACCATGGCGATCCAGCAGCGCTGGCGCTGTCCACCGGACAGGGTGTCGACGTGGCGTTCGGCGAACTCGGTGACCCGGGTGTAGGCCATCGCCTGCTTGACCACCTCGGCGTCGCGACGGGCATCGCGTTGCCACAGGCGCTGGTGGGGAAAGCGTCCCATTGCCACCAGCTGGCGCACGCTCAGCCCCTCCGGTGCCGTCGGCCCCTGGGGCAGCAGCCCCAGATGCTGGGCGACCTCGCGGGTGGAGCGACGGTGGATATCCTGACCGTCGAGCAGCACCTGACCGCCCTGGGGCTTCAAGGTGCGTGCCAGGGTCTTCAGCAGGGTCGACTTGCCGCTGCCGTTGGGACCGAGCAGCACCGTCAGCTTGCCTGGCGCAACCGCGATATCCACCCCGTCCAGTACCAGCCGTTCCTCGTAGCCGACCTTGAGAGAATGTCCCGCCAACGGGTGGCCGTGCGCGGACGCCGCGGTCGATCCATCGGACGGCACGTCAGACGATCCATCTGACAATGCATCGGACCGGTGTCGGGGTGCCGCGCTGGACGAGGGTGTGGTCGGCAAAGAAGGCTGAGATGAGGTCATGCAAGGCCCGCCTGGGGTGTGTGGCAGCAGCACGGTATGACAAAAAATTCTCATTTTCAATCCGGCCAAGCCCGTATCGGCGCGGTTTGTCGGCATGGCGCGCGGCGTTTTAGCACAGTGTGTTGTTAGCTTATGCCGAACGAATGGTTCGCATTTCGTGGACATCATGAAAGCGATTAATTAGGATAATCGTTCTCATTTGTATATGAGATGGCAATAAACGACGCAATGCGGCATCGAGGCTTCGGTAAGGTGCGGCCCTTCGGGAAGGTGGCGAATCGCATCGCCACCGCTCGCCGGTAGCGGCAGCACGGGGCAGGGACGACGTCCGAGAGCAACGTCCTGGCGTGAGGGATTCGCCAGACCTCGAGTCAGCGTTTGCGCGATCATTCGATTTAGCAAAAGGAACGATGCACGACATGAAACGTCATGCTCTCTGGCCCACCGTTTCACTGCTTGGCCTGGTGGCCGCACAGCAGGTCGCGGCGCAGACCTCCGTCGATACCTCTTCCTCGAACGGCGCCCGTGCCGACGAGGCCCCGACCATGGTGGTGACCGCCTCGCGGACCAACACCACCAAGGAAGATTCGCCGCAGACCGTGCGCATCATCAGCGAGGAGGAGATCGCCCAGCAGCTGGACGTGACCACCGACTCCTCCCAGATTCTGAGCAACCTGCTGCCTTCCTACTCGCCCAACCGCCAGAAGATGACCGGCAGCGGCGAGACCTTGAGGGGCCGCACACCGCTGTTTCTGATCGACGGCATTCCCCAGTCGAATCCGCTGCGTCCGACCGGTCGTGAGGCCCACACCATCGATTTCTCCCAGGTGGAGCAGATCGAGGTGATCCAGGGCGCCAACGCCACCAACGGCGTGGGCGCAGCCGGCGGGGTGATCAACATCATCACCAAGCGTCCGGAGCCGGGTTCCTTCAATCAGCACTTCGGCGTGCAGATGACCACCCCGACCAGCGAGCTGGACGAGGACACCCTGAGCTACAAGACCGACTACGGCTTCAGCGGCAACAAGGGTAACGTCGACTACCTGTTTGGTCTGAGCTACGAGGACCAGGGGCTGTACCTCGACGCCAAGGACGACCCGGTCGGTGTCGACAACACCCAGGGCGACCTGATGGACTCGCGCAGCTATGACCTGCTCGGCAAGATCGCCTACTGGATCGACGATGACCAGCGCATCCAGTTCACCCTCAATCACTACGACATCGAAGGTCACAACGACTACGTCAGCGTGACCGGCGATCGCGACGCCGGGATTCCGACCACCTCCGAGCGTGGCACCCCCGAGGGCGATGCCCCCTTCAACGAGGTCTGGACCACTGGGCTTAGCTACGAGAACTACGACCTGGCCGGCATGCACCTTAGCGCCCAGGCCTACTATCAGGACTACGAGGCGTTGTTCGGCGCCACCGACTCCAGCAGCTTCCAGGATCCTTCGCTGGCGCCGGTAGGCACCTACTACGACCAGAGCTCGGCCAAGACCGAGAAGTTCGGCACCAAGGTCTCGCTGACCAAGGACGACCTGTGGGATGACCGGCTCAAGCTGACCGGTGGCTTCGATACGCTGTTCGACGAGACCGAGCAGTACCTGTATCAGAGCAACCGCACCTACGTGCCGCCCACCGAGTACACCGACCTGTCGCCGTTCTTCCAGGCCGAACTGCAGCCGATCGACTCGTTGCTGCTGTCCGCCGGGGTGCGCTACGAGTACGCCGAGCTGGATATCGATGACTATCAGACGGTGTGGGCCAACAATGGCGTCGACGTCGAGGGCGGCAATCCCGACTTCGACGAGACGCTCTACAACGTCGGCGCGGTGTGGAAGCCGGTCGATCGCGTCAGCCTGTTCGCCAACTACTCCGAAGGCTTCTCGATCCCTGATGTTGGTCGTGCGCTGCGCGGCATCGATACCCCGGGACAGTCCGTCGACAGCATCGACAACCTGCGTCCCATCGTGACCGAGAACGTCGAGACCGGCGTGCGCTTCGAAGGGGATCGCCTGTCGGCAGAGCTGAGCTACTACGAGTCCACCTCCGACTTCGGCAGCCGCCTGACCGAAGAAGACGGCGTCTTCATCATGAACCGCCAGGAGACCCAGATCACCGGTATCGAGGCCTCGGTGGACTACGCCTTTACCGAGCGCCACTCCGGTCGCCTGGCCTACTCCCACATGACCGGGCTGTATGACAGCGACGACGATGGCGACCTCGATGCTGAACTGTCCGGCCTGGATGTCTCGCCGGATCGTCTGATCGGTAGCTGGTCCGCCAACTGGACCGACAAGGTGTCCACCTTCCTCCAGGCCAACTACTCGTTCGATGAGACCTATGACGAGGACGATCGCGAGTTCGACGGCTATCTGCTGGTGGACGCAGCGGTGGGCTACCAACTGCCTACCGGCAAGCTGAATGTGGGCGTGTCCAACCTGCTCGACGAGGACTACATCACCTACTACTCCCAGAGCGCGCTGGTCAACGACGACCGTTACTTCGCCGGTCGTGGTCGTACCCTGACGGTAGGGTATAGCGTCGACTTCTAAAGGCCGCGTTTGTAAGCACTACGGCTGGAAAGCGCTACTTTTCGTAAGCGCCGCTAGTCGGCTGATCCGGACCGCCGCCAGGACGGCGGCGGTCCACGCGGACGGGCCGTGGTGCCGCTTCGATGACACCAGGCAACGCCTGAGGCTGTTTTCAGGCCATCTCCAGAATCAGTTTCCAGATCAACGACTTCATAACAACGTACGCCATAACAACAACCCTTCGCCAAGTGACTAGCCAGGAAAGCGCGGTTTCCCCTGACGAAAGGCGTCGATGATTCGACGTCCGGGGAAGCAAAACAAGGAAGGAATCCTTGCGGAGGTTGCACATGCAATTCCCCCCATGTACTCGCACCCCTGGCGAGATCGCTCGGCATGCCTCACAGCATGCCCTGCTCAACGGCATCATCAAGGAAGTGGCTATCCCCCACGACCTGTTGAGCCACCACTGGCCCGCCAACAGGCGTGGCCTGCCAACGAGCCTCCAGGGCCTGCCATTGCAGGTCGCCTGGTCGTCTTCTTTAACCTTGTTCGTGCTGGTCGATCGCCACTCGGCGATGGGCTGCCATCAGGTTGTGTCGCCGCTGTATCTGCGCCGCAGCCTCGATCAGCCCTGGCGGGAGGCCGATACCGACGAGCTGGTATCGGCCCTGTTGGAAGATGGCCCCTGGCGCGAGGCCAGCCCCAACCCCGAGTTCGGCGACCAGGTGCTGCAGAGCCAGGCGGTGATGGCCTTCATCATCGAGGACGCTCGGCGACGCCCCCATGACCCGCTCAAGGACTACGCCGCCAGCGAACAGGGGTTGTGGTTCGGCCATCCCAATCACCCCACCCCCAAGGCCAGGCAGTGGCCGCAAGGCTTGAAGGGGCAGGGCAGGGACTGCTCCCCCGAGTTTGGTCAGGGTACCCGCTTGCACCAGTTCTCGTTTCCGGCGCAAGGGCTACGGATCGCCTGCAATGGCCTGGAGCCCGGTGAGGTGCTCAGCCAGGCCGCCGACCAGAGCGCGGAGCCCGAGGCCGGGCGGGTGGTGCTGGCCATGCACCCGGTCCAGGCCGAGCTGTTTCGCCAGGCGCCGGATGTTGCCGCGCGGATCAACGACGGCAGCATCCGCGACCTGGGCAGAAGCGGCCCGCTGGCGCTGCCCACCGCCTCGATGCGTACCTGGCATGCGCCCGAGCATCCCTGGTTCATCAAGGGCTCGCTCAACGTGCGCATCACCAACTGCGTGCGCAAGAACGCCTGGTACGAGCTCGAAAGCACCCTGGTGATCGATCGCATCATGAGTCGCTTGATCGACAGTGAAGACCCGGCGCTCGAGACCCTCGAGCTGGCTCGGGAGCCCGCCACCCTGCACTGGGCCCCGCAGGACGCTGACGACGATCAGCGCCGCTGGTTCCGTGAGCAGACCGGGGTCATCCTGCGCGAGAACTTCTGTCGGCGTTTCGGCGCCGAGCGCTGCCTGCTGGCGGCGACGGTATTCGCCCGTGACACCGAACTGGAGCCGATGGCGCCATCGTTGGTGGCGCGCGCGAGTTCGCCTGCGTCCGCTGCTGTGAGCGGCGCCCCCGCCGACGATGTGCCCGAACACAGGATCGTCGACTGGTACAAGGCCTATCTTGGCGCCCTGGTCGAGCCGGTGCTGGCGCTGTATTTCCGTCATGGCATCGTGGTCGAGCCGCATCTGCAGAACTGTGTGCTGATCCATGACCAGGGCTGGCCCCGTCGCGTACTGCTGCGCGACTTCGAAGGCGTCAAGCTGACCGAGGATCAGGGCCTTGACTGGCTCGCCGGCGAGACGCTGGATGAGCGCGTGCGCGCGTCGATGACCTACAGTCGCGACAAGGGCTGGAAGCGCATCGCCTACTGCCTGCTGGTCAATCACCTGGCCGAGGCGATCCTGGCGTTGAGCTGGCGCCGCCCGGCCCTGGCCGAGCGTCTGTGGGAGGCCACCGGGGAGGAGCTTTCGCGGGTCAGGCAACGGCTCGGAGTCGCCACGCCCGAGCTCGATGGCCTGCTCGCAGGCGGCGACTTGCCGTGCAAGACCAACTTCAAGCTCAGGTTGATGGCCCGCGCCGATCGTCACGCCGACTATGTGTGGCTGCCCAACCCCTGGCATCAGCTCGCGGCTGAGCGCCGGGAGGTGGCCCATGGCTGACAGCGTTGTTGCCTCGGGGCGTAAAGAGGCCCGGATTCAAGGCCAGAGCAAGCACTGGTACGAAGATCTGACCGAAGACCGGTCCGAAGACCTGGTCGAAGAAAACGGCGAGGCCCAGCGGCTTCCGCCAGCGGTGCGGGAGGCGATACGTTCCCACCAGGCCGAAGCGCAAGATCCCATCGCCGCCTTCGTCTACGACCTGGATGCACTCGCCGCCCGGGCGCGCTCGATCAAGGCCACGCTGCCCGACGGTGTCGAGCTCTTCTACGCCATCAAGGCCAATAGCGAGGCGCCGGTCCTCGGGACCTTGGCCCCCATCGTGGACGGCTTCGAGCTGTCCTCCGGTGGCGAGATCGAGCGCATGCGACAGGCGACGAGCACGCTGCCCTGGGTGCTGTCGGGGCCGGGCAAGCTCGACACGGAAATGGCGTTGGCCATGGACGAGGGCATCGAGGCCTTTCACGTGGAGAGCCTTGGCGAGATCGCGCGGCTTGAGCGACTCGCCAAGGCCAGGGGGCGTCACCAGGCGGTGCTGATCCGCATCAATCCGACCCTGCCCGAAGCGCTGTCGAGTCGTCTGCGCATGGCCGGTATCGCCACCCCCTTCGGCATCGACGAAGCCAGTCTTGGCGAGGCGGTGGCGGCGGTGGACGCCGCTGCCCATCTCACCCTGGTCGGCTTTCATATCCACGCCATGTCCCACCAGACGAGCGTGGCGCGCCACCAGGCGTTGCTTGACGGCTACCTGGCACGCTGGCCCGAGTGGCGAACGCTTGCCGCCTCGCCCGCTAGCGTCACCCAGCTCAATGTCGGGGGGGGCATCGGCGTCGACTACATGGCGCCGTTCGAACCCGAGCGTCAGTTCGACTGGCAGGCGTTGTGCGCCCATCTGGACGCGCGACTCAAGGCGATGGCTCAGGCCCCGCGGGTGCGCTTCGAGATCGGCCGTTTCCTGAGTGCCTTCTGCGGCTACTACGCCATCGAGGTGCTGGACACCAAGCACAGCCATGGTCAGGGCTTCGTCGTCTGTCGTGGCGGTACCCACCAGTTCCGGCTGCCCGCGGCCCAGGGCCACGACCACCCGGTTATCCACCTGCCGAGCGGGGAGCGCGGCGAAGCGTCGTCCGGCGAGAAGCGACCCTGGACGGTGGTGGGGCAGCTGTGTACGCCCAAGGACGTGCTGGGGCGCGATCGACTGCTTGGCGACGTCGCCCCGGGGGATCTTCTGGTGCTGCCGCTGGCCGGGGCCTACGGCTACAACATCTCCCACGCCGACTTTCTGTGCCACCCAAGGCCGTCGCAGATCTTCATTGGCGCCGACAGGGCGTCACCCGACACCGCACGCTGAGGTTATTCATGTCATCACCTTCCTACGTTGCCGAGCCCGCGACGGGGTCCGCTGACGCCGTCGCTGACGTCGCCGCACCTCGAGTTGCCCCCTGTGTTGCTCCCAGTGCTGTTCCCGCTGCCGTAGCCTTTGCCCGTTCCGACGACTGGCGTCATCGCCCGCGCATCGAGCGGCGGGTCATCGGCCAATTGCTGCAGACGCTGCTGTACGAAGACGTGCTCGAGTATCGCTGCGAGCACCTGGCCCCGACTGAGGGTGAAGGGCAGGGGCGTGAAACCACCTTCGTCGTCTCGCTTGGAGAGCGCGACTATCGGGTGCGAGGCTGGCTGTGCCACAGCTTCTCACTGATTCGCCTCGATCATCAGAGTCTGGCTGTTGCGTCGACACAGGCGTCGGCTCGGGCGTCGACAAAGGCGCCGGCTCTGGCCGGACACGATGGCCGGACCCAGTCGCCGTCGCTCTCGGAGTTTCTGGACGACCTGGCGTCCACACTGAGCGCCAGGGCCGAGGGAGACCTTCAAGGGCGGCTGCAGCCGGGGTTCATCAACGAGCTCAAGCAGACCCTGATCAAGGACCTGCAGTCTTCGACAGCAGCGCCCGTCGACGGCCAGAGCGCGCCTCACACGCTCGACGCCGACGCCCTGGAGCAGTACTTCACCGACGCCCACAGCTACCATCCCTGCTACAAGTCTCGGCTTGGTTTCACGCTTGGCGACAACCGTCGCTTCGGTCCCGAGTTCGGCCAGCCGCTGCGGGTGCTGTGGCTGGCGCTGCCGGCGCGGCTGGCGCATCAGGGGGCTGTTCCTGGTCTCGGCGCCCTGGCGACGTTTGCGGCCATGGCCGATGCCGAGCTGGGTGAAGAGGGATCGCCGGCCAGGCAGCGTCTGGCCGAGTGGCTAGGCGAGCGAGGCCTTGCGCGCGAGCAGGCGGTGCTGCTGCCGGTGCACCCCTGGCAGTGGGAAAACGTGCTGGTCGGCGCGCTCTACCCGGAGCTTGCCAGTGGCGAGATCCTCCTGCTCGGCGAGGGCGAGACCCGCTATCGGCCGCAGCAGTCGATTCGTACCCTGGCGCCGCTGGATCACGATCGGCGCGCGTCCCCGACGCCCTATCTCAAGCTGGCGCTGGGGATCACCAACACCTCCAGCACTCGTATCCTGGCGCGCCATACCATCACCAACGGGCCTATCATCACCGCCTGGCTCAAGCAGCTTCTGGAGAGCGACGCCGGCGCCGGGGCGGCCAACGTTGTGATCCTCGGCGAGGTGGCCGGTGTTGCCCTGGACGAACGCGCCTTTGGCGGCCTGCGCCATGACGAGGTGTACGGCCAGGCCGGCGCGCTGTGGCGTGAGCACATCGACGGCTTTCTCGCCCCTGGCGAGCAGGCGGTTCCCTTCAACGGCTTGAGCCAGTGTCTGCGCGACCCGGACGGGGCGCCCGCAGAGCCCTTTATTGCCGACTGGATCGCCCGTCACGGGCGCGACGCCTGGACCCGCCAGCTGGTGAGGGTGGCGACACTGCCGATCATCCACCTGCTGTTCGCCGAAGGGGTGGGGCTTGAGTCCCACGGCCAGAATATCGTGGTGATCCACCGAGACGGCTGGCCAGTGCGAGTCGCGCTCAAGGACTTCCACGACGGGGTGCGCTTCTGTCCCTCGGCGCTGGCCCGTCCCGAGCTGGCCCCCAGCCTGGAGCCGTTACCGGCGGCCCACGCCGCGCGCAACCGAAATTCCTTTATCGTCACCGATGACCTGGCGGCGGTGCGCGACTACTCCTGCGACGCCTTCTTCTTTATTGCCCTGGCCGAGATGGCGATCTTCCTCGAGCGTCACTTCGGGCTCGCCGAGGGCTCCTTCTGGGCCATGGTCGCCGACGTCATCACCGCCTACCAGGACGCCCATCCAGAGCACGCCGAGCGCTATCGCCTGTTCGATGTCTTCGTCCCCGAGTGGGAAGTGGAAGCACTGACCCGCCGGCGGCTGTTCGGCGACGACGAGCCTCAGATCAAGCGGGTGCCCAATCCCCTGGCCTTGCATGCGCCGGCGTCGCGCCCTGCGTCTGTGACCACGGGGGCGCCAGCAGCGACACAGGAGCGCACCCCATGCTGAGAACCAATCGCCTGAAACGTGCGCTAAGCGAGCAGCGCGAGGTCTACGGAGTGCTGGCCTCGTTGCCCACGGCGGCGTCGATCGAGCTGATCGCCGAGGCCGGCTTCGACTTCGTGGTGATCGACACCGAGCACGTGCTGATCAACCCGGAAACCGTCGAGCACATGATCCGCACCGCCGAGAGCTACGGACTGACGCCGTTGGTGCGGGTTGCCGACGACAACCCCAAGACCCTGCTGCGCCTGCTCGACGGCGGTGCCCAGGGCATCGTGTTGCCGAGCGTCGAAGACCCCGAGCGACTGGCCGCCGCGGTGCGTGCCTGCAAGTACGCGCCCCAGGGCACGCGCAGCCTCAACGCCGGGCGCCCCGGCGCCTTCGGCAAGCACTCCCTGGCCGAATACGTTCAAAAGGCCAACGACGAGATCCTGGTCGTTGCCATGATCGAGAGCCGGGCCGGCGTCGAGCGCATCGACGAGCTGTGCGCCGTCGATGGTTTCGACCTGGTGCTGGAAGGTGCCGCCGATCTGTCCCAGTCCCTGGGCGTGAGCTGGCAGACCGCCCACCCCGAGGTACTAAAGGCGCTTTGCCGGGTGCAGCAGCGGGCGGCGGACCACGGCCTTCCCTACGCCGCCTTCCTGCGCCATGCGGACGCCAAGGCCGAGTGGCGCGAGCGCGGTGTGCGTACCTTCCTGCTCGGCGACGAGCGGGGCATCGCCTTTCGCGCCCTCGCCAGAACCCTCGAGGAGGCGCGCCGATGAGCCACCCTGGCAATGCTTGCCCTGGAACCGCGACTACCGATTCATCCGTCAAGGAGACCCCGACCATGGCGCCCCGCGCGTTTTTCCCCTCTTTTATTGAACCGCCGTCTTCCGGCGAGGCGGTACGCCTGGCCGAGGAGCAGCTTCTTGGCTTCCTGGTCGATGGCCTGCTGGTCGAAGGACTGCTCGACGGGTGGCCAACCGAGCTGTCTGAACAAGGTTGCGAAGACCGGCATCGGACGAGCCAATCGGGCCTGGCGAGGGACGATGGCGAGCCGGCGCCCCTTGCCGAGCTGTTTGGCGTCGTGGCCGTGCCCCCTCGGGCGCGACTGTGGAGCGTCCAACCGGAGCTGGGCGAGACCCTGCTGTTCCTGCTGGAGCCCGGTATTGCCCAGGACTGGCAGAAGGTGCCCGGCACGCCGGTGTTGGCTCACGATGGGGGGACTCCGTCGCCCCTGGATCCCGTGGCATTGATGCGGCGGGTGTTCGGCGGCGATGAACAGGCCCTGACGCCTGGCCAGCGCGTCTTTCTCGACGCCCTGGAGGACAGCCTGTGGCAAGCCACGGCCTCCATGGCGCACGGCGTGGACACCCGCCATCTTGCCTCTCTGGGCACCCTTGAGCACTTCACCATTCTGGAGCAGTGGGCGTCGCTGCTCGACCGGCCCTACCATCCCACCGCCAAGGCTAAACAGGGTTTAAGCGCTGCCGAGTACCGTGCCTATATGGCCGAGTTTGCCAACCCCGTCGAGCTTTACTGGGTGGCGGTCGCGCGTCACCGGCTGACCCATGGCGCAGGGGTGGGGGCGCTCGCAGCCGGCGCGGCTTCGGGCGCCGATAGAGCGACAGCCGGCGCGGTGTCGGGCGCCGATAGAGAGAGCGCCCCTTTGGAACAACCCGCAGACTGGCTGCTCGCGGCCGAGGAGCGTCAGGCACTCTCCGATGAGATGCGCGCCAAGGGCATCGCCGACAGCCACCTGGCACTGCCGGTGCACCCCTGGCAGCACGATCATGCCCTGCCGAAGTGGCTCGCCGAGGACTTTGCCGCCGGTCACTGCATCACCCTGGAGACACGGGCCGGGCGCTGGTGGCCGACCTCGTCGCTGCGCTCGCTGCTGCCGGCTGCGCCCTCATCAGACGGCGCCGCGCATAGCCTCAAGCTGCCCATGGCCATCCACTCGCTGGGGGCCTCGCGCTACCTGCCGGCGGTGAAGATGATCAATGGCGATCTGAGCGCACGGCTGCTGGAAGAAGCCCGGCAGCGCGATCCACTGCTGGAAAGCGCCTTGCACCTGTGCGAAGAGGGCAAGTGGTGGGCCTACCTGCCCGAGGACGCCAGTCTGTTCGATGAGGCCCCGCGCCATCTGAGCGCCATGGTGCGCAGCTATCCTCAGGCGCTGCTCGAGCAGGCCGGCACCCAGCTGGTACCCATGGCGACCCTGGGCACGCCACTTCCGATGGTCGGGGCGTCCGGTCCAGCTCGCACCAGCGCCCATCACGTCTTCGATGACTGGATGGCGCTACGTGGCATGGAAGCCGGAGCCGCGAACGCACGAACGCTATTTGGTGAGCTGTGTGCGCGCTTTTTCGAGATCAACCTGCGCATGCTGAGGCTCGGTATGCTGGCGGAGGTGCACGGCCAGAACGCCGTGCTGGTGGTGCGCCAGGGTAGGGTCGAGGGCCTGTTGCTGCGTGACCATGACTCGCTGCGTATCAACGTCGGCCAGCTCGAGCGCCACGGCATGCAGGATCCCTGCTACCGGATCAAGCCGGGTCACGCCAACACCCTCTACCACGACAGTCAGGAGGCGCTGTTGTTCTGGCTGCAGACCCTGGCGATCCAGGTCAACCTGCGTGCGATCATCGACACTCTGGCGGGACACTATGGCCTTTGCCAGCGCGCTCTATGGCGGGATCTGACGGTTCAGCTCGAGGCCCAGCTCGACGCCGTGCCCTTCGAAGCCGCCGAGCGCAATGTCTTGAAGTCCGCGCTGTTCGAGCGCGAGCGCTGGCCCTACAAGCGCCTGATCGCCCCGATCATCGAGCGTGCGGGCGGCCCCGGCAGCATGCCTTTTGGCGTCAGCGAGACCGTCAATCCGCTGAGGGCATGCCAGGGGGCGCTGACGCATCAGATCGCCGAGGCAAATGGCGGTGTTGAACAGGGTGTCAGTAGCGCTGGCGAAGCCGACCGCCTAGGGACACTGCAGCAAGCCTGATCTCATCGTCAGGAAAATGAGCGGCGGCATCGGTGAACACCGATGCCGCCGTTTTTTCGTGCGCAAGAGACGGGATATTCAGCGAAGCCATTCGGGATGCTCAGCGAGCATCGCCTCGCGCCGACGAGTTTCGTCCTGCTGCTTGGCCAGGGTTTTTTCGGCCAGCTCGTCGGCCCGGTGCGGGGGCACCACGAACAGACCGTCGTCGTCACCGAGCACCAGATCGCCGGGCGCGATGGAGACCCCGTCGATGGATACCGGAGTGTTGATCTCACCCTCCAGCGACAGCGAGCGGGTGGTCAGCGGACTGGTACCCGCAGCAAACATCGGCAGTCTCAGCCGAGACAGCGTCTCCCGGTCGGTGACAGCGCCATTGGTGACGACACCGGCCAGTCCCTTGGTCAGCGCCGCGTAGGCGCGAAATTCGCCCCAGCAGGCGCGACGATGATCACCGGACACGTCGATCACCAGCACGTCACCGGGGCGTGCGAGCGTCAGCGCCTCGCGGATGATGGCGCCGTCGACATGGGGAATTCTGACCGTCAGCGCGGTGCCGACCAGACGTACCGGGCGGTGCAGCGGCTCCAGCGAGGCGATGGCGCCAAAGTCGCTGAAGTGGCCCAGGGTCGAGGTGGCAAGCCCGGCGAAGCGATCGATCTGCGCCTGGCTGAAGCTGTCCCTGCGCGGGGCAATGTGGAACATCGGACCTCCTGTCGGATGTGTTGCTTAGGGCTTGTCTGAAAAGTGCCTGCGCTCGGTAATACGGCGTTAAAAATCGGATCAACATGCTCATTTACACCCCGTAAACTGCGCTGTCTCACCGATTTTTGCCTTGTCTAACCTTCGCTCGTCGACTTTTCGGACAGCGCCAAGGGATTGCGGAGTGGTTGCTGAAAAGTTGCTGGCGGTGCTGATAGCGGCGTGAGTGCTGACCGGATCACGACGAGCAGCCGACGCTCTTACTGCCGGGTGCGATAGAGCAGATAGACGAAGAAGGGCGCACCCACCGCGGAGACGAAGACCCCGGCGGGCAGGTCCTTGGGCAGAAAGGCCACTCGGCCGATCAAGTCGGCGTAGAGCACGATCAGCGCGCCACACAGCGCCGCTACCGGCACCAGCCGTGCGAGACTGCGCCCGACCAGGCGGGCCGCCAGATGGGGCGCCACCAGGCCGACGAAGCTGAGTCCTCCGGCAAACGCCACCGCCGCGCCGGCCAGCGCCACGCTGAGGGCCAACAGGATCAGCCGGCTTCTCAGCACGTCGACACCGAGCCCGACGGCCACGGCGTCGCCCAGTGCCAGGGCGTCCATATGCCGAGCCAGGCTCAGGCATAGCGGAATCGCCACCAGCAGCCAGGGCAGCAGCGACAGTACATGGCGCCACTGGGCCGCATAGAGGCTGCCGGTGAGCCAGACATAGGCGTGCAGCGCCGAGGCGTCATCGCTGATCACGATCAGCAGGGTCGTCGCCGCCCCCATGGCGGCGGACAGCCCGATACCCACCAGCACCACCCGGCTGGGATTGAGCCCCTTGCGCCAGGCCAGCGCCACCACCAGCACGGTGGCCACCAGGGCGCCGCCCAGCGCGGCGAGTGGCAGCAGGTGGATGCTCAGCTGACTGGCAAAGCCGGCCAGAAACACCACCGCCGTCAGCGCCGCGCCACTGGTGATACCGATCACATCCGGGGAGGCCAGCGGGTTTCTGACGATGCCCTGCAGCACCGCGCCGGCCACCGCCAGCGCCGCCCCCACCAGCACCGCCAGCAGAATGCGCGGCAGCCTCAACTCCCAGACGATAAAGTCGATGTCGCTGGCCTGGGGCGCGGCCAGGGCTTTCAGCACCTCGATGGGTGGAGTGGGGAAGCTGCCCTGCGACAGCGACAGGCCTGCGCTTGCCACCAGCGCAAGCGCCAGCAGCGCCACCAGGCGGCGATAGCGCCGGTTGGCCCGATCTGGTGTATGGCCTTGTGTATGGCCCTGTGTGGCGGATTCGGCGTTGGCGCCAGACAAGCTGCTCATGCGGATACCTGCTTCTTGCGGGCCAGATAGATGAAGAAGGGCGTGCCGATCAGCGCGGTCATGACGCCGACCGGGATCTCCTGGGGCGCCATCAGAAAGCGCGAGGCGATATCGGCTACCAGCAGCAGCGTGGCCCCGAGCAGCGCACAGGCTGGCAGCAGCCAGCGATGGTCGATGCCGACCAGGCCGCGGGCCATGTGCGGCACGATCAAGCCGACGAAGCCGATCATCCCGGCCAGCGCCACCGAGCTGCCGGCCAGCAGGATTACGCACAGGCCCAAGGCAAGCTTCAGGGTGCCGGCGCGCATGCCAAGGCCGGTGACCATGTCATCGCCCAGCAGCAGGGCGTTGGCCTGACGGGCGAGGGCAGCGGTGATCGCAAAGGCCAGGGCAAACAGCGGCAGCAGTGGCACCACCAGTTCAAGCTCGCGCCCGGAGACCGAGCCGGCCAGCCAGTACAGCACGCTCTCGAAGCTCTGCTGGTCGATGATCAACAGGCCCTGACTGAAGGACACGAACATCGCCGTCACCGCCACCCCGGCGAGCACGACCCGAAGCGGTGACAGCTCGCCGCGCCGGCCACGGCTGAGCGCCACCACGGCGAGTGCGGCCACCAGCGCGCCGAGCAAGGCCGCCCACACATACTGACCGGGGGTGTGCAGTGGCAGCAGCGATACCGCCACCACCACAAAGAACATGGCGCCGGCGTTGATGCCGAGGATGCTTGGCGAGGCCAGCGGGTTGCGCGTCATGGTCTGCATCAGCGCACCGGCCACCGCCAGGCTGGCACCGGTCAGGGTGGCGATCACCGCTCGGGGCAGGCGTTCGCTGAGGATGATGATATGGCTGACCCTGCCGCCGTCGTAGTCGGTGATGGCCTCAAGGGCGGTCAGCGGCGCGATCTCGGTGGTGCCGAGGACCACGCTGGCGCCGAACGCCGCCAGCAGCAGCAGGGTGCCGAGGATCAGTCCGGCGGCCCGGGTGGAGGTGCGTTCCAGCATCAGGCCGCACCCTCGTCTGTCCTGGCCGACGGCTCTTCAATGGCTGAAGGCTCTTCCACCGCTGAAGGCGCCCCCCCCAGCGCGCAGGAAGGGGAGAGCGCCTGCGGCACCAGGCCGTAGTGGCGATAGAGGTCATCGAGCATGGCGTTGGCGGCGAGGATCCCGCCGCCCATGATCCAGTTGACTGTGTCTACTTCGTACACCCGGCCGGCTTGTGTCGCGGTAAGCCGCTGCCATAGCGGGTGGGCGGTCCAGTGGCGGTAGGTGTCATGGATCGCCGGGTCGTCTTCCAGCAGCACGAAGATGACGTCGGCGTCCAGCGCGGGGATGTTCTCCTCGCTGGTCAACTTCATGCCCCAGCCTTGGTCTGCGGCGGCGTCAGGCTGGCGGAAGCCCAGCTCCTCCAGGATGCTGCCGGCGAAGCCGGAGGAATACAGACGCACGTGGTCGCTCTTGAAGCGCACCACCGCGGCTTTCTGTGGCCAGGCGTTGCCCAGCGCCGTGGAAATCTTCGCGCGCAGATCCGCTACCCGGTCGTCCCAGCAGGCCAGCAGTTGTTCGGCCCTGGCCTCGCGCCCGGTCGCCGCCGCCACCAGCGTGAGCGAGGCCTTGAAGTCAGACACCGTGGACGAGAACACCGTTGGCGCGATCTGCTCGAGCAGCGGGCGCACCCGTTCGTGTCGAAAGCGGGTGGCGACGATCACCCCGGGATCGAGCCAGGCCACTTTTTCCAGGTTGGGCTGGGTCTCCAGACCCACGTGCTCGACGCCATCGAGCGTCTCGCGCAGGTAGCGATAGGTGGGCTTCTCCATCCAGGCATCGACCACCCCGATGGGCGTTACCCCCAGCGCGACCGCGCTGTCCGTGGCCCCCTGATACAGCGTGACCAGACGCGGCGCCGAAGCCGAGGAGACTACCGGCGCACCGGCCGCCGAGTCAGACCTTGCATAAGTCCTTGTATCAGTCCTGATGTCGGCCTCGGCAGTGCCTGTAAATAACAGCATCCCGGCGAGCAGGGCGAGTGCCGCAAAGGCCAGCACGCCGGCAAACAGCCCGAGCACCAGCAACAGACTGCGCAGCACTGAGGGGGCTTGCCGGGAAGTAGGCGGCCTCAAGCGTGAGTGCGGCGGCGGTCGCAGAGATGGCGTGGGGGTCATGAGGAGGTTCCGTCACGTGAGCTTGCGGGCTGGGCGGAGGCCTGGTTTTCTTGGCGCCCCGGAGACTGGCGTGTCTGGCGCCCCGACGAGCGGCCGATTTCTCGCCCCAGCGCCCAGGCCAGCGGCAGGCACAGCAGGGCAATGGCGGCCAGGGCGATAAATGTCTCCTGCAGGGCCTGGGCGCTGGCCTCGGCGGCACTCACGCCAGCGGCGGTGACGCCACTTACGCGGGTGTCGTAGTAAAGAGAAAGCGCCACCAGACCCAGCGAGGCGATCAATCGCCTTGCCATATTGTTCATGGCCGAAGCCTGGGCCATGTCCCGGTCGGGCAGGGCGCGCATGCCCACGGTGGTGGAGGGCAGATAGCCGCAAGCCAGGCCAATGCCACGCGTCCCCATCCACAGCCCCACTACCCAGGCTGGCGTCGCCGACGACATCAGCGCGAGCCCCGCAAGACTGACAGCGGTCAGCATCAGGCCGGCGAGAAGACACCACTGGGGCGGGTGGCGGTCGATCATCCGCCCGGCGATGGGCGAAGACAGCGACGCCATCAAGGCCGTGGCCAGAAACACAAGCCCCGTGGTCAGCGGACTCGCCCCGAGCACCTGGTGCATCCACAGCGGCACCAGCAGCACGCAGCCGAACAGGATGATGGACTGCAGGCAGGCCAGGACGACGCTCAGGCGAAAGGCGCGGTGTCCAAACAGGGACAGCGACAGTAGAGGCGCTGGGGCTCCCGGGGCTGCTGTGGGGTCGGCTTTCCGTTCCTGCATTCGCCCCGCCTTGAACTCCATACCCCGTTCCACCACCACGAACCCTGCCAGGGCGGCAAGCCCGAGCCCCAGGGGGACGAGCGCCGAGGGCGTGAGCAGTTCGGCCAGACTGTCGATTCGGCTCAGCGAAAACAGCACCGCGCCCATGCCGAGGGTGATCAGCAAAAAGCCCGGCAGGTCGAAGCGCCTGGCACGGTTGGGCGCCTCCCGATGGAGGCAGCGCCAGCCCACCACCAGCCCCAGCAGCGCAAAGGGGATGTTCATGACGAACAGCGCCCGCCAGTGGCTGACCTCCAGCAGCAGGCCGCCAACGCTTGGGCCGATGGCCGGCGCGATCATCACCGCAAACCCCCAGATGCCGCTGACGCGGCCCCGCTGCTCGGGCGGGTAGGCGGCGAAGATTAGCGCCAGCGACAGCGGCATCATCAGTCCCGCCGCCATGCCCTGGACGCCCCGAGCGATGATGATGCTGTCTAGACTGTCGGCCATGGCGCCGAGGCCAGAACCGGCGATAAAACCGACCAGCCCCAGCAGATAGATCACCCGTCGGCCGAAGCGATCGGCCAGATAGCCGGTCAGCGGCATGGTCATGGCCATGCTGATCATGAACAGGGTGATGACCCAGTTCACTTGGCTGGCGCTGGCATCGAAGGTCGCCATCAGCTCCGCCACCGCCAGGTTCAGCGCACTGTTGTTGAGGCTGACGGTAAAGGTGCCCAACAACACGCTGACCAGCACCCAGGCGCCCCCGGCGCGGGCCTTCGATGAATCATCACAAGACAGCTCAGCACCCCGCGACGCAGGGACCTTGGCGAGTGTGTTGGTGGGCCGGGCCTGGAACATGAACCGTCTCACAGTCCTGGAAAGCGGAAATGCGGAGGGCCAAGAGCATGCCACGATGCAAAAGCAAATGCAATTCATTATCAAATGAGAGAAGAGAGGAATACTACCCGAAGTCGTCGCGCCAGGTGAGCGACGCCACCAGCCTGAAACCATAAGCGCCGGACCTGAAATGGCCCGGCGCCTGGTGGGGATGGAAATTCCCAGGACGAATATTAGAAGTCCATGGTCCAGCCAAGGGTAAAGGTCCGTCCCCGACCCTGATAGTCGTACAGGTACTCCGGACCGTAGTAGGGCGAGTAGAACATTGCCGCTCGCTGTCCCCAGACGGTGGAATATTCCTCGTCGAGCAGGTTGTCGATGCCCAGCGTCAGACGGCCGATATCGATGTCCTGGGCCAGCGCCAGGTCCACCGTGGTGTAGCCGTCGATCTGGCGGTCATCGTCATCTTCCAGGTTATGGGCATGGTTGGCCTGCAGCCGGGCGCTGCGTCCTGCCGCCATGTCCTGCCAACCGACGAAGGCGGTGGCGGAGGACAGCGACGCATAGCGGGCGTCACGCTTTTCCCAGCTACCGTTCTCGTCTTCCTGCTCCGAGCGCACCAGGTGCAGGGTGCCGCCGACCTCGAAGCCGCCGTCCAGGAAGCGGGTCACCGCCGCCTCCAGGCCGTAGTCGCGCTTGTTTTCCTCGACCACGCTGACCGACAGGTCTTCGGCATTTTCCACCGCCTTGTCGGACCAGGCGTAGTAGATCGCCGCCTGGGTGCTCCAGTCGGCGTCATTGAAGCGCCAGCCGAGTTCCACCTGGTCTGTCTTGATGGCGTCCAGCGGGTTGTCGTCGACGCTGACATCGGCGCTCTTGCCATAGTACTTGGCCGGGTCCGGCAGCTCAAAGCCCTGGCTGAACTGGATCCAGTTCTGGTGACCGTTGCCGAAATCGTAGAGGGCACTTGCGTTGACCAGGGTGGCATCATAGTCATTCTCGCCACCCGGTACGCCGTTGAAGTCATCGACCTCGACGTCCATATGCTGCTGGCGCACCCCGGCGGACAGGGTCAGACCATCGGTGACCCGCCAGTCGCCCTGGGCGAAGCCGGCGTAGCCGTCGACCTCGTAGCTTGGATAGCGCGGGCCGATCTCGCGCTCTTCCTGGGTGAGACCGCCACTGGCATTCGAGGTGGCGATGTCGAAGTACATCTGGTCGGCGTCGAAGGACTCACGGTCCATGTCGAGGCCATAGGTCAGCGAGACGCGCTCGCCCAACTCGGCATCGAACAGCGCCTTGATACCGCCCAGATCGGTGTCCTGCTTGGAGGCGCGGAATTCGACGCCCTGAGTGGTGGCGTAGGGGAAGGCATTGAAGCTGGCCTCTTCTTCCCGATAGAACGCCTGCAGGTAGAAGTCCTGACCCAGCAGGTCGGCGTGGTGGTACTGCAGGTTGACCATGCGACGATCCGTCTCGGGATCGCGATCCGACGAATAGCCGTCGCGGATCTCGGCGCCTTCCAGATTGCCTAGCGCCAGGTTAGGGAAATAGAGCCCACGGTCACCCTCATAGGCCGAGCGGTATAGCTGTGCGCCAAGTGTCAGCGTCTGCTCGGCACTCAGCGCCAGATCGACGCTGCCCATGATGTCGATGGAGCGATTGTCCTGCAGGTCGGTCTGGGCGATGTCCGGGAAGATCTCGTCGCCACGCCCGTCATAGAAGCGTCCATTGTCCTGATAGGCCACCGCCAGACGTCCCTGGACACGCTCGCTGCCGCCACTGATCGACTGGGCCAGGCGGAAGTCGGCGTCGTCACTGTCATTGAAGCCGCTGGTGACGCTCGTCGCGGTGGAAAAGTGGCGACCGGGACCGTCACCTTTCTTCGTCACGATATTGATGATGCCACCGGTGGCGCCACCGCCATAAAGACTGCTGGCGCCGGACAGCACCTCGACGCGCTCGATGTTGAACGGGTCGATGGCGTCGAACTGTCGCGACAGACCCCGGGAGCTGTTCAACGAGACGCCGTCGATCAGCACCTGCACGCTGCGGCCACGCATGTTCTGGCCATAGTTGGTGCGTCCCTGGGGGGCCAGATCCAGCCCCGGTACCAATCGGCCCAGCGCGGTCTTGAGGTCGGCTCCCGTCGCGATCTGGGTCTCCAGCTGGTGCTGGTCCACCACCCACACCGCACCGGGAATCTCGCTGATCGACTTCGGCGTGCGCGAGCCGACCACCACCATGGTCTCTTGGGATTGGACGGCTGACTCGTCGGTGCCTTGCTGATCGGCGCCAACCGCCTGCGCCCAGCTAAGCGATGGAGCAGCGGCCAGCAGCAAGAGGCCTGCACCGAGGGAAAGTGACGCTGACGAGGGAGAGCCGCTACATGACGTGACGCCGGTGATTGGCGAAGTAGCAAGGGGACGCAGGCGTGTGTGGATCTGAGTCGGAATCTGGGAAGGCATGGAATGATCGCTTGGCTAGTGTTGACCGGCTTGCCGAGACGAGCCGATGGGACAGTGCGGACCGGGCTTCTGGCGGCCCGTCTCGCGTCACCTGCCGAGGGAGCTGAGCGTTAGCCGTGGGGCTGATGTGCAGCTTCGACAGCGGCAAGCAATATAGCGAATTGTGAAAATAATGCGAAGCGTTCGTATTAAAATTTATGGTTTGTGCAAGTCAAGCTCACCCCCTCGCCGACCAGAGACACAAGGCGTAGGCTGGATGCATCTACCACGCGACGATCAGGAGGCCTGATGGCACGAGTAAAGATCCTCAAGCAGGGCACGATCCACTGCTTTCCTCCCGGCCTGCGTGACGACCAGGGCGAGCTGGTCAACGCCGAGATTTCTGCGGTGGCCTACGACGGCGAGCGACTGTTGATGGCCAGCGACAAGCCGATCCCCGGCCACGAGCGTTCCGCCGCTTTCAGCCTGCCGTTGTCCGCCGAGGGGCCCGACGACAGCCGCATCGACTACCTGACCCAGCAGACCATCAAGGAAGCGGTGAAGTATGAAGACTTCGCCCTGACCACCGATGGGCGCCACATGATCGCCACCACCGGTTTCGATCGCATCGACGACGAGACCCACGAACTCAACGCCTACAACCACCTGCTGATCTGGCCACTTCACGAGCCTGACCGGGTCCAGGTGGTGGACCCCGACCCCCGTGACGGTGTGGAAGGGTCGCTCGAATTCCGGCGCAAGATGGATGCCGCCGTAGGCGAGCCCTACTACAAGATCGAGGGCCTGGCCGCGATCCCCGGCGAGCGTGGCGATGGCCTTTTGCTGTTCGGCATCCGCGAGCAGGGCAAGGCCCACGATGACTTCGACTACGTGCGCCGGGTCATCGGTGCCCACTACATCATCAACGACGACGACAACCTGGAGTTCGTCGACGCCCTGCACGACGTCTTCAGCTTCGACCCCGGCGAGTACGACGGTGTGGAGCACATCTGCGGCCTGTCCAGCCTCGAGTACGATCCCTACCACGGCCAGCTCTACCTGCTGACCAGCTTCGAGACGGAAGAGGGCGACGACGAGCTCATCGGCGGCTATCTGTGGGTGATGTCGCTGCACGACTTCCGCCAGGGCAGGGCACCCACCCTGGTACGCGACGAGAACGACAAGGTGCTCGAGTTCGAACACAAGGCCGAAGGCCTCGCCGTGCTCGACCGCGAGCGGCTGTTCGTCGCCTACGACAACGACCGCAACTACGACCTGCACAGCGTCAGCGAACGCGACGAACGCCGCTGCTGCGAAGCCCCCTACACCATCCTCGGACTGGTGCAGTAGACGCGAAGCGGTTCAGGCATGGCACAACGCCACATCGAACCGAGGCAGAACAGAACGCAGAGTCGGAGACTGGATAGAGAGATCAGGAAAGCGATAGAGAGCGATAGAGCGTGAGAAGGAGCGGGGCGATGCGGGTGCACCGCGGGTACGCCAGCGGTACACCCAGCCGCCAAAACCGGTTCTCGAGGCGCCGGAACGATGATGCGAGAAGGGCTGTAAGGCGAGAAAGTGCCAGGAATGGCACAGCCAAAGCGCCTCGAAAGCCGCCATACTGACCAGTGGCAAGCGTCCACCCGAAACCCGCTAGCCTACGGCCGCAGCTTTCGCTATCATACGCCCGCGCTGATAAGGGCCTATAGCTCAGTTGGTTAGAGCAGGGGACTCATAATCCCTTGGTCGTAGGTTCAAGTCCTACTGGGCCCACCACCGCCCCCCTTCCTGCCTGTTGGTTGTCCTGTCTGGGTTTTACATTGCTCTTGTACGCCGGGGCTTCCCGATGCTTGGCTGTCCACGAACATCGTTCCAGCACCACTTCCTTGAGTGAACGGGCGTCACGCAGTGTGCGATCGTCTACTGCCCCCGTAGCCTCCATCTAGATAGTCCCCAGCATTGGTCCGAACTCTGAAGCACGTCGGCGCCATAAGATGCGCCCGTCCACCGGAGCAGTAGGTGAAATGGGGTAGCCCTACGGCCCTGATACTGGATCTGGTCTGCAATCATCGCGATATTCGCTTTACTCGTATCGGGTACCGGGGCCTTCCGGCCAGCCAGGGTTCATACTCTGCGCCTGACGCCCTGGATGAGTGTGCCAGGATGATCGGTCGGGCGAACCTGAGGGTGGGGCCTGTTGCGAAGCCAGTGGCTTAGTCGCAACCATGCAGGAGCGACATGTAGAGCTATCGGAGGTGGATTCGCTCGAGCTTGCAGACGCCATCTTGGTTTACAAGCGAATCCCTCTGTAGTGGACGATTTTCCTTGACAGTTCGGTAGTGATTCATCGAGCCTGTCCCGTGTCCTAGGACGTGGGACAGGAGCGGTGCTGACACTATGAAAAGTCAAGATATTGGTCTGCTTTTGAAGCTGGTGGCCCTGAGGCGTAAGGACGGCCGTGGCCCCGATACTCACACTGGCAAGGGAGAGAAGGCGCTCCCAGATGACTGGAGGGACTGGGCGCTCGATGACATTGACGGGGTGCGCGAGAGCTTGCCTGGACTCGAGGACGACCAGTTGCAGGCACGCTACAGCGTGCGGGCCTTGGCCGAGGAAACCGGCATCAGCAAAAGTCAGGTTAGCCTTGCCCTTCAGCGATGTCTGGAGGTAGGTCTGATTCGCAAGGATCACCGAACCGGCGTGCCGCGCGCCAACGTCCGAGCTCTGTTCAACTTCATCATGCATGGGGTGCGCTACGTGTTCCCGGCCAAGCCCGGGGAAATTACCCGCGGCATTGCGACGACCTTTGCCGCGCCAGCGCTGGAAGGCCAGTTATATAGCTCAGGTGAGTTGCCGATGGTATGGCCAGACGCCCGGGGCAAAAGCAAAGGCCAGGCCGTTGAGCCGTTGTTCAAGAGTGTGCCCTATGCGGTGCGTCGCGATCGAGAGTTGTATGCCATGTTGGCTCTTGTCGATGCCATTCGACTGGGTCATCCCCGCGAGAGTAAGGTCGCTGCGGAGCGGCTGGCTGAGTATCTGGAGTAAGCGATGAGCTTGTTCGACGATCAGCGCGCCATGTTGCGCCATGTTGCGCCGGGTGGCCGAGGCCCTCGGGGATGAACTGCGCGATCAGGTAGCTTTCGTCGGGGGCTGTACGACCGGGCTACTACTTACCGATGCGTTCACTCGAGAGCAGGTGCGCAGTACCGATGACGTGGATCTGGTCATCAGCGTCATGAGCTATGTCGACCTGCAGCGCTTCAAGCAAGCGCTGAAGGCGAAGGGATTCAATGAGCCCTCTTCTCTAGATGAGGATATGCCAATCTGCGCCATGAAGCTGGGAGAGTTGCGCGTCGATCTGATGCCGGACCATGACGACGTGCTCGGCTTCAGCAATCACTGGTACCCCCAGGCACTGGAAACGGCACAGCCCGTCTCGCTAGGTGGGGATCTTTCCATCCGCGTGGTCGCACCACCGCTTTTCGTTGCCACCAAGCTTGAAGCCTACAAGGGGCGGGGTGAGGACGATCCTTTATCGAGCCACGACATCGAGGACATCCTCAATCTCGTGGATGGCCGCCCCGAGCTACTTGATGAGGTGAGAGCTGCCGACAGCGACCTTCGGACCTATATCGCAGATGAGCTCAGCAAACTTCTCGGCAATGATCTCTTCGGATATGCCGTGCAGAGTGCGGCCGGAGACCCTAACCGCGAAGCGCTGCTCTTCGAGCGCCTGGAGGTCCTGGCCGGGGAGCGCGGCTGATGCTGGCAAGCTGGTTCTGCAGACAAGGCCGCGAGCGTAGCTGCAACAGCGATGCTGCGACAGTGGGGCAGCAACGCCAGCATCTTCTGGCGGTACTGGTCGACGGCGCAGAAAAAGGCCCCCGAGGCGCTGAGCTGGCGCGTCATTGGGCGGATGCTGGGCTTCATGCGCTCGCCGAGGTAACGGCTTGCTCACAAGTGATGGTACATGCTCGCCTCAGAGAGGAGCAGGCCTCTCTCCGCAACGGCTTCCTTCGTGATATCGCCAGTTACTGCATGGTCAGCCTTGATCAGGAGACGCTGGTTGCACAGATCTGGCACTGTGGTGATTGCCGGGTAGGCCTACAAGGGCAGACCAAGACACGATGGCTGACCACACCGCACCTGCTGGCTTATGAGTCTGGCCTTCCATCCCCACGCTCAAGAGAAGAGCACGAACGGCGTGAGCACCAGCTAACCCGTTGCCTGAACGCTAGGCGCTTCAGAGCTCCTGAACACCTAGCGTTCTCGCTGAAGCTGGGTCAAATGGTGCTGCTTGGCACCGATGGCTACTGGCTCGAGCACCTGGAAGCAGGCGAGCCACTGCACCGCCTGCGAGATGACGCGAGTCTACCTACCCTGCCCGTCGGTGCTGAACCATTTATTGAGATCGCCCAAGCCTCGGATACCGATAACCTCAAGCACTTCCAATTTTCATGACGACCGGACACATGATCCGTCGCTGAAAGCGACGTTGGAATTTGAAAGTGTTGATGTCGGTGGCGGTCCCTGGGGGAAAGGTCAGTCGGGTTGCTTCATTAAGGGCCCGATGAGTGATGCAAGCTCCGAGGGTGATCTAGTCAATCACACTGTGGTTACGCCTGAAGGCTAGACTGCTGGAAGCCCTGCCCCCCCGTGTATGATGTTCCCCGACAAGTTCTCAATTGCACAAAACGTGGGGAAGCATCGTGAATACGGAGAGTCACTCTCAGCTGGCAGCCTTTATCTGGTCCGTGGCAGACCTGCTGCGCGGCGATTTCAAGCAGTCCCAGTACGGCCGTATCATCCTGCCCTTCACCCTGCTGCGGCGCCTTGAGTGCGTACTGGAGCCCACCAAGGCCGAGGTGCTCGACGCCGCCTACGCCCACCAGGCCAAGCCCGAGGCGGTGCGCGAGAAGCTGCTGCTGCGCGCTGCGGAGCAGCCCTTCTTCAACG
Organism: Halomonas sp. DP5N14-9; assembly: GCF_019802175.1. Classification (NCBI taxonomy): domain Bacteria; kingdom Pseudomonadati; phylum Pseudomonadota; class Gammaproteobacteria; order Oceanospirillales; family Halomonadaceae; genus Halomonas; species Halomonas sp. DP5N14-9. The sequence continues at coordinate 604,232 of NZ_JAHVHR010000035.1, forward strand.
CCTCGCCGCTGGCCCTGGGCACCCTGAAGTGGTCCCCAGATTTCGGACCAGGCGCTAAGCTCTGATCAGACCGACCAGGAGACCCTGATCATGAGCAGGAAACGTCGACAGCACAGCGGTGAGTTCAAGGCCAAGGTCGCACT